>JBDTBW010000051.1:0-24775 GCA_039923855.1 Rhodanobacteraceae bacterium | reverse complement strand
ACCGGGCTGGTGCACACGGTGACCAGTACTGCAGCCAACGTGGCGGATGTGACGGAAGTGGACAAGCTGCTGCATGGCAAGGAGCAGCGCGTGTATGCCGACGCCGGCTACACCGGCGCTGAGAAGTACGCGCGCAAGCGTGGCCGCAGGTGGTATGTCGCGGTCAAGCGCGGCAAGCTCAAAGCCATCACCGATCCGCAGTTGCGCGATCTGAGCGAGCAGATCGAACACCTCAAGGCCTCGATCCGTGCGGCGGTCGAACACCCGTTCCGGGTGGTCAAGCGGCAGTTTGGCTACGTCAAGGTCCGTTATCGCGGCTTGGCCAAGAATGCAGCGCAAGTGACAACGCTGTTTGCGTTGGCGAATCTGTGGATGGCGCGCAAATCGCTACTGGCCGCCACAGGGTAGCTGCGTCTGCGATTCACCGAAAGCTTGTGAATTAAGCAAGAACCGGCAAGCAAGCCGGCAACAACTGATCGATACGCTCGCATCACTGCTGCGTGATCGATGTTGCAACCCGCAGCGCGTGAAACGAAGGATTGATCAGACGTTCCCTAGATCTTCCTTACCGGCCCCGGATACTGGGCCACTTGCGCGTCCGCGGTCAGCAACAGCACGCCTTCGACTTGCGCCTGCGCGACCAGCAGGCGATCGAACGGATCCTTGTGAAGTGGCGGCAGCGTGTCCGTCACGACGGCGTGCTCGCCGGTGACCGGTAATTCCGCGTAACCGTTGTCGAGCAGGCCGCGGCGCAAGGTGCGCGGCTCGACGCGAAGATCCTTGCGGCCGAGTTGATTCTTGATCGCGATTTCCCACAGGCTCGCCGCGCTGAACAGCGGCTGGTTGCGCGGGCTTTCGATCATACGTCGCGCGGCAGCCGGCAGCTTCTTTGGCTCGGCCGCCGCCCACAGCAGCAGATGCGTATCCAGCAGCAGCTTCATTTGGTCTTGCCGAACGCGCGAGCGATGGCCACCGCGCCCATCCGGTCAAAATCGTCCGGTACGTTGAACTCGCCAGCCAAGAAGCCCAACCGCTGCGGGGCTATAGGTTTGTCCAGCGCCGTCACTTTGACCATTGGCTTGCCGGCTTTGGCGATCACGAAAGGTTCGCCCTGTGCTGCTTTCTCCACCAGCCGCGAGAGATGGGTTTTGGCTTCGTGGATATTGATTGTGCTCATCGTCTTATAAACCGAGTCCAATGGACTAAGTCTAGCATGATCGACCGAATCGCGTATCCTTCGCATCGACTAATTGCATACAGATGCCATGGACGCCTTCAGCTACCTCTCCGTCCTGCTGTCGATCGTGCTGGGTCTTTCGATCACGCAGATTCTGCAGGGCTTTCGCGGTTTGATGCTGGCGCGCTCGCGGCTGCGCGTGTATTGGCCAAGCGTGCTATGGGCGATCCTGCTGCTGGTGATCGACGTGCAGGCGTGGTGGGCGATGTTCGGGCTGCGCGAGCGCCGCGATTGGAGCTTTCTGGACTTCGCGATCGTGCTGGCGCAGACGATTCCGCTGTACCTGCTCGCCGGACTGGTGTTTCCGGATATCGGCGTCGAAGGCGCGGTCGATCTGCGCACGCATTACTACCAAAACCACCGCTGGTTTTTCACGCTGCTGATGCTGCTGATCGTCATCAGCATCGGCAAGGTGCTGGTGTTGCTCGGCGCGTGGCCGGCACCGTTGGACATTGGCTTCCAGGTGATCTTTATCGTCCTCAGCGCGATCGGCGCGTGGACCTCTCGCGAGTGGTACCACAAGGCGGCGGCGCCGTTCGCCGCGGTGCTGTTGGGCGCGTACATCGCGTTGCTATTTGCGCATTTGCAATGAGGGACAACGCTGCCAACAAAGCTCTGCGCCGCCCTCGTGGTCGGGATAAGCTTGGGTTTACAGGGGTTGTTTTTCAGCGAGGAGAGAAAGTCATGGATACGCATGGCACATTGGTGGTCATCATCGTTCTGTTCGCGATCGCCGCCGCAGGCGGTTTGGTCATGGCGGGGGTTCGCCTGTTCGCGCAGCGCAATCCGCCGGCGTGGCTGGCGTTATTGCATGGCCTGCTCGCGGCGGCGGGGTTGACGCTGTTGCTGTTCGCCGCGTTCACGGTCGGCATCCCGACGCTGGCGATGTGGGCGCTGGTCCTGCTGTTGATCGCCGCGGCCGGCGGCGCGCTGATGAATCTGGGTTACCAGTGGCAGCAGAAATTGCTGCCCAAGCCGCTGATGTTCGGCCACATCCTGATCGCGGTGGTGGGTTTCATCCTGCTGATCGTGTCGGCGTTCGGCGGTACCGTGGCGGCATAACACGCGTCAAGGATGAGCGCGCTGTCGCGCCGCGCGCTCAGTTCCCCACGCTCTTGACCAGCAGATGCTTGGCGATGCCGCCGTGCATCCGGCCTATGCCGCGCACCAGATGCAGCATCCCGAACAGGCAGATCACCCCGAGCACCCACTCGATCGGCCACAACCCCGGCGGCAGGAAGTAACTGATGTCGTCGGTCTGCACGATCGGCAGCCGCCAGATCATCTGCGCGAAGGGTTGGGCGATCAGCGCTAGCGAAATGGCGAGCGTTGTCACCATCACCACGAAATAGAGGATTCCCAGCGGCAGCATCAGCAACATGTAGAGCAGGGTCGACCAGGTGCGCGGATCGGTCAGCATCGTGGCGATGCGTTGCAGCAAGGGCCTGTCGCGTTCGGTGTAGGGCGGTCGGCGCGGCATGCGCACGCCGAGCATGCCTTCGACGATGCGGCTCTCGACCAGCGACAGCCCGCGCACGGAGGCCATGAACAACAGGAAGAACGGCGCACCGAAAATCATCAGGGCGAAACCGATCGACATCGACAGGCCCGTGACCGCCCAGGTGAAATAGAAGATGCCGGTGGCCAGCGACAGCAGCATGTAGAACATCGCGGAATACGTGCGCGGGTCGGCGGCGACGCCGAAGAACCGCCCCAGCTGGGAACTGCGCGGGCGCGGCGGCGGCGGCCGCAAGGCGCGCGTGACCGTGACTTCCTGATTGCGGTAGATTTCCGCGACCTCTTCCGGCGCGCCATAACTGCTCGTGATTTTCGCCAGCAACTCCGCTTCCGAAAGTTGCGGGTTTTCCGCAAGCTCCGAACGCAGGTGTTCCTCCGCGTCATACAACGCGTCCTGGATCATCGCCGGGTCCGCGCCCGCGAGCGCGGCGCGCAATTGCGCCAGATATTCGTCGATGGTTTGTGGCATGGGGGTGGACATGGCTTCAATCCTTCAGGACGGAATCGACAAAACGGCGCGTTGCCGACCAGGCTTCGATCCATTCGCGCAGCACTTTGCGGCCGAGCGGGGTGATCCGGTAATAACGCCGCGGCGGCCCGGTCACCGACGGCTCGACATAGGTTTCCAGCAGCTCCGATCCGCTCAAATTGCGCAGCACCGGATACAGCGCGCTCTGCTTGCCGAGCAGCACGCCGTCGGCGTTGTCTTCCAGCCGCTTGGCGATCTGGTAGCCGTACATCGGCGCGCGCGCCGCGGCTAGCACCGCCAGCAGCACCAGCGACACCGTGCCGGCGGCCAATTCCTTCTCGAATTTCTTCAGATGGATGTCGGTATCGGACACGGGCGCTTGCGTTCAGTGCATTATGCTGATGACTGCACTATACTACTAACTTGATAATAGTAACTGCGCCGGAAGTCATGGGCCTGCTGTTGTAGGTATGTCGTCATGCTTGCGGTCGTGGCGAAACGGCGCAAAATAGGTCATGTGCAACCCAATGCGCGCGTTGCGCATCCAGGCGGCGTGCATCATCGATACTTAAGGAGACGATCATGATCGAACTCGGGTTGCTGGGTCTGCTGGGAGTGTTCGGCTTGTTCTGGCTGTTCGCCGCGCTGATCGGCGCGGTGTTCAAGCTGACCTTCGGTCTGATCGGCGCGGTGTTCGGCACGTTCGGCGCGATCTTTGGTGGTTTTTTCGCGGTGCTCGGCATCGGCATGGCCGCGTTGGTGCTGGTTCCGGCGATGCTGTTCGCGCTGCTGCCGCTGGTGATCCCCGTGCTTTTGATCGGCGGAGTCGTCTGGCTGATCGTGCGCGCGGCGCGCCCGGCGCACGCGCCGATCCATCATTGATCCGCACTCAGTCAATCGGCACGCGAAGTCATTCGCCGGCGTAGTCCAGCTCGCCGTTCGCCACATGCGCCGCGGATGTGTACGGGTGCTCGATCACGTGCTGCTCATCCATGATGTGCAGCACCTCGACGCCGCGGACCTTGAACCAGTCGGAGATGAGTCCGCGGTGGCAGCGCCACCACACCGCTTCCGAGCACATCATCGCGGTGCGCTTTTCGATCGCAAGCGCGGCCAGACGTTCGGCGTCGGCTTCGAATTCGCCGGTCTGCATGTAATCGGCATAACCGCGGAACGCCTCGCTGCGCCACGCGGTATTGGGCGAATCGGCGAGCGCTTTGCGGCGTCCGCCCAATTCGGGAAACGGCTCGTAAGCGATCCCCGCTTCCGATAACTGGCGGCGCAAGGCATCCGCGCCGAAATGCGGATGCTTGCGCGAACCGGCAAAGCGCCGCACGTCGGCCAGCGCCTTGATGCCGTTTCCGGTCAGGAGCGCGAGGAACCCTTCCGCGTCACGCGTGGAATGGCCGATCGTCCATATCGTGGTGGGAAGACGCATGTTGTGCATCCTGATCGCGGATAGCGGATGATAAGCGTCCGCGCCCGAACGGGCGACAGGCCCAAGATCATGCGCAAAGCCCTCGTATCGTTGGTGCTGACCTCGTTGACCATCGGTGCGCCATCGCTGATGGCGATGAGCGCGCACGCCACCGGCGAAACAAGTTGCGACATGAGTTTCTCGCTATCGGGCTGGTCGGCGTTTTACAAGACTTCGTCCGGCACCGGCACGATCACTTGCGACAACGGCCAATCGATGCGTGTGCACCTCTCCAGCAAGGGGGGCGGCCTGACTTTCGGCAAGTCCAGCATTTCCGGAATTGGCAAGTTCTCCGGCATCTACGACATCACGGAAACGCTGGGCACCTACGTCAATGCCGGGGCGCACGCGGGCGCGGTGCGAGCCGCGCGCAGCATGGCGATGACCAAGGGCAACGTGTCACTGGCGCTTTCCGGCAAGGGCACCGGCTGGAACATCGGCGTGGATTTCGGCAAGTTCACCATCAGCGCGGATCGTTGATCGCGGAGTCCCCATGTCGCGCGCGCAATGGCTTTCGTCCGCCGGTTACACGCTCAGCGAAGAAATCGCCAACGGCGTGGTGCAGAGCATCGGCATCCTGCTCAGCATCATCGGCCTGACCACGCTGGTGGCGGTCGCCGCGGGCGACGGCGGCGCGCTGGATGTCACGGCCAGCGCGGTGTTCGGCGGCGCGCTCATCATCATGTACACGGTGTCGACCATCTATCACGCGCTGCCGGTGCACATCGCGCCGCGCGTGTTGTCGCGGCTGGATCACATCGCGATCTACCTCTTGATCGCCGGCACCTACACGCCGTTCGCGTTGATCGCGTTGGGCGGCGCGCGCGGCTGGTGGCTGTTCGGCGTGATCTGGGCGTTGGCGGTTTTCGGCGGCGTGCTGCAATTCACGCCGCTGCGCGAGCGTCAAGGTTTGAAGATCGCGCTGTATCTTGGCATGGGCTGGTGCGGCATGCTGACTTTTGGGCCGCTGTCCGCGCGTCTGGGATTTGGCGGCACCGCGCTGCTGCTGGCGGGCGGCGCGGCCTACACGCTGGGCGTACCGTTTCATCTCGCGCGCAGACTGCGCTACCACAACGTGTTGTGGCACACCTTCGTGTTGACCGGCAGCGTGCTGCACTTTTTCGCGGTGCTGTTGTATGTGTTGCCCAACTGAATTCCCTTTCTCCGTTTGCGAAGGCGCCTTGGAGTGGATCGGTCAATCATTACGTTTGCATCGCGAGATTGCCTTGGTTCCGCTCGCTGCCGCGAGCAGAGTTACTTTCCTTTCTGGGAAAGTAACCAAAGCCATTGCGCGCGGGCATGACGGTTGCGACAACATCGTGTTGTCTCGACTGCCCTGCGCTTCTCGCGCCACGCGGGCCGGCGCGAACTCGCACTTCCTTGTGCTCGAACATGCGCGCCTTGCTCCCGCTTGGCGCTGCGATGCTCGGCGTCATGCACGGCGCTGCAAACTCGCTCGTTGACGGCCATCCATGGCCTGCGTCAGTGTGGTCAGAGACCCTACGGATAATGTGCACTCTTGTGCGCCGGGATGAATTGCGTATTCACCGCTTCCGCGAGTTGATCTGGCGGCAGCAGGCCCTGTGCGATCAGGAAATCGTTGAAGTCCTTGAGGTTGAATTTGTCGCCCAGCGCGATCTGGGTATGCGCGCGCAATTCCAGCAGCCGTGAATAGCCATAGAAATACGCGGTGGCCTGACCCGGCGAGCGAAAGGTGAAGCGATCCAGTTCCTCGCGCGCGAAGGCTTCTGAAAGGCCGACATCGTTGACCAAGATGTCGTGCGCGCGCTCGCGCGTGATCAGCCCAAGGTTCAACATCGGATCAAGAAACGCGCGCGCCGCGCGCAGCAGCCGCAGTTGCAACGCGATCATCTGGCCGCCTGGCGGTTCGTACGGCATCATCATGAATTCGGAATACAGCGCCCAGCCTTCCACGTTGACGCTGTTGAACGCGAACAGCGAGCGCGCCAGCGACACGCCGTGCTCAACCATCGCCGAGAATTGCAGTTCGTGTCCGGGCCGGCCCTCGTGCGCGGTCAGCGTCCACGCGCAGGCTTTGCAGGTGAAGTCGTCGTAGCTCTCGGCTTTGCCGTTACCGTTGGGCGGATTTCCCAGCGGCAGCACGAAGCTGCCGCGCTCGCCGTGATTGTTGATCAGTGGCGGCGGGTCCATATGCGGCGCGGGTTGCGCGGCGCTCTCCGCTTCGGAAGCCAGCCGCATGATCATCGGCCGCTTCGGCAGGCTGACGATGCCTTGGTTGCGGATAATCTCCTCGATCTTCCCGATCACCTGGTGGTAATACGGTTCGATCGAATTGCGGTCGAGTTGCTGCTTCTTCAGCGCCTTGATGACGTCGCGGTAATCGGCCGCATTGAAGCCCTCGGCTTTCGCAACGGACGGCGCCAACATCTGCATGGCCGACTGGGTTTCCATGAATTCCAGTTCGGCCTTCTTGATGAGTTCCTGTGGGCTGATGTCGAGACCGACCTGCTTCAAATTATTGGCGTACAGTTCCGGCGGCAGACGGAAATCGCTGCGCGCGTGCGGCAACACGGTCGATTTCACCCACGCGTCGTAATCGTTCAACTGCTTTTGCAACGCGTCGAGCGCGGGACCGGCGCCGTTGATCTTGTATTTGGCGAACAGTTTGCGCACGCCATCCGCGTAGCGCGTGGTGTTGGCCATGTTTTGTTCGACTTCCACCTCGTACGGACCGAGCAATTGCTTGTTGTCGAGCTTGGCTGTGAACAAGGTTTGTGCTTCCTTCGTGACCGGCGCGCAGCCGGGGGCGGTGCCGACATAACACTTGAGACGCGCCAGCGCGTGGGCGCGGCGATCGGCCGGCACCTGATCCTGCAGCAATCCGAACTCGCCCTGGAAAATCGTCTGACCGATGTCGTTGTAGGGCAGCAGATATTGCTCCTCGAGTTTGCTGCCTTCGAGGTAACGATCGGCGGCCTTGATCATGATCTGCAAATCCTCGCGCACATTGGGATCGCGCTCGGCGGCGAGATCCTTTTGCAGCGTGCCGCGCGCGGCGGTGAGCACGGCGCGCGAACGCTCGTCCACATCGGGTTTGAGGTCGATCACCTTGTCGTCGTAACCGGGCAGGCCGAAACGCGAAGCGAATTCCGGATGGAATTGCGCCAGCGCTTTCAGCAGCACCTGCGCGTCGGCATTGCTCTGGTCCACCCAGGCCGGGGCCGGACTGGACGGCGCGGCCGGCGCAGGGTTCGTCGGCGCGGCGCCCGCCGCGGTTGATCCGCACAGCGCGAATGCAAAGAAACCCGCGAGTGATGGCTTGAACATGACCTGTTCCCCCCATGGAAAAAATGGCGCGCCGCCGCCGATGCCTGATCACCCAGCTTAAGCCCCCGGCGGCGTCTCGGGATGTGTCAAAAGTACGGTTCAACGACAATTCATGGCAACGCGCCAGCATAGTCCAGATCACAAACGAGGGATGACGCTCATGCTTGGGAAACGGATACTTGCTTTTGCGTTACTGGCCAGCCTGTCCGCCGGCGCGATGGCGCAGGTCGGCGTCAACGTCAATCTCAACTTCGGCACGCCGGTGATCGACAACGGGCTGAGTTATGTCGGCCCGTATTATGGCGGCGACTACGATCCCTTCATCGACGACGTGGTGACGCGCTACGACGTGCCGCGCCCCTACGTGCGCCAGTTGATCTACGTCGACCATGTGCCTTTGCGCGACGTGCTGCTAATTTCCGCATATTCGCGCCAGGTCGGCTGGCCGGTGGAGCGCGTGTATGGCGTCTATCGCGAGGATCACGGTCGCGGTTGGGGCGCGATCGCGCCCCGGCTCGGCATCAAGCCCGGATCGCGCGAATTCCACGAGATGAAAAATCGATTGAGCGGAGACCCGATCCTGGTGCGCGCCTATCATTACCGTGGCCATCATGAGGATCGCGGTTTCGATCGCAACGATCACCGCGTTTACGCAGGCGGACAAGACGAGCATGGCCACGGACATGGCGGTGAATGGAACCGCGAACATGGCAACGGCGACCATGGCGGCGATCATGGTCACGGCCACGATAACGGTCATGATCACGGCAACGATCATGGCGATGGCCACGGTCACGGCAAGGGGCATGGCTGAACCGTTCGATTCGAGTGAACTGGTGACGCACCGCGGCGGCTGTCATTGCCGCCGCGTGCGTTTCGAAGTGGACGCGCCAGCCAGGCCGCGGGTGCAGGAATGCAACTGCTCAATCTGCCGGATGACCGGCTATCTGCACCTGATCGTGCCGGCTGCGCACTTTCGCTTGCTGCGAGGCGAACAAGATCTCGCCGAATACCGTTTCAACACCGGTTCCGCGCGGCATCTGTTCTGCGCGCATTGCGGCGTCAAGTCCTTCTACGTGCCGCGCTCACACCCGCACGGCTACAGCGTCAATCTGCGTTGTCTGGACGAAGGTACGCTGGAAGCTTATGACCTCAGCCCGTTCGACGACAACGATCGCGAAGCGTCAATGACATCCATCGCGCATTTGGCCGATTGAACTGAATCAAGAACCCCGCCCGAAGAAGTCGTCATTCCCGCGTAAGCGGGAATCCAGTGACTCCCCCCCCGGTCAATTGACTACTACCTCGCCAAATGCGTTTCGGTATTGCGGATTCAGGTACTGCCCGAATACCGCGGTTGGCACGTCGACGGTCTGGGTGCCGTACACATACGCCGCGACCTGATAAGGCCGGAATATCAGCGTCAAGCCGGGACTGGGATCGGCTGCGTTGGGCGCCGCACGTACCACGAAGTTCGAGAAATTGTCGGTACTCGGTTTGGTGCCATCGTCGATCATCTGTCTGGTGTTAGCCATCCACTCCTTGATCGCCTCGGGCGAGCCCTCGCCGGGCTTGGGCGTCTGCGCCAGCATTTTTTTCGTGACCGCTGCGCGGGCAAACTGCGCCAACTGCCTGCACGCGGCATCCGGATTGGCGAACAGATCGTCCAGCGCGATCACGTGTTGCGAACGCGTGTCGTAGACGAAACTCGCGTCGATCGGCAGCGGATGCGCGCCGCCGGTATCGCTCATCCCCGCTTCGCGGACACTGATGAAATCATTGGCGCGCGCGACAATCTTGAAATCGATCAGCAATTGCAATTGTCGATCGGCGAATTCGGGAAACTGTTTCGGATCTGGCAGGGCTTGCATGAATTCGCGCTTGGCGTCCTCGCCTGTTCGGCGCAATGCGCTTGCCAGTGGTGCCTGCGTCGCGGAAAGTACCGGATAATCGATCGCGATTTTGTAGCGACGCGTGCTGGCGTGATCGCCGGGCAGCGCCGTCGCGGCTCGCGCGCTGGGGATGGATAGATGTTGCGGATCGGCGTTGTCTCCACGATCGTTGGCGTGCTGACAGCCGACAAGCGCACAGAAGGCCAACAATGCGGCGATCGAAACGGCGACCTTGCGCGACATGGCGTTCTCCTGTGGCAGCGGCCAAAGCATAAGGTCTTCGCTATGCTTGCTCGATGTTATCCCATGACAGCAATCCCTGGACGCTGTGCGTGGCGCCGATGATGGATTGGACGGATCGGCACTGCCGGTATTTTCATCGTCTGTTGGCGCCACACGCGCGGCTGTACACCGAGATGGTCACCGCCACGGCCCTGCTGCATGGCGATCGCCTGCATCTGCTCGGACACAGCCACGATGAACACCCGGTCGCGCTGCAACTGGGGGGCGCCGATCCACGAGAATTGGCGCGAGCTGCGGGCTATGGCGCGCAGGCGGGTTACGACGAAATCAATCTCAATGTCGGGTGTCCGTCCGATCGTGTGCAATCGGGCCGTTTCGGCGCGTGCCTGATGCGCGAGCCGCAACTCGTTGCCGATTGCGTGCGAGCGATGATCGACGCGGTGAACGTTCAGGTGACGGTGAAATGCCGGATCGGCGTGGACGATCAGGACGACGACCACGGTCTGCATCACTTCGCGCAACGCATGTTCGACGCGGGCGCGCGCACCCTGATCGTGCATGCGCGCAAGGCGTGGCTATCCGGATTGTCGCCAAAGCAGAACCGCGACATTCCACCGTTGAACTACGAGCGTGTGTACCGGCTGAAACGCGAATTGCCGGAATTGACCATCGTCATCAACGGCGGCATCGATCGGATCGACGCGGTTCGTACGCATCTGCAACACGTCGATGGCGTGATGCTGGGTCGATTGGCTTATCACGAACCCTGCGCGCTGGCGCTGATCGACGCGGCGTTGTTCGACACACCGTCGCCCGCGCGCGAGGATACCTTGACGCGGATGCGGCCTTACATCGAAGCGGAATTGGCGCGCGGAACGAAACTCAAGCACATCGTTCGGCACCTGCTGGGTCTCTATCACGGGCAGCCCGGCGGCCGCGCGTTCCGGCGCGTGCTGGCCGAACGCGCCCATCGCGACGACGCCGGCTGGGAGGTGATCGAGGCCGCGCTCGCGGCGGTGCGCCCAGCCGAACCCCGCGCCGCGTGAGGCATTCAGCACGAATTCAATGGCTCGCCGCATGATCGGGTTGTAATCATGCGCGTCCCGCGCGAAAGCGGCCATAAAGCTGTCATCCATGGCCCAGCGTTGCGTGGCCGCGTTTTTCAGCAGGATCAACAGCAGGATGCTTGTTCTTTCCCAAAAAACTCCCAGCGATTTTTATGTCGACGCGCCTCATTTTCCTTACGCTTGCCCTGCTGACCGCCGGCGGGATGGCGTCCGTGGCATATGGCGCGCCGCCCGCGAAGACGTCCGCGCATGCCGCACAAAGCGCCGGCGCGCGGATCAGCCTGGAGCAGGCGGTCGAGCAGGTGCAGGTGCAGACCCGCGGGCGCATCCTCGCTGCAGATACCATCCCCAGCGGGCGCAACAAGCTGTATCGCATCAAGGTGCTCACGCCGGATGGACATGTACGTGTGATGCAATTGCACTCCAATGTCGGCACGCCGGAAAGCAAGCAGGGCGGCGGCAGCTCTCACTGAGCCGGCGCTTCACTGAATCGTGCAGCCATGGAGGCTGCTTTTCGCATCAGGGATGATGACAAGTTTTGCGGCCATGGATGACCGCTTGCATGCGCAGGGACGGCGCATAATGGAGAAACACTGATGCGCATATTGCTGGTCGAGGACGAAGCCCCGCTGCGCGAGACGCTGGCGGCAAGACTCAAGCGCGACGGGTTCGCGGTGGATGCGGCGCAGGACGGCGAGGAAGGCCTTTACCTGGGCCGCGAGGTGCCGTTCGATCTGGCGATTGTGGATCTGGGTCTGCCCAAGATGTCGGGCATGGATCTGGTCAAGCAGTTGCGCGAGCTGGGCCGCACCTTTCCGATCCTGATCCTGACCGCGCGTTCGTCGTGGCAGGACAAGGTGGAAGGTTTGAAGTACGGCGCCGACGATTATCTGGTGAAGCCCTTCCACGTCGAGGAACTGCTGGCGCGCATCAACGCGCTGGTGCGGCGCGCGTCGGGCTGGTCTAAACCGGTGCTGTCGTGCGGGCCGATCCGCCTGGACACCACCGCGCAGACGGTGACGGTCGACGGCAAATCCGCCGATCTCACCAGCTATGAATACAAGGTGCTCGAATACCTGATGCTCCACGCGGGCGAGCTGGTGTCCAAGGCCGATCTCACCGAGCACATCTACCAACAGGACTTCGATCGCGATTCAAACGTGCTGGAAGTCTTTATCGGGCGCCTGCGTCGCAAACTCGATCCGGAAAGCACGCTGAAGCCGATCGAAACCGTGCGCGGCCGTGGTTATCGTTTTGCGATACCGCGCGACGAAAGCAATGAGGAAGGCGCCACTGCATGAACCAAGGGCGGCCGCTTTCGCTTGCCGCCCGCTCGACCATCGCGACGGGTCTGGCGCTGGCCGGGTTTCTCGGGTTGGCGGGTTTCGCGCTGGATCGGGCGTATTCGCAAGCCGCCTTGTCGGCGCTGCGCGATCGCCTGCAAAGTTACGCTTACGCTTATCTTGCCGGCACCGATGTCAGCAGCAAGTCCGGCAAGGTGATCCTGCCGGAAATTCCGCCGCATCCGGATTTCGCGCGGCCCGGTTCCGGTTTGTATGCGGTGATGGTGGGCCAGAACGGCTACCGATGGGAATCGCCGTCCGCATTGGGGCGGCAGTTGCCGTTCGACGCCCTGTTGCCGCCGGGCGTGACGCGATTCAGCGGTCCGCTGCCGACCGAAGCCGGCAATGTCTACCTTTTGAGCCAGGGCATCGACTGGGAACTGCAGAGCCACCGCAGTTATCACATGACGGTCAACATCGCCGAGAACGAAACGCAGTTCCAGCGCGAACTGGCCGCGTTCCGGCGCACGCTGCTGGGCTGGCTGGCGGCTCTGGGCGTGATCCTGCTGTTGCTGCAACAACTGCTGCTGCGCTGGAGCCTGTGGCCGCTGCGGCGTGTGGCCAGCGATCTGGTGCGGATCGAACGCGGGCAGAACGAGCATCTGTCAGGTTCCTATCCGCAGGAATTGTCGGGGCTTACCGGCAACCTCAACGATTTCATCGACAGCGAGCGCGAGCACCTGCTGCGCTACCGCAACACGCTGGCCGATCTCGCGCACAGCCTGAAAACGCCGCTCGCGGTCGCGCGCTCGCGCCTGGAATCCAATGAATCCGACGAAAAACTGCGCGAGGAATTGCTGGCGCAAGTGCAGCGCATGGATCAGATCGTCGCTTACCAATTGACGCGCGCGGCGACTTCGGGTCACGCGATGTTCGCCGCGCCAATCCCGATCGCGCGCCACGCGGAAGCCGTGGTGCAGAGCCTGGAAAAAGTCTATGCGGCAAAGAACATCCTGTGCGAATTCGAGATCGCCGAGGACGCGCGATTTTACGGCGAGGAAGGCGATCTGCTGGAGCTGCTCGGCAATCTGCTGGAGAACGCGTTCAAGTGGGGACATCGGCGGGTGTTGTTTGGCGCCAGCAGATTGCCGCCGGTCAACGCGCGCGCATGGCGGCCCGGTCTCGAGATCACCGTCGAGGACGATGGCCCCGGCATTCCGCCGGCGCAAATCGATCATGTACTGCAACGCGGCGTGCGCGGCGACGAGCGCGTGCAGGGTCACGGCATCGGGCTTGCGATCGTGCAGGACATCCTGCACGCCTATCGCGGCGAATTGCACATCGACCGTTCCGAGGAACTCGGTGGCACGCGCTTTCGCGTGCGCTTTGTTTCGGTGTAATTACGCACTACGCGGAAGGCTTGAACAGCGCAGGCCAAGGATGGCCGTCAACGAGCGAGCATTCCAGCGCCGTGCGTGACGCCGAGCATCGCAGCGCCAAGCGGGGAAAAGGCGCGCATGTTCGACTACAGGGATGTAGGAGTTCGCGCCGGCCCGCTTGGCGCGAGAAGCGCAGGACAGTCGAGACAACACGATGTTGTCGAGACCATCATGCCCGCGCGCAATGGCTTTGGTTACTTTCCCCGAAAGGAAAGTAACTCCGCTCGCGGCAGCGAGCGGAACCAGGAAATCTTGCGGCAGTGCCGCGACTACTGTATCGACCCCGGCAATAACGATTGCCAGGATAATACGCTGTGACCGCGCGCGTTCGGCGCGGGGCCGGTACTGATGGCGGGCGTGACGGGGCGTGACACCGCGGCATGCGCGGTATGCGACGCGGCGTGGGACTCATTGTCGCTCGCGGTCGCCGTTCCGGCGGCTGTTTCGTCGTCGCCGTGCGCGCGATGCGTGGCGCTAGGCAGGCTGAACGGATTTTCATCGCCGCGCGCGCCGGGCGGCGTTGGCATGCCGGCTTCGGCCGCCAGCATACGTTGGCTGGAGCCGTAATCCAGCGCGGCCGCCGTCAACGGCACACCCGTGGCGCACAACAAGATCAGGAACAGCGATAGACTTTTCATGGCAGCCCCGCAATGCCGAGCGCACCCGATATGGTGACAGAAACCCGGCCGTGCCGCCAGCGCGGACCGGGGCCGCTGCCAATGCGGCTAGACTTGCTTTTGGCCGCGAATCCGCGGCGATCCTGCGCCGCCAATGACATCGTCCCCCGCATTGCTGGATTTGCTGTCCGCTGACGCGCCCGTTTCCGGTTCGCAATTGGCGACGCACCTGGGCGTGTCGCGTGCGGCGGTGTGGAAGCAGATCGAAGCGCTGCGCGCGTCCGGTCTGCCGATCGAAGCGCGCGCCGGTCGTGGCTACCGGTTGGCGCATCCGCTGGAACGGCTTGACGCGGCGGCGATCCACCGCGCGCTCGATCCCGCCGCGCGCAAACGGCTCGGCGCGCTGGAGGTGCATTGGCGGCTGGATTCGACATCGAGCGAATGGCTGCGCCGCGCGGCGGGATTGCCCGATCACGCGTTTGTATTCGCGGAGGTGCAGACCGCGGGCCGCGGCCGGCGCGGCCGCGCGTGGCTGTCTCCGCCGGCGATGAACCTGTCGTTTTCCTGCCGGAAGCGTTTCGATTGCGGCTATGCGGCGTTGTCCGGATTATCGCTGGCGGCGGGCGTGGCGGCGACGCGCGCGCTGGAGGATTGCGGCGTGCGCGGCGTGCAACTGAAATGGCCCAACGATCTGGTCAGCGGCGATGCAAAACTGGCCGGCATCCTAGTCGAGTTGGGCGGCGAATTCCTGGGGCCGTGCCATGCGGTAATCGGCGTGGGTGTCAACCTGCGGTTGCCACAGGACGCGCGCGCGGCGATCGCCCAGCCGGTTGTCGATCTTGTGCAATTGTGCGGCGCGTCGCCGCCGCGTAACGTGCTGGCCGCGGCCATGGTGCGTCGTTTGTGCGAAGCGCTGGATCGATTCGCCGACGCGGGTTTCGCCGCGTTCGCGGACGATTATGCCCAGCGAGATGCCTTGCGCGGTCGTACATTGCTTATCGACGATCCGCGCGGCGCGTTCGAAGGCGTCGCTGCCGGGGTGGACGCGCGTGGTGCGCTGCGCGTTCGGACACGCGCGGGTGAGAGGCTGCTCGATAGCGTCAACATCACGGTACGCGCTACATGAATGCGAATGCCCATCCGGCCTGGTTGTTCGATCTCGGCAACTCGCGTTTGAAGGGTGCATTGTTGATCGACGAAGAGCTTGCGCGGCCGTTCGTGCTGGAGTGGGGCGCACTGGATTTCGATGCGGTCTTGTGCACGAAACTGGCGCACTGGCCCGCGCCTTCGCGCGTGCTGGTCGCTTCGGTCGCGGCTTCCGAGCGCGCCGCGCGGCTGCGCGAGGCATTGCGCGGATGGCCTGATGTAAACATGGAATGGCTGCTCTCGCCGCGCGAACGCTGTGGCATCGTCAATTCCTATCGCGTGCCGGAGCGGCTCGGCATCGACCGCTTTCTGGCGATGGCGGCGGCGCGCGCGGCGGCGAACGACGATGCCGCGATCGTGATCGGCTGCGGCACCGCTCTGACGCTGGATGCGGTCGACAAGCAAGGCACTCACCGGGAAGGCATGATCGCGCCGTCGTCGGCGTTGATGATCGACGCGCTGCGCCGCGCGACCGCGATCGGGGACGCCAATCCGCGCGCATTCAACGAAGACGACAGCGATGACACCGCGCGCGCGATCGACGCCGGCTGCGCTCACGCGGCGGCCGCGTTGGTCGAATGGTTTCATGCGCGGCAAGCTGCGGCACTGGGCGCTCCATGCCTGTGGTTGCACGGCGGCGGTTCCATGTCATTGCAGGCGTTGCTCGAGCAAGGCGAGAGTCGTGATCGAACCCGCATGCTCGACGATGCCGTGTTACGTGGATTGGCGTTGTGGGCGGTCTCAGAGAGAACCGCATAAAGATAATGGATTCCCCGTTCCAGCCTGCGGCTGGCCCGAAATGACGGCTTTCTTGTTACGCTCTTTCCGACTTCCGACTTCCGACTTCCGACTTCCGACTTCCGACTTCCGACTCCCGACTCCCGACTCCCGACTCCCGACTCCCGACTCCCGACTCCCGACGCTCATGTTCCATCGTCTGCTGTTCCTGATGCTGCTTGTCTTCAACGTCGGCGTCGCCGCGTGGCTGGTGTTCGGCCATCCGACCACCGCGCCGCTGCCGCCGCCGACCGATCCCGGCGTGACCGAATTAAAATTGTTGTCCGAGCGTCCGGGGCCGCCGTCGGAGCAAAGTGCCGAACTCGATGCCGCGCCCGAATCGCGCGCGGCGTTGGTCAGCGATCGCTGCGAAAGCATCGGTCCGTTCCCGACCCAGGCCGACATGCGCGTGGCGATGCAAACGCTCACCCCGCAGGTGCCGCGCATCCAGTACCGCGAGGAGCAGGCGCGGCAATCGCGCGGTTTCTGGGTCTATCTGCCGGCGCTGCCAAGCCGCGACGCCGCGCTCACGACCGCGCGTGCGTTGTCCGCCAAGGGCGTGCGCGATTACTACGTGGTTACCGCGGGCGATCAGCAGAACACGATTTCGCTGGGACTTTTTCACGACCGCGCCAACGCCGAGCACCGCCGCGCCGAGCTTGCCACGCTGGGGTTCAACGCGCAGCTCACCGAACGCGTGGAAACGCTGCCGGTCTATTGGGTCGATTTCGCGCTGCCGTCGCAGCCGGGCTTCGACTGGCGTGTCTGGCTGCCGGGGCGCAGCGATCTCAACGCCAAGATGGTGGATTGCTTCTGAGGCCCGCTCTGTTGCAGGTTACAATTGCCGCGTGCCGGCATAGCTCAGTTGGTGGCGAATATGCGCGTTTTAGCCGATGCCAGTGGCATCGGCTGCGCATTGAGCCGGCGAGACAGGGAGGTCGAGCGGAAGTGGCTCCATGGATGGATAATGCAAAAACATCGAATTTGTGCCGGCATAGCTCAGTTGGTAGAGCAACTGATTTGTAATCAGTAGGTCGTCTGTTCGAGTCAGACTGTCGGCATCATTGCCTTGTTTCAAGATGTTCCAAACCGTCCCGAGAAACCATTTAAACCCGCCTGCCATGCGGGTTTTTGTTGCGTGATGTCTTGGCATGTCCTGTTGCAGCCCATGTCTGACGTGAGTAGAATTGTGGTGGTTGGTCGTTCTTTTGCTTCTCAAAAAAACCTCTACTCACATACCCTTTAAGGTGATTGCACGCTGCTGACCGATACCAAGCTGCGCAAGCTCAAGCCGAAAGCCAAGCTGTACCGCGTCGCCGATGCGGGCGGCCTATGTGTCGAAGTTGTTCCGAACGGCTCGCGCCTGTGGCGCTTCCGCTTCCGCTTCGCTGGGAAAGCCAAAATGCTTAGCTTGGGCGCGTATCCCGAAATCACGTTGGTTGAAGCCCGCCAGCGACGCGATGAGGCGCGCAAGCTGGTGGCGCACGGCACCGATCCAAGCCTGCAGCGCCGGATCGAGAAAGTAAACGCCCGGATGTTGTCGGCCACCACGTTTCAGGCGGTCGCGGATGAATGGCTGGCCGGCCGTGATCATCTGGCCGATACAACGCGCGACAAAGTGCGCTGGCTGTTGGAATCTTTCGCCTTCCCGTGGATCGGCACGCGCCCCGTTGGCGGCATCAACGCACCGGAACTACTGACCGTGCTTCGTCGTATTGAGTCGCTCGGCAGGCTGGAGACAACGCAACGCCTCAAGCAAGTCTGTGGGCAGGTGTTTCGTTATGCCGTAGCCACGGGCCGAGCCGAGCGCGACCCGACCGGCGACCTGCGCGGCGCGTTGAAGACGGGCAAGACCCGGCACCATGCCAGCATCACCGATCCGGTCAAGGTGGGTGAACTGCTGCACGCGATTGGCGGATTCACCGGTAGCTTGGTCGTTGCATGTGCGTTGAAGTTTGCGCCGTTGACGTTCGTGCGGCCGGGCGAACTGCGCAAAGCCGAGTGGTCCGAGTTTGATCTGGACAAGAGCGAGTGGCGGATCCCCGCCGAACGCATGAAGATGCGCGAGACGCACCTTGTGCCGCTGTCGACGCAAGCCGTGGCGATCTTGCGCGAACTGCATCCGTTGACTGGAGTCGGGCGCTATGTGTTCCCGTCCATTCGCAGCATGCAGCAGCCCATGAGCGAGAACACGGTAACTGCAGCGCTGCGCCGCCTTGGCTACACCGGTGACGAGATGACGGGACACGGCTTTCGCAGCATGGCCAGCACGCTCCTACACGAACAGGGATGGAATACCGACGTGATCGAGCGCCAACTGGCGCACGCCGAACGCAACAAGGTCAAGGCTGCCTACAACTATGCCGAGTACTTGCCGCAGCGGCGCAAAATGATGCAGGCGTGGGCCGATTATTTGGACGTGCTGAAGCAGGGCGGCAACGTCGTACCGATCCGGAGACTTGCGCGTTAGAAGCTACTTCGCACACCCAAGTTCTCGTGACTTGGATGCCATGGGACGACGTGGGACAGGCTGTTGATTTTTCCGTCCCGATCTAGATAGTAGGCATACCCCGTTCACGGCCGCGCAGGCAATTTTGCGCGCGCGCACCAGGACTATGCGATGCTCTTCGACGTCATTTCGCCGATCTTTTTCGCTGTTGATTTGCTGCACATTCGATCACCTCTCGACGCTAGCTTGACGCGTCGGCTGCTGCACAAAAAAGTTGTTGCCCGCATCCCGAAATCACTTGGTTCTGCTCATCGAGGGTGACGGCAGCCACCTTCTCGATGACTCCGATGTCACCGAAGCGGACGCCGCAAAATGCCAGCATGCTGGCATTTTCACGAGGAGGAATGAGCTAGTGCAGGATAGGGATGCCGGCAGCGTTTGGCCCGCTTTGGCCTGTTCATTCCTCCTGGTGGTTCAGCCATGCCAACCCTGAAGGCCCATTGCAGCGCCCCTACCAAAGCCCGATTTCATGCGTTGGCCGCTGCCGACGATTTAAGCGAATCCACCCTACTTCGGCGCATGGCGTTGACCATCATTGCAGGACAAGACGGAGCGCACACCAACATGTCCACTTCCGAGATGCGCGGCGACCGGGGTGGTAAAGTGGGCGTGTCATGTTGCGGCTGCGGCTGTCGGAAGTTCAGTCGATCCGCGCCCTCGCCGAACCGGAGGGTTATTCTGCGCAGGCCTGAATCGTACGTCAGTTACGCTATCTGCTGGAAGGCGCGGTGCCGTTCGCCAAAGAGGAACTGTCCGCCCAACATGATGCGATACGTGAGCTCTCCGCGGTCGGTCGCCGTCGCGACTTGACGGGCGTTTCTGTTGGCTCCAGCCTCGAAGGCATAGTCAACACGCGCGCGACGCGCCGAGCCAGCACTCACCGTTCTGACTCGAAAAGTTCAGCCGGCTGAACTTTTTGTCCGCGCCGCGGGAAAACCACGGGGTGAATTGGTACCAAGTGTCCCCGCGAACCCTATCCTGCACTAGGTTATTTCTCTTTATTTTTTCTTCAGCATGCTGAAGATTTCACTGGTCGGCGCTGACCGGGAAGAAGTACAGCACGCTGTACTTTTTTTGGATGCTCGTGTCATACCACGTCTGCAACAGTTATCATTGGCAAATGACATTTAAATTTCCCATACGCACGAAGGCGAGCTTGCTCGTCGGTGTCGCTCTCCTGATCGCAGCGTGCCCGAGGCCTGGTTTCACGGCCGGCTCGTCGGCGCTCAAGCCAATCGACCAGGCTGCACTGCAGACCCTCGTGGACACGATCGCCAAGGAACTCCTCATCCCCGGCGCTTTGGTTCTCTTGCGCACACCTCAAGGTGACTTCACCGCCGCCTTCGGCACCACCCAACTGAACACCAAGAATCCGCCCCGCGCCGACACTCACTTCAGGATCGCCTCGAATACCAAGACCATGACAGCAGCAGTGATCATGCAACTGGCTCAGGAGGGCAAACTTGGGCTCGATGATCCGGTGTCCAAGTACGTCCCAGGCGTGCCCAACGGCGACAACATCACCATCGCCCAACTGCTGGAAATGCGCAGCGGTCTCTACAATTACACCAACGACCCCATCATCTCGGCGACCATGGACAGAGACCCAACCAAGGTTTGGACTCCCGCCGAGTTACTGGCAATTGCATTCGCGCACCCACCCAATTTCCCGACGGGCACAGAGTACGAGTACAACAACACCAACTATGCGCTTCTCGGTCTCGTCGCTGAAAAGGTCGACGGCAGGCCGCTGGCGCAGGCGATGCAGGACCAGTTGTTCGGCCCGCTGGGAATGCAACACACCGTCCTCCCTGCCAGCACGGTGAACACCCTCCCCGAACCGTACTCGCACGGCTACTTGTACGGCAGCTTCTCGGTCGCGTTGGTGGGCGAACCGCCTTACTCGCCCGAAGTTCAGGCTGCGGCACGAGCTGGCACCCTCTTGCCGAAGGACTATACGGGAGTGAACCATTCCGTTGCCGCGGCCGCCGGAGGTGTCATTTCTACCGCCCAGGATCTCGCCACCTGGATCAAGGCACTGGTTGGGGGGCGCGTGCTCGACCCCGCCTACCAACGCCGCTGGCTCGACAGCCTCAAGCCTGAGGACCCGAGCAAGCCCGACGGCCAAAAGTACGGGTACGGCATCGCCAAACTTACTTGGGGACCAAACACGATTTATTTTCACGGCGGCGAGACCCCCGGCTACAACTCGAAAATCAGCTACGACCCGGCCAACGACATGACGCTCATCGTGTGGACCAATCTGGCCGTATCAGTCGACGACCAGCAGACCGCGAATACCCTCTTTGTGAAGGTGCTCGATTACATCTACAAAGTGTCGCCGCTGCCGCCCTCCCCATCGCCGACCAATTGAGCAAAGTCGGTTGGAGTTGGGCTGTGGTGCAACGAGCGCGCCCAGATGTAAAAGCCCATCGAAAAGATAGAGATTCACCGAGCCGACCACGCGCGTGGAGAGTGGCAACCTGCAAAAGCAACGCGATCCACTCACCACCTTCGAGGTACGCAAGCAGCTCGCTCAATGTCCCGCAAGTACATCATCGGCGGCCGGGCTTGATCCATTGCGGGCAAGCATGCCGCCACGGGGACAGCGTATGTTTGTCCTGGCCTTTGCCAATGGCCACCCAAACCGCGCGAGTTCATGCGCTTTCTCAAGTTGGTCGTGTCCGAAAGTTGATGGAAATTGTCAGAGGCGCATCTCCAGTGATTCGATCATCGTGACGTTCAGGCCGCGCGGCGTAGGTTCAGCGAGTGGCCGCTTCCGGGCAATGAGAAATGTCCTTCGACCGGCAGGTTTTGGCCGGAGCGCGACCGTGTCGCGCCCAGCCGACACTTTCGCCAGATCCCAGTGTGCTCGGCCATCTTCAACGCGCCGTTAACCTCGATGCCGAGATCTACATGGGACGTCCGCGCATCCGACCATGGTCGGGTTTTGGCAAGCGAGCGAATCCGTAGAAAATCTAAATGTTGTTCACCCTTTCAGTGCCGCCTCGATCGCGGCGACATTGATCTTCTTCATCTGCATCATCGCCTCCATCACACGCTTGGCCGCGGCGCGGTCGGGATTGGACAAGGCATCCATCAGCACGCGCGGAGTGATCTACCAGGAGAGCCCGAATTTGTCCTTGCACCACCCGCAATCGCCTTCCGAACCGCCGTTGCCGGTGATTGCGTTCCAGTAGCGATCGGTTTCAGCCTGATCGTTCGTGTAGACCTGGAATGAGATCGCCTCGTCGAAGGTGAACTGCGGGCCGCCGTTCAAGCCGAGGAACGGCATCCCCAGCACAGTAAACTCGACGACCAGCACTTCGCCGGCCTTGCCGGCCGGATAGTCGGCCGGCAAGCGGCTCACCGTACCAACATGCGAATCGGGAAACGTATCGGCATAGAACCGGGCGGCTTCCTCGGCTTGGCCGTTGAACCAAAGGCAAGCGGCGATATTCTTTTTCGCGTTGCTGCTGGACATGCTTCAGCCCTCGCTGTCGAACAGGGGTGAGAAGCCGCCAAAGATCAGACGTTGCATGTCGAATGGCATGTCACCCGAAGGTTGCATGCGCTCGTCGGACGGCATCTTCTTGGCGGCGGCGTCGCACGTTGCACGATCGGGCCAGACGATCCAGGAGAACACGATGTTCTCTTCCGCCTGGGCCTGCACCGCCCGTTTGAAATCGGTGACCTTCCCATCGGGCACGTCCTCGCCCCAGCACTCGACGATGCGCGTCGCGCCGTATTCCCTAAAGATCAATGCCATCTTTTCGCATAGATTGCGATAGTCGCCCTTCCTGTCCTTGCGCACCGGAATCACGAAACCTTGGACGTAGCTCATGGCATTGCTCCTTTCTGATTGATCTCCTGATGGCGACGAACGGCAGAACCCGAAATCGACAGGCATTCGACACGGAACGCCTGGCGGCATCGGCCCTATCCCGTCCGGCAAGGCAAGTCGATTGCGGTTTGCCTGAAAAGTGGCATGTACATTGTCGCAGCGCGTCGCAAGTGCACCGCTGCGGAGAGGGTTTGGAGATCATGATCGGCGGTAGCGCTGCCCAATCGCGGCGTCGGTACGCCGACAAGAACCGTGCTGGGCGCGGCCTAAACGACAAACCTCCAAGAATGCGCGCGCGGCCGGTTTTGGCCGCATCGCGTCAGGCTCAGCATAATGAAGAGCAATCGGGATCTTTGTCGTCGCCGCCGTAAGACAGGATGGCGGAAGTTGCAAGGGGATTGACAGCTATGCTACCCAGTAGCATACTTCATCCGTGCTCACCGTCATCGAGACACCGCTGTTTTCCAAGCTCTGGCCCGATTACTGGACGGAAGATGAGCGCACGGATTTCGCTGCTTGGCTGTCAGCCAACCCTGAAGCAGGCGACGTGATCCCCGGTGCCGGTGGATGTCGCAAGGTGCGCTGGACACGCGCGGGCAGTCGCAAGCGTGGTGGTGTACGTGTGATCTATTTCAACCAGTTGGCAGACGGCAGCATCGTGCTGCTGCTGATCTATGCCAAAAACGTGCAGGACACCATTGCACCGGCTGTGCTGCGCAAACTCGTGAAGGAGCTATCGCCATGACCATGACTGACAAACAACTGCGCGCCCGCGATGCCAAGCGCAACTTGGGTGCGGAGCTCCGGGAGTCGGTGCGGCAGATGAGGCGCGGTGAAGGCCGTGTGGTCTATTCACCCGTGATCAGCGCTCGCGCTAAAGCCGGACTCTCGCAGAGCCAGTTCGCCCACCTGCTGGGGGTCTCGGTACGTACCTTGCAAAGCTGGGAACAGGGCCGCAAGCAGCCCTCCGGTGCGGCCCGGACGTTGGTCGAAATCGCGCAAAAGCGTCCGGACGTGATCCGCGGGTTACATCAAGCCTGATTTCAACGGCGAAACTGTTCGCGGCAGTGCAAGCGCGACTTCGGCCGCGTGTAGCGACCGTTGCCACGGGGGCCGTGCGGGGAAGCCGTCACACCTCAGTTTGTTCTGCCATCTCCAAGGCATCCTCGACTTCAATGCCGAGATACCGCACTGTGCTTTCCAGCTTGCTGTGCCCGAGCAGGAGTTGTACGGCGCGCAGGTTCTTGGTCCGCCGATAGATGAGCGAAGCTTTGGTTCGCCGCATCGTGTGCGTGCCGTACGCGGCTACATCCAGGCCGATGTCCTTGATCCAATGGTCGACGGTACGCGCATATTGTCGCGTGGACAGGTGCTGTGAGTCATGGAGCCGGCTCGGAAAAAAATACGAGTCCGAGCGCAATGATGCACGCTTCATCCACGCGTCGATGGCGGTACGCGTTGGCTCCGTGATCTCAAACTGCACCGGGCGTTGGGTCTTTTGCTGCATGATGATTGCGCGGTGTGCAACGCAATCCCCGTGTGCAATGTCGCGTATCCGCAGTTTCACCAAGTCACATGCACGCAGCTTGCTGTCGATGGCAAGATCAAACAACGCGAGATCACGAACCTTGTTGCGAAGCTGCAGGCGCACTCGGATCGCCCAGATGTCGCGAAGTCGCAGGGGCGCTTTCTGCCCAACGAGTTTGCCTTTGTTCCAAGGTTCGTGGTGGTTGACTGTCGTTGCTAGGGTGTTCATGGCTGGCTCCTGAAATGATCGAGGGGCCAACCAGTCTGTGCCTAAAGTTGAAAGGCGGTGTCCGACCGATTCTGTTGAAAAACTCGACTCGAAAATTTGGCCCAAAAAACATCGGCCGCGAGAGAAAGGTTACGCTGCGATTTTGTTCGCCAACGACGTTTAACCCGACTCTCGCGGTCAAACGTTTACCGA
>JBDTBW010000050.1:0-16697 GCA_039923855.1 Rhodanobacteraceae bacterium | reverse complement strand
CGCCGCCATCGGCGCAGCGGCCTTGGCAGCGGCCGCGATCGCGTGTTCGATCGCCTTGGCACCGGCAAGTGCCACGCGCGTGGCGATTTCACCGGAATATTTGTCCAGCACCGGAAGGTCGGCGTTGGGCTGCGTTGCCTTGTTGGCAAGATAATAGGGATAACGGGATTGCAGTTTCGATCGCTTGGGCATGAAAGGTTCTCCTGCGGATGCCACGACAGAAAAGCGGCAGCGTAGATTGCGCGGCGTCAATCGGCCGTGTTTGGATCGCGCACGCGTAACGGGATTTCCCCATCCGCCAGTCGCGCGAGAAGTGGCGTGCCGGGGGCCACGCCCCGCGCGGACCGAACCACATGCCCTGGCGCATCGAAAAGGATCGCGTAGCCGCGTTGCAGGACTTCCAGGGGGCTGACCGCGTTCAACGCGCGCGCGAGCCCCGCCACGCGTCGCGCCTCGCGTTCCGCGCCGCGCGCCCACGCGGAAAGCATGCGTCGTTGCAATGAATCGATTTCACTCCGGCGCGACGACAAACGACGCGACGGATGCGTCAGCGACAAGCGCGCGAACAGTTGCGCAAGCCGCGCCTGGTTGGCGGCCCAGGCGAATTGTTCCGCGCGCAACAAGCGCGCGTGCAGTAGTGCCAGCCGTTCGCGTCCCGCGGACAGCCTTCGCTGAGGCCGCTGTGCGCTCAAGCGTGCGAATGAATGATCCAGCCGCTGGATTTGCGCGTGCAAGCGTCGCCGCAACGCGTGCGAAAGCCGGGCCGTATGCTGTGTCAATATCCGCTGCAACGCTTCGCCATCGGGCAACAGCAATTCCGCCGCGGCCGAAGGTGTGGGCGCGCGCAGATCGGCGACGAAGTCGGCGATCGAAAAATCGATCTCGTGCCCGACCGCGGAAACCACTGGCACCGCGCACGCCGCGATCGCGCGCGCCACGGCCTCGTCGTTGAACGCGGAGAGATCCTCCAGCGAACCGCCGCCGCGGGTCAGCAGCAGCACATCGTGACGCCGCGCATGCGAGGCCGCGCTAAGCATCGCCACGATCGCCCCTGGCGCCTCGCGGCCCTGTACCGGCACTGGCAGGATATCGATTTCGGCCAGCGCGAAACGCCGCCGCGCCACCGCCAATACATCGCGGATTGCAGCACCGCTCGGAGACGTGATCACGCCGATCCGTCGCGGCCAGCGCGGCAATGCGCGTTTCCTTTGCGCCTCGAACAGTCCTTCCGTCTGCAATTTCGCCTTCAGCAGTTCGAATGCGCGGCGCAGCGCGCCTTCGCCGGCTTCCTCCAGATGTTCGACGACCAACTGGAACTCGCCGCGCGGTTCGTAAAGACCTACCCGCGCGCGCGCCAATACGTGCATGCCGTCGGCGGGGCGGAAGCGCAAAAACGTGCTGCGCGGTTTGAACATCGCGCAGCGCACCTGCGCGGCGCTGTCCTTCAACGTGAAATACAGATGCCCAGATGCCGGGCGCGCGACGTTGGATAATTCGCCCTCGATCCAGATCAGCGGCAGCGCGCCTTCGATCAACTCTCGCACCAGCCGGTTGAGCGTGGAGGGCGTCAGGATTTCGCGCTCACCCGAATAAACCGGACGGTCTTCGCTCATCGCGCACCTGCGTCTTGCGCACGTTTGCCGCGCAACCTTATCCAGCGCGCGATCAGGCTGATGGCGATCCACAGCGCCAACAATCCCAACGGCCACGCGATCGCGCGCGGCCACAATGCGGCGACCATGAAAAGCGTCAGCAGCACGAAAAAGCCGCCGATCAACGGGCCGGAATCATCGTCGCCCAACACGCGGCGATTGCCGAGCGCGGCGCCGACGGTGTTGGCCAGCCGCAGCGCTCCGGCGGCGCTGCGCCCGGCGCTGCCGCGTCCGCTGTGCGGAGCATTGCCGCGTTCGCGCGGCGCGGCTGCCGGGTCGCGCCGCACGCGCGAACGTGACAACACAATCTCGGTGGCGTTGCCGAGATCGCGTTCGTATTGATCGGCGAGTCGTTGCGCGAAGCCCGCGTCCTCGACCGCCACATCGATTTCGCAATTGCCCATCCAGCTCGCGAGATTGAGATTGGTGGAACCTACGCGGCCCCAACGTGTGTCGGCGACCGCGGTCTTGGCGTGCAGCATCGAGCCATTCCATTCGAACACCCGGATGCCCGCGGACAGCAATGGGCGATAGCCGCTGCGCGACATCGCGGCGACCGCCGGAATGTCGGACGAACCCGGCACCAGCAAGCGCACATCCACGCCGTCTGCCGCGGCGTTGAGCAATGCGCGCACATAGGGCGCCACGCCGACGAAATACGCATCGGTCAACCACAGCCGTTCGCGCGCCAGCGCCGCGATCATCTGGTCGAGACGATATACGCCGGTGCTGCTGGGATGCGTTGCGATCACACGCAACGTGATCTCTCCCGCTGTTTCGATCGTATCCGCGGCGGTCAAGGTGTCCGGTGGCAACGGATCGCCGCTGACGTTCCAGGTTTCAGCGAATGCGTGCTCGACTTCGGCGACCGCGGGCCCCTGCAGCGCCACGCCGGTGTCGCGCCAGGGCGGCAGGTTGCGCGCGGGATCGCCCAGCCATTTGCCGCTGATGCATACGCCTGAAACAAACGCGACGCGGCCATCGACTGTCAACATTTTGCGATGATCGCGATTGATCCAGCCGAACGGGCTCAAGGGATCGAACGGATTCCATACCCTCAACTCAGCGCCGGCCTCGCGCAGCGGTTGCCAGAAACCGTCGCCGGATTGTCCCAGACAGCCCAACCAGTCGCGCATTACGTACACACCAACGCCGGCGCGGGCGCGCTCGCGCAACACATCGAGAAATTCGCGGCCGGTGTCGTCGGCGCGGATGATGTAATTGGCCAGGAAGATCGTACGCCGCGCGCCGCGGATCGCCGCCAGCCACGCATCGAAATGCGCACGCGCGTCGATCAGCAGTTCGACCGCGTTGCCGGTGGACAATGGCGCGCCGGCCGCGCGCGACAACGCCTGTTCGGCAAGCGAATGGATGTCACGCGAGGGCTTGCCATCATCGGCCATGGAGCAAGTCTAGCCGTATGACCGCGGGTATACAGCCGCGCTTGCACGCCGGATAGGGGCTAGAATGTGGCTACCGGCCGCGGCCGTGCTGCCGCCGGCAAGGAATTGACCCCATGAAAGACTGTTACGCGCGCCTGGTCGAGGATTTGCCGGCACGTTCGGATCCCGATCGCGAACGTCCCGCCAGCGCGCGCGCGATCCGCGAGCGGGTGGCGCATTTGCCGCTGGCCAACCCGGCGCAAGCCGCACACGATCTCGGCGCGCTGCTGGACACGATGCTTTCCACGCGCTGGAACGGCAGCGAGCGTATCGATGCGCTGGAAATGCTGCGCGCGCCGGTGGCCGGTCTGTGCGAAGGCATCGAACAGCAACTCGGCATCGAAACCCATCCGCTGCCGCCGGCCAAGGAAAAACTGGTCGAGACCGCGCATCATTTCCACCGCGGGCTGGCGCGCAATTACGCGCTGGCGTTGCACGAGCTGTGCGCGCCGGAGGGCAAGCTACCGATGTTCAAGAGCAACGCCGCGGCGACCGCGGCGGTGCGCGCCTTGACGCATTTCGGCGTGGTGCTGCAATGGTCGTATCGCTTGTACCGCACGCCACCGCAGAGCTTGTGGCGACGGGTACACGCACTGCATCGTTTCGCCCAGCGCATCGAGATCGCCGATAAACCGATCGCGGACCCGTTGCCCGACGGCGCCGAACTGGATGTGCATCAGGCTTACGCGCACGCGCTGCTGATGGCTTTGTCGAACCCTTACCGTTTCTCCTCGCGCGAATTGCGCGAAGCGTGGCTGCTGACCCGCTGCTTCGCGCCTTATTGCACGCTTGGCCCGAAGGATAGCGGTGGCGTCGCGGTCGACGAGAACAGCGACGATGGCCCTGGCTACGTGCCGGAAGAACGCGCGCAGGCGCATGATGGCGTGTTCGCACTGGACCTGTCGCCGTTGAAGCGTTTTCTGGAAGACAGCGTCGCGCTGCAACCTCCGGGCATCGATCGCCTGAGCTTCCGTCAGCGTGGCGGTCGCGCGGTCGAGACGCCGCTGGGTTTTCTGCAGCGTTTGCGTTCGAGCTGGACGGGCGCGGCGGAACGCGGTTTCGTGCGTCTCGATGCGGGTCACGCGCTGGACGCGGTGATCGGTCTGCACGCGCTGCATTTCGTGTTGGCGGGCCACGTCGATTTCGGCGCCTTCATGCAGCGCATCCGCGGCAGCGCGATCACCTTGAGTTCGCGCGATCACGCGGCGGCGTGGACGGCCGGCGCCGACAACGCGCGACCGCATGTGTTGTCCGCGCAGGTGCTGGATCAGAGCCTCGGCGGTTATCGCCTGCAATTGCATTCCGATGGCGTGCTGCGCATCCGCGTCGGCGAGGTGATCGGGTTGGCGCCGGCGGCGGAAGACGGCGAAACGCAGGAATGGATGGTCGGTCTGATCCGCTGGCTGCGTACCGGTGAGGACGGCGTGCTCGCCGGCGTCGAATTGCTCGCGCGCAGCGCGCGCGCCGCGGGCGTGCGATTGGCGGCGCACGACGACGACCTGCATGCCCCGCAACGCGCGGCGGTGTTGCCGGACGAGCACGGCGGCGGCCTGCCGTCGCTGCTGGTCGCGCACCTGTTCGACAGCCATGCGGAAAGGGTAGAGCTGACCGTGCCGGCGGATCCGGTGGATTGGTCATCGAAATCGAACGTAACCGAATACGCTGTAACGGTGGTCGATGAACTCAGCGCCGCCTATTACCGTGTCGAGATCGCCGCGCGCGCGGAAGCCGCGACGGAAACGCACGGCGGCATGCAGGCTCCCGATGCCGCGACGCCGGCGGGCTGAGGACGATCCTGCGGACATGACCGCTGCGAGCCTGTCACCCGAACGCCGGCATAGTATCGGTGTGCGCATCGGCAACGTGTTGGTTGGCGGCGGCGCGCCGGTCGTGGTGCAATCCATGACCAATACCGACACCGCCGATATCGTCGGCACGGCGAAACAGGTTGCGGAATTGGCGCGCGCCGGTTCCGAACTGGTGCGGATCACCGTGAACACGCGCGAAGCGGCGGCGGCCGTGCCGCACATCCGCGAGCGCCTCGACATGATGGGTGTGGACGCGCCATTGATCGGCGACTTCCATTACAACGGCCACCAATTGCTCGCCGACGAACCGGCGGCGGCGCAGGCCCTGGCCAAATACCGCATCAACCCCGGCAACGTCGGCTTCGGCAAGAAACGCGACGCGCAATTCGCGGCGATCGTTGAACTCGCGGCCAAACTCGGCAAAGCCGTTCGTATCGGCGTCAATTGGGGATCGCTCGATCAATCCATGCTGTCCGCGCTGATGGACGAAAATCATCTGCGCGCCGAACCCTGGGATGCGGTGCGGGTGGGGCGCGAAGCGCTGATCCGCTCGGCGCTGGATTCGGCCGCGCGCGCGGAAGAATTGGGATTGGCAAAAGATCGTATCCTGTTGTCTTGCAAGGTTTCCGGGGTGCAGGAATTAATCGTGGTTTACCGCGATCTGGCGGTGCGTTGTGATTACGCGCTGCACTTGGGCCTGACTGAAGCGGGCATGGGATCGAAGGGCATCGTCGCCTCGACCGCCGCGCTCAGCGTGCTGTTGCAGGAAGGCATCGGCGACACCATCCGCATTTCGCTGACGCCGGAGCCGGGTCAATCGCGCACCACGGAAGTCATCGTCGCGCAGGAACTCTTGCAGACCATGGGGCTGCGCGCGTTCACGCCGCTGGTGACGGCGTGTCCCGGTTGCGGGCGCACGACTTCGGAGTTCTTCCAGGAACTGGCCAAGGTCGTGCAGGATCACGTGCGCGCGAAGATGCCGCAATGGCGGCTGCAATACGATGGCGTGGAAAACCTGACGCTGGCGGTGATGGGTTGCGTGGTCAACGGGCCGGGCGAATCCAGGCACGCCGACATCGGCATTTCGCTGCCCGGCACCGGCGAAACACCGGCCGCGCCGGTATTCATCGACGGCAAGAAAACCGTGACCTTGCGCGGCGAGAACATCGCGCAGGAGTTCGTCGGGATCATCGATCACTATGTCGAACGACGATACGCGCGTGGGGCACATTAACCGTGTGACCGGTTTCGGTCGGGATATCGCGCTGTTTGCCGCGCGGATGGCCAAACGACATGGTTGGCGGTTGCTGATGCTGTTCGTCTGCATTGGATTGCCGCTGGCTTTGTTCGGAGAACTGGCGGAGGACGTCCACGCATCCGAAACATTCGGCTTCGATCAACCGATCCTGCTGGCCGCGCACGCGCTGGCCTCGGCTGGGCTCGACCGGTTGTTCATCGCGGTGACTGACGCAGGGTATCTGTATGGCGTGGTGCCGTTCGACATCGTGCTGGTGCTGGCGTTGTTGTTCGCGCGGCGCCGACGCGAAACGGTGTTCGCCATCTTCGCGATCGTTGGATCGGCATTGCTGAATCTGGTCGCCAAGCATGCGTTCCTGCGCGCGAGGCCGAGCTTGTGGCAATCGATCGTGCACGCCAATGGCACCAGCTTCCCCAGCGGTCACGCCATGGGATCGGCGACGCTCGCGCTGGTGCTGGTGCTGCTGGCGTGGCCGACGCGCTGGCGTTGGCCGGTCGCGGCGGTTGCCGTGGTATTCGTGCTGCTGGTCGGATTCTCGCGCGTGTATCTTGGCGTGCATTACCCATCCGACATCCTCGGCGGCTGGGCCGCGGCTGCGGTCTGGACCTTCGGTGTTTACGGATTGGTATTCAACGGCAGTTTGCGGCCATGGCGTCGGCCCGATGCGCCGGACGACGGAACCTGAAACGCCATTGAGCGTTTTGAAAGCGTCGTGAGCGAAGGCAGAGCCTGCCCCGGATTTGATCCGGGGATGCGTGCCGCCGGAGCACAGGCACCGGAGTGTATACGTCAGTACATGAGGTCGAAACTCGCGCCAGCGAGTTGAGGGAGCACCGCCGGCGCGCACCATACTGATTGAATCGGGCCGAGCGCAGCAGCTTTCAAATCGCTCAATTCTCGGCGCCGCCCGCAACAGCGCGCGCCTGTGCCATCTTCGTACGTCCCAGCCGCGCCTCGCGGTGGGTGATGTAGGCGTTGGCGGCGAAGATGATCGCTGCGCCCAGCGCGGTCCAGCGGTCGATCCTCTCGTCGAACAGAAAATACGCCAGCATCGCGACGATCGGCATCTGCACGAAACTGATCGGCGCCAGCAACGACACATCGCCGAGCTTCAATGCCCGCATCCAGCACATGTGGCCCGCGGTGCCGAACAATCCCGCCGCCGCGACGAATATCCATATCTCGGGTTGCGGCCATTGCCAATAAAGCAACGCGGTCGGCAGCGACAACGGCACCCACAGCAGCGTGGTCCAGATCACGATGGTGTCGGGCGCTTCGGTGCGTGAGAGAAATTTCAGGCAAATCGACACGCACGCGCTGGTCAGCGCCGCCAGCAATGCAACCAACGCCACGGGTGAGTAACCATGCAGACCCGGGCGCACGATCAGCAGCACGCCGATGAATCCGATGATCACCGCGCTCCAGCGTCGCGCTCGCACGATTTCGCCGAGTATGAAAATCGCGCCGATGGTGACGAACAGCGGAGTGGAATAGGACAGCGCGATCGCCTGCGCCATTGGCATATGCACGATCGCCCAGAATGCGGCCAGCATCGAAATGGTGCCGAGCACGCAACGCAGCAGATACAGCGGCAAACGCCGGGTGCGCAGCAGTGCCGGACCCGCGCGCGCCAGCAACGGCAGCGTGAAAAGCAATCCGAACACGTTGCGGAAGAACGCGATCTCAAACGGATGCAATTGACGCGAGGCCAAACGCACGAGTATCGCCATGCTGGCGAAACAGATCGCACTGCCGACCATCAACGCCGCCGCGCGTGGCACGGAGGAGGATGGCAACATGCTGGCCGGCAAACGGGATGGGTCGGGACGGTTCACAGCGTGGACTTTCACAAACGCGCATGGTAGCGAAACAACGTGCTGTCGAGATCGAATGTTGTTGAAGCAGTGACGCTCGGCTAGTCTGCGGCGATCATGTCAGCAATCGCGCCCAGCGAGTTGTCAGAGCCTTTTATCGTCGCGATCCCCGCGCGCCACGACTCGACGCGCCTGCCGGGCAAGCCGCTGCGGCTGCTCGGCGGCGAGCCGCTTGTCGCACACGTGGTGCGGCGAGCGCGGGAGTCGGGCGCATCGCAAGTCGTGGTGGCGACAGATGACGCGCGCGTGGAGGACGTGTTGCGCGACAGCGGCGCCTGCGTTTGCATGACGCGCGCCGATCACGCTTCCGGAAGCGACCGTCTGGCCGAATGCGCGCAGCAATTGGGTTGGCCGGATGATGCCGTCGTGGTCAACCTGCAGGGCGACGAACCGTTCGCCCCGGCTTTGGGCATCCGCGCGGTGGTGAAAGCGTTGATCGACGACGCTGCGCCAATGGCCACGCTGGCAGCGCCGATCGAAAACATCGAATCGCTGTTCGACCCGCATTGCGTCAAGGTCGTCCGTGATGCGAACGGACGCGCGCTGTACTTCTCTCGCGCGCCGTTGCCGTGGGCGCGCGATGCATTCGCGGTCGATCCCAAAACCTTGCCGTCGCGCGTACCGTTTCTGCGCCACATCGGCATCTACGCTTATCGCGCGGCATTTCTGCGCGCGTTCGCGGCGTTGCCGCCGACGCCGCTGGAACGCGCCGAGTCGCTGGAGCAGTTGCGTGCGTTGGAAAACGGGTTCCGCATCGCTGTGCGTTTGGCGCCGGAACCGTTTCCGCCCGGTGTCGATACGGAAAACGATCTCGCTGAAGCGTGCCGGCGGCTCGCGGAGGTTGCGCGATGACGGACGAGCGTCGTCGCGACATGAGCATCGATCCAGAACGGCGAGTGGCCGCGGCGGATTTTCCGGAACAGATTGAATGCATCAACGCGCGCTCGCAACCGAGCCTGTCGGCGTTGCACGGCCGCGCGGTGCTCCTCTATTTCTGGAGCTACGACTGCGTGCATTGCATCAACCTGCTGGCGGAACTTCGTCAACTGGAAACCAAGTATCACGACGGGTTGGCCATCCTGGGCGTGCACGTGCCCAAGTATCCGATGCAGCAAGCCGACGATGCGGTATTGAAAGCGGTCAATCGCCATTTCGTGCGGCATCCGGTAACCAACGACGCGCGCTGGCGCGCGTGGCAGCAATATGGCGTGGATGCATGGCCGACAGCGCTGCTGATCGATTGCGAGGGCAACATCGCGGCGCGTTTCGTTGGTGAAGGATGGCTGCGCAGGATCGACGACATGATCGCCGCGCTGCTGGAGGACGCCGCCACGCGCGACCTGCGCGTGTACGAGCCGGCGGCCGCGGCGTTTCGCACAGAGCCGCGCATGGCGTTGCGGTTTCCCGCGCATGCGCTGGCCACCGCCGAGCGTTTATACGTCAGCGATACCGGCCACAATCGCGTGCTGGAATGCGCGCACGATGGTCATGTCTTGCGGCAATTCGGCTCCGGCAATCCCGGTTACTGGGACGGCCGGCTCGCCGAGGCGGGCTTCAATGCACCGCAGGGTTTGGCGATCTCCGGCGATGTGTTGTACGTGGCCGACACCGGTAATCATTGCGTGCGCCGCGTCCGCTTGCTCGGCGGCGAGGTCGACACGCTGCTCGGCACCGGGTTGCCGGGACGGCAGCATCCCGATCACGGCGTGGCCGGGCAACGAATCGCCATCAACACGCCGATCGCGATCGCGCTGTCGGGCGATCGCATCTATGTCGCGCTCGCCGGCCAGCACCAGATCTGGCGGATCGATCTGCACACACGCGCCGTCGACGTGTTGGCGGGCGGCGGATCTTGCGGCGTACGCGACGGCGTCGGTACCGAAGCGCAGCTTGCACAGCCATCCGCGCTGGCGATGCAGCCGGGACAATTGCTGATCGCCGATGCCGCCGGCAATGCGATCCGTTCGTTGCGGCTTTCGGATTTCACACTCACCACCCTGGCCGGTGGCGCGTCGTATGCGTATGGCGACGCGGATGGTCAGGGCGCCGAGGCGCGTTTCGCGCATCCGTGCGGATTGACCGCGGATGGCATCACCGCCTACGTCGCTGACACCCTGAACAACCGCTTGCGCGCCATCAACACGCGCAACGGTGAAACGACCACATTGAATATCGAGTGGCGTTTCCACGAACCGCAAGGCATCTCGTTCGCCGCCGGCGCGCTGTGGATTGCCGACCGCAACGCGCATGAGATATTGCGGGTGGATGCGGAAAGCGGGACGTGCCGGCGCATTCCCGCGGGGGAATAGTCGCACGCTAGAATAGATGCCGTCCGTGCTGAGGTATCGAAGCACAAACAATTTTCCGCATTGGATGTTCGCCCTTCGATACCTCAGGGCGAACGGTCCATGATGGGTCTTCAATGTCTTCAGCACCGGCCTTCGACGGCAAGGTTTTTGTCCGCACACTCACCAACTCGCCCGGCGTTTATCGCATGTTCGACGCGGATGGCGGATTGTTGTACGTCGGCAAGGCGGGCAATCTGAGAAAGCGTGTCGGCAGTTATTTTCTGAAACCCCGGATGGAACCGCGCATCGCGGCGATGATCGCCAGGATAGCGATGATCGAGGTGACGCTGACGCGCACCGAGGGCGAGGCGCTGCTGCTGGAATCGCAGCTTATCAAATCGCTGAAACCACGCTACAACATCTTGCTGCGCGACGACAAGAGTTATCCGTACATCTTTCTTTCGGAAGGCGAGGATTTCCCGCGCATGGCGTTCCATCGCGGCGCGCGCACGATGAAAGGCCGCTATTTCGGGCCGTACCCCAGCGCTTGGGCGGTGCGAGAGAGCCTGTCGCTGATGCAGAAACTGTTCAAGGTCCGTCAGTGCGAAGACAGTTTTTTCCGCAACCGTTCGCGTCCTTGCCTGCAATACCAGATCGGCCGCTGCACGGCGCCGTGCGTGGCTTTCATCGACGCCGGCAGTTACCAGCGCGAGGTGCGTCACGCGGCGATGTTCCTCGATGGTCGCAGCAGCGCGGTGATCGATGAACTGGGTGGAGAGATGGAACGCGCCAGCGCGCAACAGGAGTTCGAACGCGCCGCGCGCCTGCGCGATCAGGTTGCGACTTTGCGCGGACTGCAGGCGCACCATTATGTGCAGGGCGCGCGCGCCGACATGGACGTGCTGGCGTGCCGGATCGAGGCGGGCGTCGCCTGCGTATCGGCACTGTATTTTCGCAACGGTGTCAGTCTCGGTTCGCGCGATTTTTTTCCGAAACTTCCGCTCGATGCGAGCCCGGCGGATGTGCTTGCGCAATTCATCGCGCAGTATTACCTCGACAAGCCGGTGCCGGATGAACTGGTGCTGGAACATGAGATCACGGATGCCGCGCTGCTGGGCGACGTATTGAGTACGCACGCGGGTCATCTGGTCGCCGTGAAGGCGCGGGTGCGCGGCGAACGCGCGCGTTTCGTGGAGCTGGCCGCGCGCAACGCCGAGGCGGCATTGCTATCCAGATTGTCCAGCCGGCAGATCTTGCACGCGCGTTTCGAGGCGGTGCGCGAGCTGCTGCAATTGTCGAGTACGCCGCGCCGGATCGAATGTTTCGACATCAGCCACACTCAAGGCGAGGAAACCGTAGCGTCCTGCGTGGTGTTCGGGCCGGAAGGCCCGCAAAAGACCAACTACCGCCGCTTCAATATCCGCGGTGTGACCGCGGGCGACGATTATGCGGCGATGCGCCAGGTGCTGTTACGCCGCCTGAAGCGCGTGGCGGCGGGTGAGTGCGAAGCACCCGATCTGTTGCTGATCGATGGTGGTGCGGGGCAAGTGACGCAGGCGATCGAGGTGCTGCGTGAATTGGCCATCGAAGGCATCGCGGTGGTCGGCGTGGCCAAAGGTCCGTCGCGGCGCGTTGGCGAGGAGACCCTGATCCTCGGGATGAGTGGACGGCAGTTGAATCCCGGCCCCGGATCGCCCGCTTTGCACCTGATCGACGCGATCCGCGACGAGGCGCATCGTTTCGCGATCACCGGCCATCGCCGCCGCCGCGAGGCTGCGCGCGAGCACAGCGTGCTGGAAGACATTCCCGGTATCGGCGCGCATCGGCGCGCGGCCTTGCTGAAGGCGTTCGGCGGGCACGCGGGCGTCGCCGCCGCGGGCGTCGAGGAACTTAGCCATGTTCGGGGCGTCAATCGCGCGTTGGCCGAACGCATTTTTGCGTTCCTGCACGAATGACGCGCAGCGCGCGCCGTGCGACACTCGCCCGATGCTTGAGGAATCTGGATGCGGATCAACCTGCCGAATGCGCTGACGCTGTTCCGCATCGCGCTGTTGCCGGTGATGGTGCTTGCGTTCTACGCGCCGGTGCGCGGTGCAGGCATCGTCGCGGCGCTGATATTTTTGCTGGCTAGTTTGACCGACTGGCTGGACGGCTGGCTGGCGCGGCGCTATGACCTCGTTTCCGCGTTCGGCGCGTTCCTGGATCCGGTCGCCGACAAATTGATGGTGGCGGTGACGCTGTTCCTGCTGGTGCAGGCGCATCCCACCGTGCTGCTGGCCGTCACCGCTGCCGTGATCGTGGGTCGCGAGATCGCGGTGTCGGCCTTGCGCGAGTGGATGGCATTCGTGGGCGAACGCGTGCGGGTAAACGTGGCGTGGGTCGGCAAGGTCAAGACGGTAATGCAGGTCATCGCGCTGCTGGTGTTGCTGGCGCAGCATGACGAACCGGTGCTGCGCGTCTATCATCTGGGCGAGGGTTTGCTGGTGATCGCCGCGATCCTGACCATCTGGTCGGGGTTGCTCTATCTGCGCGCGGCGTGGCCGGCGTTGCGGCTGGATTCGCCGCGTGCCGATTCGGAAGGGCCGCCGGCTTGACTGGTGCGGTAACGGCGCTATTATTGCCGGCTCGCGCGGGAATAGCTCAGTTGGTAGAGCACGACCTTGCCAAGGTCGGGGTCGCGAGTTCGAGTCTCGTTTCCCGCTCCAGCTTTTCTAAAAACCTCGGCGTAGCCGAGGTTTTGTTTTTCGGCCTAGAGCGTGCGTGACGCACGCCAGCTACAATCGATGCGCACGTGGCTTGGTGGCAGAGTGGTCATGCAGCGGACTGCAAATCCGCGTACGCCGGTTCGATTCCGACCCAAGCCTCCAAGTGAACCTCCAACAAAATCCCAGAAAGTCTCTGTAACCCGCATCATAGCGGGTTTTTTTACGTCCATTGCGCCTACAATGTCCGACACGATCCACTTGAATCCGGGACATTTTAGGGATACCGTACGGGATACGGGTGATGCTTACAGACCGCGGTATCCCTAAAATTGTCGACGGAATTCCAATGGCGCGTAAGGGCTCGGTACTCACGGATATTGCGGTGCGCAAGGCGATGCCTGCGGCCAAGTCGTTCAATCTGTACGACACCGGCGGGTTGTATGTGACCGTCGCGCCGACCGGTGCGAAATGGTGGCGGTTGAAGTACCAATTCGCAGGCCGTGAACGCCGCATGGGTTTAGGGCGTTATCCCGAAGTCGGCATGACCGAAGCGCGCCAGCGTCGCGACGATGCACGCGCGAAGCTGCGCTCGGGGATTGATCCCGGAGCGCAGCGACGATCGCAAAAACTCACGGGTCAGTTGGCTGCGGAGAACGGTTTTGAAGCAATCGCGCGCGAATGGCTGGAGATCAAACAGAGCGAGTGGGTGCCGGATCATACCGCCAAGATTCGTACATGGTTGGAATCGCACGTGTTCCCATGGATCGGGCGCAGGCCGATAGCCGAGCTCGAAGCGCCGGAACTGTTGTCGGTATTGCGGCGGCTGGTGACACGCGGCACGCTAAACACCGCCGGACGTGTCCGCGAGACGATTAGCGCGATCTTCCGCTATGCGATTGCCACCGGACGAGCGCGACGCAACCCGGCTGCAGACCTGCGCGACGCATTGCCCAAAGCGAATGAGAAAAACTTTGCCGCGCTGACCAGACCCGCCGAGGTCGCCGAATTGTTGCGTGCGATCGATGGTTATCAAGGCCATCCCGTTACCTTCTCGGCGTTGCGGCTTTCCCCCCTTCTGTTCCAACGCCCCGGCGAAATTCGCGCGATGGAATGGAGCGAACTCGATCTCGACGCTGCCGAGTGGCGCATCCCACCCAGCCGCCGCAAGTTGCGCAAGGCTGCGAAAGAAAATCCTCGCACGCCCCCGCATATCGTGCCGCTATCTACGCAAGCGGTGCAGATCCTGTGCGAACTCCAGCGTTTGACCGGTGACAGCAAGCTGGTCTTCCCGGGCGTGCGCAGTCGGCAGAGACCAATGAGCGAAAATACCGTCAATGGGGCACTGCGTAGACTCGGCTACACAAAAGAGCAAATGACCGGGCACGGTTTCCGGCACATGGCATCCACACTGTTGAACGAACTCGGCTGGAATCCCGATGCGATCGAGCGCCAGTTGTCGCACCGTGACCGTGATGAAGTGCGTGGAACTTACAATCTGGCGCAGTACATGGCCGAGCGACGCGAGATGATGCAGGGATGGGCCGATTATTTGGACGCGCTGAAAACTGGCGCGAACGTCGTCCCCATCCGCAGGCGCGCAAGTTGAGCGTGGCGCGGCAGGCACCACATCGCCCAACTCGAAAGGCGCAGTTCGACCCGAAGGAGTCACTGGCAACTGTCGGGTTTCGGGGGCAATCAACCTCCGGCAGCAGATTACGTCGCCCAAGCCGGTGCACGCCGACGGGGCTGAAGCCGCGACTCAGGTCCTGTTTCCTGGCGCGCAGGTGCGACTGGACACAGACGGCTAATGTCCGCCGGGCAAGCTCCAAACATCGAGCACGCCGCTGGTCGCGTGAACGTTGGCGTTGCCCTCGGGGAGAATGATTTTGCCCTGCAACACAATGGGACTGTTCCAGTGGCCCGGGCCGCAAGGCAACGCGGCGACGAGTTTGCCCGAGACCGCTTGATACACGTTCAGTCCACCCTCGCGCGCGTAAACGAACAGCAGCCCGTCCGCTTCGAACGGACTGGTACCACTGGTGCCGTTTTTCCATTTCTCCTGAAGCTTGCCATTTTCCAGCGTCCACGCCGCGGTACCACCGTTGTCGGCCGCGAACATCCAAGTCTGGCCGTCGTATTTCCATATCGCCGGTTGGGTGAACAGATCTTTGCCGCTGGGGGTGGGAACGATCTGTAACTCGTGGTCTTTGTGCGGGGTGGTGCCGGCGATGGCCTTGCGGCTGATCATACGGATCTTGCCATCCTTGCCGCCTTGGGCAATCAGGTCCTCGCCCAGCAGTACCGGCGAGGTCGAGCCAAGATCCCTGTCGTCCGCATTCAACGCCGCGGTATTGGTCGGGGTGTAGTTGCCCAGCATTTTCGTGGCATTGGCATCGAGCCAGATGACCGAATCGCCCCAATCAGTCGTGCCGTTCCAGTCGGCATTGCCGGTGGCGACGAAAATGTCGCCGCTGCCGGGATCGATAACCGCGCCTGCGCGCCCCCAGATCGCCGAATCGCTCTGCGGGCAGGAATCAGGCTGCAACAGCCCACTGCGATTGCTGCATAGCGAGTTCCACACGTTCAGGAGCTTGCCGGACTTGCCGTCGAGAATGGCGACATGACCCTGATAGGGTGGCTGGTCGCCAATGTAGCCGGCCGTCACCGCAATCACGTGGCCCCGGAAGAACTTCAGGGGCGAGTCCATCTTCTCCCGCTGCGGCAGCTTGGTGATGGAAGTGCGCCACACGCGCTGACCATCGCTGACGGCCAGCTTTTGAATGAAGCCATCGGGCGAGGCGGCATAGATGAACTGCCGATCGGGATCGGCCACGGGTGTGGTGGTGGTGATCTGGCGCGTGCCGGCCAGCTGCCGATAGCTACTCGGCGTGTATTCCCACAAAACGTCTCCGCTATCCGCATCGATCGCGAGCGTCTTGCCGTAGATGGTGGTCACGAAGATGGCGTTATGACGGGCGCCGCGGATGCTGATGGCGTGCAAGTAAATGGCGCTGGAATCCACGGTGCCGTCCAGCTTGATCTGCCGGCGCGTGAGGTGAGCGACGTTGGCCGCCGTGATGCCGGTGGGCATTGGGTTTGCGCTTGTGCTTTCCAGATTGCCGCCGAACATTGGCCAGTCTTGCGGCGGTAGGTTTTGGGCGGCAGCCGGGAGGATCACGCTGGCGCCAAACAGAAAGAGAATCAGGATCAGGCATCTCATGCCGGAAGTATGCCACCAACGGGTAACTTGGATGGCTGCCGGTCGGTAAACACTCGGCAGCTCACATGGATTTGCCGCGCGGAATCCGAGCGAATTTCACGACCTTCCGGGTCCATGCTTGCCAGGATCATTACCGTCGTATTGCGACCCAATGCAGCCGGTCGACGGCGTCTTAACCTAGGCTTTAGACTACAGACCACATCAGTAGTGTCCGGTTAAAAGCCAAACAGAATCAATTGATTGGCGGCGAGGTCTGAATCGGGTGGTGATCGACTGGGCTGCAAGGCGTAGGCGAGCTCAGTTTTCTCGAAAACCGAGACCGACAGTATCTGTAGACAAGTGTAGAGCGAGGCATCGAGTTGAAGTTCTTTCTTGACGATGGCGATCAGCACGTAGGTGGCGATGGCGCACCAGATTTGCGTCTTCACCGCATTCTCGCTGGTGCCCAGA
>JBDTBW010000049.1:0-31031 GCA_039923855.1 Rhodanobacteraceae bacterium | reverse complement strand
CGAGCTTGCGAATCGGTACAACATTGCCGCCGTGCTTCAGCATGTCCAGATAGTCCGCCCACTGCTGCATCATCTTGCGCCGTTCGGGCAGGTGCGCGGTGCGGTTGTAAGCACGGCCATTCGGATCGCGCACAGCATGGGCCAATTGGTGTTCGATGTAGTCTGGGCGAATGTGCAGCACTTCATCCAGGATCGTGCGTGCCATCGCGCGGAAGCCGTGGCCGGTCATCGCATCGCCGTCGTAGCCGAGCGCGCGCAGTGCGGCCGTTATCGTGTTTTCGCTCATCGGACGACGTGGCGAACGGATGCCGGGGAACACGAATTCACTCCGGCCGGTTAGCGGCTGCATCTCGCGCAGGATCGCAAGGACTCGCGAGGCGAGCGGAACGATATGGGGGGTTTTGGTCTTGGTGGCGACAAAGCGCCATTCCCCTATTTCAAGGTCGATATCAGCCCAGCGCGCCGTGCGCAGTTCACCGGGGCGTACGAACACCAGTGGCGCCAGTTTGAGGGCTGCGACGACGGTGGGCGAGCCGGCATAGCCATCGATCGCACGTAACAGGATGGCCACTTGCTGCGGATCGGTAATGCTGGCGAAGTGTCGGGGTGTCGGGCTCTTGAGGGCGCCGATCAGTTCTGTTGCTGGGTTGCGTTCGGCACGACCCGTAGCGATCGCATAGCGAAACAGGCGGGAGGCCAGTCCGCGCGCACGGTGCGCCGTTTCTATCGCACCGCTTGATTCAATCCTGCGCAGCGCCGCAAGCAGCATCGGCGGGGAGACATCAGCAATGGCGGTATCGCCGATCCACGGATTTAGATGGCGCTCAAACACCCGCCGGTCGCGGCGCTGAGTGCCGGGAGTCACCGTATGCGCGTTTTGTTCGAGCCATTCGATGGCCAAGGCCGCGAAGGTATTGGCGGCGCGCACACTCAGGGCTACGCGCTTGGCCTTGGCGTTCACTGAGGGGTCAATGCCTGTCTTCAGGACGGCGCGGGCTTCATTGCGTTTGTTACGGGCGTCCAGCAGCGACACGGACGGGTATTCGCCCAGAGCCAGCATGCGGGCGTTGCCCGTGTAACGGTAACGATAGCGCCAGAGCTTTGCGCCGGTGGGTCGCACTTCGATGCACAGTCCCCCCGCATCGGCGATGCGGTACACGGATGGGCGCGGCTTAAGTGCGCGGAGCTTGGTGTCGGTCAGCATGTCGTGATGTGCGTAACGGGTGGTTTCAAAGAGCTCGTTACGCACTATCTTACGCACATTTGGCTCGGATGTCAGCGGATAACTTCGGACGGTATAAAACACAAAACCCGCTTGGTTAACGGGTTTCGTTGGGTTCTTGGGATTTTTTGGGACTTCGCGGGAGGGTGAAGTGGTGGGCCCACCAGGACTCGAACCTGGAACCAAGGGATTATGAGTCCCCTGCTCTGACCAATTGAGCTATAGGCCCGAGCGTCCGATTCTAATTGCACACGAACCATCCCGGATGAGTGGCGCCGCCCCGCACACCCTGTAGGTACTCGCCGTCACGCTACTAGGACTGCCAGCATGTAACCTTCATAGGGTCGTGTCACCATTCGCGCGCGGCCCGTCGGGGTATGGGGCCGGAGTTTCAGGATGGCTTCTGCGACAGGGGGTTGTATGCGTATTTCGACAGGAATGGCGGCGAACGACGGAAGACATTTCCGCATGTTCGCCCGCGGCGCAATGCTGCTTTTTTGTGGCTTTGGAGCGGGCCCGGCAACCCATGCCGCCACGCTGGATCCAGCGGTGCTTCCGAAGGTCGAGGCTGCCACATTCGAGGTGGTGCAGGCGAAGCCGACGAACGATCCCCTCACTTATGAGAAGCCATTGCCGCTGGATTTGCTGCCTTATCAGGAGCGCACCGACAAGTACTACTCGATCGGCACCGCATTCGCGATCGGTCACAATCGCTATGTCACTGCGGGTCACGTGCTGTTGGCGGGCGTCGGCAGCCCGTGGGGGGCACCCGAGTTGCGCGACGCGAAAGGAAAGGTGTATCCGATCGACAAGATCGAGAAGTTCTCGTTGCGCAGGGATTTCGTGGTGTTCTCGCTTGCCGGCCAGCCCGGCGATGCGGCGCTGGATGTCGACGCGAAACCGGCCTTGAATGAGGTCATCTACGCGGTCGGCAACGCACTGGGCACCGGCGTGGTGATCCGCGATGGCCTTTACACCTCCGACACCCCGGAGCAACAGGACGGCAGTTGGAAGTGGATGCGCTTTTCCGCAGCGGCCTCGCCCGGCAACAGCGGCGGCCCCCTGCTGGACAAGGACGGCAAGGTGGTCGGCGTGGTGCTGGCCAAGTCGGCCAACGAGAATCTCAACTACGCGCTGCCGATCCAGCAGGTGCTGGATTCACCGGATAGCCAAGCATTGATGGAGGAGCGCGTGCCATATCAGCTCGACATCTTCGATACGGTGCAGAACGACATCTTCAAGGCGCAGTTCGCGCTGCCCAAGAGCCTTGCCGATTTTTATCAGACCTATCAAAAGCTGTTCGATTCGTACAGCGACGGAACCCTGAAGGCTTTGCTCGCCAAGGAATCGGCAAACTTGTTTCCGAACGGCGCAGGTTCCGCACGCCTGTTATACGGCCCGGCTTACAAGGACAATTTTCCTGCACTGATCGTGCGCAATAGTTCCGGCGAATGGGTGCGCGCGGAACCCCAGCATCCCCGCTCGCCATTGGATGCCAATGGCTACGTGGACGGCGGTGCGCTGGGGCGGAACGGGCTGTTTCACATGCGGCGCCCGGATAATGTGCCTGCGGACAAGTTTTACGGCGATGCCGCAACGCGGATGGATTTATTGGCGCGGCCCGGACTGTTTCAACGGCAGGTCGGCACGGAAAAGATCAAGATCACGTCGCTGGGCAAGCCGGCAGCGGAATCGACATACGTCGATAGATGGCATCGGCGTTGGGACGTCGACACGTGGACATTACCGTACGCCGATGCGTATGTAGTGGTGTATTCGCTGCCGGTGCCGGATGGTTGCGCGATGATATTGCGGTTCGTCCCGCCGGGTCACGGGCACGACAATAGGCTCGACATGGAAGAGCTCAGCAATTTTATTTACACGGACTACGAAGGCACGCTGGCGCAATTCAAGGAATACCTGCAAAAAACCAACCTGCTGCCGGCGGCTTTCAAGGACATCCGGATCGATTTCGATTATGGGCGCCGCTTCAGCTATGCCTCGAAGCGCGTGGCGTTCTCTTTCACCCCCGAATTGCAGCCTGTTGCTCCGGACAGCCTCGTAAAACTGGGTTTCAGTTTCTTCATGGATCATGATCACCCGGTCTGGGACGTGGCGGATGTGCAAGCATGGAAGAACAAGGCCACAGATGACATGAACCGCATCAACGTCATGCGCTACACGGCACCGCCGCCCGGTTTGGATGACGATCTCACCAGCACCTGGCAGAAAGTGGCGCAGCGCCAACATCCTTATGATGGCGTGGCCCGTTACGAGGACGACTTGATGCAGATCGATGAGGTGGCGGGTTCTGTCACCAAGGAGGGCAGTGCACCCACCGTGCTCTATACCGTGTTCTACGGGGTGGAGGGCAATCATCCGCAGGATTTCATGAAAGCCAAACTCGATCTGCTGATGAAGCAGACGCAAGTTCTCGAACACTGAATCCGGTCAGATCGATCGACTGTCGTTGGGGTAATGACGGCCAGCGCAAACTATTTGTTGTGAGCCGTCACGCTTACGCCGATTCCGCCGCTGCGCCGCGCAATGCCGCGCGCAGGGTGCGCTTTTCGGTTTCCTCGAGTTTGCGGCCGAGCAACTCGCTGGCGCGCGACAAAAGTTCGCGATCGATTTCGTGCGGCAGCGGGGTGCGCTCGGGCAATTGCAGGATCTGCTCGCGGCGTTCCGCATCCAGCGTGGCGGCGTATTCGCCGGCCAGTTCCTGCATCCGCGCCAGATTGTGCTGGGCGTCGCCGTTGTCGCCATTGGACGGCGGCGCCCATTCGGCGAATTCGCGCCTACGCAGGAAACGCCGCAGGGTGGCGGCATCCAGATGATGGCGGGTGTCGGCTTCGCGTTGCAGCGCGGCGGACTGGTTGCCGCGCATCTCGCCCAGATCGGCCGGATCTATGCCCAGCAAGTGCACGCGGATGCCGTAATCCTGCGCCTGCTGCACGCCTACACGCAGATCCTCGTCGCCCGACACCAGCAGCGCATCGCTGATCGCATTGTTGCGGGCGAGGTTGATGAGGTCGGAAAAAATCAGCGCGTCGACGCCCTTCTGCTCGCCGGATTGGTTGACGAAACCCAGCCGCAATTTGACGTTGTCGAGATAGGCGATCGCCAGATGCGCGGGGCTCGGACCGGAATTGGTGCCGTCGTACCAGTACACGCGCAGCAACGGACAACCGCCGATCGATTCCGCGAGCGTTTTGAGATGCGAGGTGAATTCGGCGTTGGCCAGCCGCAACTCGCCGCGGCGCAGGCGCTCGCCGAACAGCAGTTCGCTGGCGGAAGCGAAGAGATAGCCGGCGTCGACGAAAACGGCGATGCGATTCATGGGTCGTCCGGAGGCGTTCGCAATTCGCAATGGAGCCCCTCTCCCACCGGGAGAGGGGTTGGGGTGAGGGTTCGGGATTGCGGCAAGTCAGCAAACTTGCGCGATGATGATTACTCGCAAAGTTTCGCATGATTCGTACCCGCACCCGGCGCTACGCGCCACCCTCTCCCATAGGGAGAGGGGAATGGCCTTATTCGAAATCCAGGAACGACCGCAACTGTTCGCTGCGCGACGGATGCCGCAATTTCCGCAGCGCCTTGGCCTCGATCTGGCGGATGCGCTCGCGGGTGACGTCGAACTGCTTGCCGACCTCTTCCAGTGTGTGGTCGGTGTTCATGTCGATACCGAAGCGCATCCGCAGCACCTTGGCCTCGCGCGGGGTCAAGCCGGCCAGCACGTCGCGCACGGTTTCCATCAGGCCCGTTTCAGTGGCCGACTCGATCGGCGAACCGACATTGGTGTCCTCGATGAAATCGCCAAGATGCGAATCCTCGTCGTCGCCGATCGGGGTTTCCATCGAGATCGGTTCCTTGGCGATCTTCAGCACCTTGCGGATCTTGTCCTCCGGCATCTCCATCGCCACGGCCAGTTCTTCCGGCGTCGGCTCGCGGCCGTAGAGTTGCAGCATCTGCCGCGAAATCCGGTTCAATTTGTTGATCGTCTCGATCATGTGCACCGGGATGCGGATGGTGCGCGCCTGATCGGCGATCGAACGGGTGATAGCCTGGCGAATCCACCACGTCGCGTACGTCGAGAACTTGTAGCCGCGGCGGTATTCGAATTTGTCCACGGCTTTCATCAGGCCGATGTTGCCTTCCTGGATCAGATCCAGGAATTGCAGGCCGCGGTTGGTGTATTTTTTGGCGATCGAGATCACCAGGCGCAGGTTGGCCTCGACCATTTCCTTCTTGGCGCGGCGAGCCTTGGCCTCGCCGATCGACATCGCGCGATTGATTTCCTTGATGTCGGTCAGCGGCAGGAACAGCGCGCGTTCGATCTCGGCCAGTTTCTGTTGCTCGGCGGTGATCTGCACGCGATGGTTGCGCACCGCCGGCGTCCATTTCTGGCGCTTGCGCGAAAGCTCGCTCACCCAATCCGGATTGGTTTCGTTGGACGGGAAGAGATCGATGAAATCCTTGCGCGGCATCCGGCAGATGCGTGTGCACACGTCCATCACCGCGCGCTCGTGGTGGCGGATCGAAGCGACGACTTCGCGCAGTTTGCGCACGAAACCGTCGATCAGCGCCGAGGGAAGTTTCAGTTTGAGAAACTCCTCGGCCATCTTGTCGCGCAGCTTCTGCGATTTCCTGTCGGTGATGCCGTATTTCTCGGCCGTGCGCTGGAACTTGCCGTAGAAATCGCGGAGCACGTCCATCCGGCGCGCGACCTCGACGGGATCCGGGCCGGTCGGGCCGGCCTCGGCTTCATCGTCGGCGCCGGCGACCGCGGGCGTTTCGTCCTCGTCCTCGTCATCGGCTTCTGCCGCCGCAGCCGGTGGCGTCACGCCGAATTCCTCAGCCGGGATTTCCTGATCGGCGAAGCCGGCGATGATTTCGGACATGCGCCGCTTCCCGTCCAGATGCTGGTCGTATTCCTCCAGCAACAGGCCGATCGCCCACGGGAAACTCGCGAGCGCGGTCTGCACCTGGTTGAGGCCTTCCTCGATGCGCTTGGCGATCGCGATCTCGCCCTCGCGGGTCAGCAGTTCCACCGTGCCCATTTCGCGCATGTACATGCGCACCGGATCTGTGGTACGGCCAACCTCGGCATCGACCACCGACAGCATCGCCACCGCTTCCTCGGTGACGGTCTCGTCGTCGTCGGTGCTGGCGGCCGGCGCGTCGGGGTTGATCAAATCGGTATCGGGCGCGATCTCGTGCACCTCGATGCCCATGCCGTTGATCATGCCGATGATGTCTTCGATCTGCTCCGGATCGACGATGTCATCGGGCAGGTGATCGTTGACCTCGGCGTAAGTCAGGTAGCCCTGCTCACGACCCTTGGTGATCAGCTGCTTGATTTCGGATTGCTGCTGGGGAAGGTTTTCCATGGGGCACCGCGGAACACAGGAACCGGACAGTATATCGAAATGGCGACATTTTGACCAGATTTCAAGCCAAAAAATCCCGCCGAAGCACGGATTGTCGGGCCGAAAACCCACGCAAGAAACGGGCGAAGCCGAGCACCGCACCATGGATGGATGGTTGCTTGCCTCAAGCTCGTGGCCGCTGGCTCTTAAGCCCGCAGCCAGAACGTCACCGGCCCGTCGTTGACGAGACGCACGCGCATATGCGCGCCGAAGCGGCCGGTTTGTACCTTGGGATGCGCGGCACGTGCCAGTTCCGCCAGCCGATCGAACCATCTTCGTCCCTGTTCCGGCGCGGCGGCCGAGGTAAACCCCGGCCGCATGCCCTTGGCAGTGTCCGCGGCCAAGGTGAATTGCGGCACCAACAACAGGCCGCCGCCGATGTCAATCAGCGAGCGATTCATCCGCCCTGCTTCGTCGGCGAACACCCGATAACCGAGCAATCGTTCCAGCATCCGCCGCGTTTGCGCCTCGCCGTCGCCCGGCTCGACCGCGACCAACGCGAGCAGACCTAGGGCGATCTCGCCCACGGTTTCATCGTCGACTTCGACGCGGGCTTCGCTGACGCGCTGGATCAGGGAGATCATGTGTACGGGAAACGGGAAACGGGAAACGGGAAACGGGAAACGGGAGACGGGAGACGGGAGACGGGAGACGGGAGACGGGAGACGGGAGACGGGAGACGGGAGACGGGAGAAGCATAACAACGCGCTCGTCATTCCCGCGCAGGCGGGAATCCAGTGACTTTGCCGTCCATGGCACTGGATCCCGGCCATTCCCTGGCCGGGATGACGGTTCTATGTCATGCGTTCCTGCTTCGTGCGGTTCCACCGCCCCAATCCTTGCTCTTGGCTACACTCCCGCTATGCGCTGGTACACCGCCCTGCTGTATGGATTGCTGCGATTGGCTTCGCGGCTGCCGCTCCGCACGCTGCACGCACTGGGCCATGTGTTCGGCACGTGGTTGTGGCTGAGCGGCAACCGCAAGCGAGCAGTCGTGGAGATCAACCTGCGTTTGGTGCGTCCGCAGCTCGACGCGGCTGCGCGCGATAAACTCGCACACGACTGCCTGATCGAAACCGGCAAGTCGCTGGTCGAGGTATTCGGCATCTGGGGCCGGGTGCAACGCACGCTGGATCGCGTGCGCGAAGTGCGCGGCGAGCCGTTGTTCGACGCCGCGCTCGCCTCGGACCGCGGTTTGATTTTATGCGCGCCGCACTTGGGCAGTTGGGAAGTCGCCAATTACTGGGTCGGCGCGCGCACACCGTTCGCCACGTTCTACACCCAGCCGCGCTACCCGCAAGCCGAGGCGTTGCTGCGCCGGCTGCGCGACGAGGGCGCGAGCATCCAGTTCCCGATCGACGATACGGGCGTGCGCCGCGTGTTCCGGCATCTGAGCGGCGGCGGCGTGGTCTCGATCATGCCCGACCATGTGCCGCGCAGCGGCGGCGTGATCGCGCCGTTCTTCGGCGCGCCGGCCTTGACCATGACCCTGCTGCCGCGGCTGGCGCGGCGCACGGGCGCGAACGTGCTTATGTTGTTCGTCGAGCGGTTGCCGCGCGCGCAAGGCTTCAACATCCATTTCCGTGAACCGTCGGTGGCGTTGATCGACACTGATCCGCTCATCGCCTGCACCGCGCTCAACGCCGCAGTGGAATCCTGCGTGGATGCCGCGTTCACGCAGTATCAGTGGAACTACAAACGGTTCAAGACGCGGCCGGACAGCGGCTTGCCGGAAGTCTATGAACCATCGTGCGCAACCGGAGCTTTACGCTGATGCGCATGCACTGGGATGTGGCACTCGTCTACGCACTGCTGCGCGTGCTCGGCCTGTTGCCGTTGCGGACGCTGCATGCGCTGGGCGCCGGTATCGGCCGCGTGTTGTGGTGGCGAAAACATGCGCGCGAGCGCGTGCACATCGAAGTCAATCTGCGTTTCGCGCGACCGCGATTGGACGATGCCGCACGCGCGCGTTTGGGCAAGGAGATCCTGATCGAAACCGGCAAAGCTGCGACCGAACTTGCCGCGGTCTGGGGCCGCGGCGCGGAGCGCGCTTTGCGAATGGTGCGCGAAGTACGCGGCGCGGAATTGTTTGACGCGGCGCTCAGCAGCGGCCGCGGCGTGATTCTCGCCGCGCCGCATCTGGGTTGTTGGGAACTGCTCAACTATTGGTTGTCGCGCCGCACGTCCATCGCAATTCTATACGCGCCGCCGCGCTGGCCGCAATTCGAGGCGCTGTTGCTGCGCGCGCGCGGCGATCCGGCGCCGCAACAGGTGCGCGCCGACGGCGCCGGCGTGCGCGCCTTGTACAAGCGTCTCAGTGCGGGCGGCGTGGTCGGCATACTTCCCGATCAGCAACCCAAGCGTGGCGAAGGCCAATTCGCGCCGTTCTTCGATGTCGAAGCCAACACCATGGTGTTGTTGCCGCGCATGGTACAGCGCACCGGCGCTTGCGTGTTGTTCGCGTTCGCGGAACGGTTGCCGAAAGGCGCGGGTTTCCGCATCCATCTTCGCAACGCGCCGCAAGACATCGCCGATGTCGATCTGCGCGTTGCGTGCACTGCGCTCAATCTTGGCGTGCAGGCATGCGTCGAGACCGCGTTCGCGCAATACCAGTGGACCTACAAGCGCTGGGCCGAGCGGCCCGATCCGTATGCGCACGATCCGTATTGGCTGGCGCGCCAAGGGCGTGACAGCTAGGCGCGCTCCAACCGCCGCAAGAACACCCGCATCTCTTTTTCCGCCTGCACATCGCCGCGCCTATGCGCCACAGCAATGCCTTGGCGCCAGGTGTTGGCCGCCGCAGTCGCATCGCCCTGAGCGAGTTGCGCGCGGCCGAGCAGTTTCCACGCCGCAGAATAATCCGGATCGAAAGTGATCGCTTCGCGCAATTGCACGATCGCTTCCGCAACCTCGCCCGCGTTCAATAGCGCGTTGCCCAGCGAATACCGCAGCAGCGCGCCGTCGCGCGGGCCATCGAGTTGCGCGCGCAAGTTGGCGATCAGAATCTCGTTGGCGATCATCGCGATCTCAATACGTCTCGCGGTAACGCCAATAATCGGGCGGATAAAGTTCGGTCGGGTAACGCGGTTCCGGCGGTTTTTTGCCGCGCCGCAGCGCAGCCAGGGTTTGCGCATCCCATACCACCAGCCACACCGAACGGAACGGCTGCACGAACAGCGCGTAGCGCAGATCGACCGCGTTCAAATCGCTGGGATATTCGACAATTACCCCGCGCGGATGCGCGGCCGCCGACTCCTGCAAACCCCGGCCTTCGTAAAGACGGTCGATCGGTTGCATGAGCCGCCCGAAAAAATGGAACTGGCCTTCGTAGATGTCGAGGTTGCCGACGGCGCGCCCCTGTGCCTGGGCCGTTGCCAGCAATCGCGAAACCGGTTTCAGATCGAACGCGGGCGACAACGTCAGCGCGAACAACAGATACGCCGCCGCGGTGCCGATCAAACTGGCGACGGCTATTCGCCGCACTTCGCCGCGTCCACGCCACAGCATCGACACGCCGAGCAGCAGATACAGCACACCGAATGGCGCGCTGGCGACTGAGAGATCGCGCAGCCAGTGATCCAGCAGACGCCCGGATGCGGCAAGCAGCGGCAACGCGAACAACCCCAGCGCCAATGCGAACGCGCCGAGCGCCAATGGCCACGGCCCCCACCATGCGCCGTTCGCACCCATGCCGCCGCGTTCGCGCAGACGCGCAACGGCAGCGGCGACGAACATCATCGCGGCCGGCAATTCCGGCAGCAAGTAATAGGTCTGCTTGCCGCTGACCAGACAGAACACCACGAATGCCGGCAGCATCCACGCGATGCACAAACGCAATCCGGGTTCCAACGGACGCCGCAACGCCGCCACCGCCGCCCACGCGCGCGGCCATGCGACGAACGGAAACAGCACCGCAGGCAGCCACGGCAGATACCACCAGATGGGGCGCGCATGATCGAACGCTTCGACCACGCGGCCGGCGGTCTGCTTGAACAGCAATTCGTGCGCGTAACCCGGGCCGCCCAACGCGATCGCCGGAATAATCCACGCGGCCAGCATCGCGCAACCGCCGAGCACCGCGAGCAGCCCGAACCCGTACCAGCGCGCGCGTTCGCGTTTTGCGTAAGCGTTCCACCACGGCCCCAGCAACCACACGAATGCCACGTGCAGCAGCATCACCGGGCCTTTGGTCAACAAACCAAGCCCGATGAAAATCGCAAAACCCAGCCAGCGCGGCGCGCCGGTTCTCGTCGATGGCACGAGGCACAACAAGGCGGCCAGCACCCACACCGACAGCAATACCTCGTACATGATCTGCAGGCCGAACAGAAACGCGAACGACAACGCCAGCAGCATCCACGGCGTCGCGCGCGCTACCCACGGACGTTCCGGAAACAGCCGCCGCGCCAGCGCCTGCGCCAGGATCAACTGCGTCGCGCCGATCAGCACTTCCAGCACGCGCGGCCACACATCGTTGACACCGAACACCAACCAGCCGGCGTGAATCATCCAGAACAGCAGCGGCACTTTCTGGCTGTACGGCGCGCCGTTCAAATACGGCACCCAGTAGTGATGCTGCGACCACATCTCCCACGCCACGCCCAGCGTGCGCGTGGAATACATCGGCAGCGGCCCCTGCGCGAAGATCGCGATCAAGGCCACCATCAGCCACAGCGGCAGCCACGGCAGCAGCGCGCGCAGATGTTCGGAGCGGGAATAGGCGTCGCGGATCACGGTTCGGGACAGGCTAGCGAGAAGTCGAACTTGAAAGTGTAGCGATGCCGCGTCATTCGCGCGGCGGCAGCGATCCCCACGCGGCCGATACATCAGCGAGCGCGATATCGGCAACGCGCGACGATCGCGGCGGACCACCCAGCGCGATCACCGCGCCGCCGGTCGCACTGCGCGGCTGCCAAACCCGCGGCGATTGCGCACCGAACAGCACCACCAGAGGACAACCGAGCGCCGCGGCGACATGCGCGGGGCCGGTATCGACCGAGATCATCGCGCGCGCGATCTCCGCGACCGCCATCAGCCGTCGCAACGGCAGGTCGCGCGCGGCGACGATGACGTTCGCGCTCTCTATTGCGTTCGCGATCCCCTCGAGCAATGGCGCTTCCGGCGGCGCGCCACACAGCAGAATTCGTGCATCGGGATTTTGCGCCGCAAGCAAGCGCAACAAGGCGACCCACCGTTCGCGCGGCCACGACTTGTCGTCGTCGGCAGGATCGCGCGCGCCGTTCCAGCGCATGCTGCGTTTGTTGGCCGGCTGCACCAGGATCAGCTCGTGTGCGGCGATGCCGCGCGCGGCGAGCCACGCATCGCGATCGGCACGATCGGCATCGTCAACGTACAGGCATGGCGCGGCGTTCGTGTTGTCGCCGGCGTTTTCGTCGTCTTCTCCGGCGAACACCGTTGGTGTTTGCGCGGCCAACCGCAACAACCGATCGGCCCAATGTTCCTCCGGCAACGAGGGCAGATCGGTGATGAAGACGCAACGCGAAGCATCCATGCGCGCCAGCGCCAACATCCGGCGGATCTTGATCAACGCGCGCGGTTCGGTTTCGCACACGTAAACCGGCGCGCCGCGATTCGCACGCAACACCCGCAACATGTGCCAACGTTGCGGGCTGAACAACAATGGCCGGTGCCGCGCCGTCACTTGCACCACTGCCGCGACATCGGGATGACCCGCGTACAGCGCCGCCGACCAGGGTCCGGTTCCAAGCAGCACGCAGGTTTCGCCGTAACGCGCATGCAATCGATGCAGTATCGGCGCCAGCAGCACCATGTCGCCAAGGCGGCCAAAACGGATCGCGATCGGGCGCATCAGGCGCTTGATGCTTTGCGCAATGCGCGCAACGGCATCGCGTCCCACGCAGCCAGCACTTCGTCCAGCGTGATATCGACCACGCGCGTGGAGCGCGGCCAGCCGCCCAGGGCAATCACCGGACTGCCGCTCGGACTGCGCGGCATCCACTGTGCTGGCCGCGCCGCGCCGAACAGGACGATCAAGGGGCAACCCAACGCCGCCGCTGCATGCGCCGGCCCCGTGTCGACCGAAATCATCCCGGACGCGCGTTCGCACAGCGCCAGCAGACGCCGCAACGGCAAGTCATCGCCAACCGCATGCACGCGATCGCCACTCGCGGCGCGCGCGGTCGCCCGCAACAGCGCTTGCTCGGGCGGCGCCCCGCACAGCACGACGTGCGCGTCGACATTACGCGCGAGCAGGGCGCGGATCAATGCGGCCCAGCGCTCCAGCGGCCAGAGCTTGTCGTCACCAAGTTGCCCGGCGCGGCCGCGCTTGAGCGTGCGTTTGTTGCCCGGTTGCAGCAGCACCAGCGGTCTGCTTGACAGACCGAGGCGTTGCAGCCACGCATCCAGATCGGCGCGATCGGCTTCATCGACGTACAGCCGCGGCGCGTGTTGCATGCCCTCAACGTGCGCCGGTTGTGCGCGCGACATGAATGCCGGCGGCGTCATCGCGCCGAATCGCAACCAACGGTCGATCCAATGCTCCTCGCTTCCAAGAAGGCAATCAGGATAGGCGTACACGCACTGTTCGGGATTGACGTCGCCGCGGGTGAGCAGCCAGCGGATCTTGCCGGTTGCGTAATCGTCGCAGACATAGACCGGTCCCGGCGGTTGTGCGCGCAAAACCTTCGCCAGCTTCTGTTGCGTGCGATCCAGCAGATACGGGCGTCGCCGGCTGCGCAATGTCAAAACATCGGCAACGACGGGATTGTCCGCATACAGCGGCGCCAACCACGCACCGGAACCCAGCACCCGGCACGGTTGCCCATATCGGCGGCAAAGCAGATGCAGCAGCGGCGTCAACAGCACCATGTCGCCCACTGCGCCGAAGCGCACCACCAGGGGCGGGTGGGATTTCACGGAGGACGGCGCGGCCGGCATTCGCCTAGTTTGCCGGCGATGGCTGTCGCGCGTCTTTCCTGCGCCCTACACTGCGCGCATCGCACATGCCCGCGTTTACCCATGCCCGGTCGCGCAAAACTCTCGGCCTGCATCATCACGCTGAACGAAGCCGACCGCATCGCGGAATGCCTCGCCTCGTTATCGTTCTGCGACGAGATCGTGGTGGTGGATTCCGGCTCGACCGACGGCACGCGCGAACTCGCCAACGCCCGTGGCGCACAGGTGATCGAACATGCGTTTGAAGGTTATCGCGCGCAGAAGGATTTTGCCGTGTGCTCAGTGCACAACGATTGGGTGTTGTGCCTGGATGCCGACGAGCGCGTGACACCCACATTGCGCGCATCGATCGAGGCCGCGCGGGATGCGGGTTTCGCCGATGCCGCGGGTTACCGCTTCGCACGCGCCACCGAATACTTCGGCGCGTTTCTGCGACACGGCAACGCCTATCCCGATCGCGTGTTGCGCTTGTTCGATCGCCGCCTCGGCGGCTGGCGCGGCACACGCGAGATCCACGAACATGCGAGCGTCGATGGCGCCGTGCGCACGCTGGCCGGTGATCTGGAACACCGCGCTTATCGCTCGCTCGACGATCAATTTGCGCGGCTGCGCCGCTACGCGACGATGATGGCGGCGGACATGCACGCTCGCGGCCGCCAAGTGCACGGGTACAACTTGTTCGTGAATCCTTGCTGGCGTTTCCTGCGCGGCTACGTGTTGCGCGCGGGATTTCTCGACGGCTGGCGCGGTCTGCTGTACGCCTGCGTCGAAGCCGATTACGTGCGCGAGAAATTCGCGCGGCTGTGGTCCTTGCAACACGGGGAGTGACCGGCTTGCCGGGTATGGGCTTCACGCCAATGCGTTGATCGCCGCCGCGATGCGCAAGCGAAAGGCGCGGTCGTTGTCCTCGAACCAGCTGCGCGCAGCAGCGCCCATGCGGTCGAGTTCGGCATCGTCCGATGCAAGCAGACGCTCGATCGCGAGCCGCAGCGCATCGCCGTCGTAGAAATAGGTTGTCGCCAGGCTTTGCGAACCAGTCCGCGAGAAGGGCGCCAGCACGCCACGCGCGGGCGTGATCATCTCGTTCATCGGTGGCGCGTCCAGCGTCACCACCGCGGCGCCGACGCTCATCGCCTCGACGAGGTAATGGCCGAAACCTTCGGTTTCGGACGGGCACAGGTGGAAGCGATGTGTGTTCTGGATGCGTTTCAGTTCCGCATCGGGGATGTAATCGACACGCTGCTCGATGTTGGGCGCTATCACCTGGATGCGCGCGCTGCGCGGACTTTGCAACACGGTGAGACGTGGCCATTCCGGGTGTTCGCGCCACAACGCGAGCAGCGCTCCGGTGCCTTTGTTGGCGCTGCGCCCGGCGAGGTGAAAGAATTTGCGTTCGCGCGGCACCGCGCGGTCAAAACGATCTTCGCTGGTGAACCCGGTGTAGTCGACCTCCAGACCGAGACTCCGGAAGATCGGCACGGCGTGATGCGTGAGCGCGAACACGCGGTGGATGCGGGGCAGCCATGCGTGGTCGCGCTCATCGAACCATTCCGGATGCGGCATCAGCACGTTTCGGTACGCTGTCCTCAGGTATTCGGGGCGGACTCGTTCGAGCATGAGATTCACGTCCCAGCGTTGCATGCCTTGGCCGGATAATCGACGGGCAGCGTTGCGCGCGTGCAAGTTCAGCGGGTGCAGTACCTTTCGCAACGCGCCGCGGCGGATCGCGCTGATTTCTACCTCGAAACCCATCGTGGTCAGCGCATCGTGCAACAGACGCAGGTTCCGACTCAGGCCGAACCCGTTATCGCGCGCGATCAGATTGACCGAAGGCATGCGCCGTCGCTCATCGTTGCGGAACCATTTAGCGATGCGCGCAAAGCCGCGTCCAGGCGCTGCGGAAATGCCATGCGTTCCGCTTCGTACCAGCTGCGCGAGGCGGCGCCGAAGGTCCGGCATTGCGCCTCGTCCATCGCGATCGCGCAATCAATCGCGGCTTCCATTGCCGGCGCATCGAAATGGTAGGTCGTCGCAAGATGCTGCGTGCCCGTGCGCGAATACGGTAAGAGAATCCCGCGTTCGCGCGTGATCATCTCGTTCATCGGCGGCGCATCCAGCGTGACCACCACCGCACCGACGCTCATCGTTTCCACAATGTAGTGGCCGAAGCCTTCGGTCTCCGACGGGCACAAGTGAAATACATGCGCGTTTTGTAGGCGGCGCAGTTCGGCTTCATCGATGTAAGCGATGCGATGATCGATATTGCCTGCGGCTTCACCGCGTCGGGCTTCGCGCGGATGTTGCAATACGGTCAGGCGCGGCCATTCCGGGTGTGCTCGCCACAGCGCCAGCAAGGGTTGCGTGGCCTTGTTGCGGCTGCTTCCCGCCAGATGGAAGAACGCGCGTTCGCGTGGCACGGACGGGTCCAGCCGGTCTTCGCTGGTGAATCCGATATACCGCGAACGACAACCGCGCGCGGCGAAGATGCGTTGCGCTTCGTGCGTCTTGGCCAGCACCAGATCGATGCGATCCAGCCATTGCAGGTCGCGCGGCAGAAACCATTCCGGGTGCGGCAACAGTACGCGACAGCGCGCATCGTCCAGGAACGCCGGCGCGATGTGTTCCTCCATCAGCGCCAGATCATACGGCGGCGCAATGCCGCGCAATCGCCGCCGCGCCTGCCGCGCCGCGCCAAGCCCGCCCTTGACACGCTGGATCAGCCCGGGGATGCCGCCACGCTTGCGGGTATTGGTGAAATCAACGCGAAACCCCAGCGCCTGCAACGCCGTCGTCAGCAGACGCAAGTCACGCGACAGTCCGACACCGTTGTCGAACCCGAGCAGATGTACGGAGGGCGAAGGCGTTGCATGCATCGGCATCGCTACTCCGCATCCGGATCGTACGCACCGAACTGGCCGGCGGCGTCGCTCGCGCCAGGCACGCAGCCGGGTACAACCGCGTCGCGCTTGAACAAGTACCAGTCGCGGCGGTTGGCATGACCGACATGGATCGCGTGATCCGCACGCACGCAGGGGCTAAGCACATCGCCGAGCGCGAAGATCCAGCGATGCGCGGGATCCTGTTTCTGCCACGCCAGCGCGCGCGCAAGTTGCTCGTGCCACGGCAGCAGGAATCCGTAGTCGACGCCGGCACGATCAAGCGTGTCCCACATCAGGAGGTTCTGTTCCTTCCACGCCACCAGCGCGAGTTGATCATCCGTTGGAACCAGCGTGGCGGTGCGCGCCATCACGTCGCGCGCGGAGGAATAACCGTTCAACAGCGGGTAACCGAGCAAGCCCCATGTGCCCCACAACACCAGCGCGAACGCGGCCCAACCGGGCAGCGCGCGGCGCGGGCGCGCCAGCAGCGCGATCAGAATTCCAGCCATGCCGACGCCGGCAATCATCGCGATCAGCGGTGCGGGCGTGGCATCCAGCGCCTGCGCGGCGCGCGTCGTCAGCGTCTGCAAATGCCCGCCGCGCATCAAAACGCCGCCGATCAACAACGCCGCGGCGATCAGCAAGGTGATAATCCACAACGCACGCCGGAACCACACGTTGCGAACGATGCCCGGCAGCAGAGGCGCCAGCGCCATCGCGGTGATCGGCATCGCGGGAAGAATGTAGGCGTTGCGCTTACCGGCGCTGATCGAGAAAAACACGACGACGAGGATGACCCACGCCAGCGGCAGCAGGATGCGCGCGTCGTGACGGCGCAAGCGCCGCACCCATACCGGAATCGCCCACGGCAACGCCAGCGACAACGGCAACCACTGCAAGGCGATCACCGGCAGGTAGTAGTACCAGGGATGCAGATGGTGGGTCGCATGCGCATAACGCGACACGGTTTGCCCGAGCAGGATGTCGTGCGCGTAATGCGCATGCGCGGGATCGCCATCGGCGTGCACGATGAACAGCATCGGCAAGGCCCAGCCGAGTATCGGCAGCAGAAACGCGACGAGCCCGAGCCACCAACGCGAATCGCTTGCGCCATTGCGTGTGACGTTCAACCAGCCGCGCGAACACGCGAACACATAAGGCACGAACATCAACAGCGCCAGTACGCCGACGCCCTTGGTGATCACGCCGAGACCCGCCGCGAAGCATCCGATCAAATACCACCGCCAGTTGGGGCCGAGCAGAAAATGTCGCAGCAAGCCGACATTGGCGAGCGTCAGCCAGAACACTTCCAGCGCGTCGATCTGCGCGGCGCGCATCTGGAAAGCGAAGTCGAAACTGACCAGTACCGCCGCGGCGGCCAGCAGTCCGGCGCGGTGACTCCACAGGCGACGCGCGAAATCCCAGGTCAGCGCCAGCGTTCCCAGGCCAGCGGCGAGCGAGGGTAGCAGGAACCAGCCCCGCCAGCCGCCGGCGAGCCAATACGCGATCGCTTCCAGCCACATGAACAACGGCGGCTTGTCGGAATAAAGTTCAACGCCGCGATGCGGGAACAACCATTGGCCGGTTTGCAGCATTTCGCGCGCGATCAGCGCGAAGCGCGGCTCGTCCGCCGGCCAAGGATCGCGCAAGCCGATGCCAAGACCAAGCAATAACAAGGCGAACACGAAGAACACGAAGACTTCGAGACGCGCATCGCGCAAAAACCAGCCACGGGCACAGGAAAGCGTGGGGATCGGCTTCACGGCGGCGAGCTCGTCATGTAAACGCACTTAACCTCTCGTCATTCCGGCGAAGGGACTTTTGCTGCCAGCGCCGACGTCAGACGCGCTTTGTGATCGTCGCATAATACATGCCGTCCAGGCCGCCTTCGCCCGGCAGGATCTGCCGCCCCGCGCCGGTCGCATGCCCGGTTTCGAGCGCGAACGGCATGGCCTCCGCGTCTTCGTGCGCGTCGAGAAATGCCGCGACGACGTTTTCGTTTTCCTCACGCAATATCGAACAGGTCGCATAAAGTAGTCGTCCACCCGGCGCCAGCAACGGCCACGACGATTCCGGCAAATGCCGTTGTTGCCGCGCCAACACCGGAATGTCCTCCGCGCGGCGATGCAATTTGATGTCGGGGTGACGGCGGATCACGCCGGTGGCTGAACACGGCGCGTCGAGCAGGATACGATCGAACGGCTTTTCGTCCCACCAGCCGGATGGATCTCCCGCGTCGCCCGCATGCACTTCGCATTGCAAACCCAGGCGCAAGAGATTTTCGCGGATGCGTGGCAAGCGAGCCGCATCGCAATCGAGCGCAAGCACATCGGCCGCGGCGCGTTCCAGCACGTGACCGGTTTTGCCACCGGGTGCCGCGCAGGCGTCGAGCACGCGCATGCCGTCGCGTGCATCGAGCAGATCGGCGGCAAGTTGCGCGGCGCCATCCTGTACCGAGAACAAACCTTGCGCGAAGCCCGGCAAGCGCGCGATGTCGGCGTTGTCGTCGAGTACCAGCGCATCGCGCAGCCACGGATGCGCGGTGGCTTTTAGGCCAACCGTTTGCAGCGATTCGATGACCTCTTCGCGCGTGGCGCGGCGGCGATTGACCCGCAGCATCGGCGGAGACGGTGCGTTGTTCGCCGTGAGGATGGATTCGAGACGGTCAGGCCAATCGCGCGCGATCGCCTCGACCAGCCATGCCGGATGCGCGCTGCGCGTAACCTGATCGGCATCCAGACGCGCATTGAACATTTCGCGCTCGCGCAGCCAGCGGCGCAGCACCGCATTGACGAGATTCGCGAACGGCGCACGCTGCAGTATTCGCGCGGCTTCCACCGTCGCGCCCACCGCCGCGTGCGGCGACACCCGCAGGATTTCCAGTTGCACCAGTCCCAGTGCCAGCAGCGCGTGCAACACCGGTTCGCGCACCCGCAATGGTTTGTCGAGCAGGAAATCGAGCGCCGCGTCGAACCGCCGCCACCAGCGCGCACCCTCGTTGACCAGCGCCGTAAGCAGCGCGCGGTCGCGCGGGTCGCCAAGCAGCGGTTGCGCCTGCGACAACTTGTCGCGCAACGATGCGCCATCCAGCGCGATCGCGGCAAGCACCTGCGCAGCCAGCGCACGGGTGTCGTTCATGGAATCCGCAACGATGGTCGCGTGTTCAAATAATCCGCCGCCGCGATTACCCGTCCGCCCGCGCGTTGCAGTTTCAGGATTCGCAGCACGCCGTCGCCGCAAGCGATGTCGATGCCATGTTTCGAAACCGCGATGACCTCGCCGGCTTTGCTCGAGTCCCGAGTCTCCTGTCCAGAGCCTGTCGAAGGGTCGAGTCCGAAGTCCCGGGCCTCCGCTGACCATATCCGCACGCGCTCGCCGGCCAGTTTCGCTTCCGCGACCGGCCACGGATTGAACGCGCGCACCTTGCGCTCCAGTTCGATCGCGCTGCTGTTGAAATCGAGCCGCGCCTCGGCTTTCTCCAGCTTGTGCGCGTAAGTAACGCCGGTTTCCGGCTGCGGCGTTTCGATCAGCGGCTCGCCACGCATCGCGCGCTGCAAACCGTCGCGCACGACCTGCGCGCCGAGTTCGGCGAGCCGGTCGTGCAGCGTGCCGCCGGTGTCGACGCGCGTGATCGGCGCGCGCCGTTCGAGCAACACCGGACCGGTATCGAGCCCCGCCTGCATCCGCATCAGGCACACGCCGGTTTCAGTATCGCCGGCGAGGATCGCACGCTGGATCGGCGCGGCGCCCCGCCAGCGCGGCAACAACGATGCGTGCACGTTCCAGCAGGCGAGGCGCGGAATCGTCAACACCGGCTTGGGAAGAATCAATCCGTAAGCGATCACCACCAGCAAATCCGGCGCGTACTCGCGCAATCGCCGTTGTGCGTCGGCGTCTTTGAGCGTCGATGGTTGTTCGACGGCGATTTCCGCGTCGAGCGCGGCCTGTTTGACCGGGCTTGGCGTCAGTGCGCGGCCGCGTCCGGTGGGGCGATCCGGTTGCGTGTAAACCGCGCAAACCTCGGAGCCAGCTTGCAGGCACGCATGCAGGCCACGCAACGCGAACGCCGGCGTGCCGGCGAACACCACGCGCAACCGACGGTCGATCATGGCACCAGAACCTATCTCAAAACGTCACGAGCGAAGGCAGAGCCTGCCCCGGACTTGAACCGGGGCTGCGCGTCGCCGGAGCGCAGAAACCGGAGTGTATATGTCAATACATGAGGATTTCGAGCACCGCTGGCGCGCAACAAAATGAATTGAATCCGGTCGAGCGCAGTAGTTTTGAACAGGTTCTACTCATGCCGACGCGGCTTGCGGCTCAGCCTGCCGCCGCGCCTTCTCCAGCTTGCGCCGCACCAATTCGCGTTTCAGCGGCGACAGATAATCGACGAACAATTTGCCGATCAGATGATCCATCTCATGCTGGATGCATACCGCCAGCAGACCGTCGGCCTCGAACTCGAACGTCTTTCCTTCCAGATCCTGCGCGTGCACCCGGATCGATCCCGCGCGCTCGACATCGGCAAAGATTCCGGGCACAGAGAGACAGCCTTCCTGGTAGGTTTGATGGCCTTGCGCATCCAGGATTTTCGGATTGACCAGCACGCGCGGATCGTTGCGCTGCTCGCTCACATCGGTGACCAGCAGGCGCCGGTGCACATCGACCTGGGTGGCGGCCAGACCGATGCCTGGCGCTTCGTACATGGTTTCCAGCATGTCCGCGGCCAGTCGTTTCAGCCAGGCATCGAACGCCGTCACCGCTTGCGCCTGCGTACGCAGCCGCGGGTCGGGAAATTCGAGGATGTCGAGCTTGGCCATGTTTGGGTACCGATCCTGACAAAAATGCGGGCGACCTGACGTTATCCAAGACCGCCTTTACGCCAAAATGCCATTGTAGTGCTTAACGCCGCTCGCGATTTTTTGAGGAGTGTGGCCGTGGATGGCCGCATCTACATGCAGGGATAGCGCATTTACAGTGACGCGTAACCCGGTTTGCAAAGAATCCGCTTGCCGAAGCGCGCATTTCGGATACACTCGGCCGAAACCGCTGGGGGATCGGGGGATTGCCTGTCATGCTTAAGAAAGCGCTTGCGCTCGTCGCCGGCCTGTTGGTGACATTTGCCGCCTACGCCGCCACCGCCCAACTGCGCGCGGATCACCCTTCCACCTACGTGGTGAAAAAGGGCGACACGCTGTGGGGCATCTCCGCCCGATTCCTCGCCAAACCATGGCTGTGGCCCGAGATCTGGGACGTCAACCAGCAGGTCTACAACCCGCACCTGATCTATCCGGGCGATGTGCTGCAGCTGGGCGCGGACAACCGGTTGCGCGTCACACAGCGTTCGAGCGAGACCACCACCCCAATCCCGACGATCCCGCTGTCGGCGATCGAGCCGTTCCTGCACGACCTGCGCGTGATGACCGCCGATCAACTCACGCACGCGCCTTACGTGGTCGGCCTGGAAGAAAACCAGCCGCGCGCAGTCGAGGGCCAGTTCGTCTACGTGCGGGGACTGTCCGCGGCCCCCGGACAACGCTTCGCGGTGGCGCGCCCGACCCATGTCTATCGCGCATACAGCAGCAGTGTTTCGCCCATTCCGGTCGAAGTGGGCCACTTGCTCAACAGCGATGTGGAAGTGGTCGAGAGCCCGTGGTCGGAGGACTTCCGCAACGACAACATGATGGGCCGCGGCCGCGAAATCGGCACCGAAGCCGAGATCATCGGCACCGTGCAGGTACTGCGCGGTGGCGATCCCGCAACCACGCTGCTGACCAACGCCAAGATGGAAATCCGCAGGGGCGATCGGCTGCTGCCGGTGGACGACACCCCCTACGACGCGACGTTCTACCCGCACCCGGCGCGCTCGATTCCGCCCTTTGCGCTGGTGCTGGCATTCACCAATGGCATGGATAGCACCTCGACGGAAGGCCCACTGTCGGTGGTCGCGCTGTCGGTAGGCCGCGCCGATGGCGTGGACGACGGCACCACCTATTCGATCGACCGCCCTGGCGTTGTCATCGCCGACGATGTGGCCGGTGACAGCGAACATCGCGATCTCGGGCCGCATGTGCGGCTTCCAGCGGAATTCGTCGGTCACGTGATGGTGTTTCGTGTTTTCGATCACGTCAGCTACGGCTTGGTCATGGACGGCATCAAGCCCGTGCATATCCGGGACGAATTGCAACTGCCGCAATAACGGCCATACTCCGCGACAAGCAACCGTCCATGGTGCTGGCGCCGGCCCGGCCATCCATGGCCGGTCGTTCGTCCGAACACGCGATGGATTACTCGCGCCATCCATGTCGCCCGCCCTTTGGGCCAGCTTCGCTGTTTGCGTGCGCTACCGGCGCCGCAGTCAACGATCGCGTAAACGTTCGGATTCGCCCTACACAACGGCGCGGCGCAAGTCGCGCCGTTTGTTTTTGCAAAGCCCCTAAACTTCCCGCATGGACGAAGATCGCGAATTGCGCGCGTGGCTGACCCTGCTGCGCGCGCCGGGCATCGGCCCGGCCACGCTGCGCGGGTTGATCGAACGCGCGGGTTCTGCACGCGAGGCTTGCGCCCGGTCGCGCCGATTGCGCGGCGAATTCGCGTTGAGCTACGACGCGCTGGCCTCGCTCGATTCGCCCGACACGGCACGAATCGACGCCGATCTCGCGTGGCTCGACCATCCGGATCATCGCCTGTTGCGTTTCACCGACACCGATTTTCCACCCCAACTCGCGCAGATCGCGCAACCACCGGCGGCGCTGTTCGTGGCCGGCAACCCGGCGCATTTGCTGGGTGCGCAGATCGCGGTGGTCGGGGCGCGCAGCGCCAGTGCGCGAGGGTTGGCGAATGCGCGCGATTTCGCGAAGGTTTTCGCCCGTGCCGGATTGACCGTCACCAGCGGCTTGGCCGATGGTATCGACGGCGCCGCGCATGCGGGCGCACTGGACGCGGGTGGTGCGACCATTGCCGTGATCGGCACCGGTGCGGATCTGGTCTATCCGCGCAAACACCGTGAATTGGCTGCCAAAATCGTCGAACGCGGCACGATCGTGTCGGAATACCCGCTCGGCACGCCGGCGCTGCCTGCGCATTTCCCGCAGCGAAATCGGCTGATCGCGGGGTTGACGCTGGGGGCACTCGTGGTCGAGGCTGGCCTGCAATCAGGATCGCTGATCACGGCAAGGCTGGCGGGCGAAGCCGGGCGCGAGGTGTTCGCCCTTCCAGGCTCGATCCATAATCCGCTGGCACGCGGCTGCCATCGGTTGATCCGCGATGGCGCCCGGCTGGTCGAAACCAGCGGGGAGGTGATCGATGCGCTCAGTGACGCGGCACGAGCCTTGGGCGCGGAGTTGCGGGCACGGCTGGACGCCCCCGCGAGCGGCGCTGACACCGTCCCGCCCACACCCGGCGACCGTCGTGTCGATCCCGACTATGCGCGCCTCTTGGCCGCGCTGGACGAGGCGCCGGCGGCGCTGGATGAACTGGCCGCACGCACGAACTTGAGCCCCGCGGCGCTGTCCTCGATGCTGCTGCTGCTGGAGCTAGAAGGCGTGGTCGCGCCCGCCGTCAATGGTCGCTGGCAGCGGCTGTTTTGAAAATTGCGCTTGACAGCGACCGCCCCAACGTGTCCTCACTATAAATAGGGGCGCCACCCTGACCGGCGTCGACTACGAATCCTGCAATGGCCAAAAACCTGCTTATCGTCGAATCGCCCGCCAAGGCCAAGACGATCAACAAATACCTCGGCGCCGACTTCCACGTGCTGGCGTCCTACGGACATGTGCGGGATCTCGTGCCCAAGGAGGGCGCGGTCGATCCGGAAGCCGGCTTCGCGATGGACTATGCGCTGATCGAGAAGAACGAGCGCCATGTCGAGGCGATCGCCAAGGCCGCGAAAGCCGCCGACACGATTTATCTGGCCACCGACCTGGATCGCGAAGGCGAGGCGATTTCCTGGCATATCAGCGAGATCCTTCGCGAGCGTGGTCTGCTGAAGGGCCGCGATGTGCATCGCGTGGTGTTTTCCGAAATCACGCCGCGCGCCATCAAGGAAGCTGTCGCGCATCCGCGCAAATTGTCGCACGATCTGGTCGACGCGCAGCAGGCGCGGCGCGCGCTGGATTACCTGGTCGGCTTCAACCTCTCGCCGGTGTTGTGGCGCAAGTTGCAACGCGGGCTGTCGGCCGGGCGCGTGCAATCGCCCGCGCTGCGGATGATCGCCGAGCGCGAGGAGGAAATCGAGGCGTTCAAGCCGCGCGAATACTGGTCGATGGAAGCACAGCTCGCGCATCGCGACGGCGCCTTCAGCGCGCGGCTGGTGAAACTCAACGGCAAGAAGTTCGAGCAGTTCGATTTGAACAACGCCCGCGATGCGCACGCGGCGCGCGATGCGCTGCTCGCCGCCGCAAGCGGCAAGCTCACCGTCGCGGACATCCAGAGCAAGCAGCGTCAGCGCCGGCCGTCGCCGCCGTTCACGACGTCGACCCTGCAACAGGAAGCCGCGCGCAAGCTGGGGCTTTCCACCGCGCGCAGTATGCGCATCGCGCAAGGCTTGTACGAGGGCGTGGCGCTGGGCGCGGAAGGCAATGTCGGTTTGATAACCTACATGCGCACCGATTCCACGCATCTTTCCGGTGAGGCGATCGGCGAACTGCGCATGACGATCGAGCGTGAATACGGCAAGCAGGGTCTGCCCGAGCACGCGATGGTCTACAAGACCAAGTCGAAGAACGCGCAGGAAGCTCACGAGGGGATCCGTCCGACCTCGGCGCTGCGCACGCCCAAATCGGTCGCCGCCTATCTGACGCCGGATCAGCAGAAACTCTACGAGCTGATCTGGAAACGCGCGCTGGCCTGCCAGATGAAACCGGCCACCTTGAACACCGTCGCGGTCGAATTCCCCTGCGGCAAGAACGCGGGCTTCCGTGCCACCGGCACAACGATTGTCGATCCGGGTTTTCTGGCGGTGTACGAGGAAGGCCGCGATCAGAAATCCGACGAAGACGAAGAGGCGCGCAAGTTGCCAGCGCTGAAAGTGGGCGACGCCGTGCCCTTGTCCGATATCGTCACTGCGCAGCATTTCACCGAACCGCCGCCGCGTTATTCGGAAGCGAGTCTGGTCAAGACGCTGGAGGAATACGGCATCGGCCGGCCTTCGACTTACACCAGCATCATCCAGACCCTGCTCGGGCGCGAGTACGTCACGCTGGATTCGCGCCGCTTCAAGCCGACCGATGTCGGCCGCGCGGTGGCGAAATTTTTGACCGGGCATTTCACGCAGTACGTCGATTACGATTTCACCGCCAAGCTCGAGGACGAGCTGGATGCGGTCAGCCGCGGCGAAGAGGAATGGAAGCCGCTGCTGGAAAAGTTCTGGCGGCCGTTCAAGGCGCTGGTCGAAGAGAAAACCGAATCGGTCGATCGCTCCGAAGCCAGCGGCGCGCGCGAACTGGGTAAGGATCCGAAATCAGGCAAGCCGGTGTCGGTGCGGCTGGGGCGTTACGGACCCTACGCGCAACTCGGTGACAAGGATGTCGATGAAACGTTGCAGTTCGCATCCTTGCTGCCCGGCCAGAGCATGCATACGATCGAGCTTGGCGCTGCGCTGGAATTGTTCAAGCTGCCGCGCGAGTTGGGCGTCGCCGCGGACGGCGAGATGATCAGCGCCGGCATCGGCCGGTTCGGACCATTCGTCCGTCATGGAAAATTGTACGCATCACTCAAGGGCGAGGATGATCCGCATACCGTCACGCTGGAACGCGCGCAGGAGCTCATCCGTGAAAAGCAGGAGCTGATCGCCAATCGCGTGATCACCGATTTCGGCGATGGCATCCAGGTATTGAACGGCCGTTACGGCCCGTACATCACCGACGGCGAAAAGAACGCGCGCATCCCGAAAGAGCGCGACCCGAAATCCTTGACGCTGGAAGAATGCAAGGCACTGCTGGAATCGGCGCCCGCGCGACCGCGCCGCGGCGGCAAGAAGACCGCATTCAAGAAAACCGCTGAGAAAAAGAAAACGGCGAAAGCAGCAAGCGGCGATGCGGGTGCCGCGAAGCCGGGTGCCAGAAAAAAACCCGCCACCAAAAAAACTGCGCGCAAGAAGGCGGCGAAGAAAAGTACCGCGAGAAAAATTGCTCCGAAAAAATTTGCCGCCAAACGCGAACAGTCACTGGATACGGCGCAAGACTCCGGCGCGTGAATAATGCGTCGCTTCGACCTCGCACAAATCGACCAGGCCGCCGCGCTCATGCGCGCAGGCGGTGTGCTCGCCTATCCAACCGAAGCGGTGTTCGGATTGGGCTGTGATCCCGGCAACCGCGCCGCCTTCACGCGATTGTTCGAGATCAAACAACGTCCGCCGGAACTAGGCGTGCTGTTGATCGCCGCGGATTTTGCGCAAATCGCGGAATGGATTGGCGACGCACCGGATGCGGCAATCGAGCGCGCGCGCGCGACCTGGCCCGGGCCGCATACCTGGGTATTTCCACGCTCGCCGCGCGTGCCGGATTGGATCGCCGGCGCGCATCCTGGCATCGCCCTGCGCGTGACCGCGCATCCGCCCGCCGCCGCGTTGTGCCGCGCTTTCGGCGGCGCAATCGTCTCCACCAGCGCCAACCGCCACGGCGGAGCACCCGCACGCGCTGCGGACGAAATCGCCACGATGTTCGGCGATCAATTGGACGCCGTATTGAATGGTCCGTCCGGTGGTTTTGAGAAGCCCACCCCGATTGCCGATGCCCTGACCGGCGCTATGATTCGCAGATGAATGCCCGCCAATGTGGCGCGGGCGTTAAGGCAATACGCAGCGACTGCGCCTAAACTGCGCGCGTCGCGAAGATTCAGGGGGCACTGGGGAAACATGGCCGTTGTTTTTGAAACCAGCGAGGTTGGCGCGCGGCAGTGCATGCTGCCGTTGCTGCGCGCAGCTGATCCTGCGCGCGTGATCGCATGGCGCAACGGCCGCGCCGTGCGCGTGGCGGAGTTTCTCATCGAAGTCGTTGCACTCGCGGCGCGCTTGCCGGAGGCGCCGGCGGCGATAAACCTGTGCGAAGACCGTTACGCTTTCCTGGTCGCGTTCGCGGCGCTCAGCGTGCGCGGACAAACCAACCTGCTGCCGCCCTCGCGCGCGCCGCACGCGATCGACGAAGTGCTGGCCGCGCATCCCGGTAGTTACACGCTGGGCGATGTCGCGCTCGACCCTGCGCCACCGCATTACCTGCGTTTCGATCCGTTCGATTTGACGAACGGCGATGCATGGACAGACTCGTTCGTGGACGGCGACTTGACCGTCGCGATCGGCTACACGTCGGGTTCCACCGGCGTGCCGAAAGCGAACCCCAAACGCTGGAGGAAAATCAGCGTCAGCAGCGCGCACAACGATGCGCTGCTGCTGGGGCTCGCGGGCGCGCCATACGCGATCGTCGCGACGGTACCGCCGCAGCACATGTACGGTCTGGAGTTCTCGGTACTGCTGCCGCTGTTCGCGGATGCCAGCGTGCACGCCGGACGCCCGTTCTTTCCCGGCGATATCGCGCGTGCGCTTGAAGACATCCCCGCGCCGCGCGTACTGGTGACGACACCGGTACATCTGCGTGCGCTGATCGAACACGGCGAGCCGCTGCCCGCGCTGGCGGCGATCGTCTCGGCCACAGCGCCGATGCCGCCGGAGCTGGCGCGTGCCGCTGAAACGCTGTTAACAGCGCCCGTGCAGGAAGTGTTCGGTTCCACCGAGACCTGCGTGATCGCGCACCGCCGTACCGCCGCGGAAGAATTGTGGACGCTGTATCCGGGCGTCGCGCTGCATCCGCAGCCCGACGGCACGCAAGTCGACGCACCGCAATTGATGCAGCCGGTGGTACTCGCGGACCTGATCGAACTTTCGGATGGCGGCCAGTTTCGCTTGTGCGGACGCAACGCTGATCTGCTGGAGATCGCCGGCAAACGCGCCTCGCTGGGCGATCTGACCAGGCGCCTGTTAGCGGTGTCAGGCGTGCGCGACGGCGTGGTGTTCCAGCTCGACGAACCCGAGCCAAACGGCGTGCGCCGGATCGCCGCGCTGGCGGTGGCGCCGGGTTTGACGCCGCAACAGATTCTGGATGCACTGCGGCAAGGCATCGACCCGGTGTTCCTGCCACGTCGCTTGAAACTGGTTGATGCATTGCCGCGTTCGGAAACCGGCAAGTTGCCGCGCGTGGCGTTGATGGAAATGCTGAAACGATGAGAGTTCTGGTGATCGGCTCCGGTGGCCGCGAGCACGCGCTGGCATGGAAGCTGGCGCAATCGCCGCGCGTGAGCGAGGTGATCGTCGCTCCCGGCAATGCCGGTACTGCAAACGAGCGGCGCGTGCGCAATGTCGCAATCGCGATGAACGACATCGATGGTTTGCTCGAATTCGCGCGCGACAACGCGGTCGATCTCACCGTGGTAGGCCCGGAAGCCCCATTGGTCGAAGGCCTGGTCGACAAGTTCCGCGCCGCCGGATTGCGCTGTTTCGGCCCACGTCGACTCGCCGCGCAACTGGAAGGCTCGAAAGCGTTCGCGAAAGATTTCCTGCAACGCCACAACATCCCGAGTGCGCGCTACTCGGTGTTCACCGAATTGCATCCCGCGCTCGCATATGTGCGGCAACACGGCGCGCCGATCGTGATCAAGGCCGATGGCTTGGCCGCCGGCAAGGGCGTGGTGGTCGCGCACACGCTGGCCGACGCGGAACAGGCACTGCACGACATGCTCGGCGCACACGCGTTCGGCGCCGCTTCCGCGCGGGTGGTGATCGAGGACTTTCTCGATGGCGAGGAAGCCAGCTATATCGTGATAAGCGATGGCACGCACGTGCTGCCGATGGCATCAAGTCAGGATCACAAACGCCGCGACGAGGGCGATCTGGGCCCCAACACCGGTGGCATGGGCGCGTATTCACCGGCGCCGGTGGTCACGCGCGAGGTCGAGCGAAGAATCATCGACGAGATCATCGAACCGACTCTGCGCGGCATGGCCGCGGAAGGCGCGCCATTCATCGGCTTTCTTTACGCGGGCCTGATGATCGACAAGCACGGCGCGCCGAAGGTGATCGAGTTCAACGCGCGTCTGGGCGATCCGGAAACCCAACCGATCCTACTGCGTCTGAAATCCGATCTGCTGGATTTGATCGAAGCCGCGCTGGACGGGCGGCTCGATCGCGCGCAGGCCGAATGGGATCCGCGGCCGGCGTTGGGCGTGGTGCTGGCCGCGCAGGGTTATCCCGGCAAGGTGAAAAACGGCGACGTGATTTCAGGCTTGGATGAGTTCGCCGATTCGACAACCGCTAAACCCCATGCGAATGATGACGTCAAGGTTTTCCACGCAGGCACCAAACTCGACGCCGATGGCCACATCATTACCGCCGGCGGCCGCGTGCTGACCGTGTGCGCGCTGGGCGACGATCTTTCGCAAGCGCGCGATTGCGCCTACGCCACGCTGGAACGCATCCATCTGCCCGGTGGGTTTTACAGGCGCGATATCGGATACCGGGCGCTGGCATGCAGGTGACGTTTTTCCCTTCTCCCCTTGTGGGAGAAGGTGGCCGAAGGCCGGATGAGGGGTGCGCGCGTAGCGCGCCGCTTCTGCGAGCCGATCGTTCGACATCCCTGTCTTGCTCCGCTCGCCTCCAAGGCGAGCGGGTTACTTTCCTTTCGGGGAAAGTAACCAAAGCCATTGCGCGCGGGCATGACGGTCTCGACAACATCGTGTTGTCTCGACACCCCCGCGCTTCTCGCGCCAAGCGGGCCAGCGCGAACTCGCACATCCTTGTGCTCGAATATGCGCGCCTTGCTCCCGCTTGGCGCTGCGATGCTCGGCGTCATGCACGGCGCTGAAAGCCTGTCCTGAGCTTGTCGAAGGGCTCGCTCGTTGACGGCCCTCCTTGGCCTGCGACTCAGACCCGTTCACCGCTCACCCCAACCTACGCTGGCTAAGAATGCGGAACTACCTCGCCCGTCACGAGATCGCGATAGGAAACGTAACCGGATGCTGAACTCCAAGGCAGGACCAACAGCAGCAGAATTTGCGTCCATGACGCACATAGCGCCAAGGCAAGCGCGAGAATCGTGACCAGCATGAAGGTTCCGCAACTCAACCATGCGACGAACACCCGCGAAATGCCGCTGACGAAAGCCCGGACGGGACTCACGCCATTGAAGAGCATCAATGGCACAACCAAAGCCAGTATGGCAACCGGCAATAATCCCGACAAAATCGTAGTCAGCAAGAAATCACGGCCAGTCAGCTCGGGATGCGCGTGGTCCATCAATACGTAATCGGCGGCGCCAGCTCCGAAGAAAAATGTCGCGATCGCAGTTTGCGTCAACAAGACAATCAGCGAACACGCTACGACCATGGGCAAAAATCGCCAGTATCGGCGCTGGAACGCCCCCAGCAAGCATCCGAAACGCAATCTGCCTCCGTTAGGGAACGTCTGATCAATCCTTCGTTTCACGCGCTGCGGGTTGCAACATCGATCACGCAGTAGTGATGCGAGCGGATCGATCAGTTGTTGCCGGCTTGCTTGCCGGTTCTTGCTTAATTCACAAG
>JBDTBW010000048.1:0-31466 GCA_039923855.1 Rhodanobacteraceae bacterium | reverse complement strand
ACATGTTCGAGGCCAGTTGCTGCTGCTGGAATAGTGCAACCAATGGTATCGTTCATTCGTATGCAAGGGTAAGAATCGATCCTTCCCCGCCAGTCAGCTGGGCGAATCTGACCCAAACGCTTACCATAAACTCTAGTTCACCCTTCATCCCATTGGACAAGTCGGTTCACGGGAAGGGAAGCATAGGATAAAGATCAATGGCCGAGAACCATAACGACGAGCAGGAAGTAACCGCGGCGAGCACCGCGCCCCAACGGACGACGAAGCGGGCGACCGCGACGAAGAGTGCCGCCGCGAAGCCTGCCCGCGCGACAAGCGCCACTAAAACACCAACGACGCGCGCCAAGGCAACCGCAACGAAAACGGCGACGAGCAAGGCCGCGACGCCCACAAAGGCGACTACCGCCAAGACTGCCACCCGGAAGGCCGCCACCAAGCGAGCGACGGGCGATGCTGCACCGGTGCGTCGTGGGACGACAAGTTTAGTAATTGTCGAGTCCCCCTCGAAGGCGAAGACGATTGCCAAGTACCTCGGCGCGGGCTATCGAGTCACCGCCTCGATGGGGCACGTGCGCGATCTGCCGAAGAGCAAGCTGGGCGTTGATGTCGAGCACGACTTCACGCCGCAGTATTTAGTCTCGAAAGATAAATCGCAGATCGTCAAGGATCTGAAAGGTTCCGTGCAGTCGGCAAACCAGATCTTCCTCGCCACCGACCCTGACCGCGAGGGTGAAGCGATTGCCTGGCATCTCGTCGAGGCGACCAACCCGGATCCCGAGCGTGTCCAGCGGGTCGTCTTCCACGAGATTACTCCCGGCGCGGTCCGTGCGGCGATGGCGAATCCCCGCCCGATCGATATGCGCATGGTCGATGCACAACAGGCGCGGCGTGTCCTCGACCGCCTCGTCGGATACAAGGTGAGTCCGCTCCTCTGGCGCAAGGTCAAAGGCGGGCTCTCGGCTGGGCGCGTGCAGACCGCCGCGCTGCGGCTGATCGTCGAACGCGAGCGCGAAGTCGAGGCATTCGTCCCGGTTGAGTATTGGACCATCGAGGCCGATCTGGCCAAGCGACTGGGGTTGCCCGAGCCGCGCAAAGAAGACCAGTTCCGCGCAACGTTGAACCAAATCGCCGGGAAGAAAGCCGAACTCCACAACGAGGCCGAGGCGACCGCCGTCACCACCGATCTTCAGGGTGCGAACTACATCGTCCGCGAGGTGCGCACGCGCGAGACGCAGCGTCGCCCCGCCGCACCGTTCATCACCAGCACATTGCAGCAAGAGGCATCGCGCAAGCTCGGCTATGGTGTCCGCCGCACGATGCAACTGGCACAGGAACTCTATGAGGGTGTCGATATCGGGCCGGAGGGGACCATCGGGCTGATCACCTACATGCGAACCGACTCGACTAATGTCGCCAGCGTGGCGCAGGACGAGGCGCGCGACGTGATCATTGCCAAGTACGGGCCGCAATTCGTGCCGGAGAAACCACCGGTCTACACGCGTAAAGCGAAGGCGGCCCAGGAAGCTCACGAGGCAATCCGCCCGTCTGGCGTCGCACGCGATCCTGAGGCGATGCGCGGCTTCCTGTCGCCGCAGCAATATCGACTCTACAAGCTGATCTGGCAACGGTTTGTCGCGTCGCAGATGCGCCCCGCCTTGCTGGATAGTACATCGGTTGACATCGACGCTGGTCGTGAGATCGCGACAGATCGCCCGGCGACCGAGAAAGCGCCGTACAGCTTCCGCGCGACTGGCTCGGTGCTCAAGTTCCCTGGCTTCCTGGCAGTCTATCGCGAGGGACGCGACGACGGCACGGATGACGAGCTTGATAAGGATGCGCTGCCATTGCTGCAGCAGGGTGAGCCGCTCGACCTGTTGAAACTCTCGCCGGATCAGCACTTCACGCAGCCGCCGCCGCGCTTCACAGAGGCGAGCCTGGTTAAAGCGTTGGAAGAGCAGGGAATCGGGCGACCGAGTACCTATGCCGCCACCGTCGCCACCTTGCAAACGCGCTTCTATGTCGAGATGATGGAGAAGCGTCTGCATCCAACCGATCTGGGGAAAGTAGTCAACGATATTCTGGTCGAGCATTTTCCGGAGATTTTCGACATCGGCTTCACCTCCCGCATGGAGGAAGAACTCGATGAGATCGCGGCGGGAGAGCGCCCGTGGGTACCGGTCCTAGAGAAGTTTTACGGCCCCTTCGCCGCATCGGTCGAACTCGCCGAAGGTTCAGTCGGGCGCGTGAAAGTTGCCGACGAGCCGACCGATGAGATCTGCGAGACCTGCGGCAAGCCAATGGTGATCAAGCTGGGGCGCTTCGGTAAGTTCCTCGCCTGCACCGGCTTCCCGGAGTGCAAGACGACGCGCAATATCGCGCAGGGGACCGGCGTCACCTGTCCGAAGTGCCAGAAGCACGAGATCGTCATCAAGCGTTCGCGCAAGGGTGGCCGGGTCTTCTACGGCTGCAACGGCTACCCGGCCTGCGACTTCACTCTCTGGGACAAGCCGTTACCAACCCCTTGCCCGGCCTGTGGCGGGCTGATGGTCGAAGCGGGCAAACGAGGCAGCGGCGCGAAATGCACCGTCTGCGGCAACACCTCGCGCGAGGCGGCGACGGCCAATGCCGAGCAAGAGTTAGTGACGGCGGATTAGTGACGAGTAGTTGGCAGCCGATAGTAGCGGACCGCTACTGCCAACTGCTGACTCGTAAGGGATACCACCAGCAATGCCTTCTTCCGCCCTGCGGCCACATGCGACAACGATTCTGGCGGTCAAGCGCGATGGGCAGGTGGCGCTCGCCGGTGATGGGCAGGTGACCCTCGGCGATGTCGTGGTGAAGCATGGGGCGCGCAAGGTGCGACGGCTGCACGATGGTCAGGTGCTAGCGGGTTTCGCCGGTGCCGCCGCCGACGCGCTGACGCTGATCGACCGCTTCGAGAGTCAACTCGATATCTGGCGCGGCAATCTGCGTAAGGCGGCGGTCGAGACGGCGAAAGACTGGCGCACCGATCGGGCAACCCGCCACCTGGAAGCCGAGTTGATCATCGCCGATAACGACACCCTGCTCCTCCTCTCCGGTGACGGTGACGTGCTGGAGCCGGACGACGGCGCGATTGCGATCGGTGCGGGCGGCACGTTCGCTTACGCCGCCGCCAAGGCGCTCCTCGAACATACCGAGATGGATGCGCGGGCGATCGTGGAAGCCGCGATGCGGATCACCGCGCGAATCTGCATCTACACCAACGATACCCTGCTGATCGAATCACTCGATGCCACCACTGACGAGTCGCAGTCCGGCGATGAGGCCACGGGCAAAGACGACAGATCGGCCGGTGTTTCCTAACACTGAAAACATATTACGACACGGCACGGAATAGCATCTTTTTACCCTGTGCCACATCATGGAGCGCAATGTACGATGGAGAGCCTGACCCCGGCGGCGATCGTCGCCGCACTCGATAAGTACATCATCGGGCAGCGTGATGCCAAGCGCGCCATCGCGGTGGCGCTGCGCTCGCGGATGCGTCGCGCCCTGTTGCCCGAAGATCTGCGCGACGAGGTCAGTCCGAAAAATATCCTGCTGATTGGCCCGACCGGCGTGGGCAAGACCGAGATCGCGCGGCGCTTGGCCACGCTCGCCAATGCGCCGTTCGTGAAAGTGGAAGCGACCAAGTTCACCGAGGTCGGTTACGTCGGCAAGGACGTCGATCAGATCGTGCGCGATCTGGCCGACGTGTCGTACAAGCTCACCCGCGACCAGGCCAAGGCACGCGTGCAATCGCAGGCGGAAGAACGCGCCGAGGAACGCATCCTCGACGCGTTGCTGCCGCACCGCCAGGGTTGGGATGCGCAAGCGCCGTCCGAAAGCGATTCCGCCACCCGGCAAAAACTGCGTCGCCAGTTGCACGAAAGCGCGCTCGACGACCGCGAGATCGAACTGGAGTTTTCCGCGAGCAACATCGGCGTGGAAATCATGGCGCCGCCGGGCATGGAGGAAATGTCCCAACAGTTGCGTTCGATGTTCGCCAACGTCGGCGGCGGCCGCACCCAGACGCGCAAGTTGTCGATCAAGGCCGCGCGCCCGCTGTTGGTCGACGAGGAAGCCGGGAAGCTCTTGAACGACGACGAGCTGCGCGCGCTGGCTGTCGAAAACTGCGAGCAGAACGGCATCGTCTTCATCGACGAAATCGACAAAGTCTGTCAGCGCAGCGATTGGGGCGGGGCGGGCGTGTCGCGCGAGGGCGTGCAGCGCGATCTCCTGCCGCTGGTCGAAGGTTCCACTGTGTCGACCAAGTACGGGCCGGTCAAAACCGACCACGTATTGTTCATCGCGTCGGGCGCGTTTTCATTGGCGAAACCGTCCGACCTGATTCCCGAATTGCAGGGCCGCCTGCCGATCCGGGTCGAACTCTCGGCGCTCACGGTCGAGGATTTCAAGCGCATCCTGCGCGAGCCCAACAACGCGCTGACCAAACAATATGTCGCCCTGCTCGGCACCGAAGGCGTCACCATCGAGTTCACCGAGGCCGGCATCGCCCGGCTGGCCGAGGTCGCCTGGCGGGTCAACGAGCGCACCGAGAACATCGGCGCGCGCCGGCTGCATACCGTGATGGAGCGCCTGCTGGAAAGAATCTCCTTCGAAGCTGCGGACAAAAGCGGCGAAAAATATCTGATCGACGCCGATTATGTGGATAACAGTCTGAAGGATCTCGCCGCCGACGAGGACCTGTCTCGCTACATCCTGTGACCAAGAGCAGCGCGTGGTCGGCTAGAATGGCGCCATGAGCAAGACCAATGTGATCCATCTGCCCGCCGTCGGGCCCCGCCCGCAATTGCGCGCGGCGATGGAGCGTGGCGAACTCGTGCGTGTATGGCGTGCGAGCCTGGAGGAAGGCAGTTTCTGCGGCTATGTCGCGGGTGTCGGCCAAGAATTCCTGCTGCTGTGGGTGGTCGGCGACCAGATCACCTTCGACGGTCTGTATGCGATGCGCCTGCGCGACATCAGCGAAGTCGAGGCGCCGGAAGCGCACCACGTCTTCATCGGCAAGGCGCTCGGGTTGCGCAAGATCCATCCGCGTCTACCGCGCGATTTCCCGCTGGACGACATCGGCCGGGTGATCCGCGCCACCGCCGAGCACGCCGCGGTGATGGGCGTACACGTGGACAGCGAGGAAGAAACCGAGGTGTGTTACATCGGCCGTCTGCTGAACATCGAGGAAGACGGTTTCAACCTGCAGGAGATCACACCCGACGCGGAGTGGCTGCGCGAGCCATCGTTTTTCGCTTGGGATGAAGTTTCCACCATCAGCTTCGACGAGCCCTACGCGCAGGCGCTGCTCGATGTCGCCGGCCAGCCGCCGCGGATCGATCACGCGGGCTCCGACATCGGCAGGGCGTATTGATTCTAATTCCGGGACTCGGGACTCGGGACAACATAACACATCGTCATTCCCCGGCCGCGCCCAGGACAAGAGCACTTCCGGGGCTGGCTGCGCGCGGAACCCGGACTCCATTTTGATCTTGCTCTACCTTGAACAACAAAATGGATTCCGGCCTACGCCGGAATGACGAGCAAAATGGCCGCGCCCCGTCCCACCGACATCACCCTGCACCGCGCCTCGCACGCACTTGAAGTGACCTTCGACAGCGGCGAGCGTTTCACGCTGCCCTGCGAATACCTGCGCGTGCATTCGCCATCCGCCGAAGTGCAAGGGCACGGCCCCGGCCAGCAAGTGCTGTTGCCCGGCAAACGCGACGTCAACATCGACGCGATTGAACCGGTTGGCAATTACGGCGTACTTTTGAAATTTTCCGACGGCCACGCTACTGGTATCTTTTCCTGGTCGACGTTGCACGAACTCGGCGTCAATCAAGAACGCAATTGGAATGCGTATCTGGAAGCGCTCGAGGTGAATGGATTGAAGCGCGAGCCTTAGTCAACGTCCAACGCTGTCATTTTGGGCTTTATTCCTGCTGACAGCTTTCGTACGCAGTGATAACGTCAAGCGAAGTCATCAGGGGAACTGCCATGACTACGCGCGAACGCTGGCTGTTGGTTGCCGGGGCCATTTTGTTGCTCGCCGTGGGTGCATGGACTTGGGCGCAACACGACACACCGGTCGCGAGTGCCGAAACAGCCCAAGCGGGACCACGAACCAGCCCCTTTTCGCCCGATGAAGTGCGCACGTTTCTTGCCGCGGCTCAAAAAGCTGAGCCCATCACGGACCCGTTGCAACGCTGTCTCGCCTACCCCGACCCGCCCGGCAGCCATTGGTCGCATCAAACGGTGGAAGCTTACTGTCGCTATCTCTTGACCACGGGTTTGTACTTCAACGATTTAAAAGCGCTTATCGAGGCTGGTCGCGCAAACGAAGCTGACCATCGCATGGCTGCGTTGCTGCAGCGGCAACTCGCGAATCGCAATGATCGCGGATTGCTGGATGGAACGTACGAAATGGATTTCGATCGTGTATCACCGCAGATTCGGCCGATTGTCGACGCGTGGAAACGAGAGTCTCCCCAAAGTGCTTATGCGTATGCGGCCAGCGGCATAGCCTATGTCGCAGCGGCTTGGGATGCGCGGGGGGGCGATATCATCGCCGCTACGCCGGGCGAAAATCTCGACTCGATGGAAAGACTGTTGACCGAAGGAATGTCGGATCTGGAACAGGCCGTCAAGCTGGAGCCGCGCCTTGTGCCTGCTTACGCCGCGATGATCAGGGTTGCCGGCTTGGGCGGCGGAAGAAATTCGAGAAATTTTGCGCTGACGGTTGCGGGGCACGCTTTGACCACTGATCCATCAAACTACCTGATTTACGCACGGCTATCGTGGCTCGCAGAACCCAAATGGGGCGGTTCGGCCAAGGCAATGCGCTGGGTTGGATCAGCCGCGCAACAACATGTCGGAGACAACCCCCTGCTGGTTCTAATTCAAGATCATGCACCTATATTTGAGGCTGGACTTGATAATTGCGATTGCACCCATGCAGCGCAATTCGCCTCCTATCGACATATCTTTGGCGAGATCGGAACAGAATCCCGAATGGGCCGAGCCGGCATGTATGCGGAGGACAACAATTATTATGACGTCGCAGTGATTTACCTTTCGGAAGCTCTGCGTTTCAATCCGGGTAACGGCAATTATCTGGAGCCGCGAGCGAACGCGTTGGTTAACCTCCATCAATACGCTTGGGCAGTGACCGATGGCGATCATGCCGTCAAGGCGAATGCTGAAGATAAATACGCTTGGACTGCTCGCGGTTATGCGTATAGGTCTGCTCAGGACTATGCGCATGCTGAACATGATTACCTGGCCGCTCTTACTTTGGTACCAGGAGACGCATGGACGCTGGATGAACTCGGGCGTATTTACGTCTATTCGACCCATGAATGGGACAAGGGCTGGAACGTTGCCAATCAATTGATCCAGAGTCATCCCGAGAACGCTGATGGTTGGATCTTTCGAGCGAGCATCCAGAAAGATCAGCCGCGGCCGGGATTGGACGACACGATCAATTATTTTCTCGTGCACTTCGGCGATGATCCCAGCCAACAAGTCGTCGTTGCGCAAATGCGCCAGCATCTCGCTCAAGAATCACAAAAGACACGCTGATGCCGAGCACGCGATGCGATTCAACGCATCGCGTTAGCGCTCGGCTTCGCCTCCCGCAAACAACGCTTCCAGATCGGATTCGTCGAACGACAACCGATCGCGGGTGCCGCCGCCTTCCAGCACCGCCTGTGCCAGTTCGGCCTTGCGCGCCTTGAGCACCTCGATGCGCTCCTCGACGGTGTTGGCGCAGATCAGGCGATAGACGAACACCGGCTTGTCCTGGCCGATGCGATGCGCGCGGTCAGACGCCTGCGCTTCCGCCGCCGGATTCCACCACGGGTCGTAATGAATCACGGTGTCGGCGGCGGTGAGGTTGAGTCCGACGCCGCCGGCTTTCAGCGACAACAGGAACAGCGGCACTTCGCCGTCCTGGAACTTGCGCACGGGCTCGGCGCGATCGCGGGTGTCGCCAGTGAGCGTGACGTATTTCAGATGCCGGCGATCCAGTTCGCGCGCGATCAGCGCCAGCATTTCGGTGAACTGCGAGAACAACAGCACGCGCCTGCCTTCCGCGACCAGTTCGGGCACCATCTCCATCAACAGTTCGAGTTTCGCCGATTCGCGCACACCGCGCGCGGATTCCAGTTTCACCAGGCGAGGATCGCAGCAGGCCTGACGCAATTTCAGCAGCGCATCGAGCACGATGATGCCGCTGTGCTCGATGCCGCGCTGACGGATCACCTCGCGCAGTTCCTCGGCGAGATTCACCCGCAGCGATTCGTAGAGTTCGCGCTGACGACCGGACAATTCGATCCGACGCGCGATCTCGGTTTTCTTCGGCAAGTCGGCAGCGACTTGCGCTTTGGTCCGCCGCAAAATGAATGGCGCAAGACGATGGTTGAGACGCGCCTGACATTCGGCATCGGCCTGGCGTTCGATCGGGATGCGGTAATGACGCCGGAACGCGCCTTCGTCGCCAAGCAGACCGGGAACCGCAAGATCCATTTGCGACCACAATTCGCCCAGATGATTTTCCAGCGGCGTGCCGGTCATACACACGCGCCGTGCACTTGCGATGGAAAGCAGCGCGCGACGTGCCTGCGTGCGCGGATTTTTCACCTGCTGCGCTTCATCCAGCACCACCAGTGCGAACGGCTGCTCGCGCAGCACCGCGAGATCGCGCGGCAGCAATGCGTAACTGGTGAGGATCACGTCGTTGCCGGCCAGGCGATCGAAACTGCGCACCCGCTCCGGGCCGTGCAGCGTCAACACTTTCAGCGTCGGCGCGAAACGCGCGGCCTCGGCCTGCCAATTCGGGATCAAACTGGTCGGCGCGACGATCAACGCCGGTTGTGTCAACGCGCTGGATTGTTTCAACGCGAGCAGATGCGCCAGCAGTTGCACGGTTTTGCCCAGACCCATATCGTCGGCGAGCACACCGCCCAATCCCGCATCGGCCAGCGCGTTCAACCAACGCAGGCCTTCGCGTTGATACGGCCGCAATTCGCCGACGAGATCGGCCGGCACCGCATCCGATGCATGCGCGGCGGCTTCGCGCAGGCGCGTGGTGAAGCCGGTCAGTTCTTTTGGCGCATCCAGCACGCCGGCGTCTTTCGGCAACGCTTGCGCGAATTCCTCCAGCCGCCCGGCCTGCACGCGTGGCAGACGCAATTTATCGCGCGGGCGTTGCAGGTATTCGGCGAGCGGCGCCAGCAACGCGCGCAGTGTCGCCAGGCGCACCGGCACGCGGCGGCGTTCATCGACCGGCGCGTACCACACTGCGTCCTCGGTTTCGTTGGGCGGCGGCGTCAACGACAGCGTATGCTCGGACAGTGCGCGACCGACCGCGGGCAGCAGATTCACGCGTTGGCCTTCGACCTCGATGCCGACCTCGAAGTCGAACGCATCGCCGCCTTTTTCCTCGACCGCAACGCCGTACCAGCGCGGCGGGCCTTCCAGCACCTCGAACGGAAACGTCGATGCGTAATCGACGCTGAAACCATCGCTCTCCAGTTTCTCGCGCAAGCCCAGCCAACGCGACGGCGTGTTGACTTCGAGCGCGCCGGCGTAGCCTTTGCCCGGAAACAGCCACGCGTCTTCCGGCAACGAATCGGACATGTCCCACGGCAGGCCTTCGCAATCGACCGCGGGCGCGAGGCCGAAACCTTCAAGACGCTCCATCGTCGCCAACTCGTCGGCGCGTTTGCGCGCGATCTCGACCAGCTTGCCATCACGCACGCGGCGCACCAGCGGCTCGCCGCCGCGACCGGGCAGATGCTCGCCGCCGTAATCGAATGCGAGCCGTGCATACGCGAGCGGCGGCGTACCCGCACCGATGCGCGCGTGACGCGTCAAGGCATGCAGGGTCAACACCGGTGTCGGCGTGAGGTCGGCGCGCTCGACCGCGGCGAACGCGCGCGGCGCGGGGACGCGTTTGGACAGCGACGACGATGCCAATGCCTGCGCCAACGCCTCGCCGTATTCGGGTGACAATGGCGGCGCATCGAGCAGCGCGACCTCGTCATCGGAACCTTCCAGAAAACACAGTTCCGCGCGCTCGGTGTCCAACGTCCACAACCCGCCGATGCGCAACAAGCGCTGATGCTCGTGCAACTGCGGCAACAGCCGTTGACGTCCATCAGCTTCCAGTTGCCAGTGCCAATCCAATGGCCGCGGTTCACCCTGCGAGAGGCGCAACCCGGCGACGCCACCCAGCAGACACGGCGCGGTGTCGAGGATTTCGGTCAGCAGCGCGTCACCGAAACTCCCCGAGAGATGCGCGTACGAGCGGCCCTTGCGTTGGGTCTGCGGCAGCCCCAGGACGCCGGCGGCTAGACGCAACGCCGGCGCGGGCAATCCGGCGTGCGCCAGTTGTTTGGGATCCAGCGGCACCGCGCGCCCCAGCCGGCCGCCGGCAACGGCCTCCAGCAGCACCGGCGCGACTTCCACCCGCGATGCGGGCGGCTGGTCGTGCAACAGCTCCATCAGAAAACCGAGGATGGCGCCGGATTCGCCTCGGCGCTTGCCGGATTCGGACAACAGACGGCGCCACGCGGCCGGCAAACTGGCGCCCGCGGATTTCAGCGCGCGGGTCGCGGCGGGTTCCGACGACGCTTCAGACGTGGCATTACGGCGTTGCATTCGCGATGGTTCCGCGAGGTCAAAAGGCCGAGCATACGCTTAATGCGCTGTCCCTGCGCGTGAAAGCGGCCATCCGTGGCCGCACTTTTCAAATAAAGCATCTACTCGCATCGACTAGCGAAACAAATGCTCCGGATATTCCGCCTTGCGCTCGCGCGCCAGCAGCGCGCGCAGCGCATCAGGCGGCGTCATTTCCCCACGCAGGACGGCCTGCACATGTTGCGAGATCGGCAGATCCAGGCCATGGCGATTGGCGAGGCGCATGACTTCATCCGCCGTCACCGCGCCTTCCACGACCTGGCCGATGTCGTGCAATGCCTGCTGCAGCGGCACGCCCCGGCCCAGCGCAACGCCGAAGCGGTGATTGCGCGACAGTTCGCCAGTGCAGGTCAAGACCAGATCGCCCAGGCCCGCCAGACCCATCAGCGTCTGCGCCTGCGCGCCGAGCGCCGCGCCCAGGCGCAGCATCTCGTTCATGCCGCGGGTGATGAGTCCGGCGCGCGCGTTCAAGCCCAATTGCATGCCATCGGCGACGCCGGTGGCAACCGCCAGCACGTTCTTCATCGCGCCGCCGAGCTCCGCGCCCAGCATGTCTTTGCCGGTGTAGGCGCGGAACGCCGATGAATGCAGGAGACCGGCGACTTGATGCGCGAAAGCATCGTCGGACGAATGCACGGTGACCGCTGTCGGCAATCCGGCCGCGACCTCGCGCGCGAACGACGGCCCGGTCACCACCGCGGCTGGCGTGTCCGGCAGCCGCTCGTTGACCAGTTCGTGCAGAAAACGTCCGGTGCCCGGCTCGAAGCCCTTGGTCGCCCACGCGAAACCCGCATGCTGCTGCAAATGCGGCGCGGCTTCCTCGAGCATCGCGTGGAAGGCGTGGCTGGGCACCGCGACCAGCGCGAGATCGGCATCGCGCAACGCCAAGTGCAAATCAGGCTGGTACGCCAATTGCGCCGGCAACTCCGTGTCTGGCAGATAGCGCGCGTTGCGGCGCGCGGCGGCGATCGCCGCCAGGGCTTGCACATCGCGGCCCCACAAACGGGCGCGCGCGCCGTTGCGCGTCAACAACGCGGCAAGCGCGGTGCCCCACGAACCCGCGCCGAGGACGGCAACGGTGCTCGCCGCGCCGTCGGACATCGGATTACGCGTTCAGCGCGGGCGTTTCGCCGCCGTCTGCGCGCTGGCGTTGCTCGGCGTACAGTGCGTCGAAATTGATCGGCTGCAGCAGCAGCGGCGGGAAGCCGCCATTCTGCACCAGCTCGGAAACGATCTGCCGCGCATACGGGAACAACACGTTCGGGCAATAGCTGCCCAGGATCGCGTCAAGATCGGGCTGCGCGAATCCCTGCGCGGAGAACACGCCGGCTTGTTGCACTTCGGCCAAATACGCGGTGCGCTCGTTGAGCGTGCAGGTGACGGTCAGGGTCAACACGACTTCGTAACCGTTGTCGCCGGCGGGGCCGGCCTTGTGGCTAAGGTTTAACTGCACCTGAGGTTGGCCTTCTTCCTGGAACACGCCCGGCGCGTTGGGCACCTCGAACGAAGCGTCGCGAATGTAAATTTTCTGCAGCGCCAATTGCGGCTGCGGCGCGGCCTGACCGTTGCCGGGGGCCGGTGTTTGTTCTGCCATGATCGGTGGACTCCACGTGGAAGGGGCGACAAAGAGACGGAATTGTCCCACAGCCGCACGGCTACTGCACGCATCGTTGCTCCGATCAGCCGCGGCCTGCTATTCTCAGCGGCTTGATTTGGCCGGCCCGGGCTCACCGGGCGTTCCCGTGCGCGAGGCGGGGACTGAAATGGCGACCTTCCGGCATCGCGAATCTGTATTGCCGGGCCGATCTCCCGCGGGCCATGCGGGATCAAGAGGAAAACGTCATGGCGCGAGTGTGCCAAGTCACCGGAAAAGGGACGCGCAGCGGCAACAATGTGTCGCACGCGAATAACAAGACCAAGCGGCGCTGGCTGCCAAACCTGCACGAACGCCGGTTCTGGGTGGCGGGCGAGAAGCGCTGGGTGAAGCTGCGCGTGTCGAGTCATGCACTGCGTACCATCGACAAGAATGGCATCGAGTCCGTGCTCGCCGAACTGCGCGCGCGCGGCGAGAAAGTCTGAGGAGAAATCACATGGCTTCCAAACGCGACAAGATCCGCCTGACTTCCTCGGCCGGAACCGGACACTTCTATACCACCGACAAGAACAAGAAGAACACCCCCGACAAGATGGAGGTCAAGAAGTACGACCCCGTCGTGCGCAAGCACGTGATCTACAAGGAAGGCAAAATCAAGTGACGTCAGGATGACGTCATCCCGTGCAGCACAGGGATGTGCGCTGACACGGGATCCAGCTCTCTTTATAGGATGCACTCATCCCGGCCAGTACATGGATGTACGTTGAGCCGGGATCCAGATTCTTGACATGAATGGCGCGTTCGCGTTTTTTGCGAAGGCCTTTGCCATTGCGTCATCACGGGGCCGCGGGCAGCGCGGAATCCGGGATCCAGCTTTCCATAATAAAAAAACCCGCCGTGATGGCGGGTTTTTTGTTGTCCGTGAGAAATGGAAACGACGGTCAAGCCCGCGCGACGGCATAACCCTTGAGCTTGATCGCGAACTCCGCCAGCTTGCGGTTGCCGCTGGCTTCGGCTTCGAGGATCCACTGTTGCAATGCCGCCAGCACCGATTCGCCGGAGCCACGTTGTTCGATCAACGCCGCCAGCCGCGCGCGGTAATCGACCACGATCGCCAAGGTCGGGCGCTTTTCCATCACGCTCGCCAGGCGCGCGTGACCTTCGGTATCCAGCCAGCGTCCACCGTCGGCCAGCGCGCGGCGTATGCGTCGCGGCACTGATTTGGAATCTTGCGCCACGGACGCTTCCTCGCGCAGGGTCGGTTTGATCACCAGCTTGTAGTAATCGGTCATCGCCTGGAAACGGTGCGTCAGAATCGCCTTCAGGGTTTCCGCGTCTGGCAGGTTGACGTTGGGACGCACGTCCAGCGACGGCGCCACGCGCAGCACTTTCGCAAGCCCGAGTTTCTGGCAGACACGGATGACCGCCCAGCCGATATCGAACTCGAATTTGCGCAGCGCGAATTTGGCCGAGCTCGGGAAGGCGTGATGGTTGTTGTGCAGCTCTTCACCGCCGACCCAGAAACCCCAAGGGGTCAGGTTGGTCGCGGTATCGGAGGTTTCGAAATTGCGGTAACCCCACCAGTGGCCGATGCCGTTGACCACGCCGGCGGCCCAGACCGGGATCCACAGCGCCTGCACCGCCCAGATCGCCATGCCGCCCACGCCAAACAGCGCAACGCACATCAGCGCCATCAAGGTCGGGCCCAGCGAGGAATGTTTGGCGTAAACATTGCGTTCCATCCAGTCGTCGGGCGTGCCGCGGCCATACTTCTCCATGTCCGCCGCATTGGCGGTAGCCGAGCGATACAGTTCCACGCCTTCGAAGAACACCTTCCTGATGCCGACCATCTGCGGGCTATGCGGATCTTCTTCCGTTTCGCAATGCGCGTGGTGTTTGCGATGCACCGCCACCCATTCCTTGGTGATCATGCCGGTGGTGAGCCAGCTCCAGAAACGGAAGAAATGCGCGAGCGCGGGATGGAAATCCACGCCGCGATGCGCCTGGCTGCGATGCAGATACAGTGTCACCGAAAAAATGGTGAGCTGGGTCGAGATCAGCAGGAACAGCGCGATGAAAAGCCAACTGGCGTGAGCCAAGCCATGTGCGCCGAAATTGAGCAGGGTGTCTAGCATCAAGAAATACCGCGATAGGAAAGGATTTGGAACACGCCAGAGTGTATACGAACGCGTGTTAGGGACAGATGCAAAGTTCGTGCAGCTATCGTGCCATGCCGCCAGTCTAGGGGAACGCCACCGCAGTGTCATGTCGCCGAATCAAAGATGCGACCGCAATAATGCGTTGCAATGCTTTGCAATGCCTTAAGCTTCACGTATGGCCTCGCCTGGCACCGCCCCCCTACTGCAACTGGATCGCGTCAGCCGCCGGTTGGCTAGGCGCGAAATCGTGCGCGAGGTTTCGTTCAATCTGAATCGCGGCGAAGTGCTGGGCCTTTTGGGCGTCAATGGCGCCGGAAAATCGACCACGCTGGCGATGATCGCGGGTGTGCTGGCGCCCGGTTCCGGCGTCGTGCGCATTGAAGGCTGCGATCTGCACGAGGCACCGGAAATCGCGCGTGCGCGGATCGGCTATCTGCCCGAAACCGTCCCCTTGTGGCCGGAATTGACCGTCACCGAATATCTTGATGCCTGCGGCCGTTTGCGCGGTATGCCCCGCGCGGCGCGCAAAACAGCGATCGAACGCGAATTGCTGCGGCTGGATTTGACACCGATGGCGCACCGTTTGAGCGGGCAATTGTCGCTCGGCGAGAAGCGGCGCGTCGGTTTGGCGCAGGCACTGCTGCATGATCCGTATCTATTGGTGCTCGACGAACCGGGCAACGGGCTGGATCCTGTGCAAACCGCGCAATTGCGGGAATTGATCCGGGACTTGTCCGACCAGCGCGCCACCATCATCTCGACCCATGTTCTGGGTGAAGTGGAAGCGATGTGCGATCGCGTGGTGATCCTGCACGAGGGCCGCGTGCGGCATGACGCGCCGCTCGCGAGCGATCGTGGCGCGCTGGACCGGATGTTCCTGGCGATCGCGCGGGAAAGCACGGAGGCTGCGGCTTGAGCACGTTCGCCGTCGCGCGGCTCGACCTGCAGCGCCTTGCGGTGCGCCCCTTCGCGTGGACGCTGGCGGCGATCGCGTTGGCGGCGCTGGCGTGGATGTTTCTGCTCGATCTCAATGGCTTCCTCGCCGCGCAACCGAAACTCGTCGCCAATGTCTCCGGCCCTGGCTTCACCGATCTGGTCGCGGTGCCGCAATTGCTGGCGTATGTGCAATTGTGCGTGCTGCTGGCGCCGTTGATAACGATGCATGCGCTTGCGGGCGAGCGCCGCGCGCATACCTTGCCGCTGCTGCTCGCGGCGGGGTTGTCGCCGACGCGCATCATCCTTGGCAAATTCTTCGCGGCGCTTTTGTTCCTGTGGGCGTTGCTGATCGTGGTCGCGCTGATGCCACTGGCGTTGACGCATGCGACCACGCCTGATTGGGGCCAATTCGGCGCGGCACTGATCGGCTGTGCGCTGAGCATCGCCGCGTTGACCGCGATCGGGATCGCCTGTTCCGCGTTCGCTTCGCATCCGACACTGGCCGCGGCCGGCGCGTTGATGATCGCGCTGATCTTGGCATCGCTCGATGCTGGCGCGCGCGCCAGCGACATCGCGCTCGGCTGGCTGGGCTATCTCGCGCTGCCGACCCACCTGACGCCTTTCATGCACGGCATCATCGCCAGCGTGGACGTGATGTATTTCCTGCTGCTGATCGGGGTCGCGCTGGCATTGGCGGTGCGGCGCGTGGCGGCCGAAAAGGTGCGCGGCTGATGCGCGTGTGGCGGGAACGCGCGGATGCCTGGGCTTTCGCGGCGCTATTGATCGTCGGTGCGGCGTGCATCGCGTTGTTGTCGGCGCGTTACGGGTTCATCACCGATTGGAGTCGCGGCGCGCGCGCCAGCCTGGCGCCGGAAAGCCGCGCGATCCTCGCACAATTGCCGGGCCCGGTAAAAGCGACCAGTTACGCGCGGCGAACTGGCGATCTGCGCGCACAAGTCGCCGCGTTCATCGAACGCTATCAGCGCTACAAACCGGACTTGAAATTGACATTCGTCGATCCGGATGCCGATCCGGCGGCGATGCGCAAACAGGCGATTGCGGTCGATGGCGAAATCGTGTTGCACTGGCGCGACCGCGAGCAGCGCGTCGATCAACTGGACGAGCGCAGCTTCAGCGACGCGCTGGCGCGGCTGACGCGCGGCCGCGACCGGCTGATCGCGTTCGTCACCGGCGATGGCGAGCGCAACGCGGATGGTAAAGCCAACGCCGACCTCGGTGAATTCGTCGCGTCCGTGTCCACGCGCGGAATGCGCGCGCTGTCGTTGAATCTGGCGAACAGCGCAGGGGTGCCGCGCAACGCGGATCTGGTGGTGTTGGCCAGCCCGCAAGCGGGGCTCGCACCCGCGGCAGTGCAAGCCCTGCGCGATTGGCTCGATCGCGGCGGCAATTTCCTTTGGCTGGCCGAGCCCGACACCGGCGACGTCGGTCTGGCGCCGCTGGCGCAAGCATTGGGCGTGCGGGTGTTGCCGGGTACGCTGGTCGATGGCGCGGGCGCGGCGTTCGGGCTTGGCGACCCGCGTTTGATCGTCGAGACGACATATCCGCCGCAGCCGATCACGCATGGTTTCAAATTGAACGCGTTGTTTCCGCAAGCCGCCGCGCTCGCCGCCGTGAGCGGCGCCGATTGGGCGTCCGCACCGATCCTTGCCAGCGGCGCGCAAAGCTGGAACCAGATCGCGCCGGTCGATCCGCAGCAGGCATCGACCATCAAATACGATGCTAGCCTCGGCGAACTGCGCGGGCCGCTGGATTTCGGTCTCGCGCTGACGCGGCTGTCGCCCAGCCCCGACAAGAACGAGCAGCGTGCGGTGGTGATCGGCGACGGCGATTTTCTGTCCAACAGTTATTTGGGGAACGGCGGCAATCGCGCACTCGGCGAGCGCGTGATCGACTGGCTGCTCAACGACGATGCGCTGGCCGGCCTGCCGCCACGCGGCGCGCCCGACCGCGCGCTGAAACTCACGCAACGCGATCTGGACGGAGTCACCTGGGGTTTTCTGATCGCGCTGCCGCTGGTGTTACTTTTGACTGGCATCGTGATTACTTGGCGGCGGCGGCGGAGGTGACTCGCGCCGCGCGCAACCGCTGGCTGATGTTGATCGTGGTGCTCGCTTTGATCGGCACGGTGTTGTGGCTGGGTTTGCGCGACTATCGCTCGTCGCCGGCGGCCTTGACGGAGCTTGATGTCGACGCGATCGCGCGCATCGAGCTGGTGGTCGCACAAGGTGCGCCGCAAATCTTCGTCAAGCGCGATGGCCACTGGTGGCGCACCGCGCCGACATCGATGCGCGGCAATGACGCACGACTGCAGCGGCTGGCGGATCTGGCCGCCACGCCGGTGGCGCGCTGGGCAACCCAGGCCGAATTCGATCCGGCCAAGATCGGTTTGTCGTCGCCCGCCGCGACGCTGACACTGGACGGCGTGGCCTTGCGCTATGGCGCATTAAGCGCACTCGATAACCTGCGCTACGTCGAAGTCGGCAAGCGCATCGCGCTGGTGCCGCGGCAGGATAGTCCGGAGATGACCTTGGTGCTAAAACCGGCGCATTGATCGCGTTGAAAACGAATGCCTGAGCTTCCCGAAGTCGAAACGACCAGACGCGGCATCACCCCGCACTTGCAAGGCCGCATCGTCACGCGCGTGATCCTGCGCCGCCGCGATCTGCGCTGGCCGATTCCGCGCGCGATCCGCGAGGTATTGCCGGGACAGCGCATCGACGCAATCGAGCGCCGCGCCAAGTATCTGCTGCTGCACACACAAGCCGGCAGCGCGTTGCTGCATTTGGGCATGTCCGGTTCGTTGCGGGTTATCGATGCGGGAAAAACACCATTGCGCGCGCACGATCATTACGATCTGGTGATGGATTCCGGTCACGCGCTGCGCTTCAATGATCCGCGCCGGTTTGGTTGTCTGTTGTGGCAAAAACCCGGCGACATCCATCCGCTGTTGCGCGGTCTTGGACCGGAACCGCTTACACTCGAGTTCGACGGCGATGGGTTGTGGGAAAAATCGCGCGGGCGCAGCGCCACGGTGAAAACGTTTCTGATGGATCAGTCGATCGTGGTCGGCGTCGGCAATATCTACGCGAGCGAGGCGCTGTTCGCCGCGAGCATCCATCCTAAACGCGCGGCCGGTTCGGTGTCGCGCGCGCGCTACGTGCGCCTGGCCGAAGAAATCCGGCGCGTTTTGTTGCACGCGATCACCCGCGGCGGCACCACGCTGCGCGATTTTCTGGCGCCCGATGGTGCTCCCGGTTATTTCGAGCAGGAATTGTTCGTGTATGGCCGCGCCGGTGAACCCTGCAAAGTTTGCGGCACGCCTATCCGTGCGGCGGTGATCGGCCAGCGGATGACGTATTGGTGTCGGAAGTGTCAGCGTTGAGTTTTGCTCGTCATTCCGGGGCCGCGCGCAGCGCGGAACCCGGAATCCAGCTTTATTCGCAACATGGATTTAAGAGCTGGATCCCGGCTTTCGCCGGGATGACGTCCGAAATTTGTCAGCACTCTGTACTTGGCCACTCGAATTCAACATGCACATTGTTGAACTGCGGATCGTCGAGTGATCCGCCGAGTTTTGCGACCAATCCGCGCGGCACGCCGTCCACGTCCAGCGCGGTGCCGTCGCCGAAGCGCATGCCCATCACTTCGAGTTCGACCAGCCGCTCGGCCAATTCGCCGGCGCGGTCGATGTCCACCGGCGGCACATCGCGCAGGCTGATGTCCGGGCGCGCGAACTTGCGCAGACCGCGCGTGCGCACCCAGGCGGGGCCGTCTTCCCCGCTGCACAAGATCAGCACGTGGCTGCGCGGCGGCGCGCCGCCTTCGACGAGATAACGCTCCCGCCACGCCTTGGCCGCGAACAGCGTGAGGATTTGCGGATCGACCACCGCGACGCCGCCCGCATCGAGCAATGCGGCGACCACGCCCAGCGTGTCGCGCAGGTAATCGAGCGAATCGGGATCGGGCAGTTCTCCGCGCAACATGATGCACTCGTTCGCCGCGCGCGCGGCCTTGAAGATTTCCGGATCGTCACTGCGCAAAAGATCGCCCAGTGCGCCGCGCAGCGGATGGCCGTCCCAATGCGCAAGCATCGATTTCGCAAACCGGTGCATCTCCACGCCTTTGGGCAGGCCGGTGCTGCCGTACCGCGCTGCATTGAGTTCGAGTTTTTCCGGGAACGCGCCGAACACGAAAAACAGCACCATCGCCTGCGCGTCGCCGCGCGAAAAATACGGCCGCGGCCAGGGCGCGGGCTCCATTGCGTTCATCGCTTGTTCTCCGTCGGTGCGGGCGGTAGTGCCGCCCGCGGCAATCAGAATTACAACGTGGTCATCAGGTGATAGTAGCGGAAGCCTTTTACGCCGGATCAACCGGCGTGTTGCCGCCGCTGAATTGCGCGCGCGCCTGCGCCAGCCGGTACTTGCGCTCGCGGTTCCAGCGCGGGAAATCGAGCAGCGCGCCGATGCCATAAATCACCCGGAAGAATTGCAGGCGCCACCAAACCTGCCGCGAATCGAACACGTCGCCGGCCAGCATCGAGATCACGCCCTGTTCGACCTTCCAGATATTGCGCGGCGAGCGGAACAACTGCCGCATCACCGGTGAGTTGAAACGATAGATGAAAAATCCGAAGCGGCGCATGCCCGCGCGCAGGCGTTTTTCCAGTCGCCTTTGCAATGCGACTTCGCGTGTGGGCTCGCGCAACGCGGTATCGACGACCTGCGCGGTCTGCTCGGCGCCGCTCATCGCCAGATACACGCCGGACGAGAACACCGGATCGAGAAACGCAAAGGCATCGCCGACCAGCATCCAGCCGGGGCCACCGATCTCTTTGGAGTCGTGGGAATAATTGCCGGTGACGCGCACCTCGTCGCCCATCAGCCACGCGCGCTGCAGGCACGCCCACAGTGCCGGACTCAGTTTCAACGTCTCGAACAGGAATTCGCCAGTGCGTCCGTGCCGCGTTTTCAGGTAATCCGGCCGGCAAATCGCGCCCACGCTCATCACGCCGTCCGGCAGCGGAATCATCCACATCCAGCCGTGCTCGAAGTTGTAGATGCTGATATTGCCGGTATCTACACCGGGCCGGACTTCGGCGTTGCGGAAATGCCCGAAGATCGCCGCGCTCTGATGCTCGCGGTTGCGCTGCTTGATTTTTTTCCTGCCGGCGAGAAAAGCATCGCGCCCGCTGGCGTCGATCACGTAACGCGCCTGCACGCGGTAATTGCGGCCGTCGTCGGTTTTGACTTGCGCCAACGTATCGCGCGGATCGCGCTGTTCGACCGCGATCACTTCCGCGCCTTCGCGGGTGTCCGCGCCGCACTCGCGGGCGTGTTCGAACAGCATCTTGTCAAAATCCTGACGCCACACCTGGAAGGCGTGCGGTGGGCTCGCGCCGACCGCGCGCTCGAACGCATAAGTGTTGTAGCCGCGATCGTTGTCGGCCTCGAAATCCGCGCCCGGCTTGAGCACGCCCAGCGCGTGCACTTTTTCCAGCACGCCGAGCCGCTCGAACACCGGCAGGTTCATCGGCAGCAGCGATTCGCCGATATGAAAGCGCGGGTGATGCGCCTTCTCCAGCAAGATCACTTTATGGCCGCGCCGCGCCAGCAATGCCGCGACCGTGCTGCCGCCAGGGCCGCCGCCGATCACCAGCACATCGCAGTTTTCGTCGGCCGTAGTCGTGGATTCCGTCATTGCCAATTTCCCGTGGCGAGTCGGGCAAGCCTACGCAGCGCGTAACGCGACGTCCAGCGATCGGAGCCGGAAATGGGTAGTGGGGAGCAGGAAGTCTGAAAGCGCCACTTGTGCCTCAGCAGGTGCGACGCGATCCTTCCCACTTCCAATTTCCGACTTCCGTTTTTCATGTTGAATCCGCCCCAATGCGCCGCGGTCGAATACTGCGCGGGTCCCCTGCTGGTGCTGGCCGGCGCCGGCGCCGGCAAGACCCGCGTGATCGTCGAGAAGATCGTGCACCTGATCGCGCATGGCATCGTGCCGCCGCGCAAGATCGCCGCGATCACCTTCACCAACAAGGCCGCGCGCGAAATGCGCGAGCGCGTGGCGCGGCGAGTCAAAGACGACGATGCGGATGCGTTGAGCGTTTGCACTTTCCACGCGCTGGGGTTGAAATTCCTGCAGATCGAATACGCGCGCGCCGGCTTGCGCCGCGGTTTCTCGGTGCTGGACGCCGACGACAGCGACGCGTTGATCAAGGAACTGGCCGGCGCGTCGGTCAAGCCCGACCGGTTATTCCAACTGCGCTCGTTATTGTCGCGCCTGAAAAGCGATGGGTTGACGCCGGAGCAGGCACTGGATCGCGCCCGTGCGCCAGGCGAGCTGGAAGCCGCGCAAATCTACGCTGCGTACCAGAAGCGTCTCGCCGTCTTCAACGCGGTGGATTTCGACGATCTGATCCGCTTGCCGGTCGCGGTGTTGGAACGCGATGCCGAAGCGCGTTTGGGTTGGCAGGAGCGTTTGCGTTATCTCTTGGTCGACGAGTGCCAGGACACCAATGCCGCGCAGTACGCGCTGCTGAAACTCCTGTCCGGCGAGAGCGGCGCGTTCACCTGCGTGGGCGACGACGACCAGTCGATCTATGCCTGGCGTGGCGCCGATCCCGGCAATCTCGACAAACTCTCGCGCGATTATCCGCAACTGCGCGTGATCAAGCTGGAGCAGAATTACCGCTGCGGCCAGCGCATCCTGCGCGCGGCCAACGCGCTGATCGCGCACAATCCGCACGCGCACGCCAAGAAATTGTGGAGCGCGCACGACGAAGGCGCGCCGATCCGCGTGTTCGAATGCCGGGATGCCGAGCACGAAGCCGAGCGCGTCGCCGCCGGCTTGATCCATCTGCGCGAGAAGCATGCGCTGGCGTGGTCGGATTGCGCGGTGTTGTATCGCGGCAATCATCAGTCGCGTGCGCTGGAGAAGGCGCTGCGCCTCGCGCGTGTGCCTTATCACCTGACCGGCGCGCTGTCGTTTCTGGATCGCGGCGAAGTGAAAGATGCCCTTGCTTATCTGCGTCTGCTGGCCAACCCGGACGACGATGCGGCGTTCCTGCGCGTGGTCAACGTGCCGCGCCGCGAGATCGGCGCGTCCACACTGGAAAAGCTCGGGGCGCTCGCGCAATCGAAACATCTGTCGCTGCTGCGTGCCGCGTGCAGCGATGTGGTATTGAAACAACTGCCGGCACGACCCGCCGCCGCGCTCGCGGGCTTCGTCGCGTTGATGGATTCACTGCACGCGGAATCGAAACGTGGAAGCGCGGCGGAACTGGTTGAGGAACTGCTACGCCGCACCGGCTACGCGCAGCATCTGGCGCAACAATCGAAAGACGCAACGCTGGGCGATCGCAAGCTCGGCAACGTCAAGGAACTGATCGACTGGTTCCGCACGATGGATAACGGCCGCACGCGCGCCGGCGATCTTGCCGCACAGCTCGCGTTGCTCGCGCACGCCGATCGCGACGACAGCGGCGACGCGGTGCGGTTGATGACATTGCATGCCGCGAAAGGACTGGAGTTCCGCTGCGTGCATATCGTCGGCGTCGAGGACGGTACCCTGCCGCACGAAGGCGCGCTCGACGAAGGCCGGCTCGACGAAGAACGGCGCCTGTTCTACGTCGGCATCACCCGCGCCAGGGAGTTATTGCACCTGAGTTTCAGTGCGCAAGCGCGGCGCTATGGGCAAACCTTCAGGAAAAAACCGAGCCGGTTTTTAAGTGAATTGCCGCCGGACGATCTGCATTGGCAGGGTCGCGATCCGGAAGCCGACGACGCATCGCGCCGCGAAGTGGCGACCACGCATCTGGAACGGTTGACGGCGATGCTGAGATGACAATGCAAACCCAGACCACCACACAACAGATGTGTTAGAGTGCAATCCCGTGAACAGCAACCAGTTCCGTAAATGGCTGGCCGAGCGCGGCGCCACATTCAAGCCAGGCAACGGCGGCCATCTCAAGGTGTTCCTCAACGGCAGGCAGACGGTCTGCCTATGCACGGTTCCAAAGAAATCGGCCGCGGCCTGGAACACAAGATCAAGAAAGACTTGGGCCTGAAATGATGAACGCGATCAACCTCGACTATCCCATTGTCCTCGAACCCGACGACAACGATACCGTGCTGGTGACCATTCCCGATGTCCCCGAAGTTACAACCTTTGGTGACGACGAGGACGAAGCCCTGCTGCGCGCGGTGGATGCGCTGGAAACCGCGCTGGAGTTCTACACCGATGAGGGGCAGGACCTGCCGCGCGCGAGCAAGCCCAAACGCGGGCAACGCACGGTGCGGCCGTCGGCACTGGCCTGCATCAAGCTCGGCATCTACCAGACCATGCGCGACGAGGGCGTGCGCAAGTCGGAACTCGCGCGGCGTCTCGGCTGGCACATGCCGCAAGTGGATCGCCTGCTCGACCTGCGCCACGCTTCGCGGCTAGACCAAGCAGAGGCCGCGCTGCGCGCGCTGGGCAAAGGGATCGAGGTGCGCATCGCGGATGCCGCTTGAGCGTTGGCGCTTACGAGTTATTGGTGGGATGTGCTGTGCTCACTCCAGCTTGCAGTGTTTTTGCAGTCCGGCTGTTCCCAAGTGCTCCCATACTTGCTTTTGAAAGTAGCCAGAGTGCTCACCAAGTTTGGGTCTCGATCAGAGACGTATTTTCTGGTCCATGTGGGTAATTTTCTATCATTAAAAATTTCCGCGAGCAGCTCCGTACCCTTGTCCTCATCTATGTCGATCTGTTTCTGTGCTGCATGCGTACAGCCCTCGGAGAGCAACGATTGGACTCTGCGCTCATCGATTAGCCGATTAAAAGTCAGCATGGCTTGGGTTCCGTCTAATTCATGGCTCAACGCCACAATCGTCCACCTCTCGCCCACGTATAAACCTATCACGAGCAATATTCCAGCGGCCACGACGTAACCAATCACGATAAGTAAGATTTTGATTATCGAACGTCGCTTTCTTGGTTGCCCGATCACCATGTGAGCACCTCATCTCCAACTCGAGCGGCTTGCAAAGCGTCGCGAGCGAAGGCAGAGCCTGCCCCGGACTTGATCCGGGGTTGCGCGCCGCCGGAGCACAGGAGCCGGAGTGTACACGTCAGTACATGAGGATTCCTCGGCGCAACAGCGGTACATCCATGTGCCTGGCCCGTCCGAGCACCACCGGCGCGCATCATAATGATTGGATCAGGCCGAGCGCAGTAGCTTTGCGAGCCGCTCTATATCAACTCCGCCGCCTCCAACTCACTTTTGAGATACGCTTAGTAAATCGGCGCCGCGACCCACCCGGCATCCCGAACGCGGCTTCCAATACTCGTGACTACGCCGCCTGTGCGGTGATCGGTTTCACCTTGGCGCGAAACTTCCGCTGGGCTTGCCACAAATCATGGACGCCCTGCATCGCGTACCAGTTTCCCGGCGTGTTGCCGAGCGCCTTGGACAGACGCAAATCCATATCCGCGCTGATCCCCGCAGAGCCGTTCAACACGCGCGACAGCGCCACGCGCGTTACACCGAGCCGCTTGGCGGCTTCCGTGACGGTGATGTCCTGCAGCCATTCGCGTAGAACTTCGCCGGGATGTGGAGGGTTGTACATGCTGCTCATGATCTTGCCTCAATGGTAATCCTGATAATCCACCAGCACCGCGTCGCCGTTCTCGAACATGAAGGTCAGGCGCCAGTTGCCGCTGATCGAAATCGCCCAGCGATCAGCCAATCTGCCTTTCAGAGGATGTAGTTTCCAGCCGGGCGCAGCCATGTCGTGCGGTGCCTTCGCGACGTTCAGTTGCGCCAATTGCAAACGCAATCGCGGCGCGTGCTTAACCTGGATGCCCGAGGTCCGGCCGGTACGGAAGAACGTCTCGACGCCCTTGTGCCGGAAGGATCGAATCATGGCTTGAATGTATAGCGTAACGCTACGCGACGCAAGCCACCCCTAAATCAACTCCGCCGCCTCCAACTCATTCTTGAGATACGCATAGTAAATCGGCGCGGCGACCACGCCGGGCAGGCCGAATGCGGCTTCCATCACCAGCATCGCAAGAAGGATTTCCCAGGCACGCGCGTGAATCTGGCCGCCCATGATGGTGGCGTTCAAGAAATACTCGAACTTGTGCACCAGCACCAGAAACACCAGCGCGGCGATCGCGACCCACAACGACACCGACAGCGCGACGATCACGATCAGCGTGTTGGAAATCAGATTGCCGACCACCGGCAGCAGGCCGACCACGAAGGTGATCACGACGAGTGTTTTCGCCAGCGGCAGGTGCACGCCGAACAGCGGCAGCGCGAGAAGAAGAAAAATCGCGGTGAACACGGTGTTGATCGCGGCAATCTTGACCTGCGCGAACACGATGTTGCGGAACGCGGCGACGAAACGCGAACAACGCACGGTCAGATCGCGGCGCAGCGGGCCGTGCTGCGAGGACGGGCGCTCGTGCGCCAGCGCGATCAGCGCACCCAGGATCAGCCCCACCAGGATGCGTCCGAACACATGCAGGGTGTCCTTGCCGATGTCCTGCAACTGCGTGGAATGCGTGTGCGCCAACTGCGTGGCGCTGGCGCGGAAGTCCACGGTGCTGACCGGCAGGTGCACCACGATCCATGCCGGCAATTGGTCGCGGGCGCTGTCGATCATCGGCATCAGACGGTCGAACAAGGTGTCCGGGTCGCCGATTTCGTTGCGGAAAAACACCACCGCGCCGAAGATCAGCAAGGCCACCAGACCCGCGACCACGATCGCGAGCAGCGTGACCACGATCTGCCGCGAACGCTCGGTGGACAGGCGCCGCTCCAGCAGCGGCGCCAGCGCATCGACCAGCGCAAATACCAGCAAACCCGCGATCAGCGCGGGCAAAAGGTGTAGGAACATCACCAGCAGCAGGCCGACGGCAGCGGCGATGTAACTGGCGATGGCGGTACAACGGGAAACGATATCTGTCATGCGCATGCGATCGATCAATTGGGCGCGCAGTCTGGCAGCGCGAGCGGGTGCCGCCAACTGCCGCGCGTCCATTGTAAAATGGGGGATGACTGATTCCTCCGCGTTGTCCAGAAACATCCCCCCGCGCGACCGGCTGATCTTCGCGCTGGACGTGCCGAATCGCGCGCAAGCGCTGGCGTGGGTCGAACGGCTCGGCGATACGGTCGCGTTCTACAAGATCGGCCTGGAACTCTTGACCGGCGGCGATTATTTCGCGGTATTGGACGAACTCGGCAAGCGCGGAAAAAAAAATTTCGTCGATCTGAAATTGCACGACGTGCCGGCGACCGTCGCCGGCGCGGTGCGCGGACTTTCGCAATACCCGATCGAATTTTGCACCGTGCATTGCGACTCGTCGCGGATGCTGCAGGCCGCGAACGAAGCGAAAGGCGACATGCGCCTGCTCGCCGTCACAGTGTTGACCAGCAACGATCAGGCCGATCTCGCGGCGCTGGGCGTTGCGGACGAATTGGCCGATGTGGTGATCGAACGTGCACGTCTCGCGCAAGCGGCCGGCTTCGCTGGCGTGGTCTGCTCCGGCGCGGATCTCCCGCGGCTGCGCGCAGCGCTCGGCCCCGAATTGCTGACCGTCTGTCCCGGAATCCGGCCGAGCGGGCCAGCAGTCGACGACCAGAAGCGCACGGTGGATGTGCGCACCGCGTTTGCCGACGGCGCGGATTACATCGTGGTGGGGCGGCCGATCCGGCAAGCCGCCGATCCGCGCGCGATGGCGGAAACGATCGTCACGCAAATCTCGGCTACGCTTTCCTCCGCCATTTGAACCTCCGCCATTTGAACCAGGATCCGCCATGCGCCGTGTCCACTCATTGATCCTCGTCCTGTTGATCGTCGTACTCGGGCTCACCGCCTGCCACCGCCAGCCGACCGCGCCGCCCAACACCACGCCCGAGGGCGCGGTGCGCGCGGATTTGGTGCTGACCCGCAACGGCGACTTCGATGGCCTGCTGCGCAGTACCCTTCCGCCCGCCGATTACCAAGACTGGCGCAAGCAATGGGCACAAGCGAAATCCCAGCAGCCGGCGCCCACCGCGCAGCAGCGCGCGCAGTTCGCGCAGATGATGCAAAAGCTCACCGAACCCGGCGCCGAGGACAATATCTACAAACAATTGCAGCCGCAACTCGCGGATTTCCGCAAGCAGCACGCCAAGGACGTGCCGATGCTGATCGGCATCCTGCAGGCGGCTGGCAACAACATCGTGCAGAACTCCGCCGAGCTGTCCGCTTCGCAGAAGCAACAGGCGACCGAAGCATTGACCGCACTGGCGGCGTGGGCGCAAACCGCCGACTTCACCGATGCGGCGAAAGCGAAACAAGCGATCGGCGTGGTCTGCGACACCGCGCGCAAGCTGGATTTGAAAACGCTCGATCAATTGCGCGCGCTCGACTACGCGCAGACCATGAAAAAGTATGGCGAGGGCTGGCAGGGTTTGAAGCGCCTGTTGAAAATCTATGGCCTCGATCTGGACGCGAGTTTCGACGGCGCCAAGGTCGAAACGCTGAGCCACGACCCCGCGCGCGCGCGCGCGCGCGAAACCTTTGTGCTGGCCGGCAAACCGATCGTGAGCGAGGTGAATCTGGTGATGCAAGACGGGCGCTGGTACGACGCCGACAGGCTGGCGGCGTGGCGCAAACGACATGAAACGACGGGCGCGTCTTCCGCGTCCGAATCGAAACCGGCAACGCCGATGATCCCGCCGACGCCGAGGTCCAGCGCAGCTTCGTCCCCCCCGGCCAAGCCCGCCACCGCCGCGACCGCGGGGCATTGACGCGGCGCGCACCACTGCGGCTTCTACAATGCGGGGTCTGTTGGCGCTTAGCCAAGTGGGCCTCGCCGTCGGCCCTTTGTTCGCAGGGCTAGGCATCACAAGGAAGATGTATGTCGATACATAGACGAGTGATAACGCCGCCATGCGGGCAAAGGGCCACGGCCCGAAGGGTTGCTCCGCAGCGGTCGCCATCCATCGTTGCGCGCCTTGGTTATAGAATGGCGCAGCCTGCCCCGGACTCCGATCCGGGGACGCGGCGGCGCACGCCTTGTCTGGCAACCGCTGCGGAAGCAACGCGACTCGCTTGGCTAAGCGTCAACAGACCCTGATGAGTCAGACTTCGACGATCGACAGCGCGCAACACGCGCCGTGGTGGCGCGCGCTTCTTGGCCATTTGCTTGCGCCGTGGGTACGCATCAAGCGCGACCCGGCCGAGCCGCTGGCCCTGCTCGCCGCCAACACGCCGGTGGTGTATGTGATCGAGCGCCACGGCCTGTCCGATGGCCTGATCTTGGAGCGCGCCTGCCGCGAGGCGGGGTTGCCGGGTCCGCGCGCCAACGTGCAGGGCATCGGTGGACGGCGCCGGCGCGCGATGTTCGCGCTGTCGCGCCGCGACGGCTGGCTGTTCGGCCGCACCCGCCAAAACGCGCCGCGCGACGCGCTGCGGCAATTGCTGCTGGCGCTGGAAGCGCAACCCGAACGCGATGTGCAATTGATGCCGGTGGCGATTTATGTCGGCCGGGCGCCGCATCGCCAATCAGGCTGGCTGCGCGCGCTGCTGTCGGAGAACTGGGTGGTAGTCGGCCGCTTCCGCCGGTTGCTGGCACTGCTGCTCAACGGCCGCGAAACCATCGTGCATTTCTCGCAGCCGATCTCGTTGCGCGCGGCGATCGACGAAGCCGCGGGGCAACGCCCCGAACGCCTGCAGCGCAAATTGGCGCGCGTGCTGCGGGTGCACTTCCGGCGCGTACGCACAGCGATCATCGGCGCGGATCTCTCGCATCGCCGCACCATGGCCGACGCGGTCTTGAACGCAGAGCCTGTGCGCGGAGCGATCACCGCGGTCGCGTCCAAGGAGAACATCAGCTACGCGAAAGCGTGGCGGCGCGCGCAGAAGATGGTGCACGAGATCGCCGCGGATTATTCGTCGCCGTTCGTGCGCGCGAGCTCCTTCATGCTGACGAATTTCTGGAACAAGGTGTACGACGGCATCGCCGTGCATCACTTCGACACGCTGCGCGCGATCGCGCCGGGCCATGAAGTGATTTACGTGCCCTGCCACCGCAGCCATGCCGATTACCTGCTGCTGTCGTATCAGTTGTACAGCAGCGGCGTGGTGGCGCCGCACATCGCCGCGGGCATCAATCTCAACCTGCCGGTACTCGGTCGGTTCCTGCGGATGGGCGGCGCGTTTTTCATGCGCCGCAGTTTCAAGGGCAGCGCGCTTTATTCCGCCATCTTCAAGGAATACCTGGCGCAGTTGATCGATCGCGGCGTGTCGCTGGAATATTTCATCGAAGGCGGCCGCTCACGCACCGGGCGCTTGCTCACGCCGCGCGGCGGCATGCTGGCGATGACTGTGCGCGCGTTCCTGCGCTCGGCGCGACGGCCGGTGTTGTTCCAGCCGGTGTACATCGGTTACGAGAAATTGATGGAAGGCCGTTCCTACAGCGGTGAATTGTCGGGCCAGAAAAAACAGAAGGAATCCTGGTTCGCGTTGCTGCGCGGCGCTTCCAAGGTGATGCGCCAACATTACGGGCGCGTCGCCCTGAATTTCGGCGAGCCGGTGCTGCTGACGCCAATGCTGGATGCCGCCGCGCCGCACTGGCGCGAGGCCACGCTGAACCCCGACGAGCGCCCGGAATGGCTGTCGCAACTGGTCGATCGTCTGGCCGGGAGCATCCAGATCGAGGTCAACCGCGCCGCCGACGTGAATCCCATCAACCTGCTGGCGGTCGCGCTGCTGGCCGCGCCCAAGCACGCGCTCGCCGAGAGCGATCTCACGGCACAACTGGAATTGATGAAGGCGCTGATGGAAGCGCTGCCGTATTCGCCGCGCATGACGATGACGTCGATGTCACCGGGCGAGATCGTCGCCTACGGCGAACAGATGGGTTGGATCAAACGCGTGCGTCATCCGCTGGGCGATGTATTGGTCGCGGAAGGCGAGCAAGCCGTGCTGTTGTCGTATTTCCGCAACAACGTGCTGCATCTTTTTGCGGGCGCCGCGTGGGTGGCATGCTGTTTCATCAATAATCGCAAGATCGCGCGCGCCTCGGTGCTGCGGCTGGCGCGACTGATCTATCCTTTTATCCAGGCCGAACTGTTTTTGCCTTGGGACGGCGATGGTTTCGCCACGCGCGTTGGCGACGTGCTGGATTTTCTGCTGGCGCGCGGCTTGCTGACCTCGCGCGGCGACGGCCGCGTCCTGCAACGCGGCCCGGGCCAAGGCGACGACGCATTCCAGTTGCGGCTGCTGGCGCATAGTCTCTTGCAGGCGTTCGAGCGCTACTACATCGCGATCGCCGCGCTGGTGAAGAACGGGCCGCGTACCTTGACCACTGGCGAGCTGGAAAATCTCTGTCACCTCACCGCGCAGCGGTTGTCGCTGTTGTACGAGCAGAGCGCACCGGAGTTTTTCGACAAGAGCCTGTTCCGGGGATTTATTTCGATGCTGCGCGAACGCCGCGTGGTCTGGCCCGACGCCGACGGCAAGCTCGATTTCGACGCGGTGCTGGCGAACGTTGCGCGCGACGCGCGCGTGATCCTCTCGCGTCAGGTGCGTCATTCGATCCTGAAGATCACACCGGAGGTGGCGGCGGAATCGCGTGCGGCGTAGTTGATATCAACGCGCCAGCTTCAACTCCAACAACCGCTGCACATCTGGCCATTCGTCGGCGACGATGCTGTAGACCACCGTGTCGCGCACCGAGCCATCCACCCGCAACCGGTGCGCTCGTAATACCCCGTCGCGTTGCGCGCCAAGCCGTTCGATCGCGCGCTGCGACGCGAGGTTGTAGCGATCGGTGCAGAATTGCACCGCCGCGCAATGCAGTGCGCCGAACGCATGTCCGAGTAGCAAGCGTTTGCAAGCGGTGTTGACGTGGGTGCGCTGGCGGCTGCGCGCGTACCAGGTGTAGCCGATCTCCACGCGCGCCAACGCAGCGTCGAAGCCGAACAGGCGCGTGCTACCGACGATCCTGTCATCGTGTTTATCGCGGACCGCGAATGCCAGCGCGGCACC
>JBDTBW010000047.1:0-41821 GCA_039923855.1 Rhodanobacteraceae bacterium | reverse complement strand
CGCCTGCAAATGCGGCAACCAACCGATGCTCGCCAGCAACGGTTTGGCCGCAGCGAAGGCGAAATGCCCGAGCGCGTAGCCGACCAAGGAGCCGACCAGCGAACACGCCAGGCTGATCGAGGCGAATAGCCACCACTTGCGTGGGCGCGCCAGCGTCATCGGCGCGAGCATCACTTCCGGCGCGACCGGGAAAATAAAAGCTTCGACGAAACTCAGCAAGCCCAGCCAGAGTTCCGCCAACGGTTTCGCCGCCCACGCCAGCGCCCACTCGTACAGCGGCCGGAACAATCGCATCAAGAAGCCTTTTCGCGCAAGAGCGGTTTGAAAAGGCAGCGAGGATGAGCAGGTTGCGCGCCGCCGGAGCGCAGGAGCCGGAGTGTATATGTCAATACATGAGGACTCCGAGCACCGCAGGCGCGCGAGATGCCGAGGGCAGTAGTTTTCAAGCCGCTCTCACGACAAGCCGCCCAGCAGCGGCACGAAACTGACCGCTTCCAGTTCATCGCTGATCCACGCATCGCCGTCACGGCGCAGGCGGGTGAGTTTCTGTTTGCCGGCGGGGCCGAGCGGCGCGATCAGCACGCCGTTCGGCGTCAATTGATCGCGCAGCGCGCGCGGGATCGATTCGCCCGCCGCGGTCAACACGATCGCATCGAACGGCGCTTCGTCCTTCCAGCCAATGTTGCCATCGTCGTGCCGGCTACGGATGGTTTCCAGTTTCATGTTGCGGAAACGCCTGCGAGCCTGGCGCAACAATTCCTCGATGCGCTCGACGGTGTAAACCTGATCGACCAGCGCGGCCAGCACCGCGGCCTGATAACCGGAACCGGTGCCGATCTCCAGCACGCGCTTCGGGATTTCGCGCTCGATCAGGAGTTCGGTCATGCGCGCCACCACCCACGGCTGCGAGATCGTCTGACCCAATCCGATCGGCAGCGCGACATCTTCATAGGCGCGGCTGCTGAGCGCCTCGTCGATGAACAAATGTCTTGGCGTGGTGCGGATCACATCGAGCACGCGCGGATCGGCGATGCCTTCCTCTCGCAGTCTCGCAATCAAACGATCGCGCGCGCGCTGCGAAGTCATGCCGCTACCGTGCGGCGCGGATGCCGTGCCGCCGAAAAGACTCATGCCGCGCGCTCGTTATCGAATTGCGCGGACAGCGCGCTGACCCAACTCGACACTTTTTCCAGCGCCTGGAAGCGGGTCAAGTCGACGTGGATCGGCGTCACCGACACGTAGCCGCGGCGCACCGCGTCGAAGTCGGTGCCGGGGCCGTCGTCCTCGGCTTTGCCCGCAGGTCCGATCCAGTACATCATCCGCCCGCGCGGATCGGGTTGCGCGACGCAGGGTTCGGAACGATGCCGTCGCCCCAGCCGCGTCACTTCGAAACCGTGCAGCTCGTGCCACGGGCGATCCGGCACGTTGACATTCAAAATGGTGTCGGCCGGCAGCGGATCAACCAACAGGCGCTTGGTCAGCAGCAGCACCGCGCGCGCGGCGGAATCGAAATTTTTTGCGTCGTGGTCGATCGACACCAGCGATATCGCGATCGCGGGCAATCCCAGAAAGCGCCCTTCCATCGCGGCCGACACCGTGCCCGAATAGATCACGTCGTCGCCGAGATTGGCCGAGTTGTTGATGCCGGACACTACGATGTCGGGTTCGTGATCGAGCAAGCCCGCCAGCGCAAGATGCACGCAGTCGGTGGGCGTACCGGCCACGCGGTAGCGGCGCTCGCCGAGTTTGGTCACGCGCAGCGGCGCATTCAACGTCAACGAATTGCTGGCGCCGGAGCGGTCGCGGTCCGGCGCAACCACGGTCACCTCGCCGAGTTCGGCCAGATGCGCCGCCAGCACCTTGATGCCGGTCGCTTCCACGCCATCGTCGTTGCTGACCAGAACGCGCATCGGATTCCCGTTTGGAACAATGGAGATGGTCGGCGCATCGCGCAGCGCCGCAATCTGTGAAGTTTAGCGGATTCTTGGGAAAGGTCTGAATACGCCGTATTCTTTAAGTCGTCATTCCGCGGCTGCGCCGCGTCCGGAATGACGGATTGTTACTTATGCGATGCTTGGGCGCATGAAGCGCGAGCCGAAACACAAATCGACAAAAATCAGCGCGGACGATGCACGACTTTTCCGCGAAGCGATCGGCGCGATCCGGCCACTGGCCGAAGCGCTTGAGCCCGAGCGCCAAGCGCCGCCCGCACCACATCCGGCGATGTTCGAGCGCGACGAGGCGGCGGTGCGCGATGAACTGCTGAACTCACCGATCGATCCGGCCACGCTTGAAATCGGTGATGAATTACTTTATCTGCGCGACGGCCATTCGCCGCTGCTGCTGAAGCGCCTGCGCCGCGGCGCTATCAGCGTGCAAGACGAAATCGATCTGCACCAGATGGACGAGAAAACCGCGCGCGCGGTGCTCGATGATTTTCTCGCCGACGGCAACCGACGCGGTCTGGCCTGCCTGCGCATCGTGCACGGCAAGGGCCTGCGTTCCGGCGCGGCAGGGCCGGTGCTGAAACGCATGGTCGATCGCGTGTTGCGCCGTCGCGACGATGTGCTGGCGTTCGCGTCCGCGCGGCCTGCGCAAGGCGGCACCGGCGCGACGGTGGTGCTGATGCGCGGTATGCGCCGATCGCGCTAGCCGGATCCCAGCAACACCACCGCGAACGCCGCGATGCCCTCGCCGCGCCCGGTGAAGCCGAGGCCTTCGCTGGTGGTGGCCTTGATGCCAATCGCGTCAGCCCCGCATTGCAATACGGACGCGAGCGTCGCGCGCATCGCATCGATATGCGGCGCAAGCTTGGGCTGTTCGCAAATCAAAGTGATGTCAGCGTTGCCGAGCGTGTAACCGCGTTCGAGGATCAGCGTCATGCAACGTGCGAGCAACTTCAGGCTGTCGGCGCCTTTCCAGCGCGGATCGCTGTCCGGAAAATGCTTGCCGATATCGCCCAAGGCGAGTGCGCCGAGCAGCGCATCGCACAGCGCGTGGATCGCCACGTCGCCGTCGGAATGCGCGATCAGCCCTTGCGCGTGCGCGATCCGCACGCCGCCCAGCATGACGTAATCGCCGGGGCCGAAGGCATGCACATCGAAACCGTGGCCGATACGCATCATGAGACCGCTCTCGTAAGTTGCGCTCTCATAACGTGCGCTCCAGCAGGAACTCCGCCAACGCGAGATCCGCGGGCGTGGTCACCTTGATATTGTCCTCGGCACCCTCGACCAGCAAAGGGTAGTGTCCGCAGCGCTCCATCGCCATCGCCTCGTCGGTGACGGCGACGCCTTCGTTGCGCGCGCGCTCCAGCGCGATCGTGAGTTCGCCGCGACGGAATAATTGCGGCGTGAACGCGCGCCAGCGCGCTTCGCGCGTTTCGGTACCGATGCTGCGGCTACCGGCGTCGGCGCGCTTCAAGGTGTCGCGCAACGGTGCGCCCAGCAGCGCGCCGCCCGCCTCGATGCCGACTCCGATCAAACGCCCGAGATCCTCGTAACGCAGACACGGGCGCGCGGCATCGTGCACCAGCACGCATTGCGCGTCGTCGACTTCGTCGGGCAGCGCGCGCAGACCCGCCAGCACCGAATCGACGCGCTCGGGACCGCCGACCGCGGTGCGCACCGGTTTGCTCGAGATGATTTGAACGCCCGGCCACCACGGGTCCTGTGCGGCCAGCACCACCATCAAGCCGGCGATGCGCGGATGCGCGGCGAGACGCTCCAGTGTGTGCATGATCAGCGGACGCCCCGCCAGCGGCAAATATTGTTTGGGGACCGCGCCGCCGAAACGCGCGCCGCGGCCGGCCGCCGGCACCACGCACCACAACGAGGGCGACTCAATGGCCATCGGTGGAATCCTGCTGCGCCGGTTGCGTTGTCGTGGACGACGGCGCCGGCCCGACCACTTGATAAAACACCTCGCCGGGTTTAATCAATCCAAGTTCCGAGCGCGCGCGCGCCTCGATCGCCTGCTGGCCATGTTTCAGATCCTGCACCTCGGCCGACAGCGCCTGATTGCGTTGTTGTAGTTTCGCGTTCTCCGCATCCTGCGCAGCAATCCGCGCGCGCAGCGCGTGCAGATCGCGCATGCCGCCCTCGCCCACCCACAATTTCAATTGCAGGGCGATCAGCAGCACGATCAGGATCAGCGCGACCCAACGCAACATGTACGCGCGACCCCCTCGTGATGATCAGCCCGGCAATCGGGGAAGATTGGGAAAAGCGTTGCGCCCCGCATAACACGCGTCATCGCCGAGTTGTCCCTCGATACGTAACAACTGGTTGTATTTGGCCACGCGATCGGTGCGGCACAAGGAACCCGTCTTGATCTGGGTCGCGGTGGTCGCGACGGCGAGATCGGCGATCGTGGTGTCCTCGGTTTCGCCGGAGCGGTGCGAAATCACCGCGGCGTAGATCGCGGCATCGGCCATCGCGATCGCCTCCAGCGTTTCGCTCAAGGTACCGATCTGGTTGAGCTTGATCAGGATCGCGTTGGCGATGCCCTCATCAATGCCTTGCCGGAAGATCGCCGGGTTGGTGACGAAGTTGTCGTCGCCGACCAGTTGGATCCTCATGCCGAGTTTTTCGGTGAGCTGTTTCCAACCGTCGCGATCGCCTTCGGCAATGCCGTCCTCGATAGAGAGGATCGGATATTGCGCGCACCAGTCGGCGAGTACGTCGATGAACTGTTGCGACGACAACTTTTTGCCTTCGCCGGACAGATTGTATTGACCGTCTTCATAAAATTCGGATGCCGCCGCGTCCAAACCGATCCAGACGTTTCCGCCGGCTTGGTAGCCGGCCTTGCCGACAGCTTCGATGATGATTTCGATCGCTTCCGCGTTGGAGCGCAGATCCGGCGCGAAGCCGCCTTCGTCGCCGACCGCGGTGTTCAAGCCTTTCGCTTTCAATACCGATTTCAGCGCGTGGAAGATTTCCGCGCCCGCGCGCAGCGCTTCCGAGAAACGATCGAAGCCCACCGGCAGGATCATGAACTCCTGAATATCGACGTTGTTGTCGGCATGCGCGCCGCCGTTGACGATGTTCATCTGCGGCACTGGCAATACAGGCGCGCGACCGCCCGCAAGCATCTTCCACAGCGGCTGCTTGCGCGAGGCCGCGACCGCGCGTGCGGCGGCCAGCGATACGCCGAGGATCGCGTTGGCGCCGAGCCGTGATTTGTTGGGTGTGCCGTCCAACGCGATCAGTTTTTCATCGACACCTTTTTGATCTGCGGCATCAAAATCCGCTAGCGCTTTCGCGATTTCGCCGTTGACATTTGCGACTGCATTCTTGACGCCCTTGCCGCCATAACGCGCGGTGTCACCATCGCGCAGCTCGACCGCCTCGAGCGTGCCGGTGGACGCGCCGCTCGGCACCGCGGCGCGGCCGAACGCTCCGTCGGCCAGCGTGACCTTGGCTTCCAACGTGGGATTGCCGCGCGAATCGAGGATTTCACGGGCGTGGATGTGGGTAATCGCTGTTGTCATGTTTGCGCGTGTTCGAAGATTCAAATAGATGTTTCAAGAAAACCCGCGTTTTTGGTTGCGATGTCCAATGCAACCAGTGTTTCCAACAACGCTTGCATCTTTTCCAGGGGCCACGCATTGGGCCCATCCGACAACGCCTTGTCCGGATCGGGATGCGTTTCCATAAAGATGCCGCTGATGCCCACCGCAATCGCCGCGCGCGCCAACACCGGCACGAATTCGCGCTGCCCGCCGGACTTCGTCCCCTGGCCGCCCGGCAACTGCACCGAGTGCGTGGCATCGAACACCACCGGGCAATTCGTCTCGCGCATAACGCTAAGCGAACGCATGTCGGAAACCAGATTGTTGTAGCCGAAGCTGGCGCCGCGCTCGCACACCATGATCTGCTGGTTGCCGGTGGCGCGCGCCTTCTCGACCACGTTCTTCATGTCCCACGGCGAGAGGAACTGGCCCTTCTTGATGTTGACCGGCTTGCCGGCCTTGCACACGTTGGTGATGAAATCGGTCTGGCGGCACAGCATCGCCGGCGTCTGCAGCACATCAACGACAGCCACGACTTCATCCAGCGGCGTGTATTCGTGCACGTCGGTCAGCACGGGTACGCCGATCTGCTTTTTGACTTCGGCAAGAACCCGCAAGCCTTCTTCCATGCCGGGGCCACGGAAACTCGAAACGGACGTGCGGTTGGCCTTGTCGAAACTGGATTTGAAAATGAAGGGGATGCCGAGCTTGCCGGTGATTTCTTTGAGCGTGCCCGCTGTGTCAAGCTGCAATTGTTCCGATTCGATCACGCACGGGCCTGCGATCAGGAAGAACGGACGATCGAGGCCGACATTGAAGCCACAGAGATTCATGTAGAACCCCTCTCCCCTCGGGAGAGGGGCAGGGGTGAGGGTTCGGTTGCGCGAGCAAGCATTTGCCCGCGAGGCAATCCGTTCACCGCATCATGGGTACTTCGTTTCACACGTACCTTCACCCGCCCTTCGGACACCCTCTCCCATAGGGAGAGGGGAAAAGCATCCCGTTTCATGCCACCGCCTCTTGCGCCAAACGCGGCGCCTCGCGCACCGTCTTGAACTCGCGCGCGGCGCGCACGAAACCGCTGAACAACGGATGGCCATCGCGTGGGGTGGAGGTGAACTCCGGGTGGAACTGGCAGGCGAGGAACCACGGATGTTGTTGCCGCGGCAGCTCGACGATCTCGACCAGATCGTCCATCGAGACGCCCGCGATCACCAAGCCCATTTGCGCGAAACGCTCGCGGTAGTGGTTGTTGAATTCGTAGCGATGGCGATGACGCTCGCGGATCACTTCTACCCCGTACAGTTCGCGTGCGATAGAACCGGCCACGAGTTTGCATTCCTGCGCGCCGAGCCGCATGGTGCCGCCAAGATCCGAATCCTCGTCGCGGTGTTCGATCTCGCCGCTGCCGCGCATCCATTCGGTGATCAGCGCGATCACCGGTTCCGCGCAGTTGTGATCGTTTTCGGTCGAACACGCTCCGGGTAACCCGGCGATATCACGCGCGAACTCGACCACCGCCGCGTGCATGCCATAGCAGATGCCGAAGTAAGGCACGCCACGTTCGCGCGCGAATTTCGCCGCCTCGACCTTGCCCTCGAAGCCGCGCTTGCCGAACCCGCCGGGCACCAGGATCGCTTCGGCGTCGCCCAACACCGCTTGCGCACCGCGCGCCTCGATCTCCTCGGAATCGAACCAGTCCAATTGCACGCGCGCGTTGTTCTGGATACCGCCGTGACGCAACGCCTCGCCCAGCGATTTGTAGGCATCCTTGTGCTCGACGTATTTGCCGACGATCGCGATGCGCACGTCGTCCTTTGGATGCTCCGCCGCTTCCACCGTGCGTTTCCATTGCGAAAGATCGGTCGGTTTCGCATCCAGATGCAGCGCGGAGACCACGATGTCGTCCAAGCCTTGCGAATGCAGCCACAAAGGCAACTTGTAGATCACGTCCATGTCCAGCGCGCTGATCACCGCGTTCTCCGGCACGTTGGTGAACAGCGCTATCTTGCGGCGCTCGGCCTCGGGCAGCGGTTCCTCGCAACGGCACAGCAGAATGTCCGGCTGGATGCCGAGCGCGCGCAACTCCTTGACCGAATGCTGCGTCGGTTTGGTCTTGATCTCGCCGGCGGCCTTGATATACGGCACCAACGTCAGGTGCATGAACAGCACCTTGTCGGCGCCGCGCTCGATCCGCAATTGGCGCGCGGCTTCCAGGAACGGCTGCGATTCGATGTCGCCGACGGTGCCGCCGATTTCGACCAGCGCTGCGTCGAAACCGCGCGTGGCCTCCTCGATGGTGTGCTTGATCTGGTCGGTGATATGCGGGATCACCTGCACGGTGGCGCCGAGATAATCGCCGCGGCGTTCCTTGCGGATCACCGCCTCGTAAATCTTGCCGGTGGTGATCGAGTTCTTGCCGCTCAATCGCGTGCGCACGAAGCGCTCGTAGTGGCCAAGATCGAGATCGGTTTCCGCGCCGTCGTCGGTGACATACACCTCGCCGTGCTGGAACGGGCTCATGGTGCCCGGATCCACGTTGATGTAGGGATCCAGCTTCATCAACGTGACGGAAAGGCCACGCGCTTCGAGGATGGACGCCAGCGAGGCGGATGCGATGCCCTTGCCGAGCGAAGAAACCACGCCGCCGGTGACGAAGATCAGGGGAGTCATGGAACACCGGATTGCCGGAAAGCGGCATTCTACATGCGGCGACGGGTGGAAGTGCGGCGTCTGCGCTAGGATCGCAGAATGAAAACAGCCATCCCCGACCGGATTGCCGCACTGCGCGCCGCGATGCGCGAGCGCCGCATTGCCGCGTGCATCGTGCCGACCGCAGACCCGCATTTGTCGGAATATCTGCCGACGCGCTGGCGCGCGCGCGAATGGCTGTCGGGGTTCACCGGCTCCGCCGGCACCTTGGTCGTCGGCGCGGATTTTGCCGGGCTGTGGACCGACTCGCGTTATTTCGAGCAAGCGGAACGCCAGCTCGACGGCAGCGGCATCGCCTTGCTGCGCTTGAGCGTGCCGCATACGCCGGAGCATGTCGCGTGGTTGCGCGAGCGGTTGCAATCTGGCAATCGCGTGGCCTGCGCCGACGACATGCTGTCGCTGTCGCAGGAACGGGCGTTGTGCAAATCATTTGAGGAATGCGGCGCCGAACTCGTGCGCGATGATCTGCCCGCGGCGATCTGGGCCGATCGCCCCGCATTGCCCGGCGCGCCGATCTTTGAACATCCGATCGAATTTGCGACCCGGACGCGCGTGGAAAAACTGGCTGCGGTACGGGCGGTGATGAAGGAAACCGGCGCCACGCATCATCTGGTTTCGGCGCTGGACGAAATCGCGTGGCTCACCAATCTTCGCGGCGCGGACGTCGATTACAACCCGGTCTTCCTGGCGCATCTGCTGATCGATGCGCAAAACGCTACGTTGTTCGTCGACAAAGGCAAATTGCAAGAACCAACTCCTCCTCCTCCGAACGGGGGGAGACTGGGAGGGGGTCAAAATGCCTCGCCAGATTCGCCCCTTCCCCAACCCTACCCCGCAGGGGGGGGAGGGGGTTTGATCGCGCGACTGCAATCGGACGGTTTTGATATCGCATCCTATGAAGGCATCGGCGGCGCGTTGAGCGCCCTACCCCATGACACAAAGCTGTTGCTCGACCCGCAACAGATTGCAGCATCGATCGCGGCGGCCATTCCCGGATCGGTGCGTTTGATCGAAGTCAGCGGACCTATCACTGCGATGAAGGCGCGCAAGGGTTCGGCCGAACTCGCGCATGTCCGCGAAGCGATGCGGCACGATGGTGTAGCGCTGGTACGCGGCGCGCGCTGGCTGGAGCAGACGCTCGCGCGCGGCGAGCGCGTCACCGAACTCGATGTCGATACGAAATTGCGCGAGTTGCGTTCGCAACAACCGGGCTTCGTCAGTGAAAGTTTTTCAACCATTGCAGGGTACGAAGCCAACGCCGCGTTGCCGCATTACCGCGCCACGCCCGAATCGCACGCGTCATTGCAACCGCGCGGGATGCTGCTGATCGACTCCGGCGGTCAATATCTTGGCGGCACCACCGACATCACCCGCGTGTGGGCGCTGGGCGAAACCAAGGCCGAGCAACGCCGCGATGTGACGCTGGTGTTGAAAGGCGTTATCTCACTGTCGCGCGCGAAGTTTCCGCGCGGCGCGTCGGGACAACAACTCGACGCACTGGCGCGCGCGCCGATCTGGGCGGCGGGCGTCGATTACGGCCACGGTACTGGGCACGGCGTCGGTTATTTCCTCAACGTCCACGAAGGGCCGCAGGCGATCCGGCCGCCGCGTTCGCACGCAAATCTGGAGCCGCTGGATGTCGGCATGATCACCTCGATCGAACCGGGCATCTACAGACCCGGACGACACGGCGTGCGCATCGAGAATCTTGCCGTGACCGCGATCGCTGAACAAACCGAATTCGGCGAATTCCTCGCGTTTGAAACATTGACGCTGTGCCCGATCGATACGCGTCTGCTCGAGCGCGCATTGCTCGGCAGCGACGAACTCGCGTGGCTCAACGATTATCACGCGCGGGTTCGCGAGCGTTTGATGTCGTTGCTCGAAGACGCAGCCGACCGCGCCTGGCTGGACGCGCGTTGCGCGCCGCTTTGATTTTCCGGTCGCAGGGCAAGCAGCCGACCTTGGTGGGTGCGCCGGTGCGGCCGTCCTTGGCCGCCCGTTCGGCTCAGCACCCGATGCGATACAACGCATCGCGTAATCGCTGATCCTCACCCCCGGCAAACCGGGGCGTTTAGAACAACATCGAACTTCAACGATCAGCCGCCGCTCGAAGACGACATCGGCTCCGAAGTGGTGGTCGACTGGGTCGTGGTGCTGGCGCCAGTATCGGTCGGTGCCATCGACGAGCTGCTGATCGTGGTGGTCGACTTCGCCATATGATGGTGATGATGGCGATGATGCTTGACCGTCGTGGTCTTGTTGGTGTCGGTGGTGGACGCACCGGTCATCGGATCGGTCGAGCTGGTCGAGCTGGAGTTCTCCTGCTTGACGTCGGTCGACATCGGGGCGGACTGGTCGCTCATGCTGTTGCTGGGCGCAGTCGCGGTGGTGGTGCTCTGCGTGGTGGTCTGCGCGTCCTGCGCAAACGCCGGGAAGGCGAAGGCAGCAGCGATCAGCGCGGGAAGGATGAGTTTACGCATGGTGTTGCATCTCCTCGTGGATGGGGTTTCGCGCCGGCCTTGGCCTGCACGGAACGGAATCATCCATGCGCGCGGCAAACTGCCGCCTGAATCGATGACTCGATTCCGGGCCAATCTTTTTTTAACGATCCGATCGGCCAAGACGCGCCGACTGGCGGATTGACCCGCAGCGCGCGTCTCGTCATTCTGCGTGGCTGCCGTTCCCGGCTGAATCAATCCCGACCCACGCCCGCAACATGGCACCCAATACCCGCTACAACGCCGCCGACATCGAAGTGCTGACCGGGCTGGAACCGGTGCGGCGCCGGCCCGGCATGTACACCGATACGACGCGCCCGAATCATTTGATCCAGGAGGTCGTCGACAATTCGGTCGACGAGGCGCTGGCCGGACATGCAAAGCTGATCGAAGTGATCTTGCATGCCGACGGTTCGGTGGAAGTCAGCGACGATGGCCGCGGCATGCCGGTCGACATCCATCCCGAGGAAGGCGTGTCCGGCGTCGAACTGATCCTGACGCGTCTGCACGCTGGCGGAAAATTTTCCGATCGCAATTACGTCTTCGCCGGCGGCCTGCACGGCGTCGGCGTGTCGGTGGTCAACGCGTTGTCCTCGCACCTCGAAGTCAATATCCAGCGTGACGGCGGCCAATTCCGCATGCGTTTCGCCGACGGCGAACGTATCGGCAAACTGGAAACGCTCGGCGATGCACCGAAGAAATGTACAGGCACCACGCTGCGTTTTCTACCCGATCCAAAATACTTCGATTCGCCGAAAATCTCGCTGCCGAAACTGAAACATCTGCTGCGCGCGAAAGCCGTGCTGTGCGCGGGTCTGACCGTGCGCCTGATCGACGAGGTCAGCGGCGAACGCGAGGAATGGCGGTATGAGGACGGCCTCGCCGATTACCTGAAATCCGAACTGGATGGCGCGCAATGCCTGCCGCCCGAGTTATTCGTGCAGCATCTGCAACGCGACGGCGGCGGCGGCGGCGGTATCGATCTCGCGTTGGCCTGGGTGCCGGAGGGCGACCTGGTGCAGGAGAGCTACGTCAATCTGATCCCGACCGTGCAGGGCGGCACCCACGTCAATGGTTTGCGTTCCGGTTTGACCAACGCCCTGCGCGAGTTTTGCGACCTGCGCAATCTGCTGCCCCGCGGCGTGAAACTCGCGCCGGAAGACGTGTGGGAGCGGCTGACCTTCGTGTTGAGCGTGAAGATGCGCGACCCGCAATTCGCGGGTCAAACCAAGGAACGATTGTCTTCGCGCGACGCCGCGGCTTTCGTCGAAAACACTTCGCACGATGCGTTTTCGTTGTGGCTCAACCAGCACGTCGCCGCCGGGGAAACCATCGCGCAACTGGCGATCGAACGCGCGACCGCGCGATTGAAAGCCGCCAAACAAGTGGTGCGCAAGAAGATCACCCAGGGGCCGGCGTTGCCAGGCAAGCTGGCCGATTGCGCATCGACGGATCCTGCGCGCACCGAGTTGTTTCTGGTCGAGGGCGATTCCGCCGGTGGCAGTGCGAAACAGGCGCGCGACAAGGATTTCCAGGCGATCCTGCCGCTGCGCGGAAAAATCCTGAACACCTGGGAAGTGGAATCTGGCTCGGTGCTGGCATCGGAGGAAGTGCACAATCTCGCGATCGCGATCGGCTGCGATCCCGGCAAGGATGATCTTTCCGGGTTGCGCTACGGCAAGGTGATCGTGCTGGCCGACGCCGATTCCGACGGCCTGCACATCGCAACATTATTATGCGCGCTGTTTCTGCGGCATTTCCCCGCGCTGGTGCGCGAAGGCCATGCCTACGTTGCGATGCCGCCCTTGTTCCGCGTGGACGTCGGCAAGCAGGTTTTCTACTGTCTGGACGAAGAGGAAAAACGCATCCTGCTGGAAAAAATCGAGCGCGAAAAGATCAAGGGCGCGGTCAGTACCACTCGCTTCAAGGGGCTGGGCGAGATGAATCCATCGCAGTTGCGCGAATCCACCATCCATCCCGACACCCGCCGGCTGGTGCAATTGACCGTGGACGACGCGGCCTCCACCGCGCAATTGATGGACATGCTGCTGGCCAAGAAGCGCGCGGCCGACCGCCGCCAGTGGCTGGAGGAGAAAGGCGATCTGGCCTCGCTCGAGGTTTGAGGGTCGACGCGCGGCTTGCGGCGCGGCTCGTAATCCTGCGATGCTAGGGCCATGAGCGCCACCGCAACGACAGACACGGAAGATCTGACGCGGATTCTGCGCGCGGTCGCGGACGGGGACAGGAATGCCTTCGCCGAACTTTACCGGCGCACTTCGTCCAAACTGTTCGGCGTCTGCCTGCGCATGCTGCACGAGCGCGGCGATGCCGAGGATGTCCTGCAGGAAGTCTTTACCGCGGTGTGGCGCCGCGCCGGGAGTTTCGACGCCGCGCGCGCCGGCGCGATGACCTGGCTGATCACCATGACGCGCAACCGCGCGATCGACCGCCTGCGTCAACGCCGCGAGGCGCCGCTGGACGAGGCCACCGAGCGCGAACTGGTCGACGATCAGCCGACGCCCGCCGCGAATACCGAAACCAGCCAGCAACGTCGACGGCTGGAGCGCTGTCTCGACACGCTGGATCCGCAACAGAAAACCGCGGTGCGTGCAGCCTTTTTCGCGGGTCTTACGTATAACGAGTTGGCGACACGCAGCGGCGTGCCGCTGGCGACGATGAAGAGCTGGATCCGTCGCAGCCTGATCCGTTTGCGTGCCTGCCTGGAACAATCGTCCTGAAACCGTGAACACGACGCTCGACCACGACCGCGAAGATCTGCGACACGCCGAGTACGTGCTCGGCGTGCTCGACGCCGGCGCGCGCGCGGGAGTCGAGCGCGAGTTGCGCGACGACCCGCGCGCGGTCGCCGAGGTCGCGCGATGGCAGCGGCATCTCATGCCGCTGGCCGATGAAATCGCGCCGGTTGCGCCGCCGGCTTATGTGTGGGCGCGCTTGCAGAACGCGCTGGGGCTTGCTTCCGCTCCCTCGCGTGAATCAGCACGATCGCGCGCGTCGTGGTGGAACGATCTGGCGCTGTGGCGCTGGATCGGTCTCGGCGCCAGCGCGGTTGCCGCCGCCTGCGTGATCGCCTTGCTGGTGCAATCGCAGCCGCCACCAGCGCCCGCGGCGGCGACGTCTTACATGGTCGCGCGGATCGAGCAGGACAATGGCGTACCCGGTTGGACCGTCACCATGGACCCGGCGCATGCGCGTCTGGTGGTGGTGCCGGCCGCGCCCAAGGCGATCGCCAGTAATCGCGCACCGGAATTGTGGCTGATCCCGCAAGGCGGCAAGCCGATCGCGGTCGGCGTGTTCGCGCGCAACAAGGCCACCAGTTTGTCCTTGAGCCCCGAACTGCTGGCGAATCTCAATGCCAACGCATTGTTGGCGGTGTCGATCGAACCACCGGGCGGCTCGCCGACCGGCCAGCCGACGGGGCCTGTGATCGGCAAGGGCACGATCAGCGGCGCTTGATTCCCCACGCCGATGCGGGATGCCTTCGTGTGGCTTTACGGTTGCGGAATGCGTGCCCTCGAGTGAGGCGTGCGTGCATCCGCAAAGCGCCGCCATCCGTATCTTTTGGGTAATCCCGCCAACTGATTTCCCCATGGCGACTTCCCATTCCGTCCTGTCCGATGCCGCGCGAGGCGCCTTGCCTGCCGCGCGTGCGGAGGCGCCGCCTGCTGCTCGCATGTCGCTCGCGCGGCGCGTGCGTAGCTGGATCGATACTTCGGCCGCGGCGAGCGCCGATGGCGACAGGATGGATCGCATCGATTGGGTGCGCGCGGCGCCATTCGTCGCGATGCATCTGGCCTGCCTCACGGTGATCTGGGTCGGCGTGTCGCCAATCGCCTTGATCGTGGCGGCCGCGCTGTACGTGCTGCGGATGTTCGCGCTGACCGGGTTTTATCACCGTTATTTCGCGCATCGCACTTTCCGGACCTCGCGCGCGGTGCAACTCGTATTCGCGCTGATCGGCGCGGCCTGCGTGCAGCGCGGGCCATTGTGGTGGGCCGCGCACCACCGCAATCATCATCGGCACGCCGACACCGCGCTGGACGCGCACTCGCCGGGCGTGTACGGATTTCTGTGGAGTCATCTCGGGTGGTTTTTGACGCCGCGCGCGTTCCGCACCGACATGGCGCGGGTGAACGATCTTGCCAAATACCCGGAGCTGCGCTGGCTGGATCGTTTCGACACCCTGGTGCCGGTGCTGCTGGGCGTCACGTTGTACGGTTTGGGCGCGCTGCTCCATCACGTCGCGCCCGGCCTGCATACCAGTGGCGGCCAGATGCTGGTCTGGGGGTTTTTCATCTCCACCGTGGTGCTGTTCCACGCCACGGTGACGATCAATTCGCTGGCGCACCGCTACGGTTCGCGCCGGTTCGAAACGCGCGACGACAGCCGCAACAATGTCTGGCTTGCATTGCTGACTTTCGGCGAAGGCTGGCACAACAACCATCACTTCTTCCCCGGCTCGGCACGGCAGGGTTTCCATTGGTGGGAGATCGACCTGACCTGGTACGGCTTGAAACTGATGTCCGTGATGGGACTGGTGCACGATTTGAAATCGGTCCCGGTTTGGGTGTTGGAAAAGGCTGAGCGCTGAGCCATGCGCATCGCGATCGTCGGATCGGGCATCGCGGGATTGGCATCGGCGTGGCTGCTGTCGCGCCGGCACGAGGTCACGCTGTTCGAAGCCAACGATTATTTCGGCGGTCACACCCACACCCACAACATCGCGATGCACGGCCGGCGTTATGCGATCGACACTGGATTCATCGTGCACAACCAGCGGCATTACCCGTTGCTGACGCGGCTGTTCGACGAACTGGGCGTGGCCTCGCAGCCGACCACCATGAGTTTTTCGGTGCGCAACGAGGCCAGCGGGCTGGAATACAACGTCGCCACGCTCGACACGCTGTTCTGCCAGCGCCGCAATCTGTTGTCACCACGTTTCATCGGGATGGTGCGCGATCTGCTGCGCTTCTACCGCGAGGCGCCGGCATTGCTGGAACAATCTGGCGAAGAACCCATACTGGGCGATTGGCTCGCCGAACATCGCTACGGTGCGGCGTTCCGCGACGAGCATCTGGTGCCGATGGCGTCCGCGCTGTGGTCTTCGCCATCCGCGCAAATTCTCGCGTTTCCGGCGCGTTATCTCGCGCAGTTCATGGCCAACCACCAGATGCTGCAAATCGACGCTCGCCCCGAATGGCGCGTGGTGTGCGGCGGTTCGGCCATCTACGTGCAAGCGGCGCGCTCACGCTGGAATGTCCGCGAACGATTGAATTGTCCAGTGCGCAGCGTTCGCCGCGATTCGCAAGGCGTCGAGTTGTGCGTCGACACCGGCAAACTGCGCTTCGATCAAGTCGTGCTGGCCTGTCACAGCGATCAGGCGCTGGCTTTGCTTGCGGATGCGGACACGCGCGAACGTGAAATCCTCGGTGCGATGCGCTATCAAGCCAACGACACCGTTTTGCACACGGACGCAACGCTGTTGCCGACGTGGCGCAAGGCGTGGGCGGCCTGGAACGCGTTTATCCCGCGTGCGCCGAACGAGCCTTGCACGGTGAGCTACTGCATGAATCTTTTGCAGGGCATCGACTCGCCGGAGCCGTTCGTGGTGACGTTGAACCGCGGCTGCGCGATCGATCCGTCGAAGATATTGCGGCGCATGCGCTATCACCATCCCGTGTACGACCACGCCGCGGTCGCCGCGCAACGACGCAAATCCGAAATCCAGGGACAGCGACACACCTGGTTCGCCGGCGCGTATTGGGGCTGGGGCTTTCACGAGGACGGCATCGCCTCCGCGGTGCAAGTGGCCGCGGCATTGGATGCGCGTTGGCTGGAGGCCGCGAAGACTTCCCCGCCGCGCACGACGGAGGAGTTGGCGGCATGAACGCCATCGCCATCGCGCGCAGCGAGGAAGCCACCGGGCTGGCCAGCGCGGTCTACGAGGGCGTGGTCACGCACCGCCGCTTCGCGCCGCACCCGCACGCGTTTTCGTACCACATGGCGCAGTTGTTTCTGGATCTGGACGAGATCGATCGCGTGTTCGCGCGGCGCTGGTTATGGTCGTCGCATGGGAAAAACATTGCGCAGTTTCGCCGCGGCGATTATCTGGGACCCGCCGATTTGCCACTGGCCGAAGCCGTCCGCCAACGCGTGGAGCAGGACACCGGGCGGCGTCCGGTCGGGCCAATCCGCTTGCTGACCCATCTTCGTTACTTCGGTTATCAGTTCAATCCGGTGAGTTTCTATTACTGCTATGCCGCCGACGGCGTGACGCTGGTCTGCATCCTCGCCGAGATCACCAACACGCCGTGGCACGACCGCCACGCCTATGTTCTGCCGGTGGAAAGTGCGCAGACCCACGCGCGCACGCTGCGGTGGAAATTTCCCAAGACGTTTCATGTCTCGCCGTTCATGCCGATGGATCGCGGCTACGACTGGCGCTTCAGCGTGCCGGGCGACGACCTGCGCGTGCATATGGACGTGTTGCGCTCCGGGGTTCGCGAGTTCGACGCGCATCTGCATCTGCGACGTCTGCCGCTCACCAGCGCCTCGCTGGCGCGGGTGTTGTGGCGTTATCCGCTGATGACCGCGCAGGTGGTCGGCGCGATCCACTGGCAGGCGCTGCGCCTGTGGCTGAAACGCAACCCCGTGTACACCCGTCCGCAACCACCGTCCGCAACCACTTTGAGATCGCCATGAACACCGTCGTGAAAAACGAACTCGACGACACGCGCCGCGATGGCGGCGGGCTGGATCGTTTTCTGCGCAAACGCCTGCTCGCGCAGATGGCTTCGCTAACGAATGGCCGGCTGGTGCTGCGGGATGGATATGGCACGGTAGAGCTGGGCACGCCGCTTGCGCAACAGTCCGATCTTTGCGTGCATCTGGACATCCTCGATCCGGATTTTTATCGCACGGTCGCCGCCAACGACAGCGTGGGCGCCGGCGAGGCTTACATGGATGGCCTGTGGCGTTGCGACGATCTTGCCGCTCTGGTGCGCCTGCTGGTGCGCAACCGCGATCTGCTCGATGGCATGGAAACCGGGCTTGCGCGCTTCGGCGGCGTGGCGATGCGCGCATGGCATGCCTTGCAACGCAACACACATCGCGGCAGCCGCCGAAACATCGCCGCGCATTACGACCTCGGCAACGATTTCTTCAAGCTGTTCCTGTCGAGCGACCTCATGTATTCCTCGGCGATCTGGGGCGGCGCCGACGACACGCTGGAAGCCGCATCGACCCGCAAGCTCGATGTGATCTGCCGCAAGCTCGAATTGAAATCCGACGACCGCGTGGTCGAGATCGGCACCGGCTGGGGCGGCTTTGCATTGCACGCGGCGAAGCATTACGGCTGCCACGTCACCACCATCACGATTTCGCGCGAGCAGCACGCGCTTGCGGCCGAGCGCGTCGCCGCGGCCGGTTTGCGGGAACGCGTGACGCTGTTGCTGCGCGACTACCGCGATCTTCGTGTTGAATCCGGCGAGGGCGAATACGACAAACTGGTATCGATCGAAATGATCGAGGCGATCGGCGCGCAGTATCTGGACGTCTATTTCGATAAAGTCGGTCGTCTGTTGAAACCCGATGGGCTGGCGCTGCTGCAGGCGATCACCATCGAGGATCACCGTTACGCGCAGGCGCTGAAGTCGGTGGATTTCATCAAGCGCCATGTGTTCCCCGGCAGCTTCATTCCATCGATCGGCGCGATGCTGGCTGCCAAGACCCGAAGCTGCGACCTCGCACTGATCTCGTTGGAGGATTTCGGCAATTCCTACGCGCGAACCTTGCGAGCGTGGCGCGAGCGTTTCATGGCGAACCTGGCGCGGGTGCGCGCGCAGGGTTTCGACGAACGCTTCGTCCGGATGTGGGAGTTTTATCTGGCCTATTGCGAGGGCGGTTTCCGCGAACGCTCGATCGGCGTGGCGCATCTGCTGCTGGCGAAGCCGGGCTATCGCCGGGGCGTGCCATCGCACACACGCGAGGTGTCGGGATGATGTTCTGGGCGATACTCGCGGCTTACGAGATCGTCTGGTTCTGCGCGGTGATCGGCGCGGGTCACGGCCTGGCGTGGCCGGGCGTGCTGGCGATGTGTGTGTTCGCCGCATGGCGGCTGATCGTTTCCGCGCAGCGCGGCGTCGAGCTGCGGCTGATCGTGGTGGCGCTGTTGCTAGGCGCGCTGATGGAAACTTTTTGGGTGCGTGCGGGTTTGATCCATTACGCCGCGACGTGGCCGCTTTCCGATGCGCCGGCGTGGATCCTCGCGCTGTGGATCGCGTTCGCGCTGACAATCGTGCCGCTGTTCGGTTATCTGCGCGCGCGTCCGTGGCTGGGTGCCTTGTTCGGTGCGATCGGCGCTCCGCTTTCGTATCTCGCCGCCGCGCGCGGCTGGCACGCGGCCGTCTTGACGGCGCCCATCTGGCACGCGCTGGCATGGCTGGCGCTGGGATGGGGTATCGCGTTGCCGCTGCTGACCACCCTGGCGCGGCATTGGCTGCGCAAAGGAACAGACATTTCATTATCGCCGCAGCGGAGCGTGCCATGAACCCGTGGCTGTCGCTGTTGCCGGTGTGGCTGCTCGCCGCGTTGATGATGACGCTGGGTTGGCGCTGGCAGCGGCGGCATACCAATATCGGCATCGTCGATGCACTGTGGGCGACCGGCCTGGGTGGCGCGGCGGTGCTGCTGGCCTTGCTCGGCGCGGGCGCATTTTGGCCGCGACTGCTGTTGGCGCTGCTCGGCGGGCTGTGGGGACTGCGGCTGGCGACGCATCTTTGGAAACGCGTGCGCGGCGAACCGGAAGATGGCCGCTATCGTCAATTGCGCGCGCATTGGCAAAGCGATCAACTGAAAATCTGGTGGTTCTTCCAGTTCCAGGCGGCGCTGATCGTGCTGTTCGCGCTGCCGTTCATCGCGGTCGCGCGCAATCCGGCTGTGTCGATCGGATGGCTGATCGTCGGCGCCGCGATCTGGCTCTTGAGCGTTGCCGGCGAAACGGTCGCCGATCGCCAGCTCGCACGCTTCCGCGCGGATCCCGCGCATCAAGGCAAGACCTGTCGCGAGGGCCTGTGGCGCTATTCCCGGCATCCCAATTATTTCTTCGAATGGTTGCACTGGTTCGCCTACGTGGCGCTCGCGATCGGCTCGCCACTGTGGTGGCTGGCGCTGGCCGGGCCGATCGTGATGTTCGTGTTCTTGCGTTTCGTCAGCGGCATCCCGTACACCGAAGCACAGGCGCTGCGCACGCGCGGCGATGACTACCGCGCTTATCAGCGGGAGACTCCAATGTTGTTTCCGTGGTTTCCTCGATGAGCGGTTTGAAACCTACTGCGCTCAGCATCTCGCGCGCCTGCGGTGCTCGGAATCCTCATGTACTGACGTGTACGATCCGGTTTCTGCGCTCCGGCGGCGCGCAACCTGCCTTCGCTCGCTACGCTTTCAAACCGCTCATTTCCAGCCTTGGAAAAAGTATCTGACAATGAGCATTCTCGTACTAGGCAATAACGAACTTGCGCAGGAATCCGCCGCGCCCGGCCTGCTCGGGCTGGCCGAGCGTAGGCTGATCCTCGACCCGCTATTGCGCGCGGGCATACGCCGTTTGTGCGCGCGTCGATTGCGCGAGGAGCGCGTCGGCGGCCTCGATGCGCAAGCCGCGCGCTTCGCGCGGCGCATCGACGAATTGCGGAAGAGTCCCGTGGCGATCGAAACGGACGCGGCCAATGCGCGGCATTACGAACTGCCACCGGATTTTTTCGCGTTGTGCCTCGGCCCGCGCCTAAAATATTCGGGGTGCTATTACCCGCGCGGCGATGAAACGCTGGCGCAAGCCGAGGAGGCGATGCTCGAACTGTACGACCAGCGCGCCGAATTGCGCGACGGCCAGGCCATTCTGGAACTGGGCTGTGGCTGGGGATCGCTGACGCTGTGGATGGCGCAGCGATATCCCAACGCGCGCATCACCGCCATCTCCAATTCCCACAGCCAGCGCCAGCACATCGAAACGCAATGCCGCAAACGCGGCCTCATCAACGTGCAAGTGCATACCCAGGACGTCAACACGCTCGTGCTGCAACCCGGACAATTCGACCGCTGCGTGTCGATCGAAATGTTCGAGCACATGCGCAACTACCAGGTCTTGATGCAGCGCATCGGCACCTGGTTGAAGCCCGGCGGCAAATTGTTCGTGCACATCTTCGCGCACCGCACGCTGATGTATCCGTTCGAAACCACAGGCGAAGACAACTGGCTGGGGCGGCATTTTTTCACCGGCGGCCTGATGCCCGCGGCCGATACGCTGCTCATGTTCCAGCGTGATCTCGCGATCGAACAGCGTTGGCTGCTCGATGGCACGCATTACCAACGCAGCGCCAATCACTGGCTGGCCAATCAGGATGAGCGGCGCGATGCGGTGATGTCGGTGCTCGTTCAAGCTTACGGCGATGCCGCGCCGTTGTGGTTCCAGCGTTGGCGGATGTTCTGGATGTCCTGCGCGGAACTGTTCGGCTACGCCGCGGGCCAGGAATGGCTGGTGGCGCATTACCGGTTCGCGCGTGCGTAACGGCCCGCCCGCCAATCCAACCATCGCGATCCAATCATCACGTTCGAACCATCACGATCGGATCAGCCGACACGGACTCATTCCATGCGTTTTTCCAGAATCTTGTTCGCCTGCGCCGCCACCGCCGTTTCGGCCACCGTCTGCGCCGGGCATCTGCCGCCGATCCAGCCGGTCGAGCAGGTGGAGCTGCCACGCTTCATGGGCCAGTGGTATGTGATCGCGGCCATCCCCACGCCCTTCGCGAAGAACACCTACAACGCCGTGGAAACCTACACGCTGCAACCCGACGGCCGCGTGCGCGCCACCTTCGGCTATCTCAAGGGCGGATTCGACGGGCGCCCGGGCGCTTTCCATTCGACCGGTTCTATCCAGCCCGGCACCGGCAATGCCATTTGGGGCATGCAATTCATCTGGCCGTTGAAAGCGGAATACATCGTCGCCTATCTCAACGACGACTACAGCGAAACCATTATCGCCCGCAACAAGCGCGATTACGTCTGGATCATGGCGCGGACACGGACGATTCCCCAAGGCGATTACGACGGCCTGCTGGATCGCATCAAGCAAATGGGATATTCGCTGTCAGACCTGCGCAAAGTCCCGCAGCAGTGGCCTGCATCCAGCCAGTGAGCGCATGCGCGCGCGACGTTTTGCCGCCTTTCGTGCAAAGCGCGTGAAACCTTCCGGATGCTGAATCTCGCGTTTCGCCGCCGCATCCGCACATGCCGCGCGGACGTATCTCCTTGCACTTCCACACCGGAAGTCCATTTTCCCCACGGAGATTCGTTTCCATGAAATCCCTCAACGTTCGTACCCGAATGCTTTCCTCCGCCATTGCGGTGGCCGCTGCCGCTGTCGCCTTCGCACCCGCCTCGTTCGCTCAAATGAGCGGCCACATGATGAGCGGCGATCACATGATGAATCACAAGACGGTGATGGTCGGCGGCGCGCCGATGTATCCGTCCAAGAACATCATCCAGAATGCGGTCAATTCCAAGGATCACACCACGCTGGTCGCGGCCGTGAAAGCCGCAGGCCTGGTCAAGACCCTGGAAGGCCCCGGTCCGTTCACCGTTTTCGCGCCGACCAATGAAGCCTTCGCGGCGTTGCCGGCCGGCACGGTCGATACCTTGCTCAAACCCGAGAACAAGGATCAGTTGACCAAGATCCTGACCTATCACGTGGTCCCGGGCCGTCTCGACACCAATGCGCTCGACAAGCAGATCGAAGCCGGCGGTGGCCAGGCCTCACTCAAGACAGTCGAAGGCGACATGCTGACCATCAAGGGCAGCGGCAAGCACCTCACCGTCACCGACGCCAAAGGCAACATCGCCGATGTCACCATCCCGGACGTCTATCAGTCCAACGGCGTGATCATGGTAATCGACAAGGTGCTGATGCCCTGATGTTGATGCCCTGATGTGGATAGGGTAAACACGCGCGGTTACGCATGACCGCACGTGGGCCGCCCCGGGACCCTCCGGGGCGGCTTTTTTTGTCGCGGACGCCACGCTAAGGTAATCACCTCGCCTTCCGTGATTCGCCGGCATGTCGCTGACACCGCCCTTCAACCTGCAACGCTGGATCGACCAGCACCGGCATCTGCTCAAGCCGCCGGTCGGCAACAAGTGCATCGTCGACGGCGATTTCATCATCATGATCGTCGGCGGCCCCAATGCGCGCAGCGACTACCACTGGGACGAAGGCCCGGAGTTTTTTCATCAGCTCGAAGGCGAAATGATCTTGCGCGTGCAGGACGACGGCGAACGCCGCGACATCCCGATCCGCGCCGGCGAGATTTTCTGTCTGCCGCCGCGCACGCCGCACTCGCCGCAACGCATGCCGGATTCCATCGGCCTGGTGATCGAGCGCAAGCGCTTGCCGCACGAAAAAGACGGCCTGTTGTGGTTCTGCGAGCGCTGCAATCAAAAACTCTACGAGGAATATTTCGTGCTCGACAGCATCGAGAAGGATTTTCCGCCGGTATTCGAGCGCTATTACCGATCCGTCGATGCACGCACCTGCAAGGCGTGCGGGCAGGTCGACCCGGTTCCTGAATCACATCGCTGAGTTGACCACGCAGGCGTAAGGCGCGTCCACCCGAAAATTTCCGCAGGGGTATTGACAGGTCGAATTATATTTCTATAATTCCGGAATTATGAAAACATTTGATGCGGTACTGGCACTCAAGGCGCTGGCCCAGGATAGCCGCCTCGCCGCTTACCGGCTGCTGGTGCAAGCGGGGCCGGATGGTCTGGCCGTGGGCGAACTTGGCGAACGTCTCAAGCTGCCAGGCGCGACGCTGACCAATCACCTCAATGTCCTTCGCCGGGCCGGTCTGGTGCGCGACGTCCGCGAAGGCCGCAGCATCCGTTGCAGCGCCGAATTCGCGCACATGAACGCCCTGCTCGCCTTCCTCACCGAAAAATGCTGCGGCAGCGATGCCTCGGTCTGCGCACCCACATGCGCTCCCAAACGGGGAAAACGCCCGTGAAACGCTTCCACGTGCACGTCAATGTCGCCGACCTGAATGCAAGCATCGGCTTCTATTCCACCCTGTTCGGCAGCGCGCCTTCGGTGCGCAAGCCCGACTACGCGAAATGGATGCTGGACGATCCGAGGGTGAATTTCGCGATTTCGCAACGCGAGCGCGCGGCCGGCGTGGATCATCTCGGCTTGCAGGCCGAGGCGACGGAAGAACTGGCAGAGATCGGCGCGCGCCTGATCGCCGCCGACAAGGTCGGTCTGGCCGAACGCGGCACGACCTGCTGCTACGCGCATTCGGATAAATTCTGGGCCGAGGATCCGCAAGGCGTGCGCTGGGAAGCCTTCCATACACATGGCGAGGCGACGACTTACTCCGCTCCGGGGCAGCACACGGCCCACGAGTCGGTCGCCGACGCAGGCGTCTGTTGTGGACGTCCGGTTGCCAGCGCGTATGTGGCGTCTTGCTGCGCAACCGGCGCATGCGGATGAGCGGCGCGCCGCGCATTCTGTTCGTCTGCGTCGAGAACGCTTGCCGCAGCCAGATGGGGGAAGGCTTCGCGCGGCTGCATGGAAGCGGCCGCGTCGAAGCCTTTTCCGCAGGGTCCAAACCGTCCGGCATGGTCAATCCGCGCGCGATCGCTTTCATGGCCGAGCGGGGCATCGATATTGCCATCAATGAATCGAAGTCGCTGAGCGCTTTCAACGGTCAGTCATTCGATGCTGTAGTCACAATGGGTTGCGGTGATGCCTGCCCGTGGCTACCCGCGTCCCTCCGCGAGGATTGGGCGTTGCCCGATCCCAAACACTTGCCGGACGATTCGTTCCGTGCAGTACGCGGCGAAATCGAAAAGCGTGTGCTGCAGTTACTGGATCACCTGGGCGTCAGGAATCGCACATGAGGGCTTCTCTGCCGCGCCGGATACTGGCAGAGTTCGTTGGCACTGCCGCGCTGTTGGCAGTCATCGTTGGCTCGGGGCATATGGGCGAGATACTCGCGCAAGGCAACGCCGCGATCGCATTGCTGGCCAACAGCACCGCAACCGGACTCGCGCTGTATGTGCTGATCGTGATGTTCGCCCCGATTTCCGGCGCGCAATTCAATCCTGCGGTGAGTCTGGCGCTCGCCTTGCACCGCGCGATTAGTTGGCGCGAGGCACTGACTTATATGCCCGTACAGATCGGCGGCGCGATCGCCGGCGTGGTACTGGCGCACCTGATGTTCGGCCTCGATCCGATCAGCTTGGGCATAAAGGTACGCAGCGGTCCGGCATTGTGGCTGAGCGAGACGATCGCAACGATCGGCTTGCTGCTCACGATCCTGCTCGGCCATCGCACGCGACCGGCACAGGTTCCGGCGCTGGTCGGCGCCTACATCGCCGCGGCCTACTGGTTCACCGCCTCGACCGCTTTCGCCAACCCAGCGGTAACGATCGCACGCGCACTGACAACCACCTTCGCCGGCACCCGGCCCATCAATGTGCCCGGCTTCATCGCCGCGCAGTTGCTCGGCGTCGCGCTTGCGTTGCCGCTGGTCGCGATGCTGGTTGGCCCCTTTCAATCAACGCGCAAGCCCCCATAAAAGACTGCGCGCTCGCGCCGAGCCTCGGCCAATGCGTGGATACGGTTAAACTGCATCCATGCTCAAGATCGATACCCATGCGCATCTGCTGCCACCGCAGTGGCCGAACCTCGCCGAGAAATATGGCGACGACCGCTTTCCGGTGATGGTGCGCGCCGGTGGGCGTCACCGCATCTACAAGGATGGCAAGTTTTTCCGCGAGGTCTGGCAAAACGCATTCGATGCCGGGCATCGCATTGCCGAATACGCCGACCACGGCGTCGGTGTGCAGGTGATCTCGACTGTACCCGTTTTTTTTTCGTACTGGGCCAAACCCAATCAAGCGCTGGACCTGCACCGCTGCTTGAACGACCACGCTGCGCAAGTCTGCCGCGAATTTCCCGCGAATTACGCGGCGGTCGGCACGGTGCCGCTGCAATCACCGCGGTTGGCGATCGAAGAAATGGAACGCTGCGTGGAGCAACTGGGTCTGCAGGGCGTGCAGATCGGTTCGCACATCAACGACTGGAATCTGGATGCGCCGGAACTGTTTCCGTTCTTCGAAGCGGCCGCGGATCTGGACGCGGCGATCCTGGTGCATCCGTGGGACATGATGGGCACCGACAGCATGCCGAAATACTGGTTGCCGTGGTTGGTCGGGATGCCAGCCGAGCAATCGCGCGCGGCGTGTTGTCTCATTTTCGGCGGCGTGCTGGAACGATTGCCAAGCCTGCGCGTCGCTTTCGCGCACGGCGGCGGCAGTTTCCCGTTCACCATCGGCCGCATCGAACACGGCTTCCGGATGCGTCCGGATCTGGTCGCCACCGACAACGCGCGCAATCCGCGCGAGTATTTCAAGCGTCTGTATTTCGATTCCTGCGTGCACGATCCGCAGGCGTTGCGCTACCTGCTCGACGTGGCGGGCGCCGACCGCGTGATGCTCGGCACCGACTATCCGTTTCCGCTGGGCGAACAGGAACCGGGCAGCGGCATCGATGCGCTCGGCCTGGACGAACCCGGCCGTGCGCGCATTTTCCACGGCACGGCGCTGGAATGGCTGGATTTGCCGCTCTCCCGTTTTATCCCTGTGAATCGGAAGTGCCCACAAGGAGATTCGAAGTGAAACATCGCAGCATGGTTGAATCATCGTTGGCGTTTTTGCTCGCCCTGTTCGCCGCGATTCCGGCCGCGCGCGCCGCCGACTACAGCCTCGATGGCGGCGCGGTGCATTTCGCGGCGCCCGATGCGTGGACGGTGCTGATGGAAAAGCAGGATGGCGATCCGCAATTTCTCGCTTTCCAGGTACGCGATCCAGCTTCGAGCGGCGACACGCTGGCGCGCATCACGGTGAGCACCCAGCACGCGTCGGACCTGGCCGCGTTCCAGCAATTCGTCAACGATGGGATCGCCAAGGCCCGCAGGTTGCCGGGCTATCTCGGCGCAGGTCAGGGCGGCGCCGACTCGGCGATGCGTTACACCGCGACGGAAAACAAGCGGAAGACCGCGTATTTTGAACGCTACTACTACCACAACGGTATCGGAATACAGGTGCGTTGCGTGCGTCCAGACGCGGGCAACCCGCAATGGAACGCGACTTTCGACGCCGGTTGCCAGGCGATCGCGACCGCCGTGTCTCATTGACGTGTTCGCATTGAACATGGATGACTATGCTTTCAACCCGGACTGGGCGCGCGCGCGCGATGACGCCGATCCGCTGCGCGAATTCCGCGCGCGGTTTTTGATTCCCCCGCACGGCGGCGGCGAACAGGCGTATTTCTGCGGCAACTCGCTGGGCCTGCAACCGCGCGGCGTTCGCCAGGCGCTACTCGATGAACTCGACGATTGGGCGCGTCTGGGCGTGGAAGGCCATGTGCTTGGCCGCCATCCGTGGCTGTCGTATCACGCCGAAGTGCGCGACGCGCTGGCGCAAACGCTCGGCGCGCATCGCGAGGAAGTCGTCGCGATGAATTCACTGACGGTCAATCTGCATTTGATGATGGTCAGTTTCTATCGGCCGACGCCCGAGCGGAACGCGATCCTGATCGAACGTGGTGCGTTTCCTTCCGATCGTCACGCGGTCGCATCGCAAATCGCATTTCACGGATTCGATCCGGCAACCGCGCTGATCGAACTGGACGCGGACGAATCCGGCGGCACCATCTCCATGTCCGCGATCGAGCGCGTGCTGCACGAACACGGGCACCGCATCTCGCTGGTGCTGTGGCCCGGCGTGCAATACCTGACCGGTCAGGCGTTCGATCTGGCCGCGATCACCAAGCTGGCGCACGCGCAAGCTTGCGTGATCGGATTCGATCTCGCCCACGCCGCCGGCAATATCGATCTCGCCTTGCACGATTCCGGTTGCGACTTCGCCGCGTGGTGCTCCTACAAATATCTCAACGCCGGACCCGGCGCGGTGGCCGGCTGCTTCGTGCATGCGCGGCATGCGCGCGAAGAGTTGCCACGCTTGGCCGGCTGGTGGGGCCACGACGAGGCCACGCGTTTCCAGATGCGCCCGCAATTCGATCCCGCGCCCGGCGCCGACGGCTGGCAATTGTCGAATCCTCCGATCCTGGCGCTGGCGCCGTTGCGCGTATCCTTGGAGATTTTCCAGCGCGCCGGCATGCAACGCCTGCGCGAAAAATCAGAGCATCTGACCGGCTATCTCGAATGGCTGATCAACATGCAACTCGCCGACACGCTGGAAATCCTGACGCCGGCGGAACCCGAGCGCCGCGGCGCGCAATTGTCGGTGCGGGTACGCGCGGGCCGCGAAGCGGGGCGTTCGCTGTTCGAATACCTGAACGCGCACGGCGTGCTCGGCGACTGGCGCGAACCCGACGTGATGCGGCTTTCGCCCGCACCGTTGTACAACACGTACCGCGATTGCCTGCGTCTCACCGAAGCCGTGCGGGCGTGGCGCGCGGCGCATTGAACGCATGATGGCGCGTCCCCCGATCACGGTCATCGGAGCGGGTCTGGTCGGCTCGCTGCTGGCCGTGCTGCTGGCGAAGCGCGGTTTCGATGTCGAGGTGATCGAGCGCCGACCCGATCCGCGCGCGCGCGGATTTCTGGGCGGGCGCTCGATCAATCTGGCGCTGGCCGAACGCGGCCTGCACGCGCTGCGGCAGGCCGGACTGGCCGACGCCGTGTTGCAACAAGCGGTGATGATGCGCGGCCGCATGGTGCACCCGCTCGATGGCACCACGAATCTGCAACGCTATGGCCGCGACGATTCCGAGGTGATCTGGTCGGTGTCGCGTGGCGGATTGAACATTCAATTGATCGATGCGGCGGAACGCGCGGGCGCCGCGATGCATTTCGACCATGCGTTGGACGGCGCCGATTTCGCGCGCGGTACGATCACGCTGGCCGATGCGGCTGGCGGTCGACGCGAACATTCGTGCGGGTTGCTGCTGGGCGCCGACGGCGCCGGTTCCGCGCTGCGCGCGGCGATGGCGCGCGAGATCGATCTGCATGAACGGATCGATCTGTTGGGACATGGTTACAAGGAATTGGAGATTCCTGCTTTGAACTCACTCCCCCAGCGGGGGAGGGCTGGGGTGGGGGCTGACAATGAAAACTCGTCGCAAGGATTACCCCCTCCCCAGCCCCCCCCCCTGGGGGGAGGAGGACAAAAACCCGCTAGCGGGGCAAGGAATCAAGAAAATCGCCCCCCCTCACCCCTCATGCATCCTGCGCTCGCAAGTCCCATCCGCACTTCCCTGTGCGGCCGTTCGTCGGCGCGCGGCAGGGCCGCGCGAAACCCCGACTCACCCCCCGCTGGGGGAGGGAATTCAATGTTCGCGCTGGAGCCCCACGCCCTGCACATCTGGCCGCGCGGCGGTTACATGTGCATCGCGCTGCCGAATGCGGAAGGCAGTTTCACCGTCACGCTGTTCCTGCCGAACGATGGCCCTCATCCGAGTTTCGCGACGTTACCCAATGCGAACGCCGCATTGCGGTTTTTCGAGCGGCAATTCCCCGATGCGCTGGCGCTGATTCCGGATTTCGCGCGCGATTGGGATGCGCATCCGGTCGGACAACTCGCAACACTTTATCTGGAGCATTGGCATCTGGGTGGCCGCGCGCTGCTGCTTGGCGACGCCGCGCACGCGATCGTGCCGTTCCACGGCCAGGGCATGAACGCCGGTTTCGAGGATGCAGCGGAGCTGGCGTCATTGCTGGATGCACAATCCGACGACGTCGAAACCACGTTCGCGCAATTCCAGCGCGTGCGCAAACCCGACGCCGATGCGATCGCCGCGATGGCGCTGGAAAACTACGTCGAGATGCGCGATGGCGTGGCCGATCCGCATTATCTCTTGAAGCGCGAACTGGCCTTCGCATTGGGGGCACGTGCGCCGGCGCATTTCATGCCGCGTTACCGGATGGTGACCTTCACGCATCTGCCTTATGCATACTGCCTGCAACGCGACCGCCAGCAGAGCGCATTGCTGGAATCGCTGATCGTGGGCAAAACGCGCATCCAGGAAATCGATCTCGATGCGGCCGTGGCGCGGGTACGCGCGCAATTGCCGCCGCTGCCGTCGGCCGTGGGCGCGGAGTGCTCACAAACCGAGTGATTGCATAGAGCGCCTTGAGCGCCCACTATCGCGGCAACTTGGGGGCGTCATGTCTGGTTCCGGATCCGAAACGTCGTTGCTGAGCTTCTTCGCGGAACTGCGCCGCCGACGGGTGATCCGCGTCGCGATCGTGTACGCGATCGTCGGCTGGATCGTCATCGAGGTGGCATCGACCGTTTTGCCGCCGCTGAATCTGCCGGCGTGGACGGTCAAGTTGGTGATCGTGCTGATCGCACTCGGCTTCCCGATCGCGGTGATCATGGGCTGGATGTTCGATCTCGGACCGCACGGCGTACAGCGCACCGAGCCGGTGCCGGCCACCATGGAAACCCCGACTCCGCCAACCAGGCAGCAAGTCGCGACCGTCCCGGAACAGCAACATACCGACGAACCCGGAGCTGCTGCCGCGAGGTCGCGCGCATCCGAACATGATGGCCGCCGCAGCATCGCCGTGCTGCCGTTCGTCAATATGAGCGGAGACGCGCAGAACGAATACTTCAGCGATGGTATCTCCGAAGAGATCCTAAACCTGCTGACCAAATTGCCGCAATTGAAAGTCGCCTCGCGCACCTCATCGTTCAACCTCAAGGGCGAAAAAATCGACATACCTGCCGTGGCCCGTCAGCTTGGGGTCGGCACGATCCTGGAAGGCAGCGTGCGCCGCGCCGGCGAACATGTCCGGATCACCGCGCAGTTGATCGACGCCGATTCCGATTCGCACCTGTGGTCGGAAACCTACGACCGCGAAATGAAAGACGTCTTCACAATCCAGGACGACATCGCGCAGAGCATCGTCAAGGCGCTGCAGGTAACACTCACGCCAAGCGAGCGTCGTGCGTTGCAATCCGTCGCAACCGCCGACCCGGAGGCCTACGACTTCTACCTGCGCGGCCGCACCTACATGTACCTGATGGCGCGCCGCGATTACGAGCACGCCATCCGCATGTTCGCACAGGCGATCAAGATCGATTCGAAATACGCGTTGGCCTATGCCGGTACGGCGGATGCCTATTCGATGCTGTATCGCTACGTCTCCGCATCGCAGGACAATCTGGCGCATGCAAATCGCGCCAGCGAGCAGGCGGTGGCGCTGGACCGCGATTCGGCGGAGGCGCACGCCTCGCGCGGGCTGGCTTTGGTTATCAGCGAGAAATACGACGACGCGGAAAAAGAATTCGAGGCTGCGGTCGCGCTCAACCCCAACCTATTCGAAGCATGGTTCTATTACGGACTAGCTTGCTCTTCGCAGGGCAAGTTCGAACGATCGGCCGAACTGTATATCAAGGCATCGGAGATCAACCCGGCGGATTACCAATCGCAGATTTTTCTGGCGCAGGCGTATGCGTCGATCGGGAAAAAGCAGGATGAAATGAGGGTGCGGCTTGGAATCCTCGGCACCCTCGAACAGCATATCCGCTTGAACCCTCACGATACCCGAGCGTTGTACATCGGCGCACAGAACTTGTGGCACGTCGGTGAACAGAAGAAGGCGATCGAGCTGACCGAGCAGGCCTTGGGACAGGGCCAGGACGAGCCGATGGTGCTCTACAACGTTGCCTGCCTGTACACGACCCAGGGCAACAAGCAGCGCGCCCTGGATCTGCTCGAGAAGGCGGTTGAACTCGGTTTCGGCGACAGCGCGTGGATCGAGACCGACAGCGATCTCGAGCCATTGCACGAAGAACCGCGCTTCAAGGCGCTGCTCGCGAGCATCCAGTGATCTGACGATCCTGTCCGTCATCCGGTCCGCCGCAGTCGGAACCCGATCCATTTTTGCAAGCAGCATGGCAATCCCCGCGCGCCGCTGGGACAATGCGCGGCTGCCATGATGACCGCCCCCGCCATCGCTACTGCGCCGCTGTTGCAAGCACGTGGGCTCAACTTCGCCCGCAACGACGAGCCGGTGTTCGGCCCGCTGGATTTTTCGCTCGGCAAGGGCGAGACGCTGCTGGTCGAGGGCGATAATGGTTCCGGCAAGACCACCTTGTTGCGCGTGCTGGCCGGTTTGTTGCCGGCGACGGGCGGTGAGATTCTTGTCGATGGGCAATGCGCCGACCGCGATACGCGCGCGGGAAAGCTATTGTTACTCGGCCATCATCCGGGCATGAAGAACGATCTGAGCGCGCGCGAGAATCTGGCGTTCCTGACCGGCTTGTATGGCACGCGCGATGGCGCCTCCATTGAATCGGCATTGGGAGATGTCGGCCTCTCGGCGTGGATTGACGCACCGCTGCGCGCGCTTTCCGCCGGGCAAAAAAAACGTGTCGCATTGGCGCGCTTGACCTTGTTGCTAGGCGATCTGTGGTTGCTGGACGAGCCTTACGCCAATCTCGACCGGCGCGGCATCGATCTGGTCAACACACTGGTTGCCGCGCATTGCGCGCGCGGCGGCGCAGCGATCCTGACCAGTCACGGCGCGGTGCGTTTCGCCAATCCGACCGCGCGGCATATCCATTTGATGCTCGCCGCATGACCGCGCCACGCACCACTTCCGCTTGCCGCGCGGTGTTGCGCCGCGAATTCATCCTCGCATGGCGGCGGCGCGGCGAAGTGTTGTTTCCGGTGTTGTACGCGTTGATCGTAGTGACGCTGTTTCCGTTCGCGCTGGGACCGGAACCGGAATTGCTGGCGCGTATCGCCGGCGGCGTGCTGCTGGTGATCGTGCTGCTGGCGATGTTGCCGGCGCTGGAGTCGATGTTCCGGGGCGATCTGGAAGACGGTTCGCTGGAACAGATACTGCTTGCGCCGCAATCGTTGCCGCTGCTAGTGCTGATGCGGGTGTTTGCCCATTGGATCACCACCACCCTGCCGCTGATCGTGGTGATGCCGCTGCTGGCGCTATTGTTGCGCCTCCCCGCGCAGGTGTTGCCGGTGCTGCTGGTCGCATTGCTGCTAGCCACGCCGTTGCTGGCGCTGCTGGGCGCGGTGCTGTCGGCGTTGACGGCGGGCGCACGCCGCTCTGCTATTCTTTTGGCCCTGATGCTGTTGCCGCTGGCGGTGCCGATCGTGATTTTCGCGGCCGGCGCGGCGGCGGCGGCGCAGTCCGGTCTGCCGTATCTCGCCCCTCTGCTGTGGCTGGCTGCGGCTTTGGTCCTGGCGCTGGTGCTGGCGCCGTTCGCGTGCGCCGCGGCGCTGCGCATCGCGGTCGAAGCATGAAAGTCATTCCGCTCTGGTTGCACAAACTCGGCTCGCCGCCCATTTTTTTCCGCTTCGCCAGCGCGTTGCGGCCATGGCTGCTGATCCCGGCAGTAATCCTCGCCGCGATCGGCTTGTACGGTGGCCTGGTGCTAGCGCCGCCGGATTATCAGCAGGGCGATGCGTTCCGGATCATCTTCATCCACGTGCCGTGCGCGTGGATGAGCCTGTTCGCGTATGGCTGCATGGCGGCCGCCGCCTTGATCGCGCTGGTATGGCGGATCAAGTTGGCGGAAGTGATCGCGATGGAATGCGCGCCGGTGGGCGCGGCATTCACGCTGATAACGCTGATCACGGGCTCGTTGTGGGGCAAACCGATGTGGGGAACCTGGTGGACCTGGGACGCGAGATTGACTTCCGAACTGGTACTGCTGTTCCTGTATCTGGGCGTGATCGGTTTGTTCAACGCGATCGAGGATCGCCGCCGCGGCGCGCGCGCGGCATCCCTGCTGGCGCTGATCGGTATCGTGAATCTGCCGATCGTGCATTATTCGGTACTGTGGTGGAACACCTTGCATCAGGGACAGACCGTGAACCTGTTCGGCCAATCCAAGATCGCGCCGGGGATGTTGTGGCCGCTGCTCACGATGGCGCTTGCCACGCATCTGTATTTTTTCGCGAGCGTGTTGGCGCGCGCGCGGGTCGGATTGCTCGCGGTGGAAGGCGGCAAGGAATGGGTGCGCGAACTGGTTGTGGAGCAAACCCAATGAAGCTAGTGCGTTACCAACTTTCCGGATTTTTTTGCCCCCTTGAGTCAAGGGGGCGGACGTTGGCGCAAGCCAGCGACGGGGGTTGTGGAAGGCTGCATCCATTGCGTTGCTTGACGAAGCCGATTGTCTTGGCGTGGATCGATCATGGCTGACTGGCTCGCAATGGGCGGCTATGCCATCTATGTGTGGCCGGCGTATGCGGTGTTCCTGATCGTGCTGGCGTGGGACTGGATCGCCACGACCATTCGGCGTCGCGCAGTGATCGCCGAATTGCGCGAACGCATCGCTCGCGAGCGGGTACGGCGCGCGACTGTCGCGCGAACGCCACCGGAAATGCACGCATGAATCCGGTGCGCAAACGGCGTTTGATTATCACCGCACTGATCGTGGCCGCGGTCGCGGTTGCGGCCGCGCTGACCGTGTTCGCGCTGCAGCAGAACATGACCTATTTGTATTCGCCGAGCGAGGTCGCCGATGGGCACTCGCCGGTCAGCACGCGCTTCCGGCTGGGCGGGGTCGTCAAGGAGGGCAGCGTGCATCGCGTTCCAGGTACGCTGCGCACGGATTTCACCGTGACCGATCGCTTCCACGACACCAATGTCGAATACACGGGAATCTTGCCGGATCTCTTTCGCGAAGGCCAGAGCGTGATCGCCGCGGGCTACATGCGCGGCGGCAGATTCGCCGCCGGCGAAGTGCTGGCCAAGCACGACGAAACGTATATGCCGAAAGAAGTCGCCGACGCAATCGCAAAGGCGAAAGCCGCGCATCGCGCGCACCTGGGCGCGCAGCCGGGCGGTTCACCGTGACGCCGGAAATCGGCCAGCTCGCGCTGATCCTGGCGCTGATACTCGCGGCGTTGCAATGCGTATTGCCGATCATCGGCGCGTGGCGCGACAACCGGCCGCTGATGGCGACCGCGAAATCGCTGGCCGTCGGGCAGTTCGTGTTCGTCGCGATCGCGTTTGCGATCCTGACCTACGCGTTTCTCACCAAGGATTTTTCGGTGGCCTACGTCGCGCAGAACTCCAACAGTGAATTGCCATGGTGGTACCGCTTTTCGGCGGTGTGGGGCGCGCACGAGGGTTCGCTGTTGCTGTGGGTGTTGATCCTCGATATCTGGACGCTGGCGGTCGCGGCGTTCGGCGGAAAATTGCCGCCGCGCTTCCACGCGCGCGTGCTGGGCGTGCTGGGCTTCATTGCGTTCGGTTTTCTGTTGTTCTCACTGACGACGTCCAATCCGTTCGCACGCCTGCTGCCGGCGCCGCTGGATGGCGCGGATTTGAATCCGGTGTTGCAGGACCCCGGCCTCATCATGCATCCGCCGGTGTTGTACATGGGCTATGTCGGCTTCTCCGTCGCCTTCGCGTTCGCGATCGCGGCGTTGCTCGGCGGCGAGCTGCAATCATCCTGGGTGCGCTGGTCGCGGCCATGGACCAATATCGCGTGGGGATTTCTGTCCGCCGGCATCGTTGCCGGAAGTTGGTGGGCGTATTCGGAACTGGGCTGGGGTGGTTGGTGGTTCTGGGATCCGGTCGAGAACGCGAGCTTCATGCCGTGGCTGGTTGGCGCCGCGTTGATCCACGCGCAAGCGGTGACCGACAAACGCGGCGGCCTGCGCGCGTGGACCTTGCTGCTGGCGATCTTCGCATTCTCGTTGTCGTTGCTGGGCACTTTCCTGGTGCGTTCGGGCGTGTTGACCAGCGTACATTCGTTCGCCTCCGATCCCAAACGCGGCGTGTTCATCCTCGGATTCCTGAGCGTGGTGGTCGGCGGCTCCTTGCTGTTGTACGCATTGCGCGCGCCGCGCGTGGCCGGCGGCAAGGCCTTCGCGCTGGCCTCGCGCGAAACGCTGATCCTGATCGGCAACCTGATGCTGACCATTTCCGCCGCGACCGTGCTACTTGGCACTTTGTATCCGTTGCTCGGCGAGGCCCTGAACATCGGCCGCATTTCGGTCGGGCCGCCTTACTTCGGTTTCCTGTTCATGCTGCTGATGACGCCTTTGGTTCTCGCGCTGCCGTTCGCGCCGCTGTCGCGTTGGGGTCGCGCCGATCTTGCGCTATGGCAGCGCGCCCTTGTGCGGATCGTGGCACTTGCGCTGATCGCGGGGGCTATCGCGTTCGCGCTGGGCGTGCATGCATGGATGGGCTTGCTCGGCGTCACCGCGTCGACGTATGTGCTGGCGGGCACCGCGTTCTACGCGATCAAACGCTGGCATGAGGCGCCGCGTGGCAAACGCTATCCGCTGGAAATGCTCGGCATGCTGCTCGGGCACGTCGGCGTCGGTGTATTCATCGCCGGCGCGATCCTGACGCGCACGCTGAGCATCGAGCAGGACATACGGATGGCGCCAGGCGACAGCGCGCGCGTTGGCGCATATGACTTCAAGTTCGTTGGCGTCGGCGAAATCCAGGGTCCGAACTGGCTGGCGCAACAGGGCACGGTCGCGGTGTCGAAGGACGGCGCGGCGATCGTAGTATTGCATCCGCAGAAACGCACCTATCCGCGCGGCCAGGTGCAAACGGAAGCCGCGATCGAACAGGGCGTGTTCCGCGATCTGTACGTGTCGCTGGGCGATCCGCTGGGCGGCGGCGCGTGGGCGGTGCGCGTTTACGACAAACCGTTCGTACGCTGGATCTGGGGCGGCGGCTTGCTGATCGCGCTGGGCGGTTTCTGCGCCGCGGGCGACAAGCGTTTTCGCTTGCGCAGTGAGCCGGCGCGCGCGCTGGACGACGCGAATGCGGATGTGACGCCGGCGCGGCTGGCGGATCAACCCTCGTGAACGTCAAGGGCGGCAAGAGCTTCGGCGGCTTCGTGCCGCTGATCGTGTTCGTGGTGCTGGTGGCGTTGTTCATCGTCGGCATCATCTGGAACCAGCATCACGACGCGCGCTATGTGCCATCGCCCCTGATCGGCAAGGCCGCGCCGGCTTTCGATCTGCCCAAGCTCGACGATCCCGCGCGGCATGTGCGCAAGGCGGATCTTCTCGGCAAGCCGTATCTCATCAATGTGTTCGCGAGCTGGTGTTTCGCCTGCGGCGACGAGCATCCTGTGCTGATGGCGTACGCGAAACAATTCGGGGTGCCGCTGATCGGTTACGACTACAAGGACACGGCGGCCGACGCGAGAACGTGGCTGGCCGAACATGGCGATCCTTACGCGACAGTGCTGGCCGACACGAGCGGCGCCACCGCGATCGACTTCGGCGTGTACGGTGCGCCGGAAACCTTCCTGGTCGATGCGCGCGGCGTCATCCGTTACAAGCACATCGGCCCGTTGACGCCGGACGTGATCGCGCAGGAATTGCAACCGGCGATCATCAAGACGCGAGGGGAAACGCGGCAATGACCCTCGATCGTTCAAATGCGAGATTGAATCCCTCTCCCTCCGGGAGAGGGGCAGGGGTGAGGGTCCGGCGCGACGCAAGCAGGCATTCCTGCGGCGGCGTCCGATCGGCATCCGTGCCTCACCCTCAGCCGCCCTCGGCGACTTCGACCTCACCCGCCGCTGCGCGGCACCCCCTCCCGAAGGGAGAGGGAAAAGCTGTGCGGCGTTTTCTCGCAGTACTCGTTGCTGTAGCCGTCGCATTCGCTTCCGTTAGCCCCGCCTACGCCGTTGATCCGCTGCCGTTCAAGAACGATGCGCAACGGCAGCGTTTCCAGCATTTGACCTCGCAATTGCGTTGCATGGTGTGTCAGAACGAGAGTCTCGATGCGTCGAACGCGGATCTCGCCAAGGATCTTCGCCACCAGATTTTCGACATGATGCAGCAGGGCAAGAGCGACGATGAGATCAAGCGGTATCTGGTCGCGCGCTATTCCGATTTCGTGCTGTACGACCCGCCGTTGCAAGCGTCCACCGTATTGCTGTGGTTCGGGCCGCCGGTGTTGCTGGTGATCGGCGGCATCGTCGTGGTCGTGCTTTTGCGCCGCCGCGTCGCACCCGCGGCGGCGATTGCTCCGGTCGAATCGGGAGACGATTGGTGAGCATCTGGTTTTTCGTGATCGCGGCTGTGATGTTGGCCGTGGCGCTGGCCTGCGTACTGGTACCGTTGCTGCGCGCCGGCCGCCGCGTTGGATCCGCGCGGGCGCCGTTCGTGCTGGCGCTGATCCTGGTGTTCGCGCTGCCGCCGCTGGCGCTCGGACTTTACGCGCTGATCGGCACGCCGCAGGCATTGCAGGTTCAGGACAACGGCGGCCCCGGTCTTGTCAATGCCGCCGCGCAATTGCGCGCGAAACTGCAGCAAGCGCCGAACGATCGTGACGGCTGGATCCTGCTCGGGCAAGCGTATTCGGCGCTGGAGCGCCCGGCCGATGCGCGCGACGCGCTCGCCCACGCACTCAAGCTGGCGCCGGACAACCCGGATATCATGATCGCGTATGTCGAAGCCGACGCGCAGGCACGCGCGGATCATCGCATCGATGGCGACACGCGCCGACGATTGCAACGCGCGATCGCGCTGAACCCCGATCAACAGCGCGGTCTGTGGCTGCTCGGCATCAGCGATTATCAGCTCAGCCAGTACGGCGACGCCGCGACGCATTGGCGGCATCTGCTCGACTTGTTGCCGGCGGATTCGAGGATCGCCGATGCGGTGAAGGCGCAGATCGCGTTGGCGCAGGCACGCGCGGCGGGCAAGACGCAAGCGCAGGCGGAGGGGTTGGCGCAGGCCGTGATGTCGGGCTCTCCCGCCAACGCATCTTCGACCGCGACAGCCGACGATCCCGCGCCGGACGCGCAAGTCGCGTTGAAAGTGGAGGTGCGGCTCGATCCGAAATTGGCATTAAAGGTTTCGCCCGGCGATACATTGTTCGTTTACGCGCGCGCGAACGACGGACCGCCGATGCCGCTGGCGGTGGCGCGGTTGCACGCATCCGACCTGCCCGCCACGGTGACACTCACCGACGCGTTGGCGATGACGCCGCAACTGAAACTGTCGATGTTCCCGCGCGTGCGAGTTTCGGCACGGATCAGCAAATCAGGCAATGCATTGCCGCAGGCCGGCGATCTGGAAGCACCGCCGGTGCAGATTGCAACCGACTCGCGCGAGCCGGTCACGCTGACCATCGATCGCGTCCATTGATTGTCCGCTGCGCACGCGTTCGCTACGCTTGTCCGCTTCCGATAAACGAATCCTGATGATGGCCGACGCCCGCCAGTATTTCGACCTGCCCTCGCCGTTTGCGATGAAACGCGGCGGCGCGCTGCGCGGCGCGAAACTCGCCTACGAAACCTGGGGCACACTCAATGCCGCGCGCGACAATGCGGTGCTGATCCTGACCGGATTGTCGCCGAGCGCGCACGCGGCAAAAAACGCGATCGACGACACGCCCGGTTGGTGGGAAGACATCGTCGGCCCCGGCAAGGCGCTCGACACCGATCGCTGGTTCGTGATCTGCGTCAACTCGCTGGGAAGTTGCAAGGGTTCGACCGGTCCCGCATCGATCGATCCAGGCACAGGGCAAAACTACCGCTTGACGTTTCCCGAATTGACGCTGGAGGACATCGGCCATTCCGCGTACGAACTGGCGCGCGGGCTCGGCATCCCGCGGCTCGCGGCGCTGATCGGTTGCTCACTGGGCGGCATGGCCGCGCTCGGATTTCTATTGCTGCACCCGGACGCGGTGCGCGCGCACATTTCGGTGTCCACCGCGCCACAGGCGCAGCCTTTCGCGATCGCTATCCGCTCCCTGCAGCGCGAGGCGATCCGGCTGGATCGCAATTGGAACGAAGGCAACTACGACGACGAACACTATCCGGAAACCGGCATCAGCATCGCGCGCAAGCTCGGCGTGATCACCTACCGTTCGGCGATCGAGTGGAGCGGGCGCTTCGGCCGCATCCGTCTCGACGCCGAACAACGCGAGGACGAACCGTTCGGGGCGGAGTTCCAGATCGAGTCGTATCTCAACGCGCACGCACGCCGTTTCGTGCATGCGTTCGACCCCAACTGCTATTTGTATTTGTCGCGCGCCTCGGACTGGTTCGATGCCGGCGAATACGCCAATGGCGATGCCAACGCCGCGCTGGCGCGGATCAAATTGGAACGCGCGCTGGTGATCGGCGTGGAAACCGATATTCTTTTCCCGCTGCAACAACAGCAGCAGATCGCGGAAGCCCTGCGCGCCGGCGGCGCGGAGGTCGATTTCACGGGACTCGATTCGCCGCAGGGCCACGACGCCTTTCTGGTCGACACCGAGCGTTTCGGCGCGGCGATCGGGGCGTTCATGGCCACGCTTTCACTTCCGTGATTCCACTCCCTCCTTCAAGGGAGGGCTGCAACACTGTCGCACCGGGGCTTTCACCTCTCGGGAGAGGTCGACGCGCATGGCGCGTCGGGAGAGAGTTGCGCTGCTAGAATGCCGACATGCTTGCCATCGACTTCCCCGGCCACCGCAAATTGATCGATGCGCTCGACGCGGCGGTCGCGCAGGACGACAAGGTCGCCGTGCTGCGCGGGCTGCGCGACGCGCTGTGCCGGATGATCCGCAGCAACGAGGTCGAACTGCCCGCCTGCGTATCCGAGTGTTGCGCCGATCATTACGCGCGCCGGGAGTTGTATCACAGCGACGAGCATGGCTACTGCGTGGTCGCGATGACTTGGGGACCGGGTCAGGGCACCCCGATCCACGATCACGCCGGCATGTGGTGCGTGGAAGGCGTGTGGCGCGGCGAACTGGAAGTCGTGCAGTATGAATTGCTGGAGCACGACCAACGGCGCTATCGCTTCCGCCCGGCCGGCGCGATCCAGGCCGGCGCGGGCTCCGCCGGCAGCCTGATCCCGCCGCACGAATACCACACCATCCGCAATCCCAGCAGCGACGCTCCTACGGTCAGTCTGCACATCTATCAGGATCGCATGACGTGCTGCTCGGTGTTCGAACCGGCCGGCGAACAATGGTATGTCCGCGGCGAGCGCACGCTGCCGCAGGACAACACGCATTAGTACGCATCCATGTGTGTGAAAGCACGCATCCCTTCTGCACTTTCCCCCAAAGCCCGCTCCGCCTCACATCTTGGCATTCGTGACGTCCTCCCGCATACTTCGCGGCCCGTCGCCGGTGTGGCGGAATTGGTAGACGCAGCGGACTCAAAATCCGCCGCCCTTAAAAGCGTGTGGGTTCGAGTCCCTCCACCGGCACCAGTAGACAGTTTCAGGACATCCCAGACAATCCCGAAATACCTTCGAAACCCGCATAACAGCGGGTTTTTTTATGTCCGTAGGGTTTCACCACATCCCCTTGCAGCCAGCCATGCGAGGGGGCACATTTCGGGGTGTTCGACATCCTCACCAAGCCCGAGCCTTCCCTCTCCAAGCAGGAGGAGGCGCAAGTGAAGGCAGCTTTGCCGCGAGTTATTGAAGACGCTATCGTGCGCAATTCGCCCGGCTCGCGCCGGGCGAAATCGTTTTGCGAACCATCAATGTGCAGGAGAAACGACCGTCACTGGCCCGTGGTGGGCGGTTGCGCGGCGCACTGCAGGAATTCCGCTTGCGTCAGTTTGCCGTCGCCATTGGTATCGCAGCCCGGAAAGCGTTGTCCGGAATCGCCGTGGGCCATGAACTCCTCGCGCGACACGACGCCGTCGTGATTGGCATCGAGACTCATGAACACCCGAGCCGCATCGTCCTGGCTCATCCCATAGCCCAAGCCATTGCCGACATTGCCCGGCTTGCTGGCCTGCTCATCCGCTGGCGCCATTGTGGAGGTCGTGTTCTGTCCCATAGTCCCAGTCTGGGGCTTGCTCGACATCATGCTGCAGCCAGCCAGCGCGGTGAACGCGATGGCGCCGAACATCATCGTGTATTTCATGATTCGTTCCTTTTATGAAGGCACGATGCCTTCTTCTTCCCTGCCACCACGCGGCTCCAATAGCGCGTGGTCGTGCCATTGTGCCCGGCCGTTGTGAATTTCCCGAAAAGAAAATCTTTCGTCCGGGATGCGTTGGCCGTGCCTCACAACCGCGTCACCACCCG
>JBDTBW010000046.1:0-19817 GCA_039923855.1 Rhodanobacteraceae bacterium | reverse complement strand
TCTGGGCACCAGCGAGAATGCGGTGAAGACGCAAATCTGGTGCGCCATCGCCACCTACGTGCTGATCGCCATCGTCAAGAAAGAACTTCAACTCGATGCCTCGCTCTACACTTGTCTACAGATACTGGCGGTCTCGGTTTTCGAGAAAACTGAGCTCGCCTACGCCTTGCAGCCCAGTCGATCACCACCCGATTCAGACCTCGCCGCCAATCGATTGATTCTGTTTGGCTTTTAACCGGACACTACTGTCGTCAAACGTAAAATAAAACCACGCAGGTCACGCTCGCATCGAAACGTTTTCATGTTGTCCCCTGTCAGCGAAACCTCGCAACTCAACGCGCGTCCGCGAACGCTTCCGTCATATCCAGCATCCGGTTGGAGAAGCCCCACTCGTTGTCGTACCACGAGCAAACTTTCACCAGCGTGCCGCCCATCACCTTGGTGAGGGTGGCGTCGTAGATCGACGAACGTGGGTCGTGATTGAAGTCGACCGACACCAATGGGCCGGTATTGACGCCGATGATGCCTTTCAGTTTTCCATCGGCGGCGGCTTGCACCGCCGCGTCGATTTCTTCTTTCGACGTGGCGCGCGCGGCTTCGAAGGTGAGATCGACCAGCGACACATTGATGGTTGGTACGCGCACGGAGAAACCGTCGAGCTTGCCATTCAATTCCGGCAACACCAGTCCGACCGCGGCGGCGGCGCCGGTCTTGGTCGGGATCTGCGACATCGTCGCCGAGCGCGCGCGGCGCAGGTCCTTGTGGAACACGTCGGTCAGCACCTGATCGTTGGTGTAAGCGTGCACGGTCGTCATCAGCCCGTGCACGATGCCGATTTTTTCGTGCAGCACTTTCGCCAGCGGTGCCAGGCAATTGGTGGTGCACGAAGCGTTGGAGATCACCGTGTACGAACCCTTCAACTGATCATCGTTGACGCCCATCACGAAGGTGCCGTCCACGTCCTTGTCGGCGGGTGCGGAGATGATGACTTTTTTCGCGCCCGCGGTCAGATGCGCGGACGCCTTGGCCTTGCTGGTGAAGAGACCCGTGCATTCCAGCACGATGTCGACGCCCAATTCTTTCCATGGCAACTTCGATGGATCGCGCTCGGCGCAGACCTTGATGTGATCGCCGTGGATCACGAGATCTCCGCCTTCCACGCGCACCTCGCGCGGAAACTTGCCGTGCGCGGTGTCGTAGCGGGTCAGGTGCGCGTTGGTTTCGGCATCGCCCAGATCGTTGATCGCGACGATCCTGATCGCATTCGTGCGATCGGATTCGTACAGCGCGCGCAGAATATTGCGGCCGATGCGGCCATAACCATTGATCGCGACCTTGATGGCCATGCCGGATGCTCCGATCGTGGGCGAGTGGAATACGCCATTTTACAGCATCGCGCGGCGGTTTCCTTGGTATCGCGCGCGAATCGCTATGATGCGCGCATGGCCGCGATTGTCACACCCTTCCGACATGAACCCACGGGCAGTTGGAGCTATCTGCTGCGCGACAGCGACGGTATCGCCGCGGCGATTATCGATCCGGTGCTGGATTACGATCCGGCGAGCGCGCGCGTCGCTCACGCCTGCGCGCAGGCGATGCTCGACGCGGTGGAACGCGATGGCCTGCGCGTCGATTGGCTGCTGGAAACCCACGCGCACGCGGATCATCTGACCGCCGCGGACTGGTTGCGTGCGCGTTTGCGCGAGCGTGGCGCCGGCACGCCGAAACTTGGCATCGGCGTCGGCATTGCCGAGGTGCGTCGCACGTTTGCGAAGACGCTCGCATTGCGGGATGAAGGCACACGCGGCGCGCGTTTCGATCACCTGTTCGTCGAGGGCGAGGTATTCCGGATCGGCAATCTGCGCGCGCGGGTAATCGCAACGCCCGGACACACCAGCGATAGCGTCAGTTATCTGATCGAGGACGCGCTGTTCGTCGGCGATACCTTGTTCGCGCCGGACGTCGGCACCGCGCGCTGCGATTTTCCGGGCGGCGATGCCGGCACGCTGTATCGCTCGATCCAGCGCCTGTACACGTTGCCCGGCGACACGCGCGTGTTCCTGTGCCACGACTATCCGCCGGCCGGACGCAACGCGTTGGCGCAGACCAGCATCGCCGCCGAGCGCGCGTCCAACATCCATCTTCGCGGCGACACACCCGAAGCCGATTACGTTGCATTGCGCGAACGGCGTGACGCAACGTTGAGTCCGCCGAAACTGTTGTGGCCCGCCTTGCACGTCAATTTGCGTGCGGGCAGATTGCCGCCGCAGCAGCAGGATGGAAGCATCGTGTTCAAAACGCTCGCCGCCGCTGCGCCATGAAGTCTGCCATTCCATGAAAAGATTTTCGCGCTGGGTTTCGCTGCTCGTTTCGTTGATACTCCTCCTGTGCGCGTCGCCGGCATTCGCCTGGGGCGCGCTTGGGCATCGCATCGCCGCGCAATTGGCGCAGAAGCAATTGACGCCGACTGCGCAGGCGCAAGTCGATCGCTTGCTCGCCTTGCAGGGCGCGCACAAGCTGGCGGACGTCGCAACCTGGGCCGATGACCTGCGCGATACCGATCCTGCCCTGTTCCAGCAGACCGCGCGTCTGCATTACATCAATTTTCATTCCGACGATTGTGTTTACGATCCACCGCGCGATTGCGCGAACAGTGAGTGCGTGGTCGCGGCGATCGATCGTTATTCCGCGATCCTCGGCAATCGCTCTCTGCCGGATGCGCCGCGCGCGCAGGCGCTGGATTTTGTGGTGCACTTTGTCGGCGATGTGCACCAGCCGTTGCACGCCAGCTACCGCGACGACAAGGGCGGCAACGATTATCAGGTGCGCTGGCACGAGCGCGGCACCAACCTGCACAAGATCTGGGACACCACGATGTTGAACGCGCGGGGGCTGAGTTATCAGGCTTATGCGAACGAGATCGCCGCGCAGACGATAACGCTGAAGCCGGTGCCGATGGGCACGCCCGCGCAATGGGCGCAGGAATCCTGCCGGATCGTGCGCGACGATGGCGTGTATCCGCCTTCGCGAAACATCGACGACGCTTACATCGCGCGCGGACGTCCGCTCGCGGAAGAGCGATTGCGCGAAGCCGGCGCACGGCTGTCGGCGCTGCTCAATCGCGAGTTGGGCGCAGGGTGAAGTGTTTTCCCCTCTCCCCTCGGGAGAGGGGGCGCGTAGCATCGGGTGAGGGTTCGGGTCTACGAAATTTTGCGCGATTTCGAACCCTCACCCCTTCCCCTCTCCCGAGAGGAGAGGGGTCCAACATCGCGTCAATACGCGATCCCCAGCCGCCGCATCAGCTTGCCGGTCAGCCACGCCGGGCCGATCAACAAGTACGCGAGATCGGTGAGAAACGACGGTTTGCGGCCTTCGATCTTGTGGCCGCCGAACTGGCCGATCCAGGCGATCACGAACAACACGATCGCAAATTGCAGCAGGTGCAAGGGCCCAAGCGCGCGGTACGTGCCTTCCGCGATCAGTGCGCAGACGATGAACACGATTGCCATCGCCAGCCCGAGAGATCGCGACAGCCGATAATAAAACAGGAACGCGGCGAACATCACCGGCAGCGCCCACAGCCCCGCACGCCCGATCATCGGCGGCACCGGGATCGTCCACAACGCCGCGATCACGCACCACAGGATCACCGGCACGCACAGCCAATGGATCGCGCGATTGGTCGCGTTCTGATGATCCGCGCTGTAACTGCCGAACCAGTCGTGGATGGTGCGCATGGTGCTATCTTACAACCTGCAATCGTCATTCCCGCGTAAGCGGGAACCCAGCGCCTTTGGATAGCGGGAGAGCAAAGTCGCTGGGTTCCGGATCACCGCTGCGCGGTGTCCGGAATGACGAGCTTTTGTAGGCTTGGGTGGCGAATTCAATTCTGAAGTGCAGTTCCTTTCCCGGTGAAGCGGCCCAGGTGCGCTCATTTGTCATTCAAGTGGCATTACAATCGGCCCGCACACATGGAGACCGCCGTCATGCAACTCGCCGCTGTTCTGATTCCTGCCGAAGAGAGCGGTTTTGTGGCGCTCAATCCTGAGACCAGCACCAGCACGCAGGGCGAATCGGTGGAAGAGGCGTTGGCCAATCTCCGTGAAGCCACCGAGGTTTATCTGGAAGAGTTTCCGACTGTTTCGTTTGGCAAACCCTTGTTGACCACGTTCGAGATCGCCGGTCGTGCCGCCTAGCCTTCCATGCGTTTCCGGTGCGGAAGCGATTCGTACATTGGAGAAGCTGGGGTTTTCCGTCGTGCGCCAGAAAGGCAGCCATGTCGTTTTGCGGCGCGGCTCACCGGTTGCGTCGTGCCTCTGCACTGCGAACTGAAAATCGGCACGCTGTCGGGTGTACTCAAGCAAGCCGGGGTGTCCATCGGCGAATTCCTGGAAGCGCGCTGATCGACGCGCAGTCATCGTTCATTCCAGCACAATCGCCGCCAATTCCCGCAACGCTTCGGCATACTTCGCCGCAGTGCCGTCGATCACTTCTTGCGGCAGCACCGGCCCCGGCGCGCGCTTGTTCCAGTCCAGCGTTTCCAGATAGTCGCGCACGAATTGCTTGTCGTAACTGGGCGGGCTGATGCCGACGCGGTATTCGTCGGCAGGCCAGAAGCGCGAGGAATCTGGCGTCAGCATCTCGTCCATCACGTACAGCTTGCCATCGACATCGGTGCCGAACTCGAGTTTGGTGTCGGCGATGATGATCCCGCGCTGCGCGGCGTAATCCGCGGCGAATTTATAGATCGAAAGCGTTGCGTCGCGGACCTGCTCGGCGAGTTTCGTGCCGATCGTTTGTACCACCGCGTCGAAGCCGATATTCTCGTCGTGTTGTCCCGCTGCCGCTTTCGTCGATGGCGTGAAAATCGGTTCGGGCAATTGCTGGGCTTGCCGTAATCCTTGCGGCAACGCGATGCCGCACAGCGAACCGCTTGCCTGATAGTCCTTCCAGCCTGAGCCGATCAGATAGCCGCGTGCGATCGCCTCGATCGGCACCGGCGTCAGTTTCTTCGCGACCACCGCGCGGCGCTCGTACAGATGCGGATCGGCATTGGTCGGTAGCACGTCGACGACCGCAATGCCGGTCAGGTGATTCGGCACCAGATGCGCGGTTTGCGCAAACCAGAAATTGGACATCTGCGTCAACATCTCGCCCTTGCCGGGGATCGGATCGGGCAGCACCACGTCGAACGCGGAAAGGCGGTCGGTTGCGACGATCAACAATTTTTCGCCGGGCTCCGCACCAGCAGGCAATCGATCGTGCGGCAGCGCATAAACATCGCGCACCTTGCCGCGATGCAGGAGTTCCAGGCCGGGCAGATACGACTGATGCAGGGTGGTGGGCACGGGCATGTTTCGCGGTGGGCGAATGCCTAGTGTAACGAGGAGCGGCGATCCCCTCACCCCAGCCCTCTCCCCGCTGGGGAGTGGGCGACATGCGCGCAGCGCTTGGCAGGTGAGGGGCGCCAGCAACCGGCATATGCGCACGGACGCGCGATCCCGCGCTGATAAGCTGTCGAGCTTCGCACCATATCCACCGCTCAATGCGTCTCGTTGCTTTTTTGATCCTTGCACTGATCGTGACAACTGCCGATGCCGCGCCGCCCAAACCCGCGCGGCTTGGCTTGTGCGCGGCCTGTCATGGCGAGGACGGCCGCGCGCGGATTCCCGGTGCGCCGAATCTGGCCGCGCAGAACTACGACTATCTGTTGAATGCGTTGCATGATTACAAATCGGGTGCGCGCGATGTCGCGGTGATGCGCGCCGCGACCGGTTCGCTGTCGGAATTGGAAATGCGGCAACTGGCGCGCTGGTATGCGTGCCTGCCGTGCCTGCCGAACCGGCGCGAGCCCTGATACCTATGCATTACATGGGAAAACTGATCGGCTTTGTGCTCGGTCTGCTGCTGTTTCGCAATTTCGAAATGGCGTTTATCGGCCTTGTGATCGGTCACTTTCTGGTCGATTCCGGGTTGCTGCGCGGTCTTGCCGCCCGTGGCAGTGAACCACTGGGTTTCATCGAGCCGCTGTTCGCGCTGATCGGCGCGGTCGCCAAGACCGACGGCCGGGTCTCGGAAGCCGAGATCGCGACGGCCGAGCGCTTGATGACACGGCTCAATCTCGACCCGCTGTGGCGGCGGCGCGCGATCGAACGCTTCAACGCCGGTAAATCACCGGGCTACGATCCGAATTCGGCGATCGCCGATCTGCGCGCGTGGTGCGCGCTGCGGCGCAGTTACGTGATGCCGTTGATCGACATGGTCGCGGACGCCGCATTGGCGGAAGGCCCACCTTCGGCCGAGAAACTGAAACTGTTGCGGCAATTGGCGTGGTCGCTGCACGTCGGCGAAATCCAGTTGATGGCGCTGCTGGCGATGAAAGGCTTTGCATGGAGCGCTGCCGGCGCCGGCGGCTACGCCCACGCCAATGCGGGCGGCAATGGCAGGCGGCCGCCGCCGCAGCGCGCGCCCAGCGGGCCTGACCCATACGCCGTGCTCGGCGTGTCGCGCTACGCCGATCAACGCACCATCAAGCGCGCCTACCGCAAATTGATCGGCGAACACCATCCCGACCGGCTGGTCGATGCGCCCGCAGACCTGCGCCGCCGCGCCGAACAGCGCGCCAGCGAGATCAATGCGGCGTGGGAACGCATACAATCGGAGCGTGGCTTCAAATAGCGGATTTCGGGCGCCGTGTTTTGATGCTTCGACTTCGATCGCTGCGCGAGCGTAGTCTATGCTGAGCTGTCGAAGCGCTCGGCGCGAACGGAACAACTCATCCGACGGTCGACATGACAAAACAATCTTGCATCATCTGTCCATCCATCCTCTCCGCGGACTTTGCCCGATTGGGCGAGGAAGTCGACAACGTGCTCGCGGCAGGCGCGGACTGGATCCACTTCGACGTGATGGACAACCATTACGTGCCGAACCTCACCATCGGTCCGCAGGTGTGCAAAGCGCTGCGCAAATACGGCGTGACCGCGCCGATCGACGTGCACCTGATGGTGAAACCGGTCGATCGCATCGTGCCGGATTTCGCGGAAGCGGGCGCCAACCTGATCAGTTTCCATCCGGAAGCGAGCGAGCACATCGATCGCACCATCGAACTGATCCGCGAGCACGGCTGCAAGGCCGGGCTGGTGTTCAATCCGGCGACATCTCTTGAATGGCTCGATTATGTGCTGGACAAGCTCGATCACGTGCTGATCATGTCGGTCAACCCCGGTTTCGGCGGCCAGAGTTTCATTCCGTCCGCGCTGGAAAAATTGCGGCGCGCGCGCGCGATCATCGACGCCAGCGGACGCGACATCCGTCTGCAGGTCGATGGCGGCGTCAAGACCGACAACATCGGTGAGATCGCGGGCGCGGGCGCGGACACCTTCGTCGCGGGGTCCGCGATCTTCGGCGAGCACGATTACCGCGCGGTGATCGCGGCGATGCGAAAAGCGGCGGCGAAAGCTGGTACATGCTGAAGTCGCAATGTGCGAAATCAAAGCCCCTCTTCCACTGGGAGAGGGGTTGGGGTGAGGGTCCCGAATCGACGTAGTGATTCAGTCTGGTGGAAGTTGACGGAAGTACCGAACCCTCATCCGACGGTGCGCGCCACCTTCTTCCGAAGGGAGAAGGATTAAGCAAACCAGAATCCGGCACATCCAGCGCCAGATTCAGACTCGCCCGACCCATCGAGGAAAATCTGGTCCGCCGGCGCGGCGCCGCTCCGCTTCGTCAATGCTCCGACGAAGCAGAGCTGCGGACCGGCGCCGACGCGGCGGTGTTCCACGGTCGAGGCCCCACGGCTGGAGTTTTCGACGGCCCATTAGCGCGCGCGTGCGCGTCGCGGCCAGGCCTGCGCGCGGGCGATTCGCGGACGAATCATGGCAAAACGCGGGCAGCGGTCACGTATCACTTGCTTCGTGGGGGCTTGCACTGCACGCTGGCGCTCCATTCTTGAGGAACGTTAAATGCCGCGCGCCATCGCCATTGTCGAAGACGAACCGCTGATCCGCGCCAACTATGTCGAGGCGCTGTCGCGCTTCGGCTACGAGGTGCGCGGTTTCGCGTCGCGCGGCGAGGCATCCGGCGCGTTCGCCGCGCGGATGCCGGAACTGGTCATCATCGACATCGGCTTGGGCGACGAACCCGAAGGCGGTTTCGATCTGTGCCGCGAATTGCGCGCGAAGTCGTCCACGTTGCCGATCATTTTCCTGACCGCGCGCGATTCCGATTTCGACGTGATTTCCGGCCTGCGCCTAGGCGCGGACGATTATCTTTCCAAGGACACCAGCCTGCATCAGCTTGCCGCGCGCATCGGTGCGCTGTTTCGCCGGATCGAATCGCTCAAGGTCCCGGCCTCAAGCGAGACCGTGATCGAACACGGCCCGCTGAAACTGGAAGCCGAACGGATGCGCGTCACCTGGCAACGCGTCGAGGTGTCGTTGACCGTCACCGAATTCTGGATGGTGCATACGCTGGTGCGTTTCCCCGGCCACGTCAAAAGCCGCGACCAGTTGATGCGCGAAGCGGAACTGGTCGTGGACGACGCCACCATCACCTCGCACATCAAGCGCCTGCGCAAGAAGTTCATCGCGGTCGATCCGGTGTTCGACTCGATAGAGACGGTGCATGGGGTGGGGTACCGGTGGAAACCTTGAAAGGCGGTAGCAGGAAATAGGAAGTAGGGAATAGGAGCAGAAAGTTGCGTCGCCGGCAATGGACTAAGCTTCGTCCAATTTCCCACTTCATACTCCCGCTTCCATGACCCTCCGCCGCAAACTGCTGCTGGTCGCGTTGTCCACGCTGGCGTTGCCGTGGGCGGGCTGGTTGTATGTGCGGCAGATGGAGCAGTTGCTGCGCCGCAGCCAGGAGCAGGCGCTGCTAGCCACCGCGTTCGCGTTGGGGCGAGGCCTCACCGCGGTCGGCGCCAAACTTCCCACATCGAGCGATGGCTGGTATGTGCAGCGGGTACGTCAGCCGATCGTCATCGACGGTTACGGCGACGACTGGGCCACGCTGTCGCCGTGGGTACAGCATCCGTGGCCGGGCGTGCGCGTGCAATTGGCGCAGGACGCGGCGTGGTTGTACTTGCACATCGAGGTCAACGACGCCACGCGCACCCGCGCCGACGCGCAAGACAGCGGGGTGATCGACGCCGATCATGTCGAACTGACACTGATCCGCGGCGCGCAGCAGCGTACTTTTCTGATCGCGAGCGCCGCGCCGGGAAGTTTCCAGGCGCGCCCGCTGGATCCGCCGGTACACGGCTTGCCCGATCTCATCACCGGACAGTGGCAGGAGGACGCCGACGCGTACCGGATCGAATTGCGCCTGCCGCGCGCGCAATCGCCGGATCGTTTGGGAATCGCCGTACGCGACGCCGACGCGCTGGCGCGTTTCAATAACGGTGATGCCGACACGCGTCCGCTGTATGCGTTGTCGCCGGCGTTGTCGAACGATCTCACCCAACTCGCGCCGACCGGCGTGCGTGTGCGTTTGCTCTCCGCCGATGGTTGGGTGCTGGCATCCGGCGGCGCGATGTCGGCCGGGTCGTCCCCGCGCCAGGGACGGATGGCGTGGTTCGACAACCTGGTGTTCGATTCGCTGATCGCGCCGGCGATGGATCGCCCGTCCCGCCTGCCCGCCGACGTGCCGCGCCTGGGTGCGCCCGACGTGCAAAGCGCGCTGGGCGGCCGCGCGAACGCGGGCTGGCGCGCCGGCGATGCGCCCGGCAGCGTGATCCTGACGGTGGCCGTGCCGCTCGACACACACGGTCAGACCCGCGGCGCGCTGGTGCTGGAACAATCCAGCAGCGCGTTGCCGCTGTTGACCAACCGCGCGTTGCTTGGGCTCATGTTGGCGAGCGTCGCGGGCCTTTTGATCGCGGGCGCGGTGCTGTTCGCGTTCGCGACGTGGTTGTCGCTGCGCATCGGCCGTTTGCGTGACGCCGCCGAATACGCGCAGCGCCGCGAAGGGCCGCCGATTGCGACCCTGCCGCTGGTCGAAGATAACGACGAACTCGGCGATCTCGCGCGCAGTTTTTCGCGGTTGCTGGATGCGATCGGCGTTTACACCGAATACTTGCGCACGCTGGCGTCGAAACTCTCGCACGAACTCAACACGCCGCTGGCGATCGTCAAATCATCATTGGATAACCTCGAACACGCCGATCTGCCAACGGATGCGCAACCGTATCTCGCACGCGCACGCGACGGCGCGGCAAGGCTCGGCGCGATCGTGCGCGCGATGAGCGAGGCCAGCCGGATGGAGCGCGCGATGGCGTCGGCCGACGGCGAGGATATCGATCTGGCGCAGGTGGTGCGCGGCTGTGCGGAGGCGTACGCGCCGCTCGCCGCGCCGCGGAAACTCGAATGCGCGATCGATGCTTCGCCGCTGCCCCTGCACGGCGCGCCGGAACTGATCGCGCAGGCACTGGACAAATTGTTCGACAACGCGCTGTCGTTCACGCCGCCCGATGGCTGGATACGCATCGTCCTGCGCGCGGCCGAGGACGAGGATGGCGCCGACATCGTGGTCGCCAATCGCGGCCCGCCGTTGCCCGATGCGATGCAGGCGCGCCTGTTCGATTCGTTGGTCAGCGTGCGCGGCGGCGGTGTGCGCGCCGGTGTTCCGCACCTGGGCCTCGGGCTTTACGTGGTGCGTCTGGTCGCCGAGTTGCATCAGGGCAGCGTCGAGGCGCACAACTTTGGCGACGGCGTGGCCTTTACGGTGCGATTGCGCGGAATGCCGCGCAGAAGGTTGGCGGGTTGAGCGAGCGATATCATGTCGGGTCCGGGTTCAAGCCCCTCTCCCCTCGGGAGAGGGGTTGGGGTGAGGGTCCGGCCAAACAGGTGCGCTCTAGTTTTGCCGGACCCTCATCCGGCCCTTCGGGCCACCTTCTCCCGGAGGGAGAAGGGAAGAGACGTCATTTCTAAACGCACATCGCACTGTTATCGTCGCCCGTCCCCGCGGCGCGGAGCGCAATGTGATCACCCAACACCAATTCGACGCGCTCGCAGCAAGCGGTCACACGCGCATTCCGCTGGTGCGCGAGGTATTGAGCGATCTCGACACACCATTGTCGGTGTATCTGAAACTCGCCGACGGGCCGTACACGTTCCTGTTCGAGTCGGTCGAAGGCGGCGAAAACTGGGGCCGCTATTCCATCATCGGCCTGCCAGCGCGGCGCGTGTTCCGCTTCCGCGATCACTCGCTGGAAATCGAGCAGGATGGCGAAGTGATCGAGCGCCGCGAATTGACCGATCCGTTCGCTGAAATCGAAAGCTTGCGCGCGCAGTACACCGTGCCGCGCTTGCCGCAATTGCCCGCTTTCACCGGCGGCCTTGTCGGCTACTTCGGGTTCGAATGCGTCGGCTGGATCGAACCGCGCTTGCAAAGCGACAACCCCGATCAACTCGGCCTCGACGATGCGCTGCTGATGCTGGCCGAGGAAATCGCGGTGTTCGACAACCTGCGCGGCCGGTTGTATCTGATCGTGCATGCCGACCCCGCGCAGCCACAGGCTTACGCGCGGGCGCTGAGGCGGCTGGAACAACTGGCGTTCCGTTTGCGGCATTCCGGGCCGAGCTATCCCGAAACGGTCGATGCGAAATCGCCAGATTCAAAAGAAACGCTCGCGGAAGCCGATTTCAAATCGAGCTTTACACGCGAGCAATATGAAGCCGTGGTGCGCCGCGCGCAGGAATACATCCGCGCCGGCGATATCTTCCAGGTGGTGCCGTCGCAACGTCTGAGCGTGCCGTTTAGCGCCCGGCCCATCGACGTCTACCGCGCGCTGCGCGCGCTGAATCCCTCGCCGTACATGTATTTCATCGATCTTGGCAAAGCGCAGATCGTCGGATCCTCGCCGGAAATCCTGGCGCGCCTGCAGGATCGCCGCGTGGTGCTGCGGCCGATCGCCGGCACCCGCAAGCGCGGCGTCACGCGCGAGCAAGACGCGGCGCTCGAACAGGAACTGCTCGCCGATCCGAAAGAACGCGCCGAACACCTGATGCTGATCGACCTTGGCCGTAATGACGTCGGCCGCATTTCCGAAACCGGCAGCGTGCGCCTCACCGAATCCTTCGCGATCGAACGCTACTCGCACGTGATGCATATCGTCAGCCAAGTCGAAGGGAAACTGCGCGAGGGTTTGACCTACTTGGACGTACTGCGCGCGTGCTTTCCCGCCGGCACCGTGTCCGGCGCGCCCAAGATCCGCGCGATCGAAATCATCCAGCAACTGGAACCGGTGAAGCGCAACGTCTACGCCGGCGCGGTCGGCTGGATCGGCTGGTGGGGCGACGCCGACACCGCGATCGCGATCCGCACCGCAGTGATCGCCGACGGTCACCTGCACGTGCAGGCCGGCGGCGGCATCGTGCACGACTCCGATCCGGCCGCCGAATGGGAGGAAACCATGAACAAGGGCCGCGCGTTGTTCCACGCGGTGGCGCAGGCTGCGCGGGGGTTGTGAGTGGTACCGTGCGGCAACCTTGAATCTCTGGGAAACGAATATGGCCATCCCTGATTACTAAACTGCCATGCGCCCGCTGCTGGAAGTTTGCAGAGACAGTAAAGTACATCGCATTCGCGATCTGATCGACTTACTTGCAGATCAGTTCAAATTGACTGCGGACGAGCGTTATGAATTGCTACCTAGCGGAAGTGCAACGATTTTCGGAAGCCGGGTTGGATGGGCGAAGACTTATCTCAAGCAGGCTGGGCTATTGGGGCAACCGGCGCGTGGTGTCGTTCAAATCACTGCGCGCGGGTTGCATTCGCTCAAATCAACAGAGCGGATCGATTCGACCTATTTGAGACGTTTCGACGAATTTCAGGCGTTTCAAGAACGATCCAAAACTACGCAAACGAGAGGCACGGCAGAGGAATCGAAAGCTTTGGAAGTAACGCCGGAGGAAGCCTTGCAGGCAGCCTTTGATGAATTGCGTGGCAGTATGATCAACGATGTACTTGATGCGTTGTTGCGTGTCAGTCCGGCATTTTTCGAGCGCGCGGTGGTCGACCTCTTGCTTGCCATGGGCTATGGCGGCTCCATAGAGGACGCAGGAACGCTGCTCGGTGGCTCCGGTGACGGCGGTGTGGATGGTGCCATCAAAGAGGATCAACTCGGCCTCGACACGATTTACGTGCAAGCCAAGAAGTGGGCCATCGATCGTACTGTTGGCGACAGCGAAATCCGTAACTTCATCGGCGCGTTGCAATTGCATCGCGCCCGCAAGGGTGTGTTTTTTACCACATCGGAATTTACCAAATCCGCGCGCGCCTCGGCTGCGAGATCGGAATCACGAGTCGTGTTGATCAACGGTGTCGAACTGGCGACGCTGATGGTCGATCACAAGGTCGGCGTCAGCGTTACATCTACGCTGGAATTGAAGAAACTGGACTCCGACTATTTCGAAGAATAAGCCCTTCCCCCTCGATGGGGGAGGGGTTGGGGAAAGGGTGACGAGGATGGACAAGCGCCCCGGTTTTGCGCGCGCCTTGCGCCGAGGCATGACCGATGCCAACGCAAGCTTTGGTATCGATTGCGCGCAAAACGCTTTCGGGATTGGAAGTTCCGCAGGCAGCAACCGGGCGGCATCTACACCGTGGATTTCATTTGCTTCGAGGCGAAGCTGGTAATCGAATTGGACGGGGGCAACATGCGGAGCGCGTCGGGGAAGACGCGCTCCGCAAAGCATGGCTGGAGTCACAAGACTTTCGCGTGTTGCGTTTCTGGAACGATGCGGTCCTGCAACGCATGGACGATGTGCTCGAAGAAATTATTAGAAATTACCCCTCTCCCCAACCCCTTTCCCACAAGGTGAGAGGGGCCCAAAAAAAGCCGGCATGAATCGGCTGACCTAAAGAACCTTTTGGCGATTGTGAAGAAGATACGAGAAGGAGTGCGGGCTTGTTGCTGATGATCGACAACTAGAATAGCCATCTAGCAAAATCCTGCGTTGTAAGAACAGTTAAAGAAAACAAAGATATAAGGCACCACACTGTCTGGGAATGACTAATTGAATCTGGGGGTATCAAAGTTAATTGGGGGTATTTTAGGGGGTATTGCTGGAGTATGCTGGAGCTCCAAAATTTAACTCCTGAGGCGCTTCATGATGCGCTCGCTCAAACCAACGGCGGCCAAGGTGGCGAAGCCCAAGAGCGCGCCATACAAGCTCGCAGATGGAGGCGGTCTTTATCTGCTGGTCAATCCTTCAGGGACCAAGTTATGGCGCTACAAATTCCGTCTCCAAGGCAAGGAGCAGACCTACAGTCTTGGTAGCTACCCCGAACTCGGTCTGGCCCAAGCGCGTGAGGAACATGAGAAGGCGCGGCAATCAGTTGCCCAGGGTGTTAGCCCTGTGCTGGCCCGCAGAATCAGGAAGCAGAAGCAGATGGCTGAGTCAGCCAATAGCTTCGAAGCGATCGCTCGCGAATGGTATGCAGAGGTGGCGCCGCGTTGGTCCGCATACTATGCCAACCAAGTCCGCGTAACCCTTGAACGAGATGTCTTTTCTAAGGTTGGAAAGCTGAAACTCAGGGACGTGACGGCCGCGGATTTAAGGCCCATCTTGAAATCGGTTGCAGTTCGTACCGCGCTCCCCGGCAGAAAACGCAAACGTGATCGTGGAGCGGCGACCGTCGCTATTCTCATTCGGCAATGGTGCAGCGCAATCTTTCGATACGGCGTGGCGATTGGCGTTGCTGATGGGGATCCCGCATATGCATTGAAGGGCCTGATTACGCGGCCCAAGGTGCAGCATCATCGCCACCTGATCGCCAAGGAACTTCCAGAATTCTTAACTAGGGTTGATGGCTTCACTGGCACGTCGGAAGTGAAGATCGCGATCCAACTCCTGCTGCTGACGTTTGTGCGCACTGGCGAGCTTCGTAATGCGGAATGGAGCGAGGTCGACGTCGATCATTGCTTGTGGCGCATCCCAGCCCGCAAAATGAAGATGAGGCGAGAGCACCTCGTTCCACTCTCGTCTCAGTCCCTGCAGTTGATTGCGGATCTTCGACAAGTGACTGGAACCTCAGCTTACCTATTCCCCAATCAACGAACGCCGCGCGCGGTGATGAGCATGACCACAGTGAACCGTGCTCTAGAACGGATTGGATACGGCGGACGCGTATCAGGCCATGGATTCCGTGGAACGGCCTCCACATTCTTGAACGAGTCGGGATATTCAGCGCATCTGATAGAGAAACAACTTGCCCACGACAAGAGGAACATCGTTGAGGCCTCCTATAATCACGCCGAATATCTGCAGGAACGCATAAAAATGATGCAATTTTGGGGTGATTTCTTAAGTTCTGATCAGAGCAACATTATTCCAATCAAGAAGACTGCTTAATGGAGCTTGACATTATTAGATTCGAGAGTAACCTAGCAGTCTGAGCCGGTGTTACGAGATCAAGTAGTCGATAGTATATTTAGTCGACTAGTAAACCCCGAGGCCCCAATGGAGTGGAAGTGGATTCAAGGCATAAGCCTTGATCCCCACTTACCCCGTTGGGGCCTTTTTTATTTTTGGAGAATGAAGATGACAGAACCACGCGTCAATGCCATACCGAAACGCCGTTCTACTCGCCGTGCGAAGGCACCGATCATCCCATTGGACCAGCCTGGAAGGTTGCGGTTTGCCAACGTCATGGCCCTGCTTGGCATCTCCCATCAAACGATCTATGACCGCATCAAGAGCGGTGCTATCCCGTTACCTGACGGTTATGACGGCGCGATGCCCTATTGGAAAACGTCGACGATCCGGACGCTCTTGGAAACATAGATCTAATTGGTAAATCGCCTAACAGGCACACCCGAACTTCCGCGCGCCGTTAACTGTAAATATGTAAACACTATCTAATAGCATAGTTAGTGGATTTATACGCGTAAGACTAAGAAGGATATTCCCATGATTCACGATAACAACGTTATATGTAGTCAAATTATAATAGATAGAGTTTCCGTAGTGATTGACTATGTAAAAGAGGAGGATCAAGTTAAGGTGCTTCAGGCCTTCACCAGTTTAGCTAAATCCGAATACTACGCACGACCTGGACGAAAGTTCAGATACAAGCAGAGCCTCAAACTTTACGCCGGCTCCGAGCTAGACACTACAATACTAGTCGAGGCGCAACCGCGTAGTCCTTATGTTTCTTTTTTCCGGCTTGAATACAACCCAGCCAAGATAGATCCAGTGAATTTTCGCTGGATTATTGAGGCTCTACTGCCCGGTGGTTGGACCGATTTTGTCAATTGTGCTGTGTGTACTCGCATCGACCTAGCGGTTGATATCACCGGAATAAAAGTCGACGAGTTGATTACCTATTGGCCCGGGATGCGAAGGAGTCGGCAATTTTTTTCGTCAGGGAAGACGTTGGAAAATTCCAACGAACTGCCAACCTTGCAAACCTATGAAATCGGCGCTTACGGCGGAGTCAGGCACGTCACAATCTATGATCGGAACGAGCAGATCAGAAGAGAGAATAAGAAGCTGATCGTCAAAGTGCCAGTGCCAACCCAACCGGTCACACGCATTGAATTCAGAATTAGACCAAAGGCGGGATGGGTTGAAGTAGCAGGCATCCAGAATCTTTTTGCGGAGTTGCAAGTAGGGGAGTTCGCCTCACTGCCATCCTTGGTCGACGATGAAAAGTTTAGGCTCTTTATTGCGCTATGCCAGGCGCAAGGGGTGCATAACGCACTGCTCATACTGACGGAGTCAACGCGCAAATCCTACAAGAAACGTCTTCAGCAAACCGCACCCCAGTGGTGGCAACCTGCAAAGATATGGGACGGCCTTGAACATGCTCTCGCCGTAGTGCTGACGTCGTGAGCAGGGCGAGTACAACCGGTGCCAAGTACTCCTGCAATCAATTGCAAACGGCGCGGACCCCACACAGGTGTTGAGATTCCGGGTCAGTGCCGAAGCGCAGACTGTAATGCAAGCGTCTCGACCGACGCACCCGATTTCTCTTTGCTGTCGACCATCAATGAAGCTGCTACCTCCGCCAGAGCCAATGACTGGCGTGAAGCAGCTTTGAACAAACACACTCGCTGCACAATCTTGTTGCGTCAATACTGCCACTTGACGTCCGCAATCCGCCACGAACTGTCATTCGCCGCCTCATTCAAGTTGCCCGAAAGCGGTCGTTCGACGCTCACCTCGGCTCACGGAATTTTCAACGTCATGCGGCCATTCGCGAACAGGCGCCGGTCGCAGCAACGACCAGCGCCTGGATTCAACTACAAGCGATCGAGCGGACTCGTCGTGTAGCGCACGTCTTGGTGGACGTGGGTATAAATCATCGTTGTCTGCAGGTTGCGGTGTCCGAGCAATAGCTGGATAGTTCGAATATCCGTCCCCTGGGCGAGCAGGTGGGTGGCAAACGAATGCCGCAACGTGTGCACGCTGGCATGTTTGTGCACGCCGGCTTGCTCCAGTGCGCGCTTGAATGCCTTTTGGACGGTAGACGGTGAAGCATGCCAACGCAGCAGCTTGCCGGTTTCCGGACAGGGCTGTACGGCTCTGGATGGAAACACAAACTGCCAAGCAACACTGCGGGAAGCATTGGGATACTTGCGATGCAACGCGCCCGGTAAAGGGACATACCCGCGGCCTCGGTGCACATCGTGTTTGTACAGGGCGATGACTCGAAGCAGATGCTGTTGCAGGGTTTGCCTCAGCGCCGTCGGCAACACGGTGGTGCGGTCCTTGGCGCCCTTGCCACTGCGTATAGTGATGGTGCCTGCGCGAAAATCGAGGTCTTTCACGCGAAGCGTCATGCACTCCGTGACACGCAGTCCGGCACCATAGAGCAACTCGGCCATCAGTCTGGGCGTTCCGTGCATCTTGGCCAAGGTGTTGCGAACCTCCTCGACCGCCAGCACGACCGGAAGTCTGGACGGGCGTTGAACACGGCGTAAACCATCCAAGTGCCCGACCTCCTGTTCCAGGACATCGCGGTACAAGAACAAGATGGCATTCAACGCCTGCGACTGCGTGGACGCAGCGACGTGGCGATCAACCGCCAGATGGTTCACGAAAGGCGCAATGCCTTGCGTGCCCAGCGCACGAGGATGTTGTTTGTGGTGAAACAGAATGTAGCGGCGGATCCAGAAACGATAAGCCTTTTCGGTACGCCTGCTCAGGTGGCGACGGCGGCAAAGCGCGGAGACTTGATCCATGAGACGTAGTGGTGGTGTACGGGGCAGTTCACCCCATGACGGTCGCTCCTCGTGGTGAAAAAAATGGCACCATAGCGCAGGTTCCGCGTCTTCTGAATCCGTCTATACAGCGTATCGTTATCCGGATTCGGTGTCGCAAACTGTTTCACAATCATGGAGTTGTGCTACGGTTGGCGGCGTGTGTCGTGAGATGTATAACCGGGCTGACGAATCCGTATATTCAATAGTTAGCTTACAAAGGGGAAGGATGTGGAAGGACGCGGAAACTATCGCATCTTGCTAGGTGGCGACTGGAGCCTGAAGAACTTATATGAACTACCCCATGCCCTCTCGCAAGCATATGCGTTTTACTACTGCCTAGATTTGTCCGATTCTTCGGTAGATGAGGAACGCATCAACGATGCTCTCCAAGGTTACCCGTGGCGCGGTGGTTATTCCTACGTAAACATCTATACCGTGCTTCAAAACCGAGTACCACCAATTCTCCGGCCGCGAGTTTGCTCAATCTCTTATGCGTCGCCGGGTTGGATCGAGTTATCGCTTTGCGTGGATGCCATGGTTAAGATCGCCGGAGCGCTAACGGCCACTGGCGTCGCCGCGATCACTCTAGCCAAGGCTTATAAGTCACTGCATGATCTTTTTAGCAGCATCGCAAAGCGGCGAGCACAACATAGAATTGAAACGCTTCAACTCTCGGTTGATGAAGTAAGGCTCATACGCGAGCTAGGTTTCGAACTTGCCAAACAGCTCGGCTTCACAAGCTTTGAAGAGCTTATTGTGCGCACGGGTAGTGTTGAAACTGCCGCAAAATTGATTGCCGCGCAGTATCGTCGCATCGAGGTTTTGTCAGAATTTGTAAAAAATGGCCGAGCGAAATTCCCCTTGCTTGAAAATGTAAGCTAACTACTCTGTAAGAGACTTCCCGTCAACACCGGGCGCTTGATGCTTTTGCCCTGAGCTTTCGGGCCGATGCGGGTCATCGTGTTTTCCTGTTTGCTGCGTGATGCGTGTCAGTGCGGCGCGGCATGCAACGATTGTCAGACTGCATTTCTGTAAACGGTCTTGTTGCGCCGGTGATGCTGGTGCGGACCAGGGTATAAACCGCACCCGGAGACCTCGTTCATTCATCGGTATCGTCGGTGTTCGGGGATCGGCCGAAACACGTTTGGACGTCCGGATAGTTAGTCAGGTTCTCTCCGGGGTGGTCTGACCCGTTGTCTACCGCTTCGCGCTGACGTGAAACATGTTCATGCCACGGCTGCCGGGATGGCGTGTTTGCCGGCTGGGCGCTGCACCATCGGATGCTTCAGCCACGCGTGCGGATCGTAGGATTCCTCACGTGCCAGCATCGCCCATAGTTGTCGAGCGTGCTTGTTGGCGATGGCCACCAACAGCTTGCCGAAGGGCATCCGGCAAGCCAGTTGTCGGATCCAGATTTGCTCGGGCGTGCTCTTTTCCGTAGCGACCGCCTTGGCGCGTTGCAGGCTGCTGCGCGCACCCTGGATCAGCAAGGTGCGCAGATACGCATCGCCACGACAACTGATCGTGCCCAACCGGCTGTGCCCGCCGCTGGAGTGCTGAGTCGGCACCAAACCCAGCCACGCGGCCAGTTGCCGACCATTCC
>JBDTBW010000045.1:0-15023 GCA_039923855.1 Rhodanobacteraceae bacterium | reverse complement strand
ACAGCGGCGTCGAACGGAGCCGGGCATTGAATCGCGCACGGACATTCTTCGCCGAACTCAAACGCCGCAATGTGCTGCGGGAAGGCTTGCTGTACGTTGGTGCGGTGTGGGCGCTGGCGCAGGGCATCTCGCAATTGGGGCCGGCCTTCGGCGCGCCGGAATGGCTGACGCGCCGATTCGTGATCGCCGCGATCATCGGGTTTCCGGTCTGGATCGCGTTCGCGTGGTTCTACGAACTCACCCCTCAGGGATTCATGCGCGAAAGCGAAGTCGCGCCGGGCGAATCCATCGCGCACCTGACCGGGCGCAAGCTGGACTTCTGGATCATCGGCATCCTTGGCATCGCCGTGGTGTTGCTGGCGACCAACACCTTCATTCCGCACGGTGGCGCCGAGTTGGACAATCGCGCGAATGCCCTGGTAGCAGCGGCCTTGGCGAAGGCTCCCGCCAAATCGATCGCGGTGCTGCCGCTGGTCAACGAAAGCGGCGACCCACGCCAGGATTATTTCTCCGATGGTCTGTCCGAGGAATTGATTTCCGCGCTTGGCCAGGTGCGCGATCTCAAGGTGATCGGCCGTAATTCCTCGTTCCAGTTTCGCGGCAAGCAGCAGAACGATACGGCGCGCATCGCCGCCAAGCTCGGTGTGGCGACGCTGCTGGAAGGCAGCGTGCGCATGCAGGGCGATCGCGTCCGTATCGTCACGTCCCTGATAAAAGCCTCCGACGGCAGTCAGTTGTGGTCGCAAATTTACGATCGAGAATTGAAGGACGTGTTCACGGTGCAGACCGACATCGCCACCTCCGTCGCGCACGCGCTGCAAACGACGCTGCTCGGTGAACCTCGAAATCAACTGAAGCCCGATACGCCGCCCAACGGGAATGTGGTGGCCTATGGCGCGCTGTTGCAAGGCAATTTCCACTTCGAGCGTCACACCGCCGACGATCTGCGCAGCGCGGCGCGGTTCTATCGGCGTGCGGTCACGCTCGAGCCGAAATACGCGTTCGCCTGGGCACGGCTGTCGATGGCGAATGCCGCGCTAGTGAGCAATTTTCCGCAATCCTTGTCGCGCGACGAGCTTGCGAACACCGCCGCCACCGGCAGGATCGCCGCGGCCAAAGCCTTGAGGCTCGACCCCGGCAGCGCCGAAGCGCATCTTGCGCGCGGCTCGGTTCTGGACGATCTGGATTTGCAGCCGATCAACGCCGAGGCGGAGTTTCGCCGCGCGGTGCAGCTTGCTCCGCACAACCCCGACGCGGTGCGCAGGCTGGCCGCGTTGAATGCGGAACTGGGCCGTTTCGATGTTGCGGTCGCGGGATACCGGCTTGCGATCGAGCTCGACCCGCTGTCGGCGCGCCCACAGAATGATCTCTCGATCAGTCTGGTGTCGCAGGGACATTATGCGGAGGCCGAAGCCGCCGAGCGCAAGGCGATCGAATTGCGACCGCAGGGCGGATTCCAGCACGCGTGGCTGGCCGTCACCCAGATGTTGCAAGGCCGCACGGCAGAGGCGATCGCCACCGCGCAACAGGAAACCGATCCATCGTGGCGCACCTGGGCGCTGGCGTTGGTGTGGTGGGCGAATGGCGATCGCAAGCAGGCGGATGCGGCACTGCAAAAGTTGATTGCCGAGGATGCCGACGATTCCGGCTCGCAGATCGCCGAGGTGTACGCGCAACGAGGTCAGCCCGACGAAATGTTCCGCTGGCTGGAGCATGCTTACGCGACCCACGATGGCGGTGTGGTGGAGATACTCATCAGTCCTTTCTTCGTCATCTACAAGGACGATCCGCGTTTCGCCGCGTTCGCGCGCAAGGTCGGGGTGATGCCGCCGGCTTCCGGTTCCAGCACGGCCCAGCCCTGACCGTCCACCGCGCGTTCGCCGCGGCTACACTGCCGCGCCAAGGGGGATGGCGATGACGGGCTTCCTGCTCCGCCTGAAGCAACGCAAGCTGGTGCAGTGGGCCGTGGCCTACGTGGCCGCGGCGTTTGCGTTGCTACAGGGCATCGACATTTTCGCGCAACGGTTTGCGTGGCCCGATTCCATCGAGCGCGTCTTGTTGCTTGCCGCGTGCGTTGGCTTCTTCGTGGCTCTGGTACTGGCCTGGTACCACGGTGAAAAAGGCGCGCAGAGAGCGTCCACCACCGAGTTGATGATCCTCGCGCTGCTGCTGGCGATCGGTGGCGCGCTGATGTGGCGCTTCGCCCAAACACCGGCGATCGCGCCCAACCATGCCGTCATTACTCCGACAGCATCCCAAGTGACGCCAGCGCTTGCGAAAATCCCCGCCAAGTCCATCGCGGTGCTGCCGTTCGAGAATCTGAGCGACGATAAGGCCAATGCCTATTTCGCCAGCGGCATGCAGGACGAAATCCTGACGCGGCTTGCCGGCATCCATGATCTGAAAGTGATCTCGCGGACCTCAACCGAGCAGTACGCCAGCCATCCGCCGAACCTCAAGATCGTCGCCGAACAACTCGGCGTGGCGACGCTGCTCGAAGGCAGCGTGCAGAGAGCCGACGGCAAGGTGCGCATCAACCTGCAGTTGATCGACGCGCATTCGGACAGCCACCTGTGGGCGCAGAACTACGACCGCGATATTGCGGATGTGTTCGCCGTGCAGAGCGACGTGGCCGAGAAAGTCGCCGATGCGTTGCAGGCGCAACTGCTGCCGGCGGAATCCGCGCGCATTGCCAGCGTGCCGACGAAGAGTCCCGAAGCGCACGACCTGTTCCTCAAGGGCCTAGACCTGTTCCACCAGTTGCGGACCAGCAGCGCCCTCGATCCCGCCACAACCGGCAAACAGGCGGCCGACCTGTATCGCCGCGCGATCGCCGCCGATCCCGAGTTCGCGTTGGCCTGGGCGCAACTGTCGTATCTGCAAAGTTACCTGCATTGGTACAATGTCGATCCCAGTACCGCTGTGGTCGATGCAGCGCGCGACGCCGCCGAGCATGCGCTGGCGTTGCAGCCCAACTTGCCCGAGGCACATCTGGCCATGGGCTATGTCCACTACTGGGACCATCGCGACTATGCGCCAGCGCTGGATGAATTCACCAAGGCGCTCGCCGGCATGCCCAACAGCGCCGAGGTCCTCGCGGCCATCGGCTACGTGCACCGCCGGCAAGGAAGCCCCACGCTCGGGATCCCGGAACTGCAGCAGGCCGAAGTCCTCGATCCGCGCTATTCGCTGGTGTCGCGCGAAATGGCCAACTCGTATGTGATGGTGCGCCGCTACGCCGACGCCGATGCCACGTATGCACGCTCCTTGGCGATCTTTCCCGGTGATATCGAGGCTCAGGTGCAGCGCGCGACCGCCAGGATGTTTGCCGGTGACTTTGTCGCCGCCGAGCGCGTGCTGATGGCCATCCCCGCGGACATGGACCCGGAAGCATCGGTATCGCTGCTGCGCGCCCGACTCGCGCTGATCCAGCGCCAACCCGACGCGACACTGGCCGTGCTCGCCCATGCGCCTGATTGGCTGCGGACTCGCTGGGAACACAGCCTGACGCCGGTCGGTCTGCTGCGTGGAGATGCCTTCGCGATGAAAGGCGAAGCCGCTCTTGCGCATGCGGCCTTCGTCCAGGCCGAACAGGCATTGCAGGGCGAGCTCAACAATTCCAACACCTCGAACACCACGACCGACGCGCTCAGCTATCTGGGATTGGTGTACGCCGGGCTCGGCCAGAAGGACGCCGCGTTGAAATCCGCAAACGCCGCCGTGACCAGACTGCCGATATCGCACGACCCGATCGATGGCGCGTTCCAGCTCGAACGCCTGGCGAGGACGGAGGCACAGGTCGGCGAAACATCGTCTGCCATCGATCATCTCCAGCAGCTGATGGGTTCGGCGAGTGGCGACACCGTGTCGGTGGCAACCTTGAAGATCGACCCGGCGTGGGATCCGCTGCGCAAGGATCCGCGCTTTCAGAAGCTGGTCGTGGATGGCGAAGCTGCGGAGAAGGCGCAGTCCAGTCCATGACCACCAAGCTTTCTTTCATCGCCGAACTCAAGCGCCGCAACGTATTGCGCGCGGGCGTGCTGTATATCGGCGCGGTGTGGGCGCTGGCGCAGGGGCTTGCGCAACTGTTGCCGCTGTTCGGCGATTACGAGTGGATTGCGCGCTGGTTCGTGATCGCCGGCATTGTCGGCTTTCCGTTCTGGATCGCGTTCGCGTGGTTCTACGAATTCACGCCGCAAGGCTTGAAGCGGGAAAGCGAGATCGCGCTGGACGATTCCATCGCGCATTCGACCGGACGCAAGCTGGACAAGTGGATTATCGTGGTGCTGGTTGTCGCGGTCGTGTTGCTGCTGACCAACACCTTCGTGTGGCGCAAGGGCGCGGGACTGCAACCCACGAGAGTCTCCGATGTCGCCGTCGCGCTCGCGAAGATCCCGGCGAAATCCGTCGCGGTGTTGCCGTTCCTCGACCTCAGCCCGGGACACGACCAAGGCTATTTCTCGGATGGCATGTCCGAGGAAATCCTCAATGCGCTCGCGCAGGTGAAGGACCTGAAAGTTGCTGGACGCACCTCGTCGTTCTACTACAAGGGCCGCAACGAGGATCTGCGCACGATCGGAAAGTCGCTCGGCGTCGCCAACGTCCTCGAAGGCTCGGTGCGCAAGCAAGACGACAAGGTGCGCATCACCGCGCAATTGATCCACACCGACGACGATTTCCATCTGTGGTCGGAAAGCTACGACGGCGATCTGTCCGATGTCTTCGCGCTGCAGGAACGCATCGCACGATCGATTACCGACAAGCTCAAGGTCACCCTCATCGGCGCGCAGAAAACGCAGCTGGTGGCGGTCGCGACTACCGACACCCAAGCGCACGACTTGTACCTGGAAGCGCGCGAGGCGTATCGCGCACGCGGCGCGGAGATGCAGCGTTCGATCGATCTTTACCATGCCGCCTTGCGGCGTGACCCGGATTTCGCGCAAGCCTGGGCTGGCCTGTGCGCGAGCTTGGACGTGCTGCCGTATTACCTGCCGGACACGCAACAGGCGCGCTTGCCACAGATCTACAACGAAGGCGAAGCAGCTTGCAAACGCGCCATCGCGCTTGATCCGAACCTTGCAGCAGCGCATGTCGCGCTGGGCGGCCTGTATGCCAATGCCTGGCATTGGCGGGCCGCCGAGCAGCAATTCAAGCAAGCCCAAGCGCAGGCGCCGAACGATCCGGAGTTCCTGTTCGTCTACACCGACTGGCTCGGCGCGATGGGGCGCAGCGACGAGGCGTTGGCGACCGCAAAGCGTGCGGTGGAATCCGATCCGATGGCGCCAGCCTTCCGCAATCTATACGGCTACCTGCTGACGTACAACGGTCGTATCGATGAATCGATCGCACAATTGGAAGCTGGGCGGGCGCTCGCGCCGGATCTGTTCTATGTGAACCAAAACCTGTTCATTGCCTACGTCAAGGCCGGCCGGATCCAGGACGCCGAACAACTGTGCAGTATCCTCCACAATGAAGTGATCGGTCGCGGCGACAGCGTAACGGCGATCAACGAATACATGCAGACGATCGATGCCACGCTTGCGATCATGCGCCAACCAAACGACTACGACGCCATCCGCCGAACGGTATCGAACGACCGCATCGGCATCAGTCTCATTTTCCCGTCGCATATCGATGATCTGTTCGCATTCGTCGAGTTGCTGATCGACACCAAAGGCAGCGGCACCGACGGCGTGGTGCTGCTGCGCAGCCCGCTGTTCGCCAACTACCGCCATGACCCACGCTATCTGCGGTTGCTGCACCAAACCGGTTTCGACGACAACGGCGTGCCGCGATGAAAACACGAGATCCCGGTGTGGCGTCAATCTACGAGCAACCCTATCTTGTTCCGAAACTGCGTAACGATCCGCGCCTTGCGGTGCTGTTGCGAAAGCTCGGATTGCCGACGCCCGACCAAGTCGCCGCACAGCGCACGCTGGCGGCAGACGCGAGACAATAAAGGGATCGGTACCGCTGGAGTTTTTCTATGCGCGATTGGACCATGTCGGTGAAACAGGGGTTCGCGGAGTTTCGCCGCCGGCGCGTGTTTCGCGTGGCTGCCGTTTATCTGGTGACGAGTTGGATACTGATCCAGCTCGGTAGCGCGACCTTCGAACCGATCGGCCTGCCGCCCTGGTCGATGCGGCTGCTGCTGGTGCTGCTCGCACTGGGTTTTGTGCTCGCTTGTGTCCTGTCCTGGGCATACGACATCATTCCGCGCGGCGTCGAACGTACCGCATCACTGCTGAAATCCGAATCTCCGTCTGCAAAGCAACCGGCAGTCGCGCCCGAAGCCTCGGTTGCAATCCTGCCGTTCGCCGACCTCAGCGTAGCAAAGGATCAGGGTTACTTCTGCGACGGACTGGCCGAGGAAATCCTGAACGCGCTGGCTTCGATTCGCGGTCTGCGCGTGGCCTCGCGCACCTCTTCGTTCCGCTTTCGCGACGGCGACGTGGACGCGCGCGAAATCGGGCGTGCCCTGAACGTCGCCGCGATCATGGAAGGCAGCGTGCGCAAGGCCGGCGATCGCGTGCGCGTCACCGCGCAGTTGATCGATGCCGGCAATGGTTACCATCTGTGGTCGGAAAACTTCGATCGCAGCTTGGAAGATATTTTCGCCATCCAGGAAGAAATCGCGCGCAGCGTCGCGCGGGCGCTGCGCGTCTCGTTGAAGGGCGCTGCGGAACTAGAAATGGGCCGCAATGCACCGCGCGACATGCGCGCCTACGAGTTTTATCTGCGCGGTCGCCAGATCCAATTGCTGAAGAGCAGCGACAACTGGACCAAGGCGCCCGAAATGTTCCGGCGCGCGATCGCACTTGATCCCGATTACGCGCAGGCCCACGCTGGGCTCGCCGATTCGCTGGCCCAGCTTCTGATCTGGAGGATCATCGAGCCTGCGGGCGTGCTGGAAGAGGCGCTCGCCGCCGCGAAACGCGCGCTCGAACTGGCGCCGGAATTGGCGGAAGCGCACGTGGCGCACGCCAACACGTTGTCGCTGGCGGGAGACGATCAGGGCGCGGTGTCGGCGTACGAGCGGGCGGTCGAACTGAATCCGGAACTCTACGAGGCCCACTATTATTTCGGCCGGCATTGCTATGCACGCGGTCAGCACACGCGGGCGATCGAGGAATTCGAAGTCGCGCACCGCGTGCGCCCCGACGAATTCCAGGCGATCTCGCTGGCTTCCAACGCCGCCGATTCGCTGGGCGACAAGGTGCGCGGCGTCGCGCTGGTGCGGCTTGCCCTGCCGTCTGCGCTCGCCGAGATCGCGGCCGATCCGGAGAACGGACGCGCACTGTACCTCGCCGCCGGCATGCAGGTGCGGTTGGGCGACATCGAGGGCGGCCGGCGCAGCATCGAGACCGCGTTGCGTTTGCAGCCGGATGATTTCGGCACGCTCTACAATGCCGCATGCACCTACACCCACACAGGTGAGCACGAACGCGCGCTGGATCTGCTCGAGCGCGCAATCGCGACGGGCGGCGGATTTCGCGACTGGCTCGAACACGACAGCGATCTCGACAGCTTGCGTGCAATGCCGCGCTTCCACGAAATTCTGGCGCGGCTCGATGATCGGGAGTCCAGGGCATCCTGATGTCCGGTATCACGCAAATCCTCGACGATGCGGGGCGTAACTTGCGACTCGGCCGCCACGCGTTGAGCCGTGAAGATGCGCGGGACACCGCCCCGAATTGAATGTTTCCGAACGTGTAACGCACATGCAAGGCGAAACGCAGACGATGCAGAAGGAAACGCGTTTCCAGAAGCTGATCGCCGACGGCGAAGCGAAGCGGAGGGTGCAGGCAAAACCATGAACGCAAAGTCCTCATTGTTTGCCGAACTCAGGCGCCGCAACGTATTGCGCGCGGGCGTGCTGTATATCGGCGCGGTGTGGGCGTTTGGACAGGGTCTGTCGCAATTCAGTCCGGCGATTGGGTTGCCCGATTGGGCGACGCGCTGGTTCCTGATCGCAGCGGTTATCGGGTTTCCATTCTGGATCGCGTTCGCGTGGTTTTACGAATTCACGCCGCAAGGCTTGAAGCGCGAGAGCGAGATCGCGCCGGACGATTCGATCGCGCATTCGACCGGCCGCAAGCTGGATCGCGCGATCATCGCGGTACTGGCGCTCGCGGTTGTGCTGTTGCTGACCAATACTTTCGTCTGGCGCAAAGGCGCGGGCTTGAGCGCAACCGCCAACGACGCCGCTGCGGTGGCGGCAAAGATTCCCGCCAAGTCCATCGCGGTGCTGCCGCTGACCAACGAAAGCGGCGATCCGAAGCAACAGTATTTTTCCGATGGCTTGTCGGAGGATCTGATCACGGCCTTGTCGCAGTTTGCCGGGCTCAAAGTCATCGGCCGCAATTCCTCGTTCCAGTTTCGCGACACCAGGGAGGACAGCGCCAGCATAGGCGTGAAGCTCGGTGTGGCGCATCTTTTGGAAGGCAGCGTGCGACACGCCGGGGACGCCGTACGCGTCAGCGCCGAGCTGATCAATGTGGCCGACGGCAGCACGTTGTGGTCGCAACATTACGACCGGCCGTACCAGGATCTATTCGTACTGCAGGACGACATCACCAAGGCGGTCTCCATCGCACTGAAGGCGAAGCTGTTGCCCGGCGATGGCGCTGTGATACAGAGCGACCGCCCGCCCAGCGGCAATCTCGATGCCTACACCGCCTATTTGCAGGGCAAGTTTCATGATGCGAACAACACGCAAGCCGACGACCGCAAAGCGATCGATTTCTACAACGACGCGATTCGTCTTGATCCGCGTTATGCGGATGCCTATGCCGGGCTGTCGCATGTGTGGACGTCGCATGCCGCGCAATTTCTGAGCGGCGCGGACATGAAGCAGGCCTATGCGAACGCGCGCGCGGCGGCCGGCACCGCATTGTCGCTCGATCCGAACTCGGCATCGGCGCATCTTGCGCGCGCCTATCTGCTGCAAAGCGCGGATTTCGACTGGACCGCGGCGGACGCCGAGTTTCGACGTGCGTTGCAAATCGCACCGGAGAACGGCGGCGCCAAATTCATGTGGGGCGTATTGTTGGCGACGTTGGGCAAACCCGCGCCCGCGGTACGGCTGACCCAGGAGGCGCTGTCGCGCGATCCTCTGCACGCCGGTTGGTATGGCTGGCTCGCCCAGTATCTGTTGCCGCTCGGTCGATTCGATGAGGCGGAGGCGGCGATCCGGCGGGCGATAGCGTTGCAACCGCGGGCAGTCGGACAGTACGAGACATTGACCACGATCGAGGTACAGCGTGGCGATGCCAACGCCGCACTGCGCGCGGCGCAGCAGGAACCGCCGGGAATCTGGCGAGACGTCGCGTTGGCGATGGCACTCCAGATCGGCACCGATCGCGCCGCCGCCGATGCCGCGCTGAAGACCCTGATCGACAAGCAGGCCGGCAACGGGCCATATCAGATCGCGGAGGTGTATGCGTTGCGCAAGGATCCGGGCAAGATGTTCGAATGGCTGGACCGTGCCTGGGCCAACCGTGATCCCGGCATCAGTTCCCTGCTTTTCGATCCTTTCCTTCTGCGCTACAAGGATGATCCGCGGTTTGCAGCGTTCTGCGGCAAGGTCGGATTACCGGCTCCGAGCGCCGTGACGGTGCCGAGCGCACAATCCGCCAAGCCGTCGCTCTTGTCCGCGACAAGCATTGGAAAATGAAGCGATGTTCGACGCCGTTCCCTCATTGGATTGTCTGGGTCGTATCCTGCGGCTGGATCGTCCGCGCATCGCCGGTGTGTTGAACCTGACCGACGATTCGTTTTCAGGCGACGGCTTGCATGAGGACGTGGGCGCGGCGGTCGCGCGCGGCGTGGCGATGGTGGAGCAGGGCGCGGATCTGCTGGACGTCGGCGGCGAATCCACGCGGCCAGGTGCTCATGAAATCTCCGCTACCGATGAAATCGCGCGGGTGGTGCCGGTGATCGAGGTATTGGCGCGCGCGGTCGAAGTGCCGATCAGTATTGACACGTCCAAATCGGAAGTGATGCGCGCCGGGGTCGCCGCGGGCGCCGGCATGATCAACGACGTCTACGCGCTTCGCCGCGACGGCGCGCTGGATACCGCAGCGGAATTGAAGGTGCCGGTTTGCGTGATGCACATGCGCGGCGAGCCGCGCACCATGCAGGATGATCCACAGTACGATGACGTGGTCGGCGAAGTGCATCGGTTTCTTGCCGAGCGCGTGTTCGCCTGCGAGATGGCGGGCATCGACAAACGCCGCGTACTGGTCGACCCGGGATTCGGTTTCGGCAAGACGCTGGAACACAATCTTGCCTTGCTGCGTGGGTTGGAACGTTTTCGCGATCTCGGCGCCGGCTTGCTGGTCGGGTTGTCGCGCAAATCGATGATCGGCACCCTGACGGGACGAGAAAACGGGGCGAATCGCGCTGCCGGGTCGGCGGCTGCGGCGCTGATCGCGGTGCAGCGCGGCGCGGCGATCGTGCGCGTGCACGATGTGGCCGCCACGCGCGATGCGCTGGCGATCTGGAATGCGGTAAGCGCGGGCGATGCGATGCCGAAAAAACCCGAGAAACCGTTCGGCTCGCAACGGTTCGGGGACGACTAGCTGATTCCCGGCAATTTACCCATATCGTCATTCCTGAAGGGCCGTCCCGGGGGTTCATCGGAAACAGAGCCCGGAAACTTTTGCTTTTCAAAACAGAACAAGATCAAAATGGATTCCGGGTTCCGCGCTGTGCGCGGCCCGGAATGACGACAGGTTGTTATGCTTCCGGCTTCCGGCTTCCGGCTTCCGGCCATCACCATTCATTTCTCACTCACCAAACCTATGCCCCAGCCCCGCGTTTACTTCGGCACCGACGGCATCCGCGGCCGCGTCGGCGAGTGGCCGATCACCGCGGAGTTCATGCTGAAGCTGGGACGCGCCGCGGGCGTGGTGCTGGGCAATGGCAAACGCGCGCGCGTGCTGATCGGCAAGGACACCCGCGTATCCGGCTACATGTTCGAATCCGCGCTGGAAGCGGGCCTGGTCGCGGCCGGCGCCGATGTGCTGCTGCTGGGACCGATGCCCACGCCCGGCGTCGCGCAATTGACGCGCGAACTTTCCGCAAGCGCCGGCATCGTGATCAGCGCCTCGCACAATCCGCACCAGGACAATGGCATCAAGTTTTTTTCCGCCGACGGCGAAAAACTCGACGACGATACCGAGCACGCGATCGAACGCGAGACCGGCGCGCCGTTCATGACCGTGGCGGCGGAAAAACTTGGCAAGGCTCGCCGTATCGACGACGCGGCGGATCGTTACGTCGCGTTCTGTCTGCGCAGTTTGCGCGATGGGCTCGATTTGCGCGGCTTGTCGATCGTGCTCGATTGCGCGCACGGCGCCACTTATCACGTCGCGCCCGCGGTGTTCGCCGCGCTCGGCGCGACGCTTCACTGCATCGGCGCCGATCCGGATGGCTTCAACATCAATCGCGAGGTAGGCGCCTTGCATCCGCAATCGTTGATGGACGCGGTGCGCGCGCATGCTGCGGATATCGGGATTGCCTTTGACGGCGATGGCGACCGCGTGCAGATGGTCGACGCAAATGGCGCGCTGGTCGATGGCGACGATCTGCTTTATATCCTCGCGCGCGGCTCGCACGCGGACGGCACGCTGCGCGGACCGATCGTCGGCACACTGATGACCAATTACGGGATGGAGCGGCGTCTGCGCGAATTGGGCATCGAGTTCACGCGCGCCGCAGTCGGCGACCGACACGTGATGCAAGCGTTGAGAAAACACGGCGGTACGCTTGGCGGCGAGGCGTCGGGACATATCCTGATACTTGATCGCGCCAGCAGCGGCGACGCCATCGTTGCGGCGTTGGCCGTGCTCGAGGCGCTGGCGCGGGCAGGTCAGACGCTCGAGCAGGCGCGCGCGGAATGGCGGCGCCTGCCGCAGATCACGATCAATTTGCGTGTCGACGACGGCGCTGCCTTGATCGAAACCCAATCCGTGCAACGCACGCTCGTGCAAGTTCGCGACACGTTGCAAAATCGCGGGCGGGTGGTGCTGCGCGCGTCGGGCACCGAGCCGCTGGTGCGTGTCACGGTGGAGGCTGATGACTTGGACGAGGTGCGCGGATTGGCAGAGAGGCTCGCGCAGGCAGTGACCGCGGCGGCAAGCGAAGGATCAATCCGGCAGCCATCATGACGCGCGCCCCGCACATCGAAAAACATTTCGGCGCATCCGAACTGGTACGCGACATCGTGATCGGCATGGCCGATGGCTTGACCGTGCCGTTCGCGCTCGCTGCCGGTTTGTCGGGCGCGGTGGCGGCATCGGGGTTGATCGTCACCGCCGGCGTGGCCGAGATCGCGGCCGGCGCGATCGCGATGGGACTGGGCGGCTATCTCGCCGCGCGCGGCGATGCCGAGCACTATGCGCGCGAACGCAAGCGCGAGCGTTACGAAATCACCGCGTTGCCGCGCGAGGAAGAAGAGGAGATCGTCGGCATCTTCGCGCGTTACGGGCTGACCCGTGAACAATGTGAGCCGATCCTCGCTGTCTTCCACAAGGATCACGATGCATGGGTCGATTTCATGATGCGCTACGAACTGGGCCTCGAACATCCGGTGCCAGGCCGCGCGCTGCGCAGCGCGTGCACCATTGGCGGCGCCTATGTCATCGGCGGATTGGTGCCGCTGATCCCATACATGCTGATCGCCGCGCCGCGCGATGCGCTATGGGTGTCGGCGGTGGCGACGTTGATCACGCTGGCGGTGTTTGGCGGGATCAAGGGCCGCATCACCGGCACCGGCGCGCGACGCGGCGCGTTGCAGACCGTGATCGTGGGCGGCATCGCCGCGTGCGCGGCGTTTGCCTTGGCGAAACTCGTCGCGGGAACCTGAGCGGTTGTAACCTGTTGCGTTCGGCATAAAAAGTGAGTCATCGTTCGCGTCGCCCCGTCGTCGTCGCTATCCTTGCAAATCACTTTGATAATGGACACCCCGACATGCGCCGCAAACTGGTGGCTGGAAACTGGAAGATGCACGGTTCGCGGGATTTCGCCGACACGCTGGCGCAGGCGATTATCGACGACCTGCCGCAACACTGCGATCTCGCGATCTTTCCACCGTTCCCGTATCTGATACCGCTGGCCGCGCAGCATCGCGATGGCGGGTTGGCGGTCGGCGCGCAGGATGTCAGCGAACACGACGATGGTGCTTACACCGGCGAAGTGTCCGCGGCGATGCTGCGCGACGCCGGGTGCGATTACGTGCTGGCCGGTCACTCCGAACGCCGTCATTATCATCATGAAACCGACGAACAAATCGCGGCCAAGGTCGCGAAAGCCCTTGCGCACGATTTGATCCCGATCCTGTGCGTCGGCGAAACCCTGGATGAGCACGACGCCGGCCGCGCGCACGAGGTGGTTTCGCGCCAACTGCAAGCGGTGATCGATCATTGCGGGATCGCCGCGTTCGAGCGCATCGTGCTGGCCTACGAGCCGGTGTGGGCGATCGGCAGCGGCCGCATCGCGGCGCCCGATCAGGCTCAGGCCGTGCACGCGGCCTTGCGTAGCCAACTCGCGGGATGCGATGCTAAAATCGCCAGTTCGACCCGCATCCTGTACGGCGGCAGCGTCAAGCCCGGCAATGCCGCGGATTTGTTCGCGCAGCCGGACGTAGATGGCGGCCTGATCGGCGGCGCCTCCTTGAAAGTCGCCGATTTTCTCGCGATATGCGCGGCGGCGCGTTGAGCGGCGTCTCGCGGAGTTCCCATGTTATTCACCATCTTCAGCGTTTTCTATGTGCTGATCGCCGCGGCGATGATCGTCCTGATCCTGTTGCAGCGCGGCGCCGGCGCGGATGCCGGCTCAAGCTTCGGCGGCGGTGCTTCAGGTACTGTGTTCGGCGCGCGCGGCTCGGCCAGTTTCCTGACCCGCAGCACCGGCGTATTGGCCGGATTGTTTTTCATCCTGAGTCTGGCGATGGGCATTTACTTGAGCCACGCCGGCGTTGCGAAACCGCAGCAGAGTCTGGGCGTGATGGCGGGGGTGGTGACGCCACTGCCGGCGGCGTCGGCGACGGCGGCGACCTCCCCGAACGTGCACGCACTGTCGAATCCTCCGCAAAGCACGCCCGTGCCAACGCAAAACAACGAAGTGCCGCAGGCGACGCCAGTACAACCGGCTGCGACAAAACCGGCGACACCGAAACCGGCATCATCGGGAGGCTAGGAAATATCTTGAGAAGCCGTCATCCAGGAGTAAGCCGGGATCCGGATCTCAGACGGTAGATCGAAAAAAACTGGATTCCGGCTTTCGCCGGAATGACGATTTGGGCTCGCAAACGCGGATGATGTCGAACACCTGCGCCCAGGTGGCGGAATTGGTAGACGCACTACCTTGAGGTGGTAACGGCTTCGGTCGTGGGGGTTCGAGTCCCCCCTTGGGCACCACATTCGCGAGTCCTTCGCATCCAGGCGGGGAAGCTTGCGGGATGTTTCACCACAGAGTCCGTTTCCAGCAGTTCGTGGAAACGGGCGGAACGGGGCACCGCGCAGCGATGCGCAGCTCCAGCAACGGCCGCCACTGGCGGCAAGTAGCCGAGAGAACAACGCGTGCTCGCCGAATATCTGCCGACGCTGGTGTTCCTGTTCGTTGCCACGGGCATCGGCATCGCGCTGCTGATCGTCGGCAACCTGATCGGGCCCAAGCGGCCCACTGCCGAAAAGCTTTCGCCCTACGAGTGCGGCTTCGCTGCGTTCGAGGATTCGCGGATGCAGTTCGACATCCGTTACTACCTGATCGCCATCCAGTTCATCATCTTCGACCTGGAGATCATCTTCATCGTGCCGTGGGCGACGGTGTTCCGCGAGCTGGGCGTGGTCGGCCTGATCGAGATGGGCATCTTCGCCGGCATGCTGTTGCTCGGCTTCGTCTACGTGTGGAAGAAGGGAGCGCTGGAATGGGAGTGAGTGAGACCATCTCGGGCCTGATGCACAACCCGGTGCCCGAAGGGCGCCTGGACGACATCCTGCTCCCCGGCGATGACAACC
>JBDTBW010000044.1:0-32570 GCA_039923855.1 Rhodanobacteraceae bacterium | reverse complement strand
GCAACCGCATTGTTGCCGATCGCGGTGGCGTAGTCGTTGCTTGCGTTGGCGTTCAAGCCGACCGCCGCCGCGCCGATGCCGCTGGCCGCCGCATTATTGCCCATCGCCGTGGCGCCCACGCCACTGGCGTTGGACAGGGTGCCGATCGCGAAGCTGTTCTGGCCACTTGCGCTGGAATCCACACCGAACGCCGACGAGCTAAGGCCGCTTGCCATGGCGCCATTGCCGATCGCGCTGCTGTAATCGCCACTGGCAACGGCGCGAGCACCAATCGCCACCGCGCGGTTGCCGGAGGCCGAAGCGTCATCGGTGCCATCGGCCGGACCGTTGGCCTTGAAGTAGGCGTCGGTGGTCGTCTCGGCAACGGCGACTGTATTGGTGTGCGCGGCCGCCAATGCCTTCGCCTGGGCCGCCAGAGCCAGCGGCACCGTGCCGAAGACCAGCATCGTCGCCAGCGCAAGCTGCGCCAGGCGCAATCCAGTGTTTGAGCGGCCCGTGCCGGCCGCCGCGCCGACGCTCTTGCTAGTGGCCAGCTCCGACGCAACCACCACTTGGCTCAGGGATTTGTTCCAGACCAGGCTATAGATTTTCTTGTTCATGGCTCGCTCTCACTCTCTGGATATTCGATTGGATGGCTGTCAGGCAGCCACACGCAAGCCCGCCGCGGCGCTGGACCGTGGCAGGTTCGGATTCGTTGGTGGTGCTTGGCCGCGCGGCGATGAGGCGGCGCGTGGATTTCCCCGTTGTGACATGCAAAGGCCCCCTCTGAGCCCGTTGCCGCTAATTCATCGTGCGTCCGGTTGCGGCGTCAGTCACCGGGGAGGCGTACAACCCGGTGCCCGACGACAGCGAAGCTGTGTCGGAACGTGGCAGGCGTGCGTTTTCCCAAGTGGCTGATGTCATAACCCGACGGCGACGGTTGGATTCCATTCCACGGATACGGCGCGGCAAACGATCAGCATTTGTTCCCCCGCCCGTGGTGCTCTCTATGTGTGCCGATAAAAAACTTGCGCGAAGGGCGAGCGTAGCAGCTTTGTGACTCGGCTCACAATCCTGCGCCGCAACATTTTTTGTTTATGTAGGCGCACGCTGAAAATTAGGCTCGTCATCCCGATTTTTGTCGCTCGTCCGGGAACAGCAGGTCGCGCGGGATGCGCGCTTCTACAACCCGAAAACCGACCGGGCCACGGCGGCGCTTTGGGCCGCGGTGGTCTCGACCGGCTCACCGCGGTCGCGCGCGACCTGCTCACAAATGTTCGCCAGATACATCGGCTCGTTGCGGCGTTGCGCAGGCGCGGGTCTGACCGTGCGCGGCAGTAAGTACGGCGCGTCGGTCTCCAGCATCAGGCGATCCGCCGGAATGTCGCGCACCAGCTCGCGCAGATGCACGCCCCGGCGCTCATCACAGATCCAGCCGGTGATGCCGATGTGGCAATCCAGGTCGAGATAAGCGTGCAGCGCCTCGCGGTTGTCGGTGAAGCAATGCACAACGGCGGCGGGAACCTTGTCCCGCGCGGGTTTCAGCAGGCTCAGGAAATCGGCGTGCGCGTCGCGTTGATGCAGGAACAAGGGCCTTCGCAGATCGACCGCGATCGCCAGTTGCTTTTCGAACGCCGCCAGTTGCGCTTCGCGCGGCGAATAATTGCGGTAGTAATCCAGACCGGTTTCGCCGACGGCTTTGACTTCCGGTTCGCGCGCGAGCGCGCGCAATGATGCATCGGTATCGGCGTCGTACCCGGTCGCATGATGCGGATGCACGCCGGCGGTGGCGTACAGCACACCAAGATGCGCGCGCGCAAGCCGCAGCGCGGCTTCGCTGCCCTCGCGCGAGGCGCCGGTCACCACGATGCATTCGACGCCGTGGTCTTTCGCGCGCGTCAGTACGTCATCCAGATCGTGGCGGAACGATTCGTGGGTGAGGTTGGCGCCGATATCGATGAGGGGCATGGCGAAAGAACGGGAGACGAGAGACGAGAGACGAGAAGCGTAACAACATTTGTCGTCATTCCGCGGCCGCGCGCAGCGCGGAACCCGGAATCCCGTTTCTCTACACCCGTTATAAGGCTGGATTCCGGATCGCCACTACGCGACGTCCGGAATGACGAGAGGGAAAAATTCGAACGCCAGATCAAGCCAGAACCTGTTAACACCAAGAGCGGGTCTGCTAGCGACCCGCGCGTGTCAAGGCGATGAACGTGTTGTCGCCCGGCCGGCTCTTACAATGGCGAATGGATACTGCGGATTTCCCTATCACTCAATTCCTGTCGCGCATTCTTGCCTCGTTGCACGAGCACCCGCGCTTGGTGCTGGAAGCCCCACCCGGTGCGGGCAAGACCACCCGGATGCCGGTCGCCTTGCTCGACGAAGCGTGGCTCGCGGGCAGAAAAATCCTGATGCTGGAGCCGCGCCGTCTGGCCGCGCGGGCGGCCGCGGAGTTCATGTCGTCGCAACTTGGCGAACCGGTCGGGCAGACCATCGGCTACCGGATCCGTTTCGAATCGCGGTTATCGGCGAACACGCGCATCGAAGTGGTCACGGAGGGAATCCTCACACGAATGTTGCAGGACGACCCGGAATTGCCCGCTGTCGGCGCGATCCTGTTCGACGAGTTTCACGAACGTCACTTGCCAGGCGATCTGGGCGCGGCGCTGGCGCTGGACGTGCAGGCGTCGCTGCGGCCCGATCTGCGCCTGATCGTGATGTCGGCGACACTGGACGGGATGATCGGCGCTATCCATGGTGGAAGAGCCCCGTGGTTCGACGCGCCGGTGATCCGCAGCGAAGGCCGCGCCTATCCGGTGCGCATCGAACATCCCATCGCGCGGCGCGGCGAGGACGGCGTCACATCATTATGCCGCGCGGTGACGCAGGCGTTGAGCGAAACCGATGGCGACGTGCTGGTATTTCTGCCGGGGCGAAGGGAAATCGCGAGGGCGCAGCGTGCGCTGGCTCTTTCCCTTCCTCCGTTCACGGGAGAAGGTGCACGCGAGGCGAATAGGGGGAACATGGCGAAAGAACCGCGCGATAAAAGTGTGCGGCGAACTTCCCCCCACCCCGACCCTGAATATCCCCACCCTAAACCTCCCCCGCTGGGGGAGGGGATCATGTTGTTGCCCCTGCATGGCGATCTGTCGCTGGCCGAGCAGCACGCCGCCCTTGCGCCACGGAGCACTTCCGCCATGGATGGCACCGGCATCCGCCGCGTGATCCTCGCCACCAACGTCGCCGAATCCAGTGTCACCCTACCGGGCATCCGCGCGGTGATCGATACCGGACTCGCGCGCGAACCGCGTTTCGATCCGAACTCGGGCTTCACGCGATTGCAGACGGTGAACATCTCGCAGGCTTCGGCCGATCAACGCGCCGGCCGCGCGGGGCGTGTGGCGCCAGGCGTCGCGTATCGATTGTGGCCGCAGAGTCAGCGCCTGGAACCCGCCCGCACGCCGGAAATCGCTTTGGTCGAGTTGTCGGGTCTCGCGCTGGAACTTGCGGCGTGGGGAAGTGCGGATGATGCATTGCGCTGGCTCGACCCGCCGCCCGCCGGCGCGCTGGCGCAGGCGCGCGAACTGTTGCAACGGCTTGGCGGGCTGGACGACACCCGGCGTATCACCGCGCTCGGTCGCAAGATGCTGCAACTCGGCGCGACGCCGCGCCTCGCCGCTGCCGCTTTGCGTGCGCCGAAAACCTTGCATGCATTGATCGCCGATCTGCTGGCGTTGCTGGAAGCGCGCTCGCCGTTGCGTGGCGCATTCAACGATGATTTGCGGATGCAAGTCGATGCGTTGCACGCATGGCGGGATGCGGGTGCCGACCTTGGCAGAAGAGCTCCGTGGCGTGAGGGTGGCGCGCGTGCCGGACGCGAATACGCTGCCGATGCGGGCGCGTTGGCGGCGGTCGAACAGGCGTCGCGCGGCTGGCGCAAGCGGCTGGACGTACGCAACCCCGCCAGCGGCGCGCCGGATGCGCTCGCCGTCGGCAATCTGCTGTTGCACGCGTTTCCCGATCGCGTCGCCAAACAGGACGGGCGTGACCCGCGCCGTTACGTGCTCGCCAATGGCCGCGGCACGCGCTTGCACGAGGAATCCGCATTGCACGGCGAAGCGTGGCTGGTTGCGGTCGAACTGCGCTTCGACACGCGCGACAGTTTGATCCTGACCGCCGCACCGTTCGATCCCGCGTTGCTGGAACGCGACTACTCGCCGCGGCTGCAACGCGAGCGCGTCGTGCGCATCAACGAAAGCAACGATGTGGTCGAGGTGTTCGAGGAGCGGCGTTTCGATGCGATCGTGCTGTCGCGGCGAGCCGTGCCGGTGACCGCGGATGACGCGCTGCCCGCGCTGCTCGCGATGATCCGCGCGCGCGGGATCGATGCGTTGCCGTGGAGCGATGCCACGCGACGCTTGCGTTCGCGCATCGCATGGCTGCGCGGCGCGATGCCGGATGTCGGCTTGCCCGACGTAACCGATGCGGCATTGCTCGGCACGCTTGAACAATGGCTGGCGCCCACGCTGCGAGGCAAACGCAAGCTGGATGCGTTGTCGTCGGCGGGATTGTCGGGGGCTTTCGCGACGTTACTCGACTGGCAGCAGCGCAAGTTGCTGGATGAACACGCGCCGGATGCGTTGAGCGTGCCTTCGGGCATGACGCGCAGGCTCGACTACGGTGATGCCCTGCAAGGCGAAACGGATCGTGCGGAGAATCCGCGACCGTCTCCGGTGCTGGCGGTGAAGCTGCAGGAATTGTTCGGCATGGCCGACACCCCGCGCGTCGCCTGCGGCCGTGTGCCGGTGACGCTGCATCTGCTCTCGCCCGCCGGCCGGCCGATCCAGGTTACGCAAGACCTGCGCGGGTTTTGGGAACGCACCTATCCCGAAGTGAAAAAGGAGTTGAAAGGGCGTTATCCGAAGCATCCCTGGCCCGAGAATCCGTGGAGCGCGGTGCCGACGCATCGCGCCAAACCACGGCGATAGCTCAGGCGAGACGCAGGCAACATCGGCTCAACGTCCTTGTCTTGCCGTGTTGCCCCGGCGCACGCATTCCACAATCCCGACGGGTCGCGCCAAACCGCGATCCTGATTTCTTCGATCCATGCGCACGCCGGTCACTGGTGACTGGCTTTCTCATCCACCGCCGGCGACCGCGCGAAACTCCCCGCATCTCCCGGAAACTCCACCGGACTTTCCCAACCGTCCTTGCCCACCGCCGACACGCCGAAGAACCAGTCGTCGATGTTGATGCCCTTCAACACGATGGAAGTCGCGTCGCCGGCGTCGCGCGAATGCTGCCATTGCGGTGCGGTGGTTTCGCGCCACCACAATTTGTAACCGGTTGCGCCCGGCGAAGGTTTCCATGAGACGGTGGTGTCGTAGGTCACCGCGCCCTTGATGTCCACGCCCGCCGGCGGCGCCGGTGCCGCGGCCATCGCGGACATCGTGATCGCGTTCAAGCGCGTGACCTGCGCGAGATAGTTGAAATCGTCGTGATCGATGGTGTCGCCGTAGTGCACGCCGTTCTCGATGCGGACATCCTGATGCTGATGCGCGTAGTTTTCGTGGCCCTCGGTGACGCGCACCGCGGGAAAGCCTTGTTCGAGGAACGACACCTGATCGCCGCCGCGGCCGTAGCGATCGGTGCGGTAGACCATCCGCACATGGAAATTATCCAGATACTGATCGGCGAGCGTCGCCATGTAGCGCGCGATATTGCGCGATGGCGAATCGACCTCGCCGCCGTGATAACGGCGATACGCCGCTTGCTTCAAAGTCTCGTTGGTTTTGGTGCCTTCGGAGAACACGCGCACCGTATGCGGATCGCACATGCCATCACCGCCGCAGGAGGCGCCGACGATGTCGTTGTTGAGGTCGGCCTCCACGTTCCAGCCCTGATCGACCGCGTACTGCGCGATGATCTTGCCGCCGTACAAACCTTGCTCCTCGCCGGAATCCGCCGAATACACCAGGGTCGCCGCAAACTTGTATTTCGACAGCACGCGCGCGGCTTCGATCAACGCGGCCACGCCGGAAGCATCGTCGTCGGCACCGGGCGCATCGCCGGTGGCGTCCATCACATCGGTGCGGCGCGAATCGAGATGTCCGGTGATCACGATCACGCGGTTGGGGTCGGAAACGCCGCGCTGGATCGCGACGATGTCCATCACCTCGACGCCGCCCTTGGGCATGCGCTCGCCGGTGAAGGTCTTTGACGGCGTAACGACTTGCAGACAACCGCCGCAGTCTTTCGAAATGTCTTGAAACTTCGACTTGACCCAGCGCCGCGCCGCGCCGATCCCGCGCGTGTCGGATTTGGTATCGGATAGCGTGCTTCGGGTACCGAACGAAACCAGTTTCGCGATCGTCGCGTGCAGTTCATCCGGCGAGACGGCTTGCGCGATCGCGCGCAGTTCAGAATGAACGTTCGATGGCGGCGGGGCGTCTGCGGCGAGACTGGGCATCGCGACAACCAGCAACGCTACGGCGATCAACATTCTGTGACACATGGCATTTTCCTTCCTGATCGGTAAGCCTAGTCCTTTGCGGTGCGACGTGCAGCTACATTCCATTTCGTCATTCCGGCGCAAACCGGAATCGAGTGGGGATGACGCCAGACCATGCTTTTCATCACTGGGCCCCGGCCTACGCCGGGGCGACGAGCCTGATGAAGGTACTCAAGGTTGCACCGCAACATGCCAGCCGCGCGCCCGCGTTCTACACTCTTTGTTTCTGATCGGAAGGAAGCCGCCATGCGCCACCTTGTCCTCGCCCTTTCCATCGCCGCGCTGGCTCTTCCCACAGCCGAGGCCGCCGATGCGCCTATCGCCAATCAAAAAACGTTTTCGCCGGCGATCACCGCCGCGGGCTTCCGCGACTACGACAAGGCGATCTCTTCGGATTACATGGAGGGCCGCAAGCCCGGCACCGAGGGGGCTCAGCGCGCGACGAGTTACATCGTCGAGCAATTCAAGAAGCTCGACTTGCAACCCGGCAACCATGGTTCGTGGTTCCAGCAGGTGCCGACAGTCTCGACAACGCTGCAAAACAAGGATGGGCTGAAACTCGATGTGCGCGAGGGCGGAGGCACGCAATCCTTCGCCTATGGCACGGACATGGTTGTGTACGACCCGCAGAACAAGCCGCATGTCGCGATCAAGGATTCCGACATCGTGTATCTGGGCTACGGCATCGATGCGCCAGAATACCAGTGGAACGACTACGCCAATCAGGACGTCAAGGGCAAAACCGTCGTCGTGCTGGTCAACGATCCGGGTTACGCGACCAACGATCCGAAATTGTTCAAGGGCCGCAGCATGACTTATTACGGCCGCTGGACCTACAAATACGAGCAATGCGCGCGCGAAGGCGCGGCGGCTTGCCTGATCGTGCACGAAACCGGCGCCGCCGGTTACCCGTGGAAAGTGGTGAAGAACAGTTGGACCGGCCAGCAGTTGAGTCTGCCGGCCTCTGAGGATCCCGCGCCGCGCGTGCCGGTCGCGGGTTGGCTCACCGCCGATGCCGCGCGAACACTGTTCGCCAAAGCGGGGCTGGATTTCGACAACTTGAAAGCCGATGCCTCGAAGCGCGGTTTCAAACCGGTCGCGTTGCAGGCCAAAGCCTCAATCGCGCTGGACAGCCAGATCGAGCACGGCAGCGCCAACAACGTGATGGGCATGATTCGTGGTAGCGAGAAACCCGACGAGATGATCATCTATTCCGCGCATTGGGATCACTTCGGACGCGATCCGAAACTGAAGGGCGATCAGATTTTCAATGGCGCGATCGACAACGGCACCGGCATCGCGGCGCTGCTGGAACTTGCCGGCGCGTTCGCGCAGCAGAAGCCGGCGCCCAAGCGCAGCGTGTTGTTCATCGCGACCACGCTGGAGGAGTCCGGCCTGCTCGGTTCGCTGTATTACACCCGGCATCCCGTATTTCCCCTCGACAAGACCGTGGCCGACATCAATATGGATGCGATGGACACGATCGGGCCGACCAAGAACATGCAGATCATCGGCAGCGGCCAGTCGCAACTGGAAGACATGCTGAAGGCTGCGCTGAAGAAACAGGACCGTTACGCCAGCCCCGACGCCACGCCTCAGAACGGCTTTTTCTATCGCGCCGATCACTTCAGCTTCGCCAAGGCCGGCGTGCCGGCGCTGATGACCCAGACCGGCGATGACATGTTGCACGGCGGCGTGATGGACGGCCGCGCTGCGCTGGCCGATTACACCGCACACCGCTATCACACTGTCCACGACAACTTCGACCCGAACTGGGATTTCTCCGGCGTGGCGCAGGACACGCAGGCTCTGTTCGAAGTCGGCGATGAATTAGCGAACAGCGACCAGTGGCCGCAGTGGAAACCCGGCAGCGAGTTTCGCGCCAGGCGCGAGAAGATGATGCAAACGCGGTAGGAGCGAGCCCTTCGACAAGCTCAGGATAGGCGGGTTGCGCCGCGAACGTCCCTTCTCCCGCCAGCGGGAGAGGTGTGCTCCCGAAGTGCTACGTGTGCTGCCGTTTGCTCGATAATTTTGATTGAGGACCGCCGATGCACCACTCGCGTCTGTGCTCCATACAGATTGATTGCAACGTTTCCGATATCGATGAGGCGGCCTGCTTCTGGGGCGCAGCGCTGGGCCGGCCGGTGGATAGGGATCATCCCGGCAGCCGCGACAATTACCGACAGTTGCAGACACCGCCGGACGAACCGATGCTGCAACTCCAGCGCGTGGAGCACGAAAGTCGCGTGCACCTGGACATCGAGACCGATGACATCGAAGCGGAAGTGGCGCGGCTGGAAAAACTCGGCGCCACGGTGTTCAAGCGGCTGGAACGCTGGGTGGTGATGTGGGCGCCGAGTGGCCAACGCTTCTGCGTCGTGCGCGTGCAGCGTCCGGGTTTTTCGAAGAACGCGAATCGGTGGGAGGGGGCTCGACCGTAAGCCCATGACTGCGATCGTCACATCTCGGGTCGTCGCGGAGTTCTACCAAGGCATCGATTTTCCTGACGACTGGGCGGACAAGCCGGCCTTTATTACCGCCGGCATGGCGCGTGAACGTGTTTTCGCGGCCATCATCCTACTCGACGCCAACACGCAACCGCTTGCCGCGTGTTGGCAAATCGAGAACCGCGAAGAGCGATTTGTACGCATCCGCTTCGATGAAGGCGTGGAAGATGATCTGCTCGATGGATTGGACGATGACTTGAGGGATCAAAGCCGCAAAGCCGGAGCGCCGGATCTCTTTGCGACGATGTCGTGGGAGCCTGATGAACTCAACGCGGATCAAGGCATCCGTCTTCATCTGCCCGAAACACCCCCGCACGGAATCCCGACGGAATGGGGATGGAATGTTTCAACACGCGAAATCGTCTCGAAAGCCCCGGAGTTGTTGCTGATCACCCGCCAATCAACGGACGGCCTCTCGCTCTCGGTGCCGAAGAGCGCAGAGGAAATGCATCAGAACGCGGGAGAAGACGAAGGAGAGACTTTCGTGGTGCTGCCATCAGCACATAGGCTGGCGTGAACCTCCCAACCTACGCATGTTTACGCAAGTCAATTCGAATCAGTATCTGCATTTATTGTCTTCAGAAGCCTCCCCGACGAAGAAAAGTCAAAGAAAGCGTCTTGATCTACCGCGCAACAATACCTCTTCCCACCTGATCCCAAGAAAACAGGTGACGCGATAACGCCCCACATACTGTTGTGAAACATCACCGTTAATCGACTATCCACTATTGTTCTTTTGGGTTGATGACAAAACGCCCAAGTTGCCTGCTTGACGACGGACATTATCTGTTCATTACTTAGTTTTGGTTCTGCAGCTTCGCTGGACTGGCCAATGAGCACTGAGGTTAAATAGAAGGCTGCTAATAACCGCTCATAGCAAATTTTGAATTTCATGATCTACACCCAATCGCGCGGCTTAAGGTACTCCCCCAACCGTGCTTCCACGTCACCCGCCTCCGGCGCGTAGCCATATTCGTAGCGAAGGCGCGGCGGCAGCGACATCAGAATCGATTCGGCGCGGCCGCCCGATTGCAGGCCGAACAGGGTGCCGCGGTCGTAGACCAGGTTGAACTCCACGTAGCGGCCGCGGCGGTATAACTGGAACTCCCGCTCGCGCTCGCTCCACGGCGTGTCCTTGCGGCGACGCACGATCGGCAGATAGGCGTTGGGAAATCCGTCGCCGACCGCGCGCAGGAATTCGAAGCAACGCTCGAATCCCCATTCGTTCAAGTCATCGAAGAACAGGCCGCCGACGCCGCGCGCCTCGTTGCGGTGCTTGAGAAAGAAATACTCATCGCACCATTTCTTGAATTTCGGATAGACGCCTTCGCCGAACGGCGCGCACAGATCGCGCGCGACCGTGTGCCAGTGCACGCAGTCCTCATCGAACGGATAGAACGGCGTCAAATCGAAACCGCCGCCGAACCACCACACGGGTTCCGCATCGGGTTTGCGCGCCTCGAAATAGCGCACGTTCAAATGCGCGGTCGGCACATACGGATTGCGCGGGTGCGCGACCAGCGACACGCCGCTCGCGGTCCAGGAACGTCCGCCCAGTTCCGGCCGCAGCGCGCTGGCGGAGGGTGGCAGGGTATCGCCGTGCACGCGCGAATAGCCGACGCCGGCCTGCTCGAACACCGCGCCGTCTTTCAGCACGTGCGTGCACCCGCCGCCACCCATGGATGAGTTGGCAGTCGCAGACTGCCCTCCAACGTCCCTCGCCCGCGCAGCGGGAGCGAGTGGTGGGGTGAGGGTTTCCTCGCGTTGCCAGCGGTCTTCGGCAAAGCGCGCGGCGTCATCGAGATTCTCCAGCGCGGCGCACAGGCGACCCTGCAAACCGCGCAGATACTCGTCGACTTCGTTGATGTGGTCTGGCATGGAAGCAGATTAGCATTCGCCTCACCCTCTCCCAGCGGGAGAGGGGTTCGAACGTGTGCTCTACTTCGCCATCATGAACTGGTTGTGGATGTCGTTGACGAGGTTCTTGATCCAGCTCGCGTAATTGGTGTGGATCATCCGCTGGCCGTTCTTCACTTCGTATTTCAAATTGTTGCTGGTGACGTAGTTGATGCGTATCTGCCGGGTGTCGTAATGCACCGCGATGCTGACGCTGAAGTCGCGCGGCGCGTAGGTCGCGTCGATCTCGCCGGCCTTGCGGCTGTCGATGGTCCAGCCGCGCAGCATCAGCGCCTGCGCGATCACATTTTCCACCTGCGCGTCATTGAAACCGGCCGGCACCGCGATCGGCGGCTGATCGACCAGTGGCACCTGGCGGAAGGCCATGGTCAATAACAGCAACGGCGCGAACAGCAACAACAGAATGCGTGATTTCGACATTGGTTTATCCCCTGATGATCCCCGATGGCGGTGGGATCGCCGCTGGTGGGGTTCCCAAGTTTACGTCACGCGCTCCAGCATGCGCCTGTTGCGGATCAGGCGCGCCCAGGCGGTACCGGTCTGCTGCCACATCAAATAACCGGCTTCCAGCGCGATGCGGCGCGCGACACGCGGGGTCCAACGCAAACGCGGTTCCGCGGCGCAAGCGATCGCGGGAAAGCCGAGCGAGCGCGCCAGCGCCAGACAACGCGCGAGGTGATAGCGGCTGCTGACCAGCGCCACCGGTGGCAGCGGCGTACCCAGCAGCGAGCGCGCGTGATGCAGGTTTTCCAGCGAATCGATCGAGGCTTGCTCCAGCATCACTTCAATGCCGGGCGGCAAGCCGTGCGCGCGCAGCCAGTCCAGACCGGCTGCGGCTTCGCTGACATGCGCGCCGGATGCGCCGCCCAGCAACATGATCTTCGTTGTGTGCAATTCCGCGATCACGGTCAAAGCGCGTTGCAACCGCGCGGCGTAATCGGCTTCGGGTTCACCGTTTTGATCCAGTTTGCGGCCGAACACCAGCAACATCCGGTCGTCTGTCGGCGTGCACGGCGCCTGCGCGGCGATCCGCGCTACGCGCCACAGATAAATCACGTACAGAATGCCACCGGTCAATGCGCACGCAAACACAGTCACGACCAGTGAATGCCAGACATAACGATCGGCCAGATAGCGGAACGGGCCGCGGCGGAACAGGCTGGGAATGTGGGGCATCGGCTGTCGGCAAGCTCAATGATTATCGTCATTCCGCGCAAGCGGGAATCCAGTGACTTGATTTATGCGCGATAAGTGAAGCAGAGACACTGGATTCCGGGTTCCGCCCGCGATGAAGCCGCGGACGGCCCCGGAATGACGAGTTTTTAAGCGCTTGCGTATACTGCCCGACCTTCGTTCCGAAGCGCTCACCATGACCGCTCCGATCCAACCGCTGGCCGTCACCGCCTACAGCGCGACTTCCGCGCTGGGCCGTGGCGTGACCGCGCACATCGAAGCATTGACGGAGAATCGCGGCGGCCTGGTTTCCAACGATTTCTCCAGCGCGCCGCTGGAATGTTTTATCGGCCGTGTCGCTGACCTCGAGAACGAACCCCTGCCGCCGGGCTTGGCGCATTGGGAATGCCGCAACAATCGATTGGCGTGGCTGGGCTTGAATCAGGACAGTCTGCTGGATGCGATCGCCGCCGCCACCGCGCGTTACGGCGCGCACCGCGTCGCGCTGATCCTCGGCACCTCGACCGCCAGCATCGGCGCCAGCGAGGAAGCCTATCGCCGGCTCGATGGCGACGGGCGTTTTCCCGAAGACTTGCGCCGTCCCGCGATCCACACGCCGCATTCGCTGGCCGCGTTCGTGGCCGAAGCCACCGGCATCGCCGGCCCCGCGTTGACGATCTCGACCGCGTGTTCGTCCTCGGCAAAAGTGTTCGCATCTGCCGAGCGGTTGCTCCGGCTGGATCTTGCCGATGCCGCGCTGGTCGGCGGCGTGGATACCCTGTGCGACAGCGTGCTATTCGGCTTCAACGCGCTGGAACTGGTCTCACCGCAACCGTGCAAACCGTTCGACACGCGCCGCAACGGCATCTCGATCGGCGAAGCCGCGGCGTTCGCGATTCTGGAACGCACCGACGCGCAGCCGGGCGCGCCGCGCTTGATCGGCTACGGCGAATCCAGCGATGCGTATCACATGTCCACGCCGCATCCGCAGGCCCGGGGCGCGCGCGTGGCGCTGGACGACACCCTGGCGCGTGCCGGTATCGACGCCAATGCCGTCGATTACATCAATCTGCACGGCACCGCGACACCCAAGAATGATGAAGTGGAAGCCGCATTGCTGGCCGATACTTTTGCATCGCATACGCGCGCCAGTTCCACCAAGGGCTCTACCGGACACACGCTGGGCGCCGCCGGCGCGCTGGAAGCGGTAATCGCGTTGTTGGCATTGGAACACGGGATCGTGCCCGGCAATCTCGGTTGCACGCGGCCGGAGAGCGTGTGCGCACAATGGTTGGCGTTGCAGACCGAATCGCGCGAAGTGCGCGTCGCCTTGAGCAATTCATTCGGCTTCGGCGGCAACAATGCGTGTCTGGCTTTCGCGCGCGCGGATTAGAGCCTGCCAACGCTTAGCCAAGTGGCCGCGCCGTCGGCCCTTTGCCAGCAGGGCAAGGCATCATGAGGAAGATGTATGTCGATACATGGACGAGTGATAACGCCGCCATGCGGGCAAAGGGCCCCGGCCCGGAGGGTTGCTTCGCAGCGGCCGCCATACGGCGTTGCGCGCCTTGGCCATAGAGTGGCGCAGCCTGCCCCGGACTCCGATCCGGGGGCGCGGCGGCGTGCGTCTTGTCTGGCAACCGCTGCGGAAGCAACACGGCTCACTTGGCTAAGCGTTGGCAGGCCCATAGCATGAGTGCGCAACTGGCGGTACGCATCGAAGGCATCGGCGCGTGGACACGCGGCGCGCCGGACTGGCCATCCTTGCGCACGATATTGCGCGGCGGGCAAGACCTGCGCGGCGACGCGCCACAACACCCCGCCGCGGCCGCGTTGCCGGCCGCCGAGCGCCGTCGCGCACCGTACGGCGTATTGCTGGCCGCCGAGATCGCGGGTCAGGCCTGCGCGATGGCCGGACGCGATCCGTCAATATTGCCCTGCGTGTTCGCATCCACCCAAGGGGAACTCGCGATCACCGACTACATGTGCGCGATGCTCGCCAGCACGCCGCGCGAATTGTCGCCAACCAGGTTCCACAACTCGGTGCACAACGCGCCAGCCGGTTACTGGACGATCGCCACCCAGTGCATCGCGGGGTCGTCCGCGATCAGCGCGTATCACACGACCTTCGGCGCGGGGCTGCTGGAGGCGGCGGTGCTGTGCGCTGCCGAACAAACGCCAGTGTTGTTCGCCGCTTACGATACCGCCGCGATCGGGCCTCTGGTCGGGATCGCGCGCATCGCGATCCCGTTCGGCACGGCGCTGCTGCTGTCGCCATCACCCGATGACGACGCGCCGCGTTTGACGGTTGCGCTGCGCACGGCCCCGGATCCGGGAACTTTGCCGAATTTCGCTTCCCCGGGTTTGCAAGCATTGGCAGCTGACCATCCGCTCAGCGCGCACGCGCTGGTTCTGCTGGCCGCGCTGGCGCAAGACGCGCCGTCGCGCTTGACCTTGCCGGCCGCATCGGGTCTGCTGCTCGACATGGAGATTCATTTGTGACCGTTGCCACCGCCCGTTTCTGCGTGTTGGTCCCGTGCCTCAACGAGGAGCGCGCGATCGGCCCGTTGCTGCAAACGGTGCTCGCGGAATGCGCGGACGTGATCGTGGTCGACGACGGTTCCGACGATCGCACGCCGCAGATCGTATCCGCATTGCCGGTGACGCTGATCCGCCATCGCGAACGGCGCGGCAAGGGCGAGGCCTTGCGCTCGGGTTTCCGCGAAGCACTCAAACGCGGTTACGACGCGGTGCTGACCATGGACGGCGATGGCCAGCACGCGGCGTCCGACATTCCGAGGATCGCGCGCACCGCGCAGCGTTTTCCGGATTCGATGGTGATCGGCGCACGGATGCTCAATCGCGGCTTGCAGCCCGCGGCGCGCCACGCCGCCAACGACTTCGCCGATTGGGGCATCAGTTGGAGTTGCGGCCGCCGGGTGATCGATTCGCAAAGCGGCCAGCGCTGGTATCCGCGCGCGGCGGTGGAACTGGTCGATCTGCCGGCGCAGGATTTCGTGTTCGAGGCCGCGATCCTTATCGCCGCTTCGCGCGACCTGGATATGCCGATCATCTCGGTGCCGATCGAATCGCGCTATCAGGGCGAATTTCGCATCAGCCATTTCCGCCCGGTGCGCGATGTCGCGCGCATCACCTTCTATACGATCGGGCGTATTTTGCATTACCGCGATGTGATGGCGAGCTATCGCCGTTCGCACGGCGTGCCGACGCCGATCCACGACCCGGATGGATCGCTGGATCCCTTGTCGGATGCGTCCGCGCAACCGGGGCATCCCTAGCACATCAGATCAATAGCGCAATCGGCGGCGAGCGCGCACAATCGGCGTCATGGATGGCCCGCACCCGGCGCACCCGCAAGACGTTTTGATCCTTGGCGGCGGTCTGGCCGGCCTGACGCTGGCGCTCGAGTTGCGCCAACACTTCCCCGAGTTATCCATCCGGGTGCTGGAGCGGCGCGCGCATCCGGTGCCGGCGGCGGCGCACAAGGTCGGCGAATCCACCGTCGAGATCGGCGCGCATTATTTTTCCAACGTGCTGGGCCTGCGCGATCATCTCGATGCCGCGCAAATTCGCAAGTTCGGTTTCCGCTTCTTCTTCTCGGAAGGCCGCGAGGACGTGCAGCATGTCACCGAACTCGGCGTCAGCCGCGTTCTGCCGACACCAAGCTGGCAGATCGATCGCGGCTTGTTCGAGAATTTTCTGGGCGAGGAAACGCGTCGCCGCGGGATCGTGTTCGACGACGCCTGCAGCGCGCGCGCGATCGTGCCGGGCCGCGACGGCGCGCATCACGCGGTGCGTTGCGAGCGGCACGGCAAAAACGAAACGATCGACGCGCGCTGGCTGATCGACGCCTCCGGCCGCGCGGGTTTGTTGAAGCGCCAGTTCGATCTCAGCGAAGACAACGGGCACCATATCGGCGCGGCCTGGTTCCGCGTCGACACCAGGCTGGATCTCGACGCATGGTGCGACGACGCGCCGTGGCGCGCGCGTTGCGATCCGCAGGAACGCTGGCGCTCGACCAATCACCTGTGCGGACCGGGTTACTGGGTATGGCTGATTCCGCTGGCCTCGGGCGCGCATTCGGTCGGGATCGTCGCCGACACCGCGATGCATCCAATCGAAACCTACAACACCTACGAGCGCGCGCTCGAGTGGTTGCGCGCGCACCAGCCGATCGTCGCGCGCGAGGTGGACAAACATCGCGACAAACTGCTGGACTTCGCCTTCCTGCGCAACGTGTCGTACGGCTGCAAGCAGGTTTTTTCCGCGGACCGTTGGGCGCTGACCGGCGAGGCCGGGGTGTTTCTCGACCCGTTCTATTCGCCTGGCAGCGATTTCATCGCGATCGGCAATCGCTATATCCGCGAGCTAGTCGCGCGCGATCTGGCCGGCGAATCACTCGCGCCTTATGCACGGCTGTACGAGCAATTGTATTTCTCGTTCTATCGCAACACGCTCATCTTGTACCGCGATCAATATCCGCTGTTCGGCGACGCGCAGGTGATGCCGATCAAGGTGATCTGGGATTTTGCCTATTACTGGGGCGTGTTGTGCCCGCTGGCGATCGGCGACCGGCTGACCGATCTCGCGCTGCTGGGCGAACTGCGGCCGCAACTGGAAGAAGCGGAATCGTTGAACGCGGCGATGCAGGCATTCTTCCGTGCCTGGCATTCGCTGAGCGATGCGCGCAATCCACCCGCGCTGCTGGATCAACAGCAACTGGCGTGGTTCGCGCGTTTGAACGCCGGGCTGCATGCCAGGCTCGATGATGCCGGTACGCGCGCGCGGCTGCGCGAACACATCGAACTGCTGCACGCGTTGGCGGGCGCGATCGGCGAGCACGCGCTCGCCGCCAGCCCGACGCTCGATGTCGCCGCGCTGCGCGAAATGGCCGGCTCGCGCGCATTGCCAGAATTATTCGCGCAAGCTGCTTGACGTTCATCGCGTCGACACGCTAGCCCATGCCGCCATTGACGCCTATAACCTGACCGTTGATGTAGGCGGCGGAATCCGAGCACAGGAACGCGATCGCGCTGGCGACTTCGTCCGGCGTGCCGGCGCGACCAGCCGGGATTAACTGCTTGAGTTGTTCGGCGGTGAACAAATCCCGCGTCATGCGTCCTTCGATCACGCCGGGCGCGACCACATTCACGGTGATGCCGCGCGAGGCCATCTCGCGCGCCAGCGATTTGGCCGCGCCGTGCAGCGCGGATTTGGCCGCGGCGTAATTGACCTGGCCGCGGTTGCCGAGCGTGGCGGCGACAGATGACACGCACACGATCCGGCCGAGCCGCGCGCGTGCCATCGGCAACAACAGCGGCCGCGTGACGTGAAAAAATCCGTGCAGCGACACATCGATCACGCGCCGCCATTGCTCCTCCCGCATTCCCGCCAATGGCGCATCGTCGTGGATACCCGCGTTGTGCACCAGCGCTTGGATTGGGCCGTTTTCCAGAAGCATTTCCAGTGCAGCGCGGGTCGCCGCGCCATCGGTCAAATCGAACTGGTTAGCTTCCGCGCTGCCGCCGGCTTCGACGATCGATGCGACCACCGCTTGCGCGCGTTCGGGATTCGCGTTGGCGTGCACGATGACACGCCAGGCATCTTTTGCCAGCGTGCGGCAAATCGCGCCGCCGATATCGCCGCTGCCGCCGGTGACCAGCACGCGGCGCCTTTTTTGTTCCATATATTCGACCTCGTCATTCCAGCGCAGACCGGAATACAGTGACCTTATCGTAAGTTTTCCTTGGTTCCGCTCGCTGCCGCGAGCGGAGTTACTTTCCTTCCGGGGAAAGTAACCAAAGCCATTGCGCTGAACGCGCTGGTCTCGGCAACATCGTGTTGCCTCGACTGCCCTGCGATGCTCGCCGAACGGCGGCCGCGCCGAACTCGCACATCCTTGTGCTCGAACAATCGTCGCTTGCTCCGCCGTTCGGCTGCGCTTCTCGGCATCGCGTACAGCGCGGGAGCTCGCTCAGCGGCGGCCATCCATGGCCTGCTCCAATTTAATTTGCAGCGCTCGCATCTTCGCACAACACCGCAGCGCGCCCACTCGCCAGCACGCGGTCAGCGTGCTCCACGCGAAACGCATATTGCAGACTGGCGCCCGCATCCAGCAACTGCTCGGCGTAAACGTCCAGTTCGCCGGGCAGATCCTCGATGTATTCGACCTGCAATCGAACCTCGCGCAGCGAGACGAGGAAACCCGGCCGCGCGTGGCCACCGGCGTCGCGTGCACGCAACGCACCGTGCACCGCCATGGCCTGCGCGCCGTATTCGCAAAGTGCCACCGCGTGCAGACGGCCGTCCGCGCGCAGCGGATTATCAGTGTGCGCTTGTGTGGCGCTGCGCGCGTGGATCATCGTCGCATCGTAATCGACAACAAGATCCAGCAGGCACATCGCGCCCTGGTGCGGGATCAGTCCTGCCCAGTCCTCCTTGTTGAGCGGTGCGTTCATGGGATGAACCCCCCTGCCCCCGGGAGAGGGGCAGGGGTGAGGGTCCGGATCGATGCGAAACGCTGGGTCATGCGCGTACCCTCACTCGGCGCTTCGCGCCACCCTCTCCCGAAGGGAGAGGGAAGATATCGTCGGCGCCATCAGCACCGACAACGTGAAATGGAACGCCACGCCGAGCGCCACGGTCACGCCGATCGCGCGTAACACCGGCACCGTGGACAATGCCAGCATCCCGAACACCAGCAACGCGGAGATCACGCAAACGAGCGTGGCGTGCAGGGTGCGGCGCTCCTCGGCCAGATCGTCGGTACGCCGCTCGAAGAACAGCGCGTAATGCAGACCCAAACCGGCGGCCAGCGTCAACGACACCAGATGAAACAGCGACAGCGGGATGCCGAACGCGCGTAGTACCACCAGCACCATCAGCGTCGCCAGCGTCATCGGCGCCAATACGTGAAGTGCTCGGCGCGGACCGCGCAACGCGAAGGTCACGGTCGCGCACAACAGCAACGCGGCGATGCCGAGCGCGAGCAGAATCCGCTGGCGATACGCTGCCACCAGCGATTCCGTCGAGGTTTTGAGATCGAGCAGATGTACCGCGCCACCGGTGGCTTTCGACAACCCCGCCAACGCATCGGCATCGTGCACGCCGGCCAGGGTGCCAAGCCCGATCCACTCGCCGTCGTGATCGGCCAGCATCGACTCCAGCCGCGCCCCCAGCGGCGACTTCTCGAATTGCGCCGGCGTCAGCGGCGCCAGTGCGCGCGCGGCCTCGACGTCGGCGGCGAACGGTGCGAACAGACCGGCGCGGAACGGTAATCCGGCTTGCGCCCGCGCCAGCGTGGCTTGCAGTGCGGCAGCATCCGGCAATTTCGCCTGACGCGCGCGCTGGGTCGCGATGCTCGGTAGATAGCGCGACGGCAATTCGACCGCACCCACCGCGTGCCGCGCGATCAACGCATCGATCCGCGGTGCGATCTTTTCCGAGAGCGCCAGCACCCCATCGGCGCTGCGCGCGCGCAGCACCAGCAGATATCGCACATCGGGCGTGCCGAGTTCCGCGCCAAGGCGTGCATTGGTCGCGAGAAGATTTTTCGGCACCGGCGTCAGCGCGGAGAGATCGTTTTCCCAGAACCTGCCCGGTGCCAGCACCACGATCGCGATGCCGCCGATCAGAACGATCCAGGGCAGCCAGCGCGGGCGTGGCAAAGCGGCAAGAAACCGCCACGCGCGCGCCAGACCCGGCGTTTGCGCGGCGTCGCGAAAACGCTCGGGCAACACCCGCGGCAGCAGATAGCGCGTGCAGGCGCCGGCCACGATCAAGCCGGTAATGGTGAACACCGCGAGCTGCTGCAAACCCGTCACGCCGGATGCGAAGAACGCAAGATAAGCGATGCACGTCGACGCAATCGCTGTCAGCAGCAGCGGCCACAAAACGCGCACGCTCTGCAAAGCGGTTTCGCCTGCGCGGCGATGACTGAATACGCGGATCGGATATTCCTGCGCGACGCCGAGCAATGTAAATCCGAATGCCAGCGTGATGCCGTGCGCTTCGCCGAAAGCGAACGCCAGCGCGGCAAAGCCCGCGACCGCGCCGGACAGCAGCGGCAACGCCGTGACCAGCAACGGCACGACGCTGCGATACGCCAGCAGCAACAGGATCGCGAAACCGACGGTGGTGACCAAACCGAAACGGTCGGCTTCCGCGCGGGCGCGCGAACTCACCTCGACGCTGAAGTAACCCGGCCCGCTGATCGTCAGCTCGGCGTTGCCCGCGCCGGGTAGCGCACGGAAATGATTTTGCAGCGCGTCGATCGCCTGAGTTTGCGCACCGGGATCGAAGCCCGCAGCGCGCGTCTCTGTGACCAGCAACGCTTCGCCCTGCGACGAAAACCACACGCCATCAAGCGATTGCGGTTGCTTCGGCGGCGACCAGCGTTGCGCGAGTTTCAGGATTTCCAGCGTCGGGTCGCGCGGCAACAAGGGCTTGAGCAGCGACGCGGCGGGCGAGGAAAGATCGTCCAGACGTTGTGTCAATTGATCGCGCAAGTAACCGGTATCGAGACGTTGCGTATCCAGCGTCGGCGACAACAAATAGCGATACGGCAACATATCCGATGCCAACGCGGACACGTCCGCGCTGCCATTGGCGACACGCAGGAAACGCGGATCGTGTTGCAGCGCCGCGTCCAGTCCTTGCGACAACGCGGCCAGCCGATCGGGCGGCGCGCCGTAAATCGCCAGCAGCAACACGCGCGAGCCTGGGCCTTCGCCGATCTCGTCCATCAACAACTTTTGATCGGTCGTCCGCGGTGGCGGCATGAAACTGCGCAGATCGGAGCTGATTTTCAAACGCTGCGCGACGCCGAAGCCGACCGCCACGATCACGATCAACCAACCGGCGAACAATGCGATTTTGGCGCCGCGTGTCATCGTAGGCGCATCCGCATCTGGAAGGCGTCGCATGAGGGCTTTGGAAAGCGTCGCGAGCGAAGGCAGCTTGCGCGCCGCCGGAGCGCAGGAACCGGAGTGTACACGTCAGTACATGAGGATTCCTTGGCCCCAAAGCGGTACATCCATGTACCGGGCCTGATCCGAGCACCGCCGGCGCACGACCTGCCGAGCACAGCAGCTTTCCGATGCCCTCATCAACCGTTGCGGCAGCGCACGGCCAATGCCGACTGCAGTGGCGCCGTGCTTTGCAGGCCGGCTTTCGCCATCGCGCCGAGCAGGGTGATGGTGGTGTCGCCGTCGGCCTCGCTAAATGTCATGCAGCGCGGCGCATTGCCGCGCCCATCAATCACGATCGACTGCACGTGCGACTTCATTGCTTGCGCGCGCGGACGCATTGTCAATACCCATGCCGTTTCATTGCCCTGGGCTGAAACATCGAAATCCTGCGACAACACCCCCGCGTCGCCGCCGAGCAGCGCGCGGAATCCGGCCAGGATCGCGCCCATCTGCGGTGCGCGCGATGCCGGAATGCGCCGCACCGCGCCATTGCCGCGCTGCACCGAAAGTTCGCCGTTGCCGATCTTCGCGGTTTCCTGGTAAGGCTGTTCGACATCGCGCTGCAGATTGTCGCCGCCCAGCCATTTCATTTGTCCGGAAACGACCAGCGGGCGATCCAGCATCCCCTGATAACTCACCTGGATGAAGGGCGTGTGCGCGGGCGCGGGTTGCGCCATCTTCGCGAGGATCGTCGCGGCGAGATCGGACGAGGACGGCGAAGCGGCGAGTGCCGTCATCGGCAACACGAACGCCACCGCGAAAGCCCACGCGCGGGCCATCGGCAGGCGCTCACTTCGCGGTGCGCGGTTCGCCGAATACGGGCGCGGGCCGCGGTTCGGCTTCTTGGGCGATCGGGTGCGTTTGCCAGAAATCATAAAAGTTGAACCAGTTGTAGGGGGCTTCCCGGACGTAATGTTCCAGTCGCGAAGCGTAACGGCTGATATACGTGTCGAGCGCGGCCTGCCGATCGCCGCGCGGGAGCACCACTTTATCGGTCAATCGCTCGAATACCAGATCGTAGCGGTTGCCGCCGCGATAAACGCCCAGCGTCAGCAGCACCGGCACCTCCAGCACGCTCGCGATCAGCCACGGCGCGACCGGCCACGGCGCCAACCCGCCGAGGAACGGCGCCGCTCGCGTGGCCTCGTGCGCGCGCGCGCGATCGCCGAGCAGCGCGATCATCGCGCCGTCGTTGGCGGCTTCTGACAACGCCAGCACCACCTCGGTGCTGCCGCGCGAGGCATCGATCACGCTGCCGGCAACTTCCGGCGCTAGCGCTTCCAGCAACTGCGTGAGCGAAGGCGTCTTGGTGCGATCCATCACCAGTTTCAATTTGGCGTGGGTGCGCTTGAACGACAGCGCGCGCAACGCCTCGAAGCTGCCGAAGTGCGCACCCAACAACATCACGCCGCGGCCGGTATCGAGGTGCCGATGCAATTCTTCCAGACCATAGGTATCAATCTGGAAGCCGTCGAGCCCGCGCGCCAGCAGGAACACGCGATCCAGGAGGGTGCAGGCGTAGGCATGGATCAGCCGCATGACCTGCCACGCGTTGGCGGGGCGGCCGAGCACGCGGCGCAGATAAACGTACGCGGTGCGCCGCTCCGGCTCGCGCCTCAGATAGAAATACAGCGTGATCGGATACAGCAACGCGCGCGCGAAACGGCGGCCGAAATGCAGGCCGATGAAGCGGATCAGCCAGATCGCGAACCAGCCGCCGCCTTCCGGGCGTTGTTGCCAGTGCTCGGTCACGACGCCGGCTCCAAGACTCCACGCGCCAGCACAGCGCCGCCGCGCGTCACCGCGAAACGCACGCGATGCGCGTCATCACGCAATTCGATCGTGGCATTTTGTTCCGGCAACAGCGGCGCCAGAAACTTGACATCCAACCCCGCGATGCGGGCGCCGCGCCATTGCGACAGCGCCGCGGCGACGCGTTGCATCAGCACCACGCCCGGCACGATCGGATTGCCGGGGAAATGGCCCGGCAACGCCGGATGCGTGGCGTCGATGCGCATTGGCGCGGTGAAAATATCCCCACTCATGTCGCCAAATCCTCACCGCGAATCAACAACGGCCAGCGCTGCATCAATCTCAGCAGGAATCGTTTCAACGGCGGATGCGGCACCCGCCGCAGATACCAGCGCCGAAATGCGTATTCGGCGGCGAACGCCAACACCAGCACGATCCAGCAACCCGCTTCCGGATACCACAGTAATGCCTCGCGCGGGATCGAAAACGGCGCGCGCACACCGAATATATCGAGCAACCCACCCGGCCGCGCGCACAGCAACAACAGCAACAATGCGATCGCTTGCGCCGCGAGCAGGCACGCCCAATACGCGGTGACGCCGCGCGCATAACGCGCCACGCCCGGCAAGGCGAGTCGCTCGTCGCCTTCGATCACCCGCACGCAACGCACGATCAGCGGTTCCTGCCCGCGCCGCAGCGTGCGCGCGAACAGCCCCGACACCGCACACAGGATCACGATCGGCAGCGCCGACAGCGCCAGTTGGATGCGCCCGGCCAGAGCGGGGATCAACAGCAGCGCGGTCAGCACCAGCCACAACGCGAGCGCGCCGAGACTGCGATTGCGCAGCACCGGTAACAGCAATGCGGCGAGCAGCAACAACGCCGCGATCAGGCTCAACCCGGGCCGATGCAGTACGCCGCCGAGCAATGCCAGCAGCGCGTAACCGATCAGAAACGGCAGCATCCACCGCGTCACGGGACGCGGCGATGAATGGCGACTGCTTGCATAAGGCGGCATCTGGATTGACATGGTGGGGAACGCGGCGCGCGAGTGTATATCATAGGACGATGCGCCAAGCCGCACCGGATATTGCGCAGGTGTCGGAGTGGGATGTGGGGTCGTTCGTGGTGATACTTCGACAAGCTCAGCACAGGGTAAGCTTCGCGCATCGAACCACAAACGCTTTTGGGTTCACCCTTCGATACCTCGGGGCGAATGGCTTTGTATGGGAAAATGGATGGACGGCAACGGCGTTCCCCACGACTGCGACGTGCTGGTGATCGGCGGCGGCCCCGGCGGCTCGTCGGTGTCAACCTTGCTGGCGCGCCGCGGTTGGCGAGTGACCATGCTGGAGCGCGACCGTCATCCGCGTTTCCATATCGGCGAATCGCTGTTGCCCGCCAACATGCCTATTTTCGAGCAATTGGGCGCACTGGAAAAACTGCGCGCGATCGGCCGGCTGAAACTAGGCGCCGATTTCCCGCGCGACGACGGCAGCTACTACACCTTCCGCTTCGACCGCGCGCTGGGCAACACACCGCCGTATGCGTTCCATGTGTTGCGCGAGCAGCTCGACCTGATGCTGTTCGAACACGCGCGCGAAAACGGCGTGGATGCGCGCGAAGGCGCGAAGGTGGAACGCGTTTCGTTCGACAATGACGGCGTGACCGCGCAGGTGCTCGACAACGGCGAGGCGCGCGAAGTGCGCGCGCGTTATCTGGTCGATGCGTCCGGCCGCGACACCTTCCTCGGCAAGCAACTCAAAATCGTGCGCCGCAGCGACGAACACCAGAGCGCCGCGTTGTACGCGCACTACCGCGACGTCGCCTTCAGCCCCGTCGATGAGCATGGCAACATCATCAGCGTATACCGCTTCGCGCACGGCTGGGCGTGGTTCATCCCGCTGCCGGACGGACACATGAGCGTCGGCTGCGTGTGCAAGCCGGAATACCTGAAACAGCGCCGTGGCGCCAGCAATGCCGATTTCATGGCGCGCACGCTGGCGCTGATTCCGCACGCGATGGAGCGCATGCTGCACGCGCAACGCATTTCCGAGGTGCGCGTCGCCGGCAATTATTCCTACTCTTGCACGCGCATGGCGGGAAAGCGCTGGATCATGATCGGCGATGCATGGGCCTTCCTCGATCCGATTTTTTCATCGGGCGTGTATCTGGCCATGCACGGCGCGCAACACGCCGTCGAGGTGGTGGACGGGAGCTTGCGCGAACCGGCGCGCGAACGTGCGCTGCAACGCCGCTTCGCACGGCGGACGCGGCAAGGCTACGCGCGCTTCGCCTGGTTTATCCACCGCTTCAATTCGCCGGTGATGAAGGCCTTGTTCAACGATCCGCGCAATGTCTGGCGGGTCGTGGAAGGCGTAGTGTCGATGCTGGCAGGCGATGTGTTCGACAACCGCCGCGTGCTGAGGCGGCTCCAATTCTTCAAGCTGATCTACGCGCTGGCGTCGATACTCGACGCGCGCCGCTGGCTAGCCGATCTGCGCGACCGCCGTCGGCAGAACCGCATCAAGTTCACCGGCAGCACCACGCCGGTGGATCCCGCTTGATTTTTTGATCGTCATTCCGGCGCAGGCCGGAATCCAGTGGCTTTATCGCAAGAATGTCTTGGTTCCGCTCGCTGCCGCGAGCGGAACCAAGACATTCTTGCGAAGAATCGTGCGCGCTTCGCGCGCAACCCCTCATCCGGCCTTCGGCCACCTTCCCCCGCAAGGGGAGAAGGAAAAGACAAGAACTGGATTCCGGCCCGGTCGAAGGCCGATCTTTCCTGAGCGCCCCGAAGGACCGGAATGACGAGCGCAAATGCATCGAGCTGTAGCGATCGCTCAAAACGGCAATTGCAAACTCGAATCAACGCTGAGCAATTGCGCGCGGAAAATTTCCTGGATGCGTTTCAGCGCATCCGCGTTGTCGGCGTCGAAGCGCAGCACCAGCACCGGCGTGGTGTTGGACGCGCGCACCAAGCCCCAGCCATCAGGCCAATCGGCGCGCAGACCGTCGATGGTGGTGATGCGTGCGCCTTCGAATTGCGCGTGTTCGCGGAAGCGTTCGATGAAGGCATGATTCTCGCCTTCTTTCACCGTCGCGTGTAGTTCCGGCGTGGAGACGCCCTTGGGCAGCGTCGAGAAAATTTGCTCCGGTGTGCGATCGGCGGGATCGTCGGCGAGGATTTCCAGCAGACGCGCGGCCGAATAGATGCCATCGTCGAAGCCGTACCAGCGCTCGCGGAAAAAGAAATGCCCGCTCATCTCGCCGGCGAGTTGCGCGCCGGTCTCGCGCATCTTGGCCTTGATCAGCGAATGGCCAGTCTTCCACATCAGGGGACTGCCGCCGGCTTTCAGGATCAGCGGTTGCAAATGTCCGGTGCATTTGACGTCGTAGATGATGGTGGCGCCCGGGTTGCGGATCAGCACGTCCATCGCGAACAGCATCAGCAGGCGATCGGGATAGATGATCTCGCCTTCTTTCGACACCACGCCGAGCCGGTCGCCGTCGCCGTCGAACGCCAAGCCCAGATCGGCGCCGGTTTTTTTCACCATCAGGATCAGGTCGGCGAGATTGGCGGGTTCCGACGGATCGGGATGGTGATGCGGAAAATTGCCGTCGACTTCGCAGTACAACGGGATCGCCTCGCAACCGATCGCGTGGATCACCTCCGGCGCGATCGCGCCGGCGATGCCGCTGCCGCAGTCGACCACGACTTTGAGCGAACGGCCTGGCTGGATGTCCGACGCGATGCGCGCGATGTAATCGGCGGAAACGTCCAGCGGGCGCAGCGTGCCACGGCCTTCCGCTAGGCGGTTCTCGACGATGCGCGTGTACAAATCCTGGATCGCATCCTCCGCCAGCGTCTGGCCATCGATCACGATCTTGAAGCCGTTGTAGTCGGGCGGATTGTGGCTGCCGGTGACCGCGACGCAGGAACCGGTGTTCAAGTGAAAACTGGCGAAGTAAACCACCGGCGTGGGTGCGAGACCGATGTCGATCACGTCGATGCCGGCCGCGCGCAGGCCCTCGATCAGCGCGTCCGACATCTGCGGCCCTGACAGGCGTCCATCGCGGCCGACCGCGATCTCGGGAAGATTCTTGTCGCGCATCACGCTGCCGATCGCGCGGCCGATCGCGCGCGCGCTGTCCTCGGTCAATGTCTTGCCGACCACGCCGCGGATGTCATAGGCGCGGAAGATGCCGCGATCAATCGCGGAGGGTGTGGCGGCGCGCTTTGCAACCGCGGCCGGTTGCGGCGCGGGCTTGATCGCAGGCAGCGGCGCGGGCGGCACGATGTCGGCAAGCACCGGCTCTGCCGTGACGACTTCGCGCGCGCGGATGCGGAAGCGTGCCCACAACAACCCACACGCGATCAACAGCGCGAGTACGGCCAACGCAATCGCCGTTCCGAATGATTGCGTGACCGGCAACCAGTATTCGGGCGGCGCGCCGGCGATGCGCAAAGGCGTGCCGGCCACCGCCGCGCCGCGATCGTTTTCGGTGCTGACGCCGCGATCGCCGCGGCTGTCCAGCACCAGATCGCCGCTGCCATCTCCCTGTCGCAAATCCAGCCGGCCGGGGCCGAGATCGGCCGCTGCGAATGCCGCGCGCACCGGCGCGAACGGCATTTCCACCGCGGCATAGGCCAACGTATTGCCTTGCTGATCGACCACGGCTTGCACGAACGAGATCATCTGCGGCGGATGCGCGTGCACTTCGACCCGGGCGGACGGATCGCCGCTCTGCACGTGCAGCAGTCGCGCAGCAAGTTCGTGTGCGGTGGCATTCGCCACGCCGAATTGCTGAATGTTGACGTTAAGCGCTTCATCCAGGCCGGCGCTGTAAAAGACAGCGTCGTGCAAATCCGGTAGCAGGCCGCGCGCCAACTGCGCCGCGCGTCCGCGTCCGGCGGCATCACCTTGCGCCAGCGCCGCGCGCAAGGCGGGATCGCCCAGCGTTCGATCGACCTTCTTCTGCTGCAGAGCGATCTCGGCGCCAACCTGTTGCAGCGCCTGCGCTTTCGCCTGCACGAGGTCCTGCGCGGCTTGCGCCTGTCGCGCGATCAGCCACGCCTGCCACGCCATGAACACCATGCCGATCAGCAACAGGACGCCCAGCGCCAACGCGAGATCCGCGGCGAGTTCGGCCATGCCGCGGCTGCGGTCGAAGCGCGCGCGCAATGCGCCGATGTTGAGTTTGCCCGGCAAATCCATAAGGCTTTCCTAAGCCGTTCCGGTGGAACCGAAACCGCCCGCACCGCGCGTGCTCGGCGCGAATGCCTCGACGCGTTTCAGTCGCGCGCGCGCGACCGGCACGATCAGCATTTGCGCGATGCGGTCTCCCGGCGCGATGGTAAATGCGGCGTGGCCGCGGTTCCAGCACGAGATCATCAGCGGGCCTTGGTAATCGGCATCGATCAAGCCGGTGAGATTGCCCAGCACCAGCCCGTGTTTGTGACCCAAACCCGAACGCGGCAGGATCAGCGCGCACCAGCCGGGATCGCCGATATGGATCGCGAGCCCGGTCGGAATCAACTCGCTCGCGCCCGGCGCCAATATCACTGGAGATTCCGGCGCGGCGCGCAAATCCATCGCGGCGGCGCCGTCGGTCGCGTAATGCGGCAGCGGGATTTCAACGCCCAGACGCGAATCGAGGATTTTCAGCTCGATCTCGATTCCGATTTGATTGGCCGGCACGTCCGCATTCATCCGCGCGCGCGCCGGTAACGCGCCGCCACGCGTGCGATAAGCGCATCGGCCAGCTCGCGTTTGGAACTGCGCGGCAAGGCTTCGTCGCCGTTGTTCCAGTACAGATGCAGCGCGTTGTCTTCGGCGTCGATGCCCATCCCTTCGCCGACTTGGTTGGCGGCGATCATGTCGAGTTTTTTTCGCGTGAGCTTGTCGCGCGCGTTGGCTTCGACGTTTTCGGTCTCGGCGGCGAAGCCGACCAGGAACGGATGCGGATCGAGCGCCGCGACACTGGCCAGAATGTCCGGATTCTCGGCCAGCACGATCGCGGAAGGTGCCTCGCCGCGTTTCTTGATTTTGCGCGCGCTCGTCTGCGCCGGTCGCCAGTCCGCCACCGCGGCGGCCGCGATGAAAATATCGGCCTCGCGCGCGTCGCGCAAAACCGCTTCATGCATCTGTTGCGCGCTGCGCACATCGATGCGCTGCACGCCAGCGGGCGTTTGCTGCGCGACCGGGCCAGCGATCAGCGTGACCCGCGCACCGGCGGCGGCGGCGGCGGCAGCCACCGCGAAACCCATCTTGCCGGAGCTGCGATTGCCAATGAAACGCACCGGGTCGATGTCCTCGTATGTCGGCCCGGCATTGACCAATACGCGCACGCCATTCAGCGAACCGGGCGTTGCGCGTTGCGCGTCGAGCAGCGCGAGCGCCGCCACGATGTCGACGGGTTCCATCAATCGCCCGGGGCCGGATTCGCCTTCCGCCAGCGGTCCATCGGCCGGACCGAGCACCGCCGCGCCGCGCGCGCGCAGGGTTTGCACGTTCGCCTGCGTGGCCGGGTGTTGCCACATCCGCCAGTTCATCGCCGGCGCGATCGTCAGCGGCGCTTCGGATGCAAGGCACAGCGTCGTCAACAAATCATCCGCCAAGCCGTGTGCGAGCCGTGCGAGGATGTCCGCGGAAGCCGGCGCGAGCACGATCCGCTGCGCCCAACGCACGAGTTCCAGATGCCCCATGCCCAGCTCGGCGTCGGCGTCCCACAAATCCGCGCGCACCGGTTGGCCGGACAGCGCCTGAAACGTCATCGGCGCGACGAAGCGCATGGCGTTCGTCGTCATCACCACGCGCACTTGCGCGCCCGCGTCGCGCAGCCTGCGGGTGAGCTCGCAAGCCTTGTACGCGGCGATGCCGCCGGAAACCCCCAGCAGGATGCGACGATTGTTCAAAGCGAGAACGCTCATGAGCGGTTTTATGTCGGTCCAGGCTGACGCGCGCAATGGCTCCAAGCTTACCGGATTCGCCCGCGTTCGCCGCTGCCATCGCGACGGCCCTGCGCGCGATAGTCGTGCCATGACCATCAAGGATTGGCACATCGACGAACGTCCGCGCGAGAAACTGCTGGCGCGCGGCGCGCAAGCCTTGTCGCCCGCCGAGTTGCCGGCGGTCTTGCTGGGCAGCGGCACCCGCGGATGCAGCGCGGTGGATCTGGGACGCACGTTGCTGGCCGATGCCGGTGGCTTGAACGCCTTGTTGTCGCGTGAACCCAAGCACGCACGCGGGCTGGGGCCGGCCAAACGCGCACGTTTGTCGGCCGCGTTGGAGCTGGCCCGCCGCTGTCTCGGCGAGGAACTGCAATCGCAGCCCGGCCTGCTCAATCCCCGTGACAGCGCCGCCTATCTGAAGGCGCGTCTCGCGCATCTGCCCTACGAGGTTTTCGCCTGCCTGTTTCTCGACAATCGCCATCGCGTGTTGTCGTTCGAGGAACTGTTCCGCGGCACCCTTGATGGCGCCACCGTGCACCCGCGCGAGGTGGTGCGAGCGTGCCTCGCACACAACGCCGCCGCGGTGATCTGTCGGGTAAGGATGCAGCCTTGCGGCTGCATCCTCCCCTAAGAACCGGACATGATGGTTTCCGCTCATCCGGCTCAAGCCGTTACAAAGCCTGGCGCGAAGACCAAGCCGATCAACCACGACGGGGTGGTGGACGATGAGCACGCCGACGCGAATGGCCCGTCAGTCCTCGACGGTCCGCAAAGTACGCCTTCCATGCCGGGTCATAGGGGTTAGCCTCGGACCGGATCTTCAGGTGACGCCGGATCTGGGTTTTGTTGGCACAGACCAACGCACGCCAGTCTCGGGTTCCCTCAGAGGTGTACTTTCCCGTATCGGCCGCAAAACGCCAGCTGCGACCACCCACCGGATGCCAGTAACGATGTAACACCCAGTTGGCGTTCTTTTGCTGATGCCTGCGTTGCGCCCATCGCCAAAGACGATGCCAAAGCACGTTATCCACTTTACGAAAAGTGCGCGTCGCCACAACGTGCCGGTGATACATGCACCAACCGAGAACGACCCGGTTGAGCGCATAGATCAAATCGACCTGCGAGGTTGCACCATTCAGGCGGATGATCCTCCGGGCCTTCTCCAAGAACGCATGGACGTTCTTTCTCGAAGGCGTAACCAGCATTTTGCCGTGGTACTTGCGCAAATGCTGGCCGAGAAAATCGAACCCTTCGTCGATATGGGTGATACGGGTCTTTTCCGGCGAGAGTCGCAAGCCTCGCTCGGCAAGGAACCGTTCGACCCGTGGCCTGACTTCCCCTTCCAGAACCTCGCGGGAGGCCCCGGTGATGACGAAGTCATCCGCATACCGGACAAAATTGACCTTTGGATTGTACTTTCCACCGCACCGACCCAACTCCTTCCTACGGAAGGTGATGCGTAGAATGCGCTCAAGTCCATCCAACGTCATGTTCGCCAACACCGGAGAGATGACTCCACCTTGCGGCGTGCCCTCCGGTGTCGGGAACAGAGTGCGTTTCTCGATATACCCGGCTTTCAACCAGCGCCGCAAAATCGTCTTATCCATTGGAATGTTGTTGAGCAACCAGTCGTGGCTGATGTGATCGAAACAGCCGACGATGTCGCCTTCCAACACCCATGCGGGAGCGGTCTTGCGGCTGAGCAGTTTGAAGCACTGCTCGATGGCATCCGCTGTCGATCGCATCGGCCGAAAACCATAGGAATTCACATCCGCCGTGACTTCCGCGATGGGATCGAGCGCCATGAGATATAACGCCTGCATGGCTCGATCGTGCATCGTTGGAATACCCAGAGGACGTCGCTTTCCATTGGCTTTGGGGATGTAGACGCGCCGTAGCGGTTGGGACTGGTATCCACGCCGGCAGAGCGATCCAATCGCTCGCACCTTGGCCTGCGGCGAGCGCCAAACCAAACCGTCGACGCCGCAGGTGTCCTTGCCTTTATTCTCCGTCACTCGCTTCACAGCCAAGGCCCGGCCGCCGAAGGAGTGGGTGAGCAACCATTGCAGAGCTTTCACTTTGCCGGGGCGGCTCTCCCGTGTTGCCTTGACGATACGCGCTTGCAGCCGTCGCGCGTGGCACTGGCAGCGTGACCAATCCATCTGGTTCCATTGCAGTGTCTCGCGGGAGGATGCACACGCAGCAGATGCGTTCATTTGCGATTTCCTCCTCAAACGGTTCTGCCTGTTCTCTCGTCACGAACGACCCGCTGGAAGTGGGCCCGCTTTCGCGGCGCGTGATCTTGCCGTTGCCGACGCAACGCCTATCCGATCCATTACAGATCGGCATTCGCTTTCTCCAGCTTCCTCTGCCCGCTGTCCCCACAGCGCCCCTTGCGGGCACGCTTGCCTTGGTTCCAAGGCAGGACGTCGGGTTTACCGTGTTCCACGTTGATGACACGAGTGGGTTAGTCCCTGCCAATACACCGGCGGCTCTGGTGTCCGTGTGCTCCCAGTGCACAGGGGGAGCAACCGACCGCGTTACCCTTTTGGCCTGAGCCTTAAACAGCATCTTGTGGCTCGACTGATTTTGACGGTGCCTGTCGGCAGTTCACTTTCATTGGACATACCACCCAGCCTAGCTTCCGAACCGCGTGATGCTCGCCGTTCCGGCAGCGCTCTCACGGGCGCCGCCGTGCGCGTATGCGCAGGAGTACGTTGTCTCGACAGCTTCGGACCCGGTAGTTACCCACCACGCCCGTGTCGATAGGCTACTGCGCACGGAAG
>JBDTBW010000043.1:0-14428 GCA_039923855.1 Rhodanobacteraceae bacterium | reverse complement strand
CGTAAGGCGTACGGTTGTCACTGTGCTTGTTTTCGGTCTTGATGAGATCGGCCGTACCCAGCCACGGCGAGGCTTCGATATTGCGCATGTATTGCGCAACGGTGGCGTTGGATTGCGCCACACCATCCAGGGTCAGCGTGTCGGTGGCCTGCTTGAGCGAGGTCAACCGCGCCCCGTCGGGAATCGTCTTCACCAATTCGTCGAACAGATGCACCATCTGCGCGCGGCTCTCCTGCAATTGCTCGATGATCTGTTTGCGCGCGAGCAGCGCGGACTTGGTCTTTTCCAGATCCTTGATTTCGGCGATTTGCGCGTCGAGTTGCTTGATCTCGCCCTGCAGATAAGTGTTGCGGTCGTTCTGGTTGTCGATCCGCAGCCCCATCCAGAAGCCCCACAGGATCACCGCCAGCACCGCGCACGCGGCGGCGATGCCGAGTTGCATGAAGAATTCGCGTTTGCGCAGTTCGCGCCGCTCGGCGCGCCACGGCAGTAGATTGATTCTGGCCATCAGTCGAAGCTCCTCAGAGCCAGGCCGCAAGCGATCATCAGCGCCGGCGCGTCCTGCGCGAGGGTCTGCGCCTGCAACCGTGGCGACAGCGACATCGTGGCCAGCGGATTGGCCACAACGCACGGCACGCCCAGTTGTTCCTCGACCATCTCGCTGACGCCTGCGATCGACGCACAACCGCCGGCCAGGACGATCTGGTCGACCTTGCCGAATTCGCTGCCGGCGAAGAAAAATTGCAGCAGACGGCTGATCTGCTGGACCATCGCTTCCTTGAACGGCTCCAGCACTTCGATCTCGTAGGATTCCGGCAAGCCGCCCTGACGTTTCGCCATGCCGGCCTCCTCGTATGACAGGCCGTAGCGGCGCATCACCTCGTCGGTGAGCTGCTTGCCGCCGAACACCTGCTCGCGCGAGTAGATCGTGCGCTGGTTCTTGAGAACCGAAAGCGTGGTCATGGTGGCGCCGACGTCAATCAACGCGATCAAAGCGTCGCGCGGCACGGTCAACTGGTCGGCGATTAACTTGAAGGCGTTCTCCATCGCGAACACCTCAACGTCGATCACCTTGGCGGTGAGGCCACCGAGATCCAGCGCGGCCACGCGCATGTCGACGTTCTCGGTGCGCGATGCCGCCAGCAGCACATTGAGCATCTCGGGGTTGTCCTTGACCGGCCCGAGCTTCTCGAAGTCGAGGCTGACTTCCTCGATCGGATAAGGAATGTACTGATTGGCCTCGACCTGGATCTGTCCTTCGAGGTCGTCCTCGGTCAGGTCGGCCGGCATCGGGATCACCTTGGTGATCACCGCCGAGCCCGCCACCGCGGCCACCGCGTATTTGGTGCGCGCGTCCGAGCGCGTCAGCGCGCGGCGGATCGCGTCGCCGACGGCTTCCACCTCGACGATGTTCTTTTCGACCACCGCATTGGGCGGCAGCGGTTCGACCGCGTAATGTTCCACGCGATAGCGCGCGCCGGTCTGGCTCAGTTGCAGCAGTTTGACTGCCGTCGAACTGATATCGACACCGATCAACGGCGGCGCCTTAGGCGTTATCAAGCCCACGGAATTTCCCCTTCCCCACGCGCCCTTACGAGCGAAAGATGCGCATCCGCATTAGATCGGAAAGTTAACGGAATATCAACGGGTCCGCGACAATTTCGTAACCATATGATAAACAACTAATTTTTCTAATTGCCCTTGCTGTTTTGCCGATCCCACAACATTTTTCCGAGTGCCGCCGATCCCGCTTTGCCGTCTCGAACCTTGCAATCTTGCGCGGGACAAATCGCCTGCATGATTCACACCAACCATGATTTCGTCCCGATCCTGGCGAAGTCAGCGGCGCAATTCGCCGATGTTGCCGTCGCCGTCCCGCACACAGAGCATCTATACTGCCAAGCGCACAACCGCGAACTTGATTGCGATCACATCATTGAAGCTCTGGCGGGTCTTTTCCCTGGATTCGGCAGAGTAGCTGCCCCGGGCATACGGCAAGAGCGTGCATGAGGTGTTGCGGCTATCCATGACCCGCTCAGGTTTTGTGGGTGCGGATACTTCAATCCTTTTGGCGCCACCAGCACCTGTCATTTATGCGAATCCTCAAGCGTCTGTTGCGCATCGCGGCCATCGTGGTGTTGTGTCTGTTCCTCGCCGGTGCGCTGGCAGCGGGCTTCGCCTACTGGTTGATCGCACCGCGAATCCCCGCGGTTGCCTCGCTCAAGGATGTGCAACTGCAGGTACCGCTGCGGGTGGAATCGGCCGACGGCAAACTGATCGCGCAATTCGGCGAGACGCGGCGCATCCCGGTGCGCATCGATCAAGTGCCAACGCAGGTCAAGGACGCCTTCCTCGCCGCCGAGGATGCCGATTTTTATCACCACCCGGGCGTCGATTGGGAAGGTACCGCGCGTGCGGCATGGCATGTATTGATCACAGGTGGCGACAAGGCGCAGGGTGGCTCGACCATCACCCAGCAGGTCGCGCGCAATTTCTTCCTGAGTCCAGAAAAAAGCTACACGCGCAAGCTGATCGAGATGTTCACCGCGTTCCGGATCGAAAATGAACTGACTAAGGATGAGATCCTCCAGCTTTATCTCAACAAGATTTTTCTCGGCCATCGCGCTTACGGCGTGGCGGCGGCGGCGGAGTTCTACTACGGCAAAACGCTGGCGCAATTGACGCTGCCGGAAGCCGCGATGCTGGGCGGCCTGCCGAAATCGCCGACCACCGCCAATCCGCTTTACAACCGGCAACATGCGGTCGAGCGCCGCGACTATGTGCTGGCGCGCATGCTCGACAACCATTTCATCGATCAGACGCAATACCGCGAAGCGATCGCCACGCCGGACGACGCCGCGCCGCACGAACCGCCGATCGAAGTGGATGCGCTGTATCTGGCCGAGATGGTGCGCCAGCAGGCGATCCAGCGCCTCGGCAGTCAGGCGCTCAGCGACGGCTACGTGATACACACCACGCTCGACAGCCATCTGCAGGAATTGGCCAACAGCGCCTTGCGCACGCGGCTGGAGGATTACGACCACCGTCACGGTTATCGCGGTCCTGAAGCGCACGTCGAACTCGCCGCGCAATCCACCGACCCCGATCTCGACCGGACGCTCGCCGATTACCACCCGATATCCGGATTGATGCCGGGCATCGTCACCGCCAGCGATGCCAAACAGGCGAGCGTCTATCTCAACGCAAGCCAGACTGTGCTGCTCGATGCCGACGCGATGAAATGGGCGCAGGCTTACGCGCGCAAGGCGCGCACCGGCGGCAGGGGGGTCGCGGCGATCCTGCGCCGCGGCGATATCGTGCGCGTGCGACTTGCCGGCAACGATGTCGCTGCTGCCGACACTGACAAAACAAAGGGCAAGGACGTCCAGGCAAATCCGGCGCCGCATTGGCAACTCGCGCAGATTCCGGCCGCGCAGTCCGCGATGGTGGCGCTTTCGCCGGAAGACGGCGCGGTCAAGGCGCTGGTCGGGGGTTTCAGTTTCGAACGCAGCAAATTCAACCGCGCGGTGCAGACAGCGCGACAGCCGGGTTCGAGCTTCAAGCCCTTCATCTATTCGGCGGCGTTCGATCGCGGCTTCACGCCGGCTTCGATCATCAATGATGCGCCGATCGCGTTGCCCGATCCATCGCAACCTGGCGGGATGTGGACGCCCTCCAACGACGACGACAAGTTCCGCGGCCCGATGCGTCTGCGCGAAGCGCTGGCGAAATCGGTCAACCTGGTCTCCATCCGCCTGTTGCAGGCGATCGGCGTCCGTTACGCGCGCGAGTACATTACCCGTTTCGGTTTTCCGCTGGACGCGTTGCCTGCCAACTTGTCGATGGCGCTCGGCACCGCTTCGGTCTCGCCGATGGCGATGGCGCGCGGCTACTCGGTATTCGCCAACGGCGGGTTTTTGGTCAATCCGTATTACATCGCGCAGATCGACGATCGCGACGGCAAACCGGTTTATCGCGCCAATCCGCCACGCGCGTGCCGCACCTGCTCCGCGCGTCTGCTCGACCAAGGCGCAATCGCGGTGGCGCCGCCGCAGCCGGCCGCCGCCGCAGCCGATCCCGGCGCGCTCGATCCGGGTTCGAGCGGCGGCGTTGCCAACGACCCGAACACGCCCAGGCTCGCGCCGCGCGTGATCGACGCGCGCAACGATTTTCTGATTACGTCGTTGATGAAGAGCGTGATCGATCACGGCACCGCATTCGCCGCCAAGAAACTCGGCCGCACGGATCTCGCCGGCAAGACCGGTTCCACCAATGACCATCGGGATGGCTGGTTTTGCGGGTTCAACGGCGACCTGGTCGCCACCGTGTGGGTGGGTTACGACGACTACTCCTCGCTGGGCAAGGGCGAGTTCGGCGCGGAAACCGCGTTGCCGATCTGGATGGCATTCATGGGACCAGCCTTGCAAGGCACGCAGGAGGCGAACCTGTCAATGCCGCCCGGCATCGTCACCGCCTCGATCGACAGCAACACCGGATCGCTCGCCGGCGCGGGCGACCCGAACGCGATGAACGAGTTCTTCAAGGTCGAGGATATCGATCGTCTACGTACGCAGGCGCAGAACCAGCAGGATCAGGAACCGGCGTACGACATCTTTTAGCTGACTTTGCGATTCCGCCGCGCATTTGCCACACTGTCGCCAACGCGGTGACGGAGAGCGAAGATGCGCAAGACCGCCAGATATCACCGCATCCACGCCGAAGGCCGCAGCCACCAGTTGCGCCGCCGCGTCGCGTTGGAAGCCGCGCGTCTGATCAGCGAACACGGCATCCGCGATTACGGCCACGCCAAGTTGAAAGCAGCGGCGCGGCTGGGATTAAGCGACGAGCAGGGCTTGCCACGCAACCGCGAGATCGAGGACGCGTTGCGCGAACACCAACGCCTGTTCAAGTCGGAAGAACAGCCGCAGGCGCTGCGGGCGTGCCGCAAAGCCGCGTGCGAGGCGATGCGTTTCCTCGCCCGTTTCGAAACGCGCCTGGTGGGGTCTGTGCTGGAAGGCACCGCGGATGCGCATTCGGCGATCTGCCTGCACGTATTCGGCGATGCGCCGGAAGACGTCGCGGCGTTTCTGCGAGAGCACGGCATTCCGTTCGAACAACGCTCGCGGGTTCTGCGGCTGGATCGCCAACGCAATGGAGAGTTTCCGGTGTTGCTGTTCAACGCCGACGGTTTTCCAGTCGATCTGACGCTGCTGCCGCGCGGCGCGTTGCGCCAGCCACCGCTGGATCGCATCGACGAGCGTCCGTTGCGGCGCGCGTCCCTGGCCGCGGTCGAAGCGTTGCTGGTCGAGGAAGAGATTGCGGCGTTCGAAAAAAACGGTAGTGGGTAGTAGGTAGTGGGAAAGCCGAGCCTGCAAGCGTTTGCTCTCCTACTTCCTACTTCCTACTTCCTACTTCCGTTTCCCCATCCCCACATAATCGCGCGACACCGCGCCGGTATACACCTGCCGCGGGCGGCCGATGCGCGCGTCCGGCGTTTCGTGCTGCTCGATCCAGTGCGAAATCCAGCCGGCGGTGCGCGCGATCGCGAACATCACGGTGAACATCTCGGTCGGAATCTTCAGCGCCTTGTAGATGATGCCGGAATAGAAATCGACATTCGGATACAGCTTGCGCTCGACGAAATAGTCGTCTTTCAGCGCGACTTCCTCGAGCTTGAGCGCGATGTCCAGCAGCGGGTCGTGCACGCCCAGTTCGTCCAGCACCTTGTGGCACATCGCGCGGATGATCCTGGCGCGCGGATCGAAGTTCTTGTACACGCGATGGCCGAAGCCCATCAGCCGGAAACCCGAATCCTTGTCCTTGGCACGCTCTACTGCCTTGTCCACATGCTTCGCATCACCGATCTGCGCCAACATCTTCAGTACCGCCTCGTTGGCGCCGCCGTGCGCCGGACCCCACAATGCTGCGATGCCGGCCGCGATCGAAGCATACGGATTTGCGCCGGTCGAGCCGACCAGGCGGACGGTCGAGGTGCTTGCATTCTGCTCGTGATCGGCGTGCAGGATGAAAAGCAGGTCCAACGCCTTGGCCGCGACCGGGTTGAGATTCAACGGCTCGCTCGGTACCTCGAACATCATGTGCAGGAAGCGCGTGACGTATTCCAGGTTGTTGCGCGGATAGCGGAAAGGCCAGCCGATCGAATAGCGATACGCGGCAGCCGCTATCGTCGGCATCTTGGCGATCAGGCGGATCGCCGCAAGTTTGCGCTGCGCGGGATCGTTGATGTCCAGCGTGTCGTGATAGAACGCCGACAGGGAAGCGATCGAACCGCACAGCATCGCCATCGGATGCGCGTCGTGGTGGAAGCCGCGCAGAAAATATTTCAGCGATTCGTGCATCATCGTGTGATGCGTGACCGCGTCCTCGAACGCGGTGAATTGCGCGGGCGTCGGCAGTTCGCCTTCCAGCAGCAGATAGGCCACTTCGAGGAAGCTCGACTTCTCGGCGAGTTGCTCGATCGGATAACCGCGATAGAGCAGCACGCCCTTTTCGCCGTCGATGTAGGTGATCGCGCTCTTGCAGGCGGCCGTCGCGGCGAAGCCGGGATCGTAGGTGAAATGCCCGGTGTCCTTGTACAACGTGCCGATGTCGATGCAGGAGGGACCGAGCGTGCCTTCCACCAGCGGCAATTGCGCGGCGCGATCGGCAGCGTTCAGGGTCACGGTTTTGCTGGACACGGCACACTCCTTGTCGGAACGGGTTGAAACCTGCTGCGCTCGGCATCTCGCGCGCCGGCGGCGCGCAACCTGCCTTCGCTCACGACGTTTTCAAATCGTTCCTCGCGATCGACGTCAAAATCTAGATCAAATCCCAATTATCGCACACGCAAGCAGCCATGCCGAAACGACAGCGCCGGCTCGGGGCCGGCGCATTACGACACACAAGGATCGTGGGATCAGGCTTTTTTGGCGGATCCGGCGTAGCGGCGCTTGAACTTGTCGATGCGGCCACCGGCGTCCATCACCTTCTGCTTGCCCGTGTAAAACGGATGCGAGGCGCTGGAAATTTCCACCTTGATCAGCGGATATTCCAGGCCGTCCTCCCACTTGATGGTTTCCTTGGACGCCATCGTCGAACGGGTCAGGAACGCGAAGTCGGACGAGATATCCTGGAATACCACCGGCTGGTACTTGGGATGGGTGTCGGTTTTCATGGAGACTCCGTTGCGCTTGAGATTCGCGCGGGAAAAGAGCGGCATTCTAGCGCAATAACCAGCACTCCGAAAGACCCGAATCTGTGCATCACCGGCCGTCGCTACCGAAGCAGAACCGCCCGACACGTTATTTCCCTCTCCCGCTTGCGGGAGAGGGGCAAGCTCCCAAACGTCAATCCGGGACCGTCACGCGTCCGCAAACCGCGCGGAGGCGCCGATCCAGCGCGCGACCAGCCGGGCGGCCAGATCGGGATGCTCCTTCAGCATCGCCGCGCCCACGCGCTGCACCGCCGGCAGCAGCGGCGCATCGCGCGCGAGATCAGCGATCCGGAAACCCAGCTCGCCGGTCTGGCGGGTGCCGAGCAGTTCGCCAGGACCGCGTAATTGCAGATCCTTCTCCGCGATCGCGAAACCGTCGTTGGTTTCGCGCATCACTTCCAGTCGCTGTTTCGCCAGCGCCGACAGCGGCGGGCGATACAGCAACACGCAATTGGACGCCACGCTGCCGCGGCCGACCCGCCCGCGCAACTGGTGCAATTGCGCAAGTCCCAACCGCTCGGCGTTCTCGATCACCATCAGACTCGCATTGGGCACGTCGACTCCGACCTCGATCACCGTGGTCGCGACCAGCAAGGCGATATCACCGGTCTTGAACGCATCCATCGTCGCCTGTTTCTCGACCGGCTTCATGCGTCCGTGCAGCAAGCCGATCTTGAGATCGGGCAGCGCGGCGCTCAACTCGGCGTAGGCGACTTCCGCCGCTTGCGCTTCCAGTTGCCCGGACTCCTCGATCAGCGTGCACACCCAATACGTTTGCCGGCCCTGCGCGCAGGCGGCGCGGATGCGTGCGATCACCTCATTGCGACGCGCATTCGATACCGCGACCGTCTGCACCGGCGTGCGCCCCGGCGGCAGCTCGTCCAGCGCGGAGATATCGAGATCGGCATACACGCTCATCGCCAGCGTGCGCGGGATGGGCGTGGCGGTCAGCACCAGTTGGTGTGGAAGGCGATCGCGCTCCGCACCTTTATCGCGCAGCGCCATTCGCTGTTGCACCCCAAAGCGATGTTGTTCGTCGACAATTGTCAATGCAAGTTTGCGAAATGCGACGCCTTCCTGCATCAGCGCGTGGGTGCCGATCACCACTGGCGCGCCTTGCGCGACCGCCACCAACGCGGCCTGCCGTGCGCGGCCCTGCACCTTGCCGGCCAACCAGACCACGTCGATCCCGAGCGGTTGCAGCCACGCCCGGAAACTGCGCAAGTGTTGCTCGGCCAATAATTCGGTCGGCGCCATCAGCGCGACCTGGCAACCATTGGCGATTGCATCCAATGCGGCCAACGCGGCGACCACCGTTTTGCCGGAACCGACATCGCCCTGCACCAGCCGCAGCATCGGCTTGTCGCGCGCAAGATCGGCGGCGATTTCCGCATCGACGCGCGCTTGCGCCACGGTCAACGCAAACGGCAACGTTGTGAGGAAACATTTTCGCAAATCTTCATCGGCCGGCAACGCGACGGCGCAATGCGAACGCACCTGCGCGCGCAGGCGCTTGAGGCTCAAGTGATGGGTCAGCAATTCCTCGAATGCGAGCCGCTGCTGCGCCGGATGCATGCCGCGCGTCAGCGCCCCGACATCGGCGTCCGGCGGCGGGCGGTGCACGGTCAACAGCGCTTCGCGCAACGAGGCAAGACCCAGCGATGCGCACAAGGCGTCGGGGATCAATTCCAGTTGCGCGTCGGCGGCCAAACGCGCCAGCGCTTTCGCGATCACGCCGCGCAAACGATTTTGTCCAAGTCCTTCGGTCGTCGGATAAACCGGCGTCAGCCGTTCTTCGGTGGCGATTTCGCCATGCAGGAGTTGATATTGCGGATGCACCATCTCCGGTCCGTGCTGTCCGTGCCGCACCTCGCCGTAAGCGCGCAGACGCGCGCCGGGGTTCAAGCGCTCGATCTGCGCGCGACGGAAATGAAAAAATCGCAGCACCAGCGTTTCGCGCGAATCGTCGGTGACCGCCACCCGCAGTTGCGCGCGATAACGAAAGCCGGTTTCGACCGCCTCGACCATACCCTCGACCTGCGCGGCCTCGCCGATCACCAGGTTGCGGATCGGCGTGATGCGCGTGCGGTCCTCGTAACGCAACGGCAGATGGAACCACAGGTCTTGAATCCGCGCGAGCCCCAGCCGCGACAATGTTTGCGCCAGCGCCGGGCCCACGCCGGGCAGCGACGACACCGGCGCGAGGCCGGGATCGTCAATCGCGACGGGGTGAATTGGCGCGCATTGTGCCATCACGCAAGGGTAGCGAAATCCTCGCGTGTGGGCGATGCGTAGATCGCGCCTGCTGATGTCGGCGGGCGCTTACACGCGGCTCAGTCAAGCATCAGAATCGCGTCGATCTCCACGCGTGCGCCCTTCGGCAAACCGGCCACGCCGATGGTCGAACGCGCCGGATACGGTTGCGCGAAATACTCCGCCATCACCGCGTTGACCGCGGCGAAATCGTTGAGGTCGACGAGATAAATGCCCACCCGCACGATCTGCGCCAGTGAACCGCCGGCGGCTTCGCATACCGCTTTCAGATTCTCGAACACTCGGCTCGCCTGCGCCGCGATGTCGCCGGCCACGATTTCGCCGCTGGCAGGATCCAGCGGAATCTGCCCGGACAGATACACGGCGTTGCCGGCGCGCATGGCTTGCGAATACGGGCCGATGGCTTGCGGGGCGTTGGCGGTGTGGATGGGTTGGTGCGGCATTTTCAACTCCGGAAGCAGGAAATGGGGAATAGGAAGTAGGAAAGCATAACAACGCAACACAACCCATATCCGCCCGCCTGCTCCCACTTCCTATTCTCTACTTCCGCTTTTTCAAACCGGATATCGGTATACACCATTCACCACGCCCGTCCGGCGCACGCGGCGGATCACGTCGGCGAGATGTTTGCGGTTGCCAACCTCGATGGTGAACAACAGCGTCGCGGCGAACGGGCTGCGCTCGCTGTATTCGACGTTGTCGATGTTGGAGCCGACCGAGGCGATCGCCGCGGCGACGGTGGCCAGCACGCCGGGGCGGTTGACCACCTCGATGCGCAATTGCGCGCGGTAGTCGCCCTGCACATCGCGATCCCATTCGATCTCCACACACCGCTCCGGGTGCTTGGATAACTCCGGCAGATTCGGGCATTCAAGCCGATGCACCACGATGCCCTTGCCGGGCGAGAGATATCCGACGATGGCATCGCCTGGCAACGGATGACAACAATTGCCGAAACTCAATACGCCGCGTTCGGCGCCGGTGATGCGGATTTTCTCCCGCGTGCGCGGCACGCCGGTGCCTGCAGCCGCGCCACGCAGCGCCACCATCTGCGCAGCAACCTGGTCGGGCATGCGGTTGCCCAGCGCGATGTCTGACAGCAATTCCTCAAGCCGCCGCTGCTTGTGCTGGTGCAGATAATTTTCCAGCGCTTCGGCCGGGATCGAATCGAGACTCGCGCCCAGCGCATCCAGCGCGCGATCGAGCATGCGGTGGCCGAATTCGACCGCGTCCTCGTGCTGCAGGCGTTTCAGGAAATGCCGGATCGCGGTACGCGCCTTGCCGGTCGCCGCAAAGTCGAGCCACGCGGGATTCGGCGCGGCCGACGGCGCGGTGATGATCTCGATGGTTTGGCCGGAAGCCAGCAACGCACGCAACGGCGACAGCGTGCCGTCGATGCGCGCGGCCACCGCGTGATGGCCGACGTCGGTGTGCACGGCGTACGCGAAATCCAGCGCGGTCGCGCTTTTCGGCAACGACAGAATGTCGCCGCGCGGCGTGAACAGATACACCTCTTCCGGGAACAAGTCGATCTTGACGTTCTCCAGAAACTCCAGCGACGACGGCGTCGCCGCCTGACGATCGGCCAGCGCGGACAACCATTCTCGCGCGCGCAACTGCGCGCTGTTGGAAGGCCCCGCGTCGGTCTTGTAAGTCCAGTGCGCTGCGATACCGCGCTCGGCCACCGCGTCCATGTCGTTGGTGCGTATCTGTATCTCGATCGGCGCGCCGAACGGCCCGAACAGCACCGTGTGCAACGACTGATAACCATTGGCCTTGGGAATCGCGATGAAATCCTTGAAACGGCCCTCCACCGGCTTGTACAGCGCGTGCGCCGAGCCCAGCGATTGATACGCGTGCGCGACCGAATCCACGATCACCCGGAAGCCGTACACGTCCATTAATTGCGCGAATGGCTTGCGCTCGGCGCGCATCTTCGACCAGATGCTGTAGGGCGATTTGACCCGGCTCACCACCCGCGCATCGATGCCATCGGCGGCCAAACGCGCGCGCAGATCACTTTCGATCTTTGCCATCGCCTCGCGGCGGCTGCCGAGCACGCCGCGGATACGCGCGGCGATCACGCGATAGCGATCCGGATGCAGCGCGCGGAATCCCAGATCCAGCAATTCCGCCTTGAACGCGTTCATGCCCAGGCGCGCGGCGATCGGCGCGTAGATGTCCAGGGTTTCGCGGGCGATCCGGCGGCGCGATTCGGGATTCATCGCGCCCAGCGTGCGCATATTGTGCAGACGGTCGGCGAGTTTGATCAGGATCACGCGCAGGTCGCGCGCCATCGCCAGGAGCATTTTGCGGAAACTTTCCGCGTCGGCTTCCTGGCGCGAGGCGAAATCGATGCTGTCCAGCTTCGTGACGCCATCGACCAATTCGGCGACCGTGGCGCCGAAGCCGGCTTCGAGTTGCACGCGGGTCAGGCGTGTGTCCTCCAGTGTGTCGTGCAGGATCGCCGCGATGATGGTCTCGGCGTCCAGATGCAGACCAGCCAGGATGCCCGCCACCGCCAGCGGATGGGTGATGTAAGGCTCGCCACTCTTGCGGGTCTGGCCATCGTGCGCGTGCTCGCCGACCGCGTAGGCGCCGCGGACGCGGGTGACTTGCTCGGGCGGAAGGTATTCGGCGAGGCGCGCGGCGAGTGCGTCGACGTCCACGATCTCGGCGAGCGCGTAGGTCGCGAGCGGATCGCTGGTCGGGGCGAATGGCGCTTTGGCCGCAGTCATGCCTGCAAGCTAGACAGGCCAAGCGCGGGAGTCAATCAGTTCTATGCGCGGGCTGGATGCTATTGCTCGTCATTCCGGCGAAAGCCGGAATCCTGCTTTTCAAGCAAGAACTGGATTCCGGATCGCGGCTACGCCGCGTCCGGAATGACGAATGGATACTTCAGAGCTTCCTTAGAGGTCGTCGCCGCCCTTGATGTCCTCATCCACTTCCGCGGCGGCCCACTCCAGCGCCTCGCGCTCACGGCGCTCGCGCTCGATACGGTCGATCTCGTCGATAGTGGGCATGTCGATGCGGCGCTCGGCGATTTCGCGCAACGCAACCACGCTGGGCTTGTCGTTTTCTGGGTCGATGACGGGCTCGGCGCCCTTCTCCAACTGGCGCGCGCGGCGGGTTGCCATCAATACCAGCTCGAAACGGTTGTCGACCACCTTCAGGCAGTCTTCCACGGTGATGCGTGCCATGCGATGCCTCGTCGATTCATAAACCCGTCGATTATAGCAGGGTATCGGGTCGCTTTGCGAGGCGGCAACGCGTGTCGCGGGCGCGGACTCTTTGAATGGCATTCCCCGGCCACCATGTAGAATCGCGCTTTTCGACGCATCGCCAATGCTCTCCTCCGGAGTCTTCATGCGTTTCGACCTTGCTCCCCTCCTGCGCCGCGGGCTGCTGATCGCCGCGGTCACGATGCTGGCCGGTTGCGCGATGGCGCCGCCGCGCACCGACGATCCCTTGCAGAACTTCAACCGCAAGGCCTACACCTTCAACACCAAACTGGACAAGGTGGCGATCCGTCCGGCCGCGGTCGCCTACCAGAAGGTCACCACGCCGACCTCGCGCGAGCTGATCAGCAATTTCTTCTCGAATGTCCGTCTGCCGATCACGATCGTCAACGACGTGCTGCAGGCGCATCCTGTCGATGCGCTGAAAACGACCGGACGGTTGGCGGTCAACAGCACCGTCGGTTTTCTCGGCATCTTCGATCCCGCCAGCGAATTGAAACTGCCGTTGGACGAAACCGATTTCGGCGTCACGCTGGCGCGTTGGGGCGTGCCGGAAGGCCCGTTTATCGTGGTGCCGTTTGTAGGCCCCTCCACCGCGCGCGACATCCTCCGCCTGCCGGTGGACAGCTATTTCGATCCGCTGTCGTGGTATGCGCGCGAACACTCCTTCCGCTATCACGCGCAATATCTGCCCAACCTCGCGTATCTGATTACCTTGCGCGAGCGCGGCTTGGCCGCCGACGAGTTCGTGAAGTCGGCTTACGATCCTTACATTTTCCAGCGCGACGCCTACCGCCAGCGGCGCCTCTACGAGATCTATCACGGCAATCCACCGGCGTCGGTGATCGAGCAAATCCAAGGCGTCGGCGGCAACGGCGACGACATCGATCAATTACTGGATCAGCAGCACGCCTACGAAAAGGCGCACGGGATCAAGTCGGACGGTTCGTCACCGGCGTCGGCTACTCCAACGAACCCGAAGTCGAAATCCTCAAGCCCGGAACCGGCACCCGCTTCGACTTCGGGGTGAGTGGCGCATGTGCGTTACGCGAGTTATGACGCAAGGATCGCCCAGCGCTCGTGATCGCGCCAGCGCCCCGCAATTTTCAGATACCGCCGCGAGTACCCTTCCTTGATGAAACCGCATGCCTTGACAAGCGCGATGGATGCGGCGTTGGCAGGCTGGATGTTGGCCTCGAGGCGATGCAACTGGAGCGACTTGAAGGCGTGACGAACGGCAAACTGCAATCCCTCGCGCATGAACCCTTGATGCTCGTACCCGGTGAAAACGTAGTAACCGAGGTAGCCGCTGCGAAATTCGCCGAGAACAATGTTGGTGATGTTGATGACACCGGCAATCCGCTTGCTGTCGCCGATACACACCAGAAACCCAAGGTTTGCTGGCAGGGTCGTCTTTTCTATATATACGCGAAACTGGGCAGGCACTGAAGGAGGCGCGGCCCAAGGGTGGTGTAGCGCTCGACTCTTGCGAACCGCCGCAAGAAACTCGCGTTTGTCGGCGAGGTCTGGATGACGAAGGTAGACTCGATGGGACATGCGACCTGACACGCGTCAGGTCGCGCCCAGCAGCGGCTCGACCCCGCACACCTGCGCCAGCGCGCGCAGACCTTCCGGAAGATTGATCACGATCAACCGGCGTCCCGCGCGATTGGCATCCGCGATCAATGCGAGCACACAGGCG
>JBDTBW010000042.1:0-26064 GCA_039923855.1 Rhodanobacteraceae bacterium | reverse complement strand
GGCCTTGCGGTGCTGCTCGAAACCCGCATCCGATTGCACCGCCAACGTCATCTGCTTGTGCGACATCTGCGCATCCTTCAAGATCAGTCCACGCTTCGACCACGAATCAAAATCAGAGTTTCCTTAGCGAGATCATTTAACCCGAGCAGCACTCCAGCATCAACGACCGGTACAATAATCTTGGAAAGCACTACTCCCGCCATGGGAACCCGCTGTAACACCGCTTCAACGGCCAGCGTCACCAACGTAAACAAGATCAACATGAAAGACGCGCGGCGCCACAAGCGCACTCCATTGGTACACCATGAAAAAGCGTTTCGCCACGGCACTGAATGCGCAGGCAACACGGTGGCATTCTGGATAATTGTCACAATGTGCACTTCGGACAGAGGCTCGCCACTGTAGCCCGTCAAGGGCGTGAATAACGTATTCCGACTCCAGTTTTGCACACGTCAAAGCCACTCCAAATTTTCGCGCTAGGCTAACGCGAAGCCTCATCACAAGGACAACCATTGAACCAATTCGCCCTGCTGCGCACGCGCCGTTTCGCGCCGTTCTTCGCGACGCAGGCGCTGGGTGCGTTCAACGACAACGCGTTCCGCAACGCCACGCTGATGCTGGTCGCGTTCGGCATGGGGATGTCCACCGCGCAGATCGCCCTGTATTCCAATCTCGCGCTGGCTTTGTTCATCCTGCCGTTTTTTCTGTTCTCGGCGAGCGCGGGGCAACTCGCGGAGAAGCTGGAGAAGACGCGCATCGTCCGCTGGGTGAAGTTGTTCGAGATCGCGGCGATGATCGTCGCCGCGTGCGGTTTCCTGTTGCACTCGCTGCCATTGCTGCTGGTGGTGTTGTTCATGATGGGCGTGCACTCGACCGTGTTCGGCCCGATCAAGTACGCGATCCTGCCGCAGGCGCTGCACGCGGACGAGCTGGTCGGCGGCAACGGCATGGTCGAGATGGGAACCTCGCTCGCGGTGTTGCTCGGCATGGTCGGCGGCAATGCACTGATGGCGGTGGCGGGAAGCGGCGTCTATCTTGCTTCGGCGGCCGTGATCGCGGTCGCATTGCTCGGCTACGCGGCGAGCCGCGCGATCCCACCAGCGCCGGCGACCGCGCCGGAATTGCGCTTCAACTGGAATCCCTTCGCCGAAACCGCGCGCGTGTTGCGGATCGTGCGCGACGACCGCACGGTGTTCGTCGCGATCATCGGCATCTCCTGGTTCTGGTTTTTCGGCAGCGTGTTCACCGCGCAATTGCCCAATTACACGCGCGTAGATTTGGGCGGCGGCGAATCGGTCTCGATCCTGGTGTTGGCGCTGTTCGCGATCGGCACCGGAACGGGCTCCTTGTTGTGCGAAAAACTTTCGCGCAAGCGCGTGGAGCCTGGCATCGTGCCGCTCGGCGCATTCGGCTTGAGCGCATTCGGCATCGACCTGTTTTTCGCGCGACACGGCGCGCCACCGGCGTTGAATCTGGATTGGCTGGGATTTCTCGCAGCATCCGGCAGCGCGCGCATCGCGATCGATCTGCTGATGCTCGGCGTGTCGGCGGGTCTCTTCGTGGTGCCGCTGTTTGCGCTGGTGCAGAGCCGAACGCCGCCCTCGCAATTGTCGCGTGTGATCGCCGGCAACAACGTGATCAACGCGGTCTTTATCGTCGTGGCCGCGCTGAGCGCAATCGGCTTGCAGCGCGCGGGCCTGACGATCCCGCAGGTTTTTTTGATCACGGCGTTGCTCAACGTGCTGGTGGCGATTTACCTATTCGTGCGCGTGCCGGAGTTCGTGGTGCGGTTTTTGTGTTGGATACGAATGAGAGATACGAGTAGCGAAAGTTGATCCCTTCTGTAAGCGCCGTCGCGAGCGATGGTTTGGCTAGGCGCGCGTCGGCGAAAAACCGGAGTGTATATGTTAATATATGAGGATTTTGAGTCGACGCGCAACGCCGCCACGGCGAACGCAGCAGGCGCTCGCTAAGAAACCCAGCCCGCAAGCACGATCAATGCGACAACCGCCAACCACACCACCAACACCCGGATCATGAGACGCCGCGCGTCGGCCAATTCCCGCAGTGTATCGCTGACATCGATCGCCACACCGCCGTCGCCGGCTTCAATGTCGGCGTCCACGCCCGAACGCGCGACCGCGCCGAGGAAGCCCGGCTCCAGTTCCCAGCGCGAGCGTCCGGGTTGCAGGTGCCACACGCGCCAGGCGCGCGCCACCGCCTCGAAATCCGAGACCAGCGCCATCGCCAGTACCATCAAGTGCGCGGGCAACCAGTCCAGCGCCGCCGCGAAACGCCGCGCGGCATCGCGTGTGCCCAGATCCAGCTCAGCGCCCTCGTTCACGGCCACTTGCGCAAGGCGATACAGCAACGCTCCGGCGGGTCCCAGCAGAAAAAACCAGAACAGCACCCCGAAGCGACGACGCAAAGCCGCGAGCACCGCGGCTTCGACCAATGCGGGAGCGGTGAACGCGATTTCCGGCGCGGCCGGATCGTCACGCAGCATTTGCGCGGCGGCGGCGCGCGCGACTGTGTCGTCCGCGGTCAACACCGCGTCGATGTCTTCCTCCGGTTCGCGCGGGCCAAAGCAGTAGACCAGCACCAGCACCGCGAACGCGACGCCGGCGAGCCCGAACAACCAGCCATGCAGCGCGTGCGCCAGCAGCGCGCACACGATTACCGGTAACACCAGTGCCAGCGCAATGCGTCCACCGCCTTGCGCAAAACTCACAGACGCGAGCCACGCGCGGAACCACGCGAAGTCGCGCAGGCGCGCGAAGCCGGGCTGCGAAAACGCCAGCAGCAACACGATCAACGCGGCGACGATTCGGATGGCCATGCGTCATTCCCCTGACGCGCGCATTGTAGCCCCGCGTCAAGCGCTCGGCGCTTGCTTCCTTGCATCGGATAATTCGATGCCCGTACGCGCGCGCAGCCAGTGTTCGATCAACCGATACGAAATCGACAACGGCGAGGACAACGCCAGGGTTGCTTCGCGCGCGCCATCGATCAATTGCGCAGGCGTGAACCAGCGCGCATCCTCCAGTTCGCCGTCGATCAAATTGATTTCGCGCATCGCGGCCGTCGCGGTGAAGCCCAGCATCAGCGACGCCGGGAACGGCCACGGCTGCGAGGAGTGGTAATCGCAATCGGTCACTTCGATGCCGGCTTCCTCGCGCACCTCACGGCGCACCGCGTCTTCCAGCGATTCGCCGGGTTCGACGAAGCCGGCCAGTGTGGAATATTGACCCGGAGGCCAGGCGTGCTGCCGGCCCAGCAGACAGGCGTCGTCATGTTCGACGATGACAATGACGGCGGGATCCGTGCGTGGGAAATGCAGTCGTCCACATTGTGCGCACGTCGCGCGATGACCGGCGCTGATGACTCGCAACGATGCGCCACAGGAACTGCAATAGCGTGTTGCGTTCTGCCAGTTGGCGAGCCCGTGCGCGTAAGCCAGCAGACCGGCCTCGGCTGCGGGCAACTGCACGCCGGCTTCGCGCAAAGACAGCCATTGCGTATCGTGGAGCGAACCGGAAGGCACACGATCGTGCAAAAGAAATGCCGGTGCGTCGCCATCAAGCCCGAGCAGACTGGCGTCGGCGTCCGCGTGCACCGAGTCGGCGTCGAGCAGAAGCAAATGACCTTCGCGCACCGGCGCGCGTCCGTCGCTGTCGAGCATCACAAAGCGCGCATTCGGCGATGCGCGGCGAGCGGCCAGCCAGAACGCGTCGTCGCGGCGCTCGGCGGCGCGTTCCAGCGTCAACGCGGCGAAGGTGTTGCGGCGCGAGGCCTCGGCGGAACTCAAACGACCCCCAATGCAACCGCTACGCGCCAAACATTCACACCGTGAACGAACTGCCGCAGCCGCAGGTGGTCTTGGCGTTCGGATTGCGGATCACGAACTGCGCGCCGGACAGCGTTTCCGAATAATCGATTTCGGCACCCGCCAGATATTGCAGGCTCAGCGGATCGACCAGCAGAGTGACGCCGGCCTTTTCCAGCGCGAGATCGTCCTCGGCGCGATTCTCGTCGAAACTGAAACCGTACTGGAAACCCGAGCAGCCGCCGCCCTGGATATACACCCGCAGCGCGAGTTGCGGATTGCCTTCCTCGACGATCAATTCGCGAACCTTGTTCGCGGCCGCGTCGGTGAATGCGAGCGGCGCGTCGGGTTGGCTGCGGTAGTCGGGGGTTTCGGACATTGGAGAGGCTCTGTGACGTAACAAGGATGGGGGCAAGACGAGGCAGGCTCAAGGGTTTGCCGCATTATCACCCGCGTTTCGTACGGCGTCGCTCCAGGCCAGCGTGCGCGTCACCGGCGCGCCGTCGTGCGGGTCCAGTGTGATCCTCAATTTGTTCGGCGTGAAATCGGCCGGCAGCATCAGGGTGCCACGGACCTGCTGGAAATACTTGAACGCGAATGGCAGCCCGCCGGCCTCAGCGACCCCCACCAATGACGCACCTTCCAGCGTCGTCAATTTGTCGGCACGGATGCCGTTCACCGCAACGCTCAGTTTGCCGTCGATTTCCTGGCCGCCTTCGGCGCTGCGGGTCAGGGTCACCACGAAGTTGAACGCATGCGTATGCGCGACGGGCATCAATGCGACCCCATGCACGGCCAAGCCGCCGGGTTTCTGGTCGGCGCCGACCAGCTTGGAATAGAACGCCTGATCGGCGCGCAGGCTGCGGATTTCCTCGTCGCGACCGCTCAGTGTCTTCTGCAGCAAGCGGTCGGCGATCCGCGACACCTGCTGGTCGCGTTGCAGGATCGCCAGTTGATCCTGCAGATCGTCGTTGCGTTTACTCAAAGCCAACGCTTGCGCGGACGCGCCGCCCGGCAACGCATTGCGATGGCCGGCGAGCCAACCGAGTCCGAACGCGGCGACGAGGCACAACGCCGCCAGCACACCCAGCCGCACCCGCCGCTGTGACGCGGACAGCGTGCGCAGGTGTGCCAACAGCGAGGGGAAGTCGGGACGGCGCATGATAAAGAGACGTGACGTGGAACGCAGGGTAGCAACGAATTCGTCATTCCGGCGCCGGCCGGAATTCAGTGGCTTTTCCATCCATGGATCTGGATCCCGGCCCTTTCCTGGCCTGGATGACGACTGTGTGTTGGCGCACTCCTGATATTTCCGTCGCACGCCGCCGCCTATAATGCGCGCTTTGCAGACGAACCACGAATCCCATGCTGATCCTCTGGTTGAAAGCCTTTCATGTGGTGGCGGTGGTCACCTGGTTCGCCGGGTTGCTCTATCTGCCGCGTTTGCTGGTGTACCACGCTGAAGCCACGGAAACCCCTGTGCGCGAGCGTTTCAAGACCATGGAGCGTCGCCTGCTTGCGATGACCAATATCGGCGCCGCGCTGACAATCGTGCTTGGCCTCGCCACGCTGTGGGCGGAATCGTTCTATCTGAGGGCCGGCTGGCTGCACGTCAAATTGGCGCTGGTGTTGCTGCTCATCATCTATCACTTTCTGCTGGCCAGATTGGTGCGCGATTTTTCGCGCGACGCCTGCGGATGGAAACCGCGCGCGCTGCGGATTTTCAACGAAATACCGGCGCTGCTGCTGATCGCGATCGTGATCCTGGCCGTGGTCAAACCCTTTTAAACGAGGTTGTTCTGGAAGGTACGGCCAGGGATGGCCGCTTTCACGCGCGGGATAGCACACCATGCCGCCATCCTTGGCCGCACTTCTCAAAAAAGCCCCGAAATCCGGCACGGCAAGTGCATGGCTCCAAGGCCGGGTTGATATAGTCTGACCCGTTCAGGGGATCTGTGGGATGGTGGTGCACTTTATCGAACAGGATCAGAGTGCGGAATTGCGCGGGGCATTCCTGCGCTACCTGCCGCAGCGCCTGAAGACGCTGCTGCGACGCGCGCGCGCGCAGAGCCGCAGCGGCTGGGATATCAATGTATTGCGTTTGCTGCACGACGAGGTCGCCAACCTCGGCGGCGCTTGCGGGCGCTATGGGCTATTGGAACTGGGCGAACGGCTGCTGGCGCTCGAATCGGCCTTGGCGCCCTTCGCGCAAGCGCAGACATTGCCCGGGCAGGGCGAATCCGCGCAACTCGATGCACTTCTGGACAGTCTGCGTCCACATCTGGACGACCACGCGCGCCTGGCGCCGCCAACCGCGCTGTCCGAGCCGAACCTCGAGCCGGCGCATGCCGCCATGGATGGCGATTACCCTTTGCACGAATCGCCGCCATCGCAATACTGGCGGGCGTTGGGCCTGCCCGATTTCGCGCCGGCGCCCGCGCCGGCCTCTGCCCCCCGGAGCGCGCCGATCGAGATTCCCGCGGCCCCAGAATCCGGACATTCGGTGTATGTGCTCGGCGGCGGCGAGCCGCTGCTGCACGAGTTGGTGATGCGGCTGGAAGGCCGCGGCTGCACGGTCACACTGATCGCGGATGCCGCCGAACTGGCCGAGGTGCTCGGCGCATTGCCACCGCACCTTGTGGTGATCGGCGCGCAACATGATGAAGCGCTGGATCGCATCGGCCCGGTGGTGCGCGCCGCGCGCGCCGGCGCTTCACACAAGGTCGCGATGCTGGTATTGCTGCGCGACAGCGACATCAATTTGAGATTGCGCGCGCTGCGCGCGGGCGCCGACCGATGCGTCGCGCTGCCGGCGCAGGCCGAGGACGTGGTCGCGCGCGCGCTGGAACTCATCATCGCCGAGAACGAGGAGCCGTTCCGGATATTGATCGTCGAGGACGACGCCTCGCAGGCGTTGTTCGCGGAATCGATCCTGCGCAAGGCCGGCATGATGACGCATGTCTTGAACGAGCCGATCGCGGTGCTGGAGGAACTCGACCGCTTCCAGCCCGATCTGCTGTTGATGGACCTCAACATGCCCGGCTGCGACGGGTTGGAACTGACCGCGCTGATCCGCGAGCGCGAGGGTTACGTCAGCACGCCGATCGTGTTTCTGTCCGGCGATCCCGATGCCGATCGCCAGTTCGCCGCGCTCGATGCCGGCGGCGACGACTTCCTGATCAAACCGATCCGCCCGAAATATCTGGTCGCGGCGGTGACCAACCGCGTGCGCCGCGCGCGCTCGGCCACGCGACGCAATCGCGAGCGCCGCCAGCGCGATCCGGCCACCGGCTTGAACGAGCGTGCGCAATTACTGGATGCGCTGAACGAACGCTTCGCCGCCGCCGGCGGCGGCGTGTTGCGCGGCGGCGTGCTGTGCGCGGAACTGGATACGGCCACCGAACTGCGCAACCGGGTCGGGCTGACCGCGTTCGACACGCTGCTGGCGCAGGTCGGCGCGTTTGTCGCCGCCCAGGCCGAGCGCGACGAGATGGTCGCGCGCTTCGGCAACGCCGGTTTTCTGATTCTGTCGCCGCAGCGCGGCGAGGAAGCGCTGGCCAGCTTCGCGGAAGGCTTGCGCACGCGCATCGCGCGGGAGCGGTTCGGCGCCGCAGCGCTGCCGGTCGAGTTGAGCTGCGGCGTGTGCGCCTTCGGCGCGGGGCTTTCCGAAGCCGGCGCGGTGCTGGCCGCGGCCGAGCGTGCGCTGGATGCGGCAAGACGCGACGGCGGCGGCATCGGTGTGTTCTCGCAACTGGATGCCGACGCCGGCGGAATGCGCGCGCAACTGGAAACCGCATTGCACGCCGATGCGTTTCATCTCGTGTTCCAGCCGATCGCGCCGCTGGTTGGCGGGGCCGAACCGCAATACCAGGCATTGCTGCGCCTGCGCGACAGCGGTGGCCAGTTGTATGCGGCCGCCGATCTGGTGCCCGAAGCTATCCGCTTCGGCCTGATCGGCGCGATCGACGATTGGGTGCTCGACCGGTGCATTGCCACGCTGACCGAACGCGAACGCGCGGGCGACAGCGTGCGCCTGTTCGTCAGCCAGTCGCTGGAAGGCTGGAACGACGAAACGCGCATCGCCGCGTTGCGTCACCGAGTGCCGGCCTCGGGCATCGCGCGCGGCAGCCTCGCCCTGGAGTTTCGCTACGAGGATGCGCGCGTGCAATTGCGCACGCTGATCGATCTTGCGTTGGGCTTGCGCGAATTGGGCATCAAATTGTCGCTGGCCGGGATCGACCACGAAGCCTTGTCGGCCGGCTTGCTGGAACACCTGCCACTCGACTATATCAAGCTGGCGCCCGGTTACGGCGGCAGCGGTGCCGATCTTGGCGGATTGGTGAAGACCGCGCACGAACATGGACGCCAGGTGATCGCCCCGCGCGTGGAAGACGCGGCGACCGCTGTGCGTCTGTGTGCGGCCGGCGTCGATTTCCTGCAGGGCAACTTCGTGCAGCAGGCCGGACAGGCGCTGGATTATGATTTCAACGCGGCGCCACAATGAGCGCGCGCGCCGCGCCACCGCCGTGGCTGAAGGCGCTGGCCAGTGTGATGCTGGCGGCGGCGATCGCGCTGGCATGGCGGTGGCTGCCACCGGTATCCGCGGCGACATTGGGCTTGCCGCTGCTGATCGTCGGTGTGCTGTGGTGGCTGCCGTATTCGACCCGCGAGGAAGTCCCACCGCGCATCGAACCGACCCTGACAAGGCGCGACACGACGCCGATCAGCGGCCATGCGCGTACGACCGCGCTGGAGGCGGAGCTTGCCACCCTGCGCGGCGTGCAGCGGGAATTGCTGGCCGCCAAGCAGGCCGCGGAATCGGCGATGCTCGCCAAGAGCGAATTCCTCGCCACCATGAGTCACGAAATCCGCACGCCACTGAACGGGATCCTGCCGCTCCTGGACATCGTGCTCGGCATGCAACTCGCGCCCACCCAGCGCGATTACCTTGCCACCGCGCATGGCTCCGCGCAGGAACTGCTGCGCATCGTCGACGATATTCTGGATTACTCCAAGGTCGAGGCCGGCAAGCTCGATCTCGAGCGCGTCGGCGTCAATCTGCGCGAGCTGATGGACAACGTGCAAAGGTTGATGGAGAAACCGGCCGAGGCAAAAGGCCTCGCCCTGCGCATGGTGGTCGACGAAGACGTGCGGCCGAGTGTGCGCGGCGATCCGGTGCGGCTTCGGCAAATCCTCTCCAACCTGGTCGGCAACGCGATCAAGTTCACAGAACGTGGCGGCGTCAGCGTGCGCGTCAGCCGCCGCGGCGACACCGCCACCCATCACGAATTGCTGTTCGCCGTGCGCGACACCGGCGTGGGACTCGCGCCGGAAGCCGCCGCGCGATTGTTCCAGCCCTTCACCCAAGCCGACGCCTCCGTCACGCGCCGTTACGGCGGCACCGGCCTGGGCTTGACGATCTGCAAGAAGCTGGTCGAGCTGATGGGCGGCAAGATCGGCGTGCGTTCGGAGCCCGGCCGCGGTTCGGTGTTCTGGTTTTCGGTTCCGTTCGAGAAAATGCCCGGCGACATGGCGGGCGCACGGCGCGATCTGTCCGGGCTGCGCAGCCTGCTCGCCTCTGGCCATCAGCAGGCACAGCGGATGATGCCGGCGTTATCGGGACTCGGCCTTGAAGTCACCCATGTCGCCGGCGCCGCGAGCGCGCTGGCCAAGCTGCGCCAGGCCGCGCCGTTGGGCCGCGCGTTCGCCTACGAATTGCTCGTTGTCGATGCCGGCACGCTGGACGGCGACGCCGCTGCGTTGCTGCGCAATGTGTTGCGCGATCCCAAGCTCGCCGCCGTTCGTGTGCTGGCGCTGGGCGGCGCGGCGGAAACCGATCCGCGTATCGTTGCGCTGGCGCGCGATGCCGACGACACCGCGCTGCGCACGGCGCTCGATGGCCTGTATGGATTGCCAACGCGCGGCCGCCAAAAACCCTTGCTGGGCGCGGCGCGCGCGCCGCGCACGCCCGAACCGACAGCAACCGTCGAACGCCATTTGCATGGCCGTGTGTTGCTGGTCGAGGATCATCCGGTCAACCAGCAAGTCGCGAGGCGCCTGCTGGAGCGCCTGGGGCTGCGGGTCGAACTGGCGGGTAATGGCGCGGAAGCCCTGGACAAGATTGCGCGGCAGACTTTCGATCTGGTGCTGATGGATTGCCAGATGCCGGTGCTGGATGGTTACAGCGCCACACGACGCCTGCGCGAACGCGAACGGCAGCAGACGGTGCCGCGGCTGCCGGTGATCGCGATGACCGCACACGCGATGGCCGGCGACCGCGAGCGATGCCTGGATTCAGGCATGGACGACTATCTGACCAAGCCGCTGGATCGCAGCCTGCTCGCAGACACCTTGGCGCGCTGGCTGGATCTGGCCGGCACCCCACCCGCGCCGACGGTGCGGATCGCGATCACGCCGGATGCCGCACCTACATCGGCGCCTGCACCTGCACCTTCGCCCCCCAAGACCGCGGCGAAGCCATTGCCGACTGCGGCAACCACCGCGGCCAAATCGTATCCCACGTCGATAACAATGCCCGCAACGGCGGCAATCCCGTCGACCGATGCGACGCTCGACGACACCGTCCTCGCCGATCTCGAGGAAATCATGGGCGCGGAATTGAAGACCCTGGTGCAGGCCTACCTGCACGATGGCGATCAGCGCATCCGCGCTTTGCGCGCAGCGGCCGTGGCGAAAGATGTCGCGGAAGCCGGGCGGCTCGCGCATTCCTTGAAATCGGCCAGCGCCAACCTCGGCGCCAAGCCTTTGGCGGCGGAAGCCAAGGGTATCGAACAGGGCGCGCGCGCCGGCACCTTGGCCGCCGGCGATTTACCCGGGCGTGTGGCGGCTGTGGAACGCTTGTACGCACAAACATCGCGTGCGTTGCGTCAACGGTTCTCGCCCTGAATCTTGCGCGCGTTGCGGCGAACCGCGCTGGATGATGGCACGCGCTGCAACGACACCGCGCACGCCGTCTCCACCATTGGTGCAAAAAATCGCAAGGCGCGTTCATACACCTCGCGTTTGAACGCGACCACGTTTTCTGCCGGATACCAGAAGTCAACCCAGCGCCACAGATCGAACTCCGGCGTTTCGTGTGCATCCAGACGCAGCGCGCTGTCGTCGCCGAGCAAACGCAGCAGAAACCATACCTGTTTCTGGCCGACACACACCGGCCGCTCGTCGCGGCGCAGATAACGATGCGGCAGGCGGTAACGCAGCCACCCGTGCGTGCTGCCGAGTATCTCGACCTGATCGCGGCGCAGGCCGGTCTCTTCCGCAAGCTCGCGGTACATCGCCTCATCCGGCGTCTCGTCGGTGTTCATGCCGCCCTGCGGAAACTGCCAGCCGTCCCGGCGCACGCGACGCGCCCAGAACACCTGTCCGCACGGGTTCAGCAGGACGATGCCGACATTGGGACGGTAACCATCAAAATCGATCATGGTGGGTCTATTGACCTTGCCTCAAACGAATTGCGTTGCTCCGCAGCGGTTGCCAGACAAGGCGCGCGCCGCCGCGCCATAGCCATTCTATGGCCAAGGCACGCAACGAGGGTATGGCGACCGCTGCGGAACAACCCTTCGGGACGGCGGGCCATTGCCCACACCGCGGCGTCAGCGCTCGCTTATGTATCGACATACACCTCACTCGCGCTTTCTAGCGCTGCGGGCAATGGCCCGCCGTCGCAACCGCTTGAGGCAAGGCCAACAGACCTCGAATCCTCTGACAGCGATTCAAGCACGGTGCGCGCAGTGTGGGCAAGCGCGAAGCTTGACAGCCCATCGCGGCCGGCTAGACTTTCCTGTTGTTTCGCGCGTCCGTGGCTATGTAGCTCAGCCGGTTAGAGCACAGCACTCATAATGCTGGGGTCGGTGGTTCGAGTCCACCCATAGCCACCACTTTTCGTCTGGCCAAACCGCGCGCGAATCCATTGTCCGCCCGCAGGGCTCGAGCCGACACATGCCCACCGATATCTTCAAGGCCTTCACCATCGAAGCCGCGCACCGCTTGCCCAACGTGCCGGCCGGGCACAAATGCGCGCGGCTGCACGGGCATTCGTTTCGCGTGGAAATCCATCTGCGCGGCGAGCCCGATCCAACGCTGGGCTGGGTGATCGATTTCGCGGATGTCAAAGCCGCGTTCGCGCCAATCCACGATGCACTGGATCATCACTACCTCAACGACGTGCAAGGGCTGGAGAATCCGACCAGCGAGCGCCTAGCCGCATGGATATGGGAGCGCCTGCGGCGGTCGCTGCCGTTGTTGCAAGAGATCGTAGTGCACGAAACTTGCACGGCCGGAGCGCGCTACCGCGGCGATTGAGGCCTTGCTCCCACCCATTTCCGCCACGTCCGGCGACGACTTACCTTGCGTCGCCGCAAAAAAATAGCGAATAATAACTTATACAACCATATGAAATATAAATATATTATCGTGCGGCTTGTTTGGTTCTTATAAAATATGTTGCATTGCAACATGAGATGCGCTAAAGTGCCTGTCATTCACCGCACCCCAAGAGGGCACGACTATGTACGCACAATGGCAGAAACAGACACTCGACCTCGGCAAGCAGTTCGCCGAGCAATCCGTCAAGGCGCAGTTGACCGCGCTGCGCGGTTTCGCGGAAATCCAGGGCTTGCACGTCAAGGCGCTGGAAGCGCAGGCCAAGGCCAACTTCGCGTTCGTCGCCGACTCGCTGGAAGCGCGCGAGCTGGAAGACGTGAGCACGTTGTGGCCGAAGGGCCTGGACTTCGCGCGCAACAGCGCCGAATCGGCCTACGAGACCAATCAGCAAGCGTTGGGCATCGCGCAGAAAACCGCCGAGCAGATCGGCGAGCTGACCCGCGGCAGCATGAAAGCCGCGGCCGGCGAAGCCGAGCGCACCGCAAAGAAAGCGTCGCGCTGAGCACCACGTGGAACCGATGATCGCCGCCTGGTTCTTTCAGGCGGCACATCGAAATAAAAAATAGCGCGTGAACCGCGCATTGAAAAGTGCGGACAGGGACGTCCGCTTTCACGCGCAGGGATAGCGCATGACGTGCCGGCGCGGCGGAGACTCCCCCTCCCTCCCGCTGCGCGACCCCGACCGGACGGCCTCCCCTGCCGCCCGGTCTTTTTATTTGCGATCACCCAGGATCGCGGCTCGAGTAGTGATGGCGTCAGATTGCGTGATCTCGGCTCGCTAGAACTTGCCCGCTTGATAATCCTGCATCGCCTGCACGATCTGTTCGGGCGTATTCATCACGAACGGGCCGTGTCTTGCGATCGGCTCATTGAGCGGCTTGCCCGCGACCACCAATACGCGCGCAGGAGAATCGCCCGCGCTCAACGACACGCTATCCCCTTGCGACAACACGCCCAGTTCGCCGCGCGACAGTTTCTCGCCGGCGATTTGCACGGTATCGCCTTCGAACATATAGACGAAAGCGTTGTGAGCTTGCGGGATCGGAATCCCGATACGCGCGTTCGGCGCCAATGCCACGTCCAGATAAACCGGATCGGTGGCGATGCCATTGATGGGCCCGCGCACGCCGAACAATTCACCGGCCACCACACGCACCCGCACGCCGGTTACCGGTTTGACCTCCGGAATTTTTTCCGCGACGATGTCCTGATAACGCGGCGCGGCCAGCTTGTCGGTCGCGGGCAAATTGACCCACAACTGGAACCCGCGCATCAAGCCGTGATCCTGCTCGGGCATCTCCGAATGCACGATGCCGCGGCCGGCGGTCATCCACTGCACGCTGCCCGGTTCCAGCAAGCCGGAATTCCCCTGGTTGTCGCGGTGGCGCATGCGGCCGTCGAGCATGTAGGTGACGGTCTCGAAGCCGCGATGCGGATGGTTCGGGAAACCGGCGATGTAGTCGGTCGCGGCGTCGGAACCAAATTCGTCCAGCAACAGGAACGGATCCAGCATCCCCAGCGCGCGCTGGCCGATCACGCGGGTCAGCTTGACGCCAGCGCCGTCGCTGGTGGGAATGCCGCGTACGCGGCGTGTCACGCTGCGGTTGTTCATGGTGCTCTCCGCTTGGTTTCCATGCGCGCAAGATGCGTCCACATTCAGCGAAATACAACGGTTCTCAGTGCACCCAGCGTCCACCGCGCCTGGCCGGCGGACGCGAAAAAACGCTGGAAGAAGCGTTGCCACTGGCGGTGCGTTCGCGCTCGGTCGGCGGATGCACGCGCCAGTAATGCGCGACCGCGCCGACCGTCTGCGGGATTTGCGCCAGGCAGGCCTCGTATTCGTCGGGGCCGAGTTTTTCGAACGGCATGTCCGCGACCAGGATGCCATCGTCCACCGCCACCGCCATGATGGGACCGAGCAGTTCCATCAGATCGCCGTCTTCGGCGAGCCGCGTTTCCCAGATCGCCGCGCGCAGATCGATGCCGCGCGAAAACCCCTCGCACCATCCTGCCGCCGATAATTCGCCCGGCTGGCCATCGTCGGAAGCGAGTTCGCCCAGCACTGGCTCGTAACTCTCGCCTTCCAATTCGTTCGGGATCGAATCGTTGAGCCGTGCCAGCAACACCAGGATTTGGCGGCCCTGCTCAGGATCCTCGAACGGCGTATGCAGTACCTCCGGCAGCCATTCCTCCGGCAACGCGGGCTCCGGCCCGATCGCCAGCGCGGTCAGCATGCCGTGCACGCCGTCCAGCAACAGGCCGTCTTCGATACGCTCGACATGCGCACGCAGGAAGCGGTCGAGCTGTTCGAGTTCCGTGTCGCCGAGGCTGCTTTGCGGTTCGCTCGTTGCGGTCATGATTCAATTTCAATTATTACAGGGACGTGATCGGACGGCCGTTCCCATGTCCGTGGGGTGCGGTCGATCGCGGCGTGTTTCAACCGTGGCCGCAGCGCCTCGCTTACCAATATCAGATCGATGCGCAAACCCATATCGCGCCGGAACGCGCCTTGCCGGTAATCCCACCAACTGTAGTGTCCGCTCTCCGGCGTGAACGCCCGGAAAGAATCGGTGAAGCCCAGATCGAGAATGGTTTGCAGCGCCTCGCGTTCTGGCGTGGAACAGAGCACCTGCTCGCGCCAGGCTTCCGGGTCGTGCACGTCGCGGTCTTCCGGCGCGATATTGAAATCGCCCAATACCACCAGATTCGGATAGTGCTCGAGTTCGCCACGCAAAAAATCCGCGACGCGCGCCAGCCAGTGCAATTTGTGCGCGTATTTCTCGCTGCCGACACTCTGGCCATTGACCACATAGAGGTTGACGATGCGAAATCCGTTGACTGTGGCGGCGAGCACGCGCCGCGACGGGTCGTCCAGATCGGGAACATCGGTAACGATGTCGCGCAATGGTTCGCGCGCCATGATCGCCACGCCGTTGTAGGTTTTCTGACCGGCGAACACGCATTGGTACCCGAGTTTTCCCAGCGCCGTGCGCGGAAACTTTGCGTCCTCGAGTTTGGTCTCCTGGAGCGCCAGCACGTCCGGCGCGGCGTCCGCGCACCAGCGCTCGACGTGCGGCTGGCGCACGTTGAGCGAGTTGACATTCCAGGAGGCGATTTTCATTGAAGATAAAGATCAGTCCGAAGCAGAGCCGTTCACGCTGAGCGTAACCCGCGAAGCGGGTGAAGTCGAAGCGTTCACGCCGCCAATCCGTAACCGCGCAACAACGCATCCGGCCGCGGAACGCGGCCGCGGAACGCGACGAAGTTTTGCAACGCCGGGCGCGTTGCCCCTGTGCTGAGAATTTCCCTGCGAAAATGTTCGCCGCTCTCGCGGTCGATCGCGCTGCGTCCCGTCAGGGTCAATTCCTCGAACGCGCCGAACGCGTCGGCGGACAACAGCTCCGCCCAAAGATAACTGTAATAACCCGCGGCGTAGCCGCCGGAAAATACGTGCGTGAACGCGTGCGGAAACCGCTGCCACGCCGGCGGATGCAGCACGCTCGTCTCGCGCCGCACCTTTTCCAGCACGTCGAGCGCGCGCGCGCCGCGCGCGGGATCGTAATCCAGATGCAAACGAAAATCGAACAGCGCGAACTCCAGTTGTCGAAGCAAAAACAAGCCGGCCTGGAAATGCCGCGCGGCCAGCATCCGTTGGTGCAACTCATCCGGCAGCCGCTCGCCGGTCAGGTAATGCCGCGCGAACAAATCCAGCGCCTCGCGGTTCCAGCCGAAATTTTCCATGAACTGGCTGGGCAATTCGACCGCGTCCCATTCCACGCCATCGATGCCGCCGACTGAGGGCAGATCGACCTCGGTCAGCATGTGATGGAGGCCGTGGCCGAACTCATGGAACAGCGTCAGCACGTCGTCGTGGGTCAGCAAGGCCGGCGCGTGCGGCGTCGGTGGCGCGAAATTGCAGGTCAGGAACGCGACCGGCAATTCGCGGCGATCGCCATCGCGGAAGCGTGCGCGGCAGACGTCCATCCATGCTCCGCCGCGCTTTCCCGTGCGGGCGTATAGATCTACGTAGCAACCGGCGATCGTCCGATCGTCGGCATCGCGCACATCGTAATAGCGCACATCGGGATGCCATACGTCCGCGCCCTCGCGCGGCGCGAGCGTCACGCCGTAAAGTTTCGTGGCCACCACGAACAAACCATCGAGCACCGCCGGCGCCGGAAAATACGGTTTCAATTCTTCCTCGTCCAGCCGGAAACGCGCGCGGCACAATTTTTCCGAGGCGTAAGCAACGTCCCATGCTTCAAGATTGTCCAGATGCAATTCGTCGCGCGCGTAGGCGAGAAGTTCGTCGCGTTCGCGGATCGCCCCCGGTTTGGCGCGCGCGACCAGATCGCGCAGGAAATCCAGTACCTGTTGTGGCGATTCGGCCATCTTGGTGGCCAGCGATTCCTCCGCGGCATTGGCGAAACCGAGCAGGTTCGCGGCTTCATGACGCAATGCCATGATCTTCTCGATGCGCGGCGAGTTGTCGAACTTGCCCGCATCGGGTCCCTGGTCGGACGCGCGCGTCTGGTAAGCCCAATACACGCGTTCGCGCAGCCCGCGGTTGTCGGCGTAGGTCAGGATCGCCTGCACGCTGGGCTGTTTCAGCGTAACCAGATAACCATCAAGATCACGTTCGCGCGCGTACTCGCGCAACAGCGCGCGGGCGGAAGGTGGCACGCCCACAAGATCGCGTTCGTCGGTGACGTGTTCGTGCCAGGCGTCGCTGGCGTCCAGCACCGCATTGGAGAAATCCGTCGACAATTGCGCGAATTCGTTGGCGATCGTGCGGAAACGCGAACGCGCGGGTTCTTCCAGCCCCACGCCCGCGAGCTTGAAATCGCGCAGTGTGTGTTCGACAGCGGCGCGGTTTGCCAGAGGCCATTGCGGAAAATCGCGCGCGTCGCTCAAGGCACGAACTGCCTCATGCAGCGCGCAATTTTGTCCCAGCTCGCTGGAAAATTCGGTAATCCTCTCCAGCGCACATCGATACGCCTCGCGCAGCGCGGGCGAATCGGCGACCGAATGCAAATGCGACACCGGCGCCCAGGCGCGCGCCAGCCGCTGCTCCAGCCGCTCCTGTTCCAGCATCACGCCGTCGAAATCGCGGGGGCCATCGGGCGCGGTTAGCGCATCGATGCGCGTGCGGTAATCGGCGAGGATCGCGTTGATCGCCGGGATGACGTGCTCGGCACGGATCGCCGGGAACGCCGGCAGCGACGAGTTGGCAAGCAAGGGATTATCGTCGGTCATAGCCGCCCAGCGTGGCGTCGCGCACGCATGAAATCAAGCGCGGGGCCGTCGGGTTGCCGCTTGCGCCGACAAACTCAACGGGTCAGGAACTTGAGCAGCCGATCCGCGAACTTGCCATACGGCGGCCGCAGCAGCGCGAAGCTCGACCAACGCGCCTGACGGAGCACCGGCATCCGCTTGGAGAGCGTCAGGAATCCGGCGTGTCCGTGATATGCGCCCATGCCGGACGGTCCGATCCCGCCAAACGGCAACCGCGATTGCACGAACTGCAGCACCGTGTCGTTGACACAGACGCCGCCGGCGATGCATGCGTCGAGCACATGTTGCGTGCGCGCGATGTCATGGTCGAAGTGATACAGCGCCAGCGGCCGCGGACGGGCGTTGACGTAGGTGATTGCCTCGTCGATATTCCGGTATGTCACAATCGGCAATACCGGCCCGAAGATTTCCTCGCGCATCAGCGTGATCGTTTCCGGCGCATCCAGCACCAGCGTCGGCGCCAGCACCCGTTGCGAGGGATCGTTCGCGCCGCAATCCGGCAAAGTGATCACTTGCGCGCCCGCCGCGCACGCCTCGTCGAGCCACCCGCGCAGGCGTGTGTACTGCGCGCCGTTGACGATGCTGGCGTAGTCGCGTGAATCGCGAAACGACGGATAATGTTCGTCGACGTAACCGCGCAAATGCGCGACGAATACGTCGCGGTCGGATTCGTGCAGCAAAACGTAATCGGGCGCGATGCAGGTCTGTCCCGCGTTCAAGAACTTGCCGGCGGCGATCCGCGCGGCGCTCGTCGCATCGGCGTTGCCGGGCGCGACGATCGCCGGCGACTTGCCGCCAAGTTCCAGCGTCACCGGCGTCAGGTTTGGCGCGGCGGCGGCCAGCACCTTGGCGCCAGTTGCGGTCGAGCCGGTGAAAAAAAGATGGTCGAACGGCAACGCGACGAACGCGGCGGCAACGCCGGCGCCGCCTTGCGCCACCGCGACACGCTCGGGCGGAAAAACCCCGGCGATCAATTCGGCCAGCAACGCGGACGTGCGCGGCGTATGTTCGGAGGGTTTCAACATCGCATGATTGCCCGCGGCAAGCGCATCCACCAGCGGGATCAGCGCGAGATTCACCGGGTAATTCCATGGCGACAAAATGCCGACCACCCCCAGCGGCTTGGCGAGGATCTCGCAGCGCGCCAGCGGGAACAGCCAGTCGGCGCGCACTCGGCGCGGTTTCATCCAGTGTTTGAGATGGGCGCGCGCGTGATCGATCGCATGCAACACGACCATGCCATCACTTATCAGGGTTTCATGACGCGGGCGCCGGCCGAAGTCCGCGTCAATCACACGCGCGAAATCCTCCAGTTTCCTTTTCAACGCCGCGCGCAGACGCGCCAGATCGTCCATGCGCTGGGCGTAACCGGGTTGCCGCGCGCGCCAGGCCGCGCGTTGGGCTTGCAAGGTTGCGGTCAGGTCGGTTACCGCGACATTGTCATTCATGGAATCACCTGCCAGTTCCATTCAACTGAGCCCAGGCGCGATGCGCCGACGCGGGGAGCGGCCATGGATGGCCGCGCTTTGAGGAGCGAGGAAGTCGAAGGGCATGTGGTGCAATGTGCTTCGACTTCGCTTGCTTGGCAAGCACAGTCTATGCTGAGCTTGTCGTAGCACTCGGCACGAACGGATAAATGCACAATGGTTCCGACGATGCACAACATCCGCCCCTACAAGGGAAACACGCCGAAACTCGGCGCGCGCGTGTACGTCGATCCCGCAGCCACATTGATCGGCGATGTCGAACTGGGCAACGACGCGTCGCTGTGGCCCAATGCCGTGGTGCGCGGCGATGTCGAGCGCATCCGGATCGGCGCAAGAACCAATGTCCAGGATGGCGCGGTGTTGCATGTCACCCATGACGGACCGTATTCGCCTGGGGGCTCCCCGTGCCTGGTAGGTGCGGATGTGACCATCGGACATGCGGCGGTGATCCACGCCTGCACCATCGAGGACGAATGCCTGATCGGCATGCACGCGACCGTGCTGGACGGCGCGCGGGTGCGCCGTCACGCTTTCGTCGGCGCCGGCGCATTGATCGCGCCCGGCAAGGTCGTCGGCGAGGGCGAACTGTGGTTGGGCAATCCGGCGCGTTGCGTGCGCAAGTTGTCGGATCGCGAGATCGAAGCGCTGCGCTATTCCGCCGCGCACTACGTCAAGCTCAAGAACGATTATTTGTAGCGAATATGCGATACGCCGCATCGGTGTCCGGCCGCACACCGTGCCAATGTTCGAACGAATCCGCCGCGGTTTCGACCAGCATGCCAAGACCGTCGTGTGCGTGCATCGCGCCGGCTGTGCGCGCCCAGTCCAGGAAAGGCCGCGCGGCTTCACCATAGGCCAGGTCGCAGGCGATCGTCGTGGATCGCGCGAGCGGAAGCGGCAATTCAAGCGCCACGCCATGTACGCCGGCCGAGGTCGCATTGACGATCAGATCGAAAGCATTGCAATGCGTCAGCGCATCCCACGCGGAAACGCAAACGCGCCCTGGTTGCGAAAATGTATCGGCCAACGATTGCGCGCGCGCGAGGGTGCGGTTGCAAAGGATCAACGATCGCACCTGCGCATCCATCAGTGCCCAACCAACCGCCCGCGCGGCGCCGCCGGCGCCGAGTAGCAGCGCGTTGCGATTGCGTAGTTCAATCCGATGACGTTCGCGCAGGTCGCGCAGGAATCCGGCGCCATCGGTGTTGTGCGCTTCGATCCGGCCATCGTCGAGTCTGGTCAACACGTTGGCGACGCCCGTGCGTCGCGCGGCAACCGTGCGCGTATCGGCTAATTCGAAAGCCGCGCGCTTGTGCGGCAGGGTGACGTTGGCGCCGCGGCCGCCGCTGGCACAAAACGCGCGCGCGCTTTCCGCGAAGGATTCCGGCGGCGCGTCGATCGCCGTGTATTCCAGCGCAATGCAGGTCTGCTCGCCAAATAGCGCCTGCAGACGCGGTGACAACGAATGCGCTATCGGGTGGCCGAATACTGCGTAGCGGGGAATGTCACTCATCGGAACGTTTTAGGGCCACGAATGGCTACTTTTCGATCTTGGCGATCAGAAATGATCACAAAAACAAACAACGTCGCAATCCATGAGACGAGCGTCGCGCAACCTGCCGGCATCCCGTTCACAGGAGCGCGCGCCATGCACAAGCAATATCGCACCCTTCCCAACCATCCACCGTACCACCAATCCGACGTACTGACATTGGCCTCGCTGGCGTGGCTTGCAACAGGCTTGGTACTGCTGTGCCTGACGCCTCTGCCCGCGCACGATGCCGCTCACGGCTGGTCGCCGGCGTTCTGGCTGATCGTCGCGCCCGCGGTGGTGCTGGCCATGCTGCATCCGCGCGCGGTTCTTGCGCCAGCGAAAAATTGGCGGCGCGCGCGTAGTAGTCGCGGAACGCGCCGCTGAAGCTCAAGCGGCGATCCCGGTGCGCTTGCGTTCCATCCGGCGCAGGAACTCCCGCATGACGCGCCGATAGAGTTCATTGCCAAGATGCTCGTCCTCGACTCCCGCGTCGATCGACGGGTTGTCGTTGACCTCGATCACCACGGTGCGTTCGCGAGTCTGCTTGATATCGACGCCATACAGGCCGTCGCCGATCGGTTGCGTCGCCCGCAACGCCAGCTTGACGACATCCTGCGGCGCGTCGTTCACCGCCAGCGTGTCGAAGCCGCCGGATTTCGCGCTGCCGCGCGCGGCGTGGTTGTAGATCTGCCAGTGCCCGCGCGACATGTAATAACGGCAGGCATACAACGGCTCGCGATTCAACATGCCCACGCGCCAGTCGAACTCGGTGTAGAGGAACTCCTGCGCGATCAAGAGCGCGGTGCTCTGGAACAATTGCGCCGCCGCGCGTTCCAGCTCGGCTGCATCCTCGACCTTTACCACGCCCCGCGAGAACGATCCGTCCGGAATCTTGAGCACCAGCGGAAAACCCAACTTGTCCGGCAATTCCTTCAACTGTTTCGGATCCTCCCGGTACAGGATTTCCGAGCGCGGCACCGCGATTTTTTTCGCGCGTAGCAAATCGTGCAGATAGATCTTGTTGGTGCAGCGCAGGATCGAGGTCGGATCGTCGATCACCACCATGCCTTCCTTCTCGGCCTTGTGCGAGAACCGGTATGTGTGATTGTCGGGCGCGGTGGTTTCGCGGATGAACAGCCCGTCGTATTCGGCCAGCCGTGTGTAGTCGTTCTTGCCGATCGGATCGACCTCGATGCCGATTTCCTTGCCGGCCGCGACGAATGCCTTTTGCGCGCGTACATTCGACGGCGGCATCACCTCGGCCGGATCGATCAGCATCGCCAGGTCGTAGCGATACTGCCGCCGCGCGCGCGGCTTGCGCCACAACCTCTTGGTGAAAGTATCCAGCGTCTGCGCAAACGCGTCTTCCTGCGCATCGTCCAGCGTGTGCAGGCCGACTGGTTTGATCGCGCTGATCTGCCACACCCGCTCGCGCTCGAACTCGATGCGCAACAGCGGGCAGGGATACATTTCGAACACCTGCCGCGCCAGATCCTGCAACGCCGGATACGAGGTCTCGCCAAAATAAACCAATATCCCGAAATCGGTGGTGTCACGTCCGCCGGCGGGCAGGAAGTTCGCGAGCTTCTGATTGAGATCCTCGACATCGAGGCCGTACAACGAACGCCGGCGCAGATCGTTGATGGTGCGCACCGAGGGGATCACGCGATGGCCGCGCGCCTCGCCCAGCAGCGAGACGTAATGCCCGGTGCCGAGATATTTATAATTGCGGCACAGATTGATGACGTGGGTGCGCTCGTCGCCGCCGACCGGTTCGCGCAGGTAATCCATCGCGCTGACCACGTTGTCGGACGGGTAGTAGGAACCCCAGTCGGAGGCTTTCTCCACCACGATCACCAGCCGGCTCATTCCGCTCGCTCCTGCAATGTTCTTGCGCATCTCGGCTTCCTGCCTCGGCTGGCGCCATCCGGATGGATGGCACACCGGCGCTCCCGCGCCGGGGCGCAGTTTGCCATGATGACTGGTGCGCAGGCTGAACTTGCGGTGAGACAGACGCGCAGCCTAGGCTGCGCGATATGTCCGCCACACCGCATATCCGCCGCGCCAGGCGCGACGATCTGAACGCCCTGCTGGAGTTGGAGCATGCCAGCTTCGACCACGACCGCGTCAGCCGCGCGCAATTCCGGCGGCATCTGGAAAGCGCCAGCGCCTGCGTGCTGGTCGCCGAAGAAAATGGCGCCGTATGCGGTGGCGCACTGGTTTTTTTCCGGCGCGGCTCGCATCGCGCGCGACTGTATTCGATCGCGATCGCGCATGGCGCGCGCGGCCGCGGTCTAGGCGCGGCCTTGCTGCAAGCCGCGGAGCGCAAGGCCCGCCCCCGGGGCTGCACCACGATGCGGCTGGAAGTGCGCACCGATAATGCAAGCGCCATCGCACTGTACGAACGCCATGGCTATCGGCGCGTCGCACGCGAACTCGGCTTCTACGAAAGCGGCGCGGACGCGTGGCGGTTTCTCAAAACGCTGGATTGATCCGGATCGATTGAATCAGGCCGCTATACTGCGCGCGTTGCCATGGAGCCAATTCATATGCGCCGCTCGATCGTTTCGGTTGTGTCGATCTTCGCGCTCGCCGCGCTCGCGGGCTGCGGCCAGAAAGGCCCGCTGGTGCGCCCGGGGCCCGCCGCCCAGCCCACGCAACCCGCGCCCGCGCAGAACGTGCCGCCACCATCCGCGCCGAACACCAATACCTTGCCGACGCCCGATTCGGGCAGCGGCGGCTGAGGCTCGAACCGAAAATGCCGCTGCGTTTCACCAAGATGCACGGACTCGGCAACGATTTCGTGGTGCTGGATGCGCGCGCCGCGTCGCTGGAGCTCACATCGGAAAGAGTTCGCGCGCTGGCCGATCGCAGCACCGGCATCGGCTTCGACCAGTTGCTGATGCTCGAACCTCCGCGCGATCCGGCCTGCGTTGCCGCTTATTCGATCCGCAACGCCGACGGCAGCGGCGCGCAGCAATGCGGCAACGGCGTGCGCTGCCTTGCCGCGTGGCTGCGCCACGATGGCACATTGCATGACAATGACGCGCTTCTGCAAGGACCAACCGGGGTGGTCGCTGTCCGCCTGCTCGACGATGGCCGCGTTGCGGTCGACATGGGCGAGCCGGTATTCGAGCCCGCACGCATCCCGTTCGACGCGCAATCGCAAGCGCTCAGCCACGCACTGGACGTCGACGGCAGATGCGTTGCCTTGAGCATCGTGTCGATGGGCAATCCTCATGCCGTGGTCGAGGTCGATGACATCGACAACGCATCGGTCGATCGGCTCGGACCACTGATTACCGCGCACCCACGCTTTCCCGATGGCGCCAACGCGGGCTTCGCACAAGTGTTGGACGAACGCGCCATTCGGCTGCGCGTGCACGAGCGCGGTGCGGGCTGGACACGCGCCTGCGGCAGCGGCGCATGCGCGGCGGTCGCCGCGTTGCACAAGCTGGGCCGCGTCGGCGAACGGGTGCGGGTCGAACTGCCTGGTGGCGCGCTGGAGATCGACTGGCCGGGCGCCGGTCACGCGCTTTGGATGACCGGGCCGGCGACGTTCGTGTACGACGGAGAACTCGCTGGTTAACCGTTTGCAAGGATGAGCTGCCGAAGATGCACATTGCACTCGCGCGCACAAATCCCCACACTTCGTCCAACGCCGCATGGAATCTTCGCGATGTCCGAAATGACCTTGAAAGCCGGTTTGGAAGCGATGGATGTCGCCGATTATCTGCGCCACCATCCGCAATTCCTCAAGGATTTCCCTGATCTCGCGCAGACACTCGTGATCCCGCGCGAGCACGGCCCGGCCTCGTCGCTGACCGCGTATCAACTGGAAGCACTGCGCGCGCGCAACGAGGAGTTGATGCGCCGGCTGGCCGATCTGATCGCGATCGCCGCTGACAACGAGCAACTGATGGTGCGTGTGCACTCGCTCACCATCGGCCTGCTGCGCGCGAACTCGTTGGCGGACACCTGCCGCAGTTTCGTCGCCAACTTGAATGAGGATTTCCTCACCGACTTTGTGTGTCTGGGACTGTTCCGCGGCGATGCCGAATTGCCTCACGCCGACTGGCTGCTGAGTCTGCCGCGCGGCGAATCCGAGCTGCCGGAGTTCAAGGAATTTTTCTCTCGCGGCGAGCCTTTGTGCGGGCGATTGGCGCAAGACAAACTCGATCGCCTTTTCGGCGAACGCGCGCATCAGGTGCAATCCTGCGCCTTGTTGAAAATCGGCGAGGAAGGCCTGCTCGCGATTGGCAGCGAGGACGCCAACCGCTTCCATCCCGGCATCGGCACGATCTTTTTGAAATTGATTGGGCAGGCGCTGCAGGCCGCGCTGCAGCGTTTCCCCGCCGATTGAATGCTATGACCGAGCCGCTCGCCTCCGCGGTTGTACGTTTTCTCGTATACCTGAAAGGCGAGCGCCGTTACGCACCGGGCACGATCGTCAATTACCAGCGCGCGCTGGACACGCTGCAAGCCTTCGCACATTCCTCCGGCATCGCACGCTGGCGCGAATTGCGCGGCGAGCAGTTGCAGACGCTGGTTGCCAACGAACACCGCCGCGGCTTGAGCGCGGCTAGCCTGCGCGCGATGCTGTCGGCGTATCGCAGCTTCTTCAACTATCTCGCGCGCAACGGCGAGGTCGGCGCCAATCCGGCACTCGGCGTGCGTTCGCCCAAGGTGCGCCGAAAATTGCCGCAGGTGCTGGACGTGGACGAGGTCGGCGCGTTGGTCGAGTTCCCGGCTGGCGATCCGGAAGCGGTGCGTGATCGCGCATTATTAGAACTGCTGTATTCCAGCGGCCTGCGCGTGTCGGAATTGTGCGGCGTGCGCTGGCGTGATCTCGACGCCGGAGAAGGCTTGCTCCGCGTCACCGGCAAGGGATCGAAAACCCGGATCGTGCCGGTCGGCAGTCGCGCGCTGGAAGCGCTGGCCGCCTTGCGCGAACTGGATCACCCGACCAGTGACGATCCGCTGGTGCGCGGTCGCCACGGCCAGCCATTGACGCCCGGCGCGGTGCGCACGCGCATCAAGCGCCGCGCGCGCGAACAGGGCGTGTGGAAGCGCGTGTATCCGCATCTGCTGCGGCATTCCTGCGCTTCGCACCTGCTGGAGTCCTCCGGCGATCTGCGCGCCGTGCAGGAACTGCTCGGTCACGCCGACATCGGCACCACCCAGATTTATACCCACCTGGATTTTCAGCATCTGGCCAAGGTATACGATGCTGCGCATCCGAGGGCGCGACGAAGAAAATCCTAAAGTCAAATCACCTCTTCCAGTTGATTCGGCCATTCCACTGTGTAGACGCCAAATATCCGATACGGTCCGGGTTCGGTGTTCTTGAACTTCCCTCCTGATTTGCGCTGTATCTCAGCCAGCAAAGAGAGGAACGTCGCGTAGTCTGCGCTCGGGCCATGCCGGACAGCGAGCGACGGCGACGAGCAGACGTGGGACCAGGGCAACAAGGCGGAAGCGGCGGTTGAATCGCCAAGCCGCTTCAGCGAGGTAGCGAT
>JBDTBW010000041.1:0-14370 GCA_039923855.1 Rhodanobacteraceae bacterium | reverse complement strand
CGAACAGGAACAGCACCATCACCGCGCCGACGTACACCACCACCAGCGCGATCGCCAAAAACTCCGCCTGCAGCAGCATCCAGATGCACGCCGTCGAGAAGAACGTCAGCACCAGGGAGAGCACCGCGTGCACCGAGTTCTTGAGCGAAATCACCGCCAGCGCGGACGCCACCGCGACCGCGGCGAAGACGTAGAAACACAGCATCTGGAACGTCATGCGCACGCGCTCCGTAAGGCTAGGGCCTGTTAACGCTTGCCCGAGCGAGCCGCGTTGCTTCCGCAGCGGCTGCCAGACAAGGCGCGCGCCGCCGTGCCATAGCCACTCGGCCAAGGCGCGCAACGCCGTATGGCGGCCGCTGCGGAGCAACCCTTCGGGCCGGGGCCCCTTGCCCGCATGGCGGTGTTATCACTCGTCTATGTATCGACATACATCTTCCTCGTGATGCCTTGCCCTGCGGGCAAAGGGCCGACGGCGCGGCCCACTTGGGCAAGCGTTAATAGGCCCCTCCCCCTCACCCGCTCGCGCTGCGCGCTCGCTTCCCTCTCCCACGAGGGGAGAGGGTTGGACAAGGAGATACTGTGCAATGTTCATCGGTAAGGCGCATCCTGCGCGCGCGCGGCGGCGATCTGCGGCTCGAAGCGGTCGCCGATCGCCAGCAATTGCGATTTGGTCACGATGTTCTCGCCGCGTTGCTCGAAGTGGTATTCGAGAATGCCGGTTTCCACGATCGAATCCACCGGACAACTCTCCTCGCAGAATCCGCAGTAGATGCATTTGAAGAGATCGATGTCGTAGCGCGTGGTGCGGCGCTGGCCATCCGCGCGCGGCGCGGAATCGATGGTGATCGCCAGCGCTGGACACACCGCTTCGCACAGCTTGCAGGCGATGCAGCGTTCCTCGCCATTGGGATAACGGCGCAGCGCGTGCAAGCCGCGGAAGCGGTTCGACTTCGGAATCTTCTCCATCGGAAAACGCATGGTGAATTTCGGCTTGAACAGATATTTCAAGGTCAGCCACAGGCCTGCGAACAGCTCCAGCAGCAGCAGACTCTTGAAGTAATGGACGATTCGTTGCATGGGGTTTGTCCGCTTATCCACCGATCGTGACCAAGCCAAAATACTTGAGGCATCCGGCCACGAAAATCCACACGATCGAGATCGGGATGAACACCTTCCAGCCCAGCCGCATGATCTGGTCGTAGCGGTAGCGCGGAAAGGTCGCGCGGAACCACAGGAACGCGGTGGCGAACACGAAAACCTTGATCGCCAACCACCACCAGCCCGGCACGGACAGCCAGCCCAGGTGCCAGCCCTGGAACGGGCTCAGCCAACCGCCGAGGAACAGGATCGGCGCCAGGAACGACACCAGGATCATGTTGGCGTATTCGGCGAGAAAGAAAATCGCGAACGCCGATCCCGAATACTCGACGTGGAATCCCGCGACGATTTCCGATTCGCCTTCGGCCATGTCGAACGGCGCGCGATTGGTTTCCGCCACGCCGGAGATGAAATAGATCAGGAACATCGGCAGCAGCGGCAGCCAGAACCAATCGAACAGTCCCTTGCCGCCGGCCTGCGCAATCACTATAGCGGTGAGGTTCAAACTTCCCGACAGGATCAGCACACACACCAGCGCCATGCCCATCGCGATCTCATAGGAGATCACTTGCGCCGCCGAACGCATCGCGCCCAGCAATGCGTAGCGCGAATTCGAGGCCCAGCCCGCGATAATGATGCCGTACACGCCCAGGGACGTCATCGCCAGCAGATACAACAAACCGGCGTTGATATTCGCCAGCGCCACGCCTTGATCGAACGGCACCACCGCCCAGACCGCCAGTGCCGGGATCAGCGCCAGCATCGGCGCCAGAAAAAACAGAAAGCGGTTGGCGTTGGTCGGCGCGATGACTTCTTTCATGAGCAGTTTGAACACGTCGGCGAACGCCTGCAGCATGCCGAACGGGCCGATCTTGTTCGGCCCGATGCGTACATGCATCCAGCCGATCACCTTGCGCTCCCACCACACGTACATCGCCACGGTGACGATCAACGGCACCGCGATCAGCAGGATTTTGCCGAGCGTTATCAGGAGCATTACGAAGTCGGAATGCGTGGTCATGCCGTCCGTGCCTTCGCGATGGTCAACACCGCGCCATATGGCGGCAAGGATTTGGTCGCCCCATGACCGGCTTCGATCCAGGCACAACCGCGCGGCACGGCAGCGTCGACGACAACGGGCAAGTTCACGCCGTTGACAGCGGCTTTGCCGCCATCGATCAAACCGAGCATCGCCGCATCGTCCGCGCACACACGCAACGCCGGCGCGCGATTCAGCGGATGCGCCTGCAATGCCGGCGCACGACGCAATACCGAATCGCTGCGATAGATCGGCACGGTGGCAAGGCGGATCAATATAGGCCCCTCTCCCCTTGAGAGAGGGGTTGGGGTGAGAGTTCGGCGCAGATCGTCACGCTTCGATCCCTCCGTACCCTCGCCCGCCCTTCCCTCAGTCGCCTGTCGGCGACTTCGACCCTCTCCCGGAGGGAGAGGGGAAAGAGCATCAACGCCGATTACCGATGTACCCAGCGGCGTGCGCTTCCAATCCGGTTTGGTCTGTGCGTGGCCCTGCAGTGAGCGCGCCGAGACGTTTTCGCCCGCACGCGGGGTAAGGGAAAGCAGCGCACGCAATTCGGACAACTCGGTGAAATCGAACCCGGGCAATCCCAACGCGCCACCCAGCGCGCGAAGCACCCGCCAACCCGGCCGCGCATCGCCTGGCAATTTGGCGCCGGCGGCAACCTGCTGCGCCATGCCATCCAGATTGATATAGGTGCCGTCGATTTCAGGCGGCAGGCCAATCGGCAGCACCGCATGCGCGGTGCGGCGCACGCCATTGCAGGCGTAGGCGCCGATGTACACGCAAAACGCCGCATCGCTGCGCGCCTTGTCGAACAGCGACGGCGCGAAGGTGTCTTGGGATCCGGCGTGATACACGATCAGATTTTTCGGTGGCTCCGCCAGCATCGTCGCGGCATCGCGACCATTCGACCTCGGCTGCGCGCCGACACGCGCGAGTCCGATGGCGTTGGCGCCATCGGGGATTTCGTCGAACGCGCAACCCGCGACTTTCGCAATCAGTTTCGATAGCGCGCGCAATTGCGATGCCTGCGGATGCTGCGCGGCGGCGTGGCCGAAAATCACCACGGAAGATGACGCGCTCTTCACCGCCTCCGCCGCAGCCAGCGCATGATCGTCGACCTCTGCGGCATCGATGGCGTCGTCGAGATCGCGTTCACCGCTGGAAATTTGCAAGGCTTTGGCCAACCCCAATAATGCATCGACCATCGACTGCGGCGGAACCACGGTCTCGCCGGCCAGCGGATAATTGAAATCGAAATGCGCGGGATTGATCGCGTAAACTTTCGCGCCGCGCTTGCTCGCCTGACGCAAGCGGTGGTTGAGCAATGGCACTTCGCGACGCAGATCGCAGCCGATCAGCAGCGCGGCGCCGACGTGTTCAAGTTGCGCGGCGGGTAGTTCAAGAATGGAGCCCTCCGGACCACCATCGGCGAAATCCTGCATGCGCAGCCGATGGTCGATCGCATCGCTGCTCAAGCCCCGCATCAACGCGGCGAGCAGGTGGCCTTCCTCGCAGGACGCGAGTGGCGCGACCAGCGCGCCGATGTCCCCGCCGGCTTTTTTCAACTCTTCGGCGACGAACGCGATCGCCTCCTGCCATTCGACTTCGATCAAATCGCCGTGCTTGCGGATCATCGGTTGCAACGCGCGATCGTCCGCGTACAAACCTTCGTGGCTGCAGCGGTCGCGATCGGACAACCAGCATTCGTTGATCGCTTCGTTCTCGCGCGGCACCGTGCGCAACACTTCGCCGCGGCGCGTGTGCAGCCACAGGTTCGAGCCCAGCGCATCGTGGTAACCGATCGAAGGTTTCGCGATCAGTTCCCACGCGCGCGCCTTGAAGCGGAATGGCTTGCTGGTCAACGCGCCGACCGGGCAGACGTCGATGATGTTGCCCGACAGTTCGCTGGCGATCGACTTGCCGATGTAGGTGCCGATCTCCAGATTTTCGCCGCGGCCCATGCTGCCCAATTCATACGTGCCCGCGACTTCGCCCAGGAAACGCACGCACCGCGTGCACTGGATGCAACGGGTCATGTCGGTCGCGATCAACGGGCCGATATCCTCGTCCGCCACGCTGCGCTTGCGCTCGGCGAATCGCGACACCGAGCGCCCATAGCCGAGCGAAACATCCTGCAATTCGCATTCGCCGCCCTGATCGCAGATCGGGCAATCCAGCGGATGATTGATCAACAGGAACTCCATCACGCTGCGTTGCGCGCGCAAAGCCTTGTCGGAACGCGTGAAGATTTTCATGCCCGGCGCGATCGGCGTGGCGCAGGCAGGCGCCGGTTTGCCCATCTTCTCGACTTCGATCAGGCACTGGCGGCAGTTCGCCGCGATCGCCAGTTTCTTGTGATAGCAAAAACGCGGAATCGGAATACCGGCCGCGTCCGCGGCCTGGATGATCATCGAACCCTTCGGCGCCTTGCACGGCTTGCCGTCGATCTCGATTTCGACCAACTCCGGCGGCGCGTGGTTTTTGGGTTGGGCGCTCACGCCACGATTCCCCCCATCTCGTCATCCCGGCTGGCGCCGGAATGACGAGCAAGAGCAAGGCCATCCGTCCACAATGAACGCACATAACGCAAATGAAGAACAAAAGATTGGCGTTCATTCGCGTTCATTTGCGGACTATCGTTGTTTTGGGGTGTTTGTTTCACGCCGTCACCCCCAATTTTCGTCCACCATCGAACGTCCGTGCTCGACAAAATAGGCGAACTCGTTCCAGTAATGGCGCAGGAAACCCTGCACCGGCCACGCGGCGGCTTCGCCAAACGCGCAAATGGTGTGGCCTTCGATCTGTCCGGCGACGGCTTTCAGGCGATGCAAATCCTCCATCGTTCCCTTGCCTTGCGTGATGCGCAGCAGCACGCGGTACATCCAGCCGGTGCCTTCGCGGCACGGCGTGCATTGGCCGCAGGATTCAGCGTAATAGAAACGCGCGATCCGGGTGCAGGCGCGCACCATGCACGTGGTCTCGTCCATCACGATCACCGCGCCGGAGCCCAGGCCCGAGCCGGCTTTGCCGAGCGCGTCGTAATCCATCGTCACATTCATCATCGTCTGAGCCGGCAGCACCGGCATCGACGAGCCGCCGGGGATCACGCCCTTCAACGTGTGGCCGTTGCGCACGCCGCCGGCCATCTGCAGCAATTCCGGAAACGGCGTGCCGAGCGGGATCTCGAAATTGCCCGGCTTCTCGACATGGCCGGACACGGAAAAGATTTTCGGGCCGCCGTTGTTGGGCTTGCCCAGATTCAGGAACCAATCCGCGCCGCGCCGCAGAATCGCCGGCGCGGAGGCGAACGTCTCGGTGTTGTTGATCGTGGTCGGCTTGCCGTACAAACCGAAGTTGGCCGGAAATGGCGGCTTGAAACGCGGCTGGCCCTTCTTGCCCTCCAGCGATTCCATCAGCGCGGTTTCCTCGCCGCAGATGTAAGCGCCGGCGCCGAGTACATTGTGTATCTCGACGTCGATGCCGGAACCGTTGAGATTTTTCCCGAGCAGCCCGGCTTCGCGCGCCTCGCGCAGCGCCTGTTCCATCCGCTCGAAGGGTTCGTGATGGAATTCGCCACGCAAATAGTTGTAGCCGACGGTCGAACCCGTGGCGTAACACGCGATCGCCATACCTTCCAGTACCGCGTGCGGATTGAAGCGGAGAATGTCGCGATCCTTGCAGGTGCCAGGTTCCGATTCATCGGAATTGCAAAGGATGTACTTTTGTCCGGGAGCGGAGCGCGGCATGAACGACCATTTCATGCCGGTCGGGAAACCCGCGCCGCCGCGCCCGCGCAGCGCACTCTTTTTCAGTTCGTCGACGATCGTCGCGGGATCGGGCTTCCCGGCAAGGATCTTCTCCCACGCCTTCCAGCCTTCCAGCTTGCGGTAATTGGCAAGCGTCCACGGCTGCTCGAATTGCAGCGTGTTGTAGACGACTTCGTGTTGCTGTGGCATTGCGCCGACTGCCATAACTGATCCATTCGATTCCTGATGACATCAATAAAACGTGTTGTCATTCCCGCGCAAGCGGGAATCCAGCGCCTTTTGTACGCGCATCGAACGACACTGGATCCCCGCCTGCGCGGGGATGACGATTGCTTTGCAGCGCTCCATCCTATTTCAATCCATGCAGAATCTCGTCCACTTTCTCGACGGTGAGGTTCTCGTGGTAATGCTCGTCCACCATCATCATCGGCGCGCCGCAACACGCGGCCAGACATTCCTCTTCCATTTTTAGATACACGCGGCCGTCGGCGGTACTTTCGCCGAGTTTGATGCCGAGTTTCCTTTCGCAGTGACGCACGATGTCTTCGCCACCGCGCAACCAGCACGAGATATTGGTGCAGATCGCCACGTTGTGGCGGCCGACCGGCTCCAGCGCGTACATCGAGTAGAACGTCGCGACTTCATACGCCCACACCGGCGGAATCTCCAAGTACTTCGCCACCGCAGCGATCAACTCGTCGGTCAACCAACCGCCATTCTGCTCCTGCGCGGCCATCAGGCCCTGGATCACCGCCGAGCGTTTGCGATCCGGCGGAAACTTGGCGATCCAGTGATCGATCTGCGCGCGCGTCGCGTCGTTCAACGCGACCAGCGGATCGACATTCTTGACCTTGTCGAAATTGCCGGTGGCTCTCACGGCCGTTCTCCAACCGCATCCGCTGCAACAACGCAGGCCAAGGATGGCCGTCGAGATGCGAGCTTCCAGCGCCGTGCATGACGCCGAGCATCGCAGCGCCAAGCGGGAGCAAGGCGCGCATGCCCGAGCACAGGGATGTGCGAGTTCGCGCCGGCCCGCTTGACGCGAGAAGCGCAGGGCAGCCGCAGCGACAAGGAAGTCGCAAGGCCGTCATGCCCACGCGCGATGGTTTTGGCGACTTTTGCCGAAACAAAAGTCGCCCGCTCGCGGCAGCGAGCGGAACCCAGGCAATCTTGCCATGACATCACACGCGTTCCCCTCTCCCGGCGCTGCGCGCCCCCCTCTCCCACGAGGGGAGAGGGGAAAAGCAGAGCCAGCGCGGCGATCGAAGTCATCGATCCACCTCCCCGAACACCAGATCGTAGGTGCCGATCATCGCTACCACGTCGGCCAGCATGTGGCCTTTCACGATCGCGTCGATCGAGGACAGGTGCGCGAAACCCGGCGCGCGCAGGTGCACGCGAAACGGTTTGTTGGCGCCGTCGGAAATCATGTAGCAACCGAACTCGCCCTTGGGCGCTTCGATCGCACGATAGGTTTCGCCGGCAGGCACGCAATAGCCTTCGGTGAACAGTTTGAACCAGTGGATCATGGCTTCCATGTCCTCTTTCATTTCCTCGCGGCGCGGCGGGATCACCTTGTAATTGGTGAGCATCACCGGCCCCGGATTGGCGCGCAGCCATTCCACGCACTGACGGATGATGCGGTTGGATTGGCGCATCTCCTCCACGCGCACCAGATACCGATCGTAGCAATCGCCTTTGACACCGACCGGAATATCAAAATCTACATGCGCGTATTTGGCATACGGCTGCTTCTTGCGCAGATCCCATTCGACGCCGGAGCCGCGCAGCATCGGGCCGGTCATGCCCCACGCCAGCGCCTCGTCCGGCGACACCACGCCAATGCCGACGGTGCGCTGTTTCCAGATGCGGTTATCGGTGAGCAGTTCCTCGTATTCGTCGACCTTACGCGGGAAATCGGCGGTGAAGGCGTCGATGAAATCCAGCATCGACCCCTCGCGCCAGGAGTTCATGCGTTTGAGATCCTTGCCCTTGTGCCACGGCGATTCCTTGTATTGCGGCATCGACGCTGGCAGATCGCGGAATACGCCGCCGGGGCGATAATAAGTGGCGTGCATGCGCGCGCCGCTGACGGCCTCATAGACGTCCATCAGCTCTTCGCGCTCGCGGAACGCGTACAGGAACACCGCCATCGCGCCGAGATCGAGTGCGTTGGAGCCGATCCACATCAGGTGATTCAATATCCGGGTGATCTCGTCGAACATCGTGCGGATCCACAGCGCGCGTTCCGGCGGCGCGATACCCATCAGCGTTTCGATGGCGAGCACGTAGGCGTGTTCGTTGCACATCATCGATACGTAGTCGAGGCGATCCATGTAGCCGATCGACTGGTTGTAGGGTTTCGATTCGGCGAGTTTTTCGGTGGCGCGGTGCAACAGGCCAATATGTGGATCGACGCGGATGATGGTTTCGCCATCCATCTCCATCACCAGCCGCAGCACGCCGTGCGCGGCGGGATGCTGCGGCCCGAAGTTCATCGTGTAGTTGCGGATCTCGGCGGCCGCCACGCTCAATTGTCCTTCCAATCGTCGGACGCTTCGCCACGCGCGGTCGCGTAACGCGAATCCTCGCGCACCACGCGCGCGACGGTGACGCGCGGCGTCACCGATGTCACCGGCTCATAGATCACGCGGCGCGAAACCGGGTCGTAACGCACTTCCACGTTGCCGATCAGCGGGAAATCCTTGCGAAACGGATGCCCGACGAAACCGTAGTCGGTAAGAATCCGGCGCAGATCCGGATGGCCCTCGAACACGATGCCATACAGATCGAACGCTTCGCGCTCGTACCAGTCGGCCACCGGCCACACGCCGGTGAGCGAGGGCAGCACCGGCAGCGCATCCTCCGGACAGAAACAGCGCAGCGCCAGGCGCGCGTTGTGTTCGATCGACAACAGATGCACGACCGCGGCGTATCGACGCAGGAACTGCGGATGCCGCGGGCGGTCGCCCCAGCCGAATCGGCCCGGGCCGGTACCTTCCACACCACGCGAATAGCCTTCGGAAGTGACTTCTTCCGACGTCGCCCACTCGTCCTCGCCGTAGCTCAGATAATCCACGCCGCACAGATCGATCAATTGGCTGAATCGGAACTGCGGTTCGTCGCGCAACGCGGTGGCGGTTTCCCGCCATTGCGCGGCGGGCACTTCGATCGTGGTCTCGCCGTGCGAAACATCGATATTGCCTACGCCTGCTGCGAAGCGCGCACGCAAACGATCGACGAGTGATGTCGTTGCCGTGTCAGACATGGTCAGCTTGCGATCGTCGAAGTGCGGCGGATTTTTTTCTGCAATTGCAGAATCCCGTAGATCAGCGCCTCGGCGGTCGGCGGGCAACCCGGCACGTAGATATCCACCGGCACGATGCGGTCGCAGCCGCGTACCACTGAATACGAATAATGGTAATAACCGCCGCCGTTGGCGCAGGAACCCATCGAGATCACCCATTTGGGATCGGGCATCTGGTCGTAGACCTTGCGCAACGCCGGCGCCATCTTGTTGACCAGCGTGCCGGCCACGATCATCACGTCCGATTGCCGCGGGCTCGGACGAAAGATCACGCCGTAGCGATCCAGATCCAGTCGCGCCGCGCCAGCGTGCATCATCTCCACCGCGCAACACGCCAGCCCGAAGGTCATCGGCCACATCGAACCGGTGCGCGCCCAATTCATCAGCGCATCGACGCTGGTCGTCGCGAAGCCGCGCTGGATCACCGGGTTGTCGGGCGCCGGGCGCAGGATGTCGTCGACCTCGCCCACCGGCGCCGGGTTGTGCATCACGCGGTCGATGGTGGAGATCAGTCCCACTCGAGCGCGCCTTTTTTCCACACATACACGAAACCGACAATCAGCAGCAGTAGGAACAGCGCCATCTCGATCAGCGCGGTCAGGCCGATCTTCGCGAACACGGTCGCCCACGGAAACAGGAACGCGATTTCCAGATCAAAAATGATAAAGAGGATCGCGACCAGGTAATAACGCACGTCGAACTTCAGGCGCGCATCCTCGAACGCCTCGAAGCCGCATTCGTAGGGCGACAGCTTTTCCGCGGTCGGTCGGCGCGGGCCGAGCACGAGGCCGATCACCAGCAAGGCGATACCGATGCCGCCGGCGACGACCAGGAACAGCAGAATGGGCCAGTATTGAGCGAGCACGATCAACTCATCGCAGGAAACATCGGGATTTTCGCATGGGGACGCATCGTGCGGCAATCGCGGCGAGGTTCAAGCGACATATGCCGGGCGCTTCGGCGCCTGCGCGGCCGCGCGTCAACGGCTGTAGTGGTAACGGCAAGCAACGATCTGCAATTCGTTGCCGACGATGCGATAGACCAGCCGGTGCGTATCGTCAATGCGCCGCGACCACAAGCCGCTCAACTTGTCCTTCAAGGGCTCCGGCTTGCCGATGCCGCGAAACGGATCGCGCCGGCACTCGCGGATCAGGATATTGATTCGATCCAGCGTCTTGCGATCTTGATTTTGCCAATAGAGGTAATCATCCCAAGCATCCGGATGAAACCCGATGCTTCTAGCCACGGCGGGAAATCCGCTTTCCAGAAGACCGCTTCGATTTGGCCTTGGGCTTGGCATGATAGCGAGCGTGCGCTTCATGCACTTGGTGTGGCGCAGCGTCTGGATCGATCAATTGGCGTTCCACGCCTTTGCCGGCGTCGAGATCGGCGATGGCCTGATACAACCGTCGCGCGTTGGCCGGGCTGGCCAGCAGGTAATTGGTTTCCTGCCAACTGTTCCATTCGGCAAGCGACATCACCACTACATCATCCGCATCGCGGCGGGTGATGATGGTGACATCCGCATCCTCGACCACGCGATCGAGCACGGCCTTGAAATTGTTGCGGGCATCGGAAAAGTTGATGGTGCGCATGACGGGATACTTGTGCAGAATACGGTACAAGTCTAGCCCATCGACAGGGCTTGTCAACTGCGCGTTTGCATGGCTCGCGCGCGGCTCAAGTAGCGCAGCATCTGGCTGGATGGCGTGCCGGGATCGAGATGATCGGTGGCGTCGCCACGATCGAGCGGACGCAGCCAGCGCTTGGCTTCCACGACCAACGCGCCGCGGCGGTAACGGCGATCAAGCTGCCGGGTCGCCAGAGCTTCGCGCTTGGCTTGCGGCGAAGCGAATAGCAAAAAATCCGGCACGTCCGCCCGGCCTGAACTGTTCGCCGTGGCCTGACGCAGGTGTTCCGTCCAGCCGAGCGCTTTCAATACCGGCAGGATGATTTCGTCTTCGGTCTGCGCCTCGTTCAACGCAAAATCGGGTTGAACTTCGACGAAAACCTTTTGCACAGCGGCGCGGAAAACGCCGAATTCCGTTTCCGCGGACGCCCAGCCCGAGGTTTCGCGAATACCGTCGCGCAGAAAGTCGCTGGTGAAAAGCTGACCGTGCATGCCGCGCCTTGTTGAAAGGACACAGCATCGTAACGCAAAAACTATGGTGCCAAGAGGCCACACGAGCGTCCATCCCAAGCAATACCAGTAGCGCCCACGCACCGCCCGATATCCCAAGTGGTATCCCAAAACACAGGGTATACCTACTGCGAGGCGGTGCGAGTCCCTCTTATGATACGTGCCGCTCTCAGAGTTCCGCAAAAAAGGGGGCGAAGCAACGCATTCCCTCAAGCGAGGGCGATCGATCCACTGACTGGCGTGCTTCACTTATCGATTGCAGAGTTGGGAACGATTTTGTGCCACAACGCTACCGCAATCCCTATCCTGCACTAGCTCATTTCTCCTCGCCAAAAGTCCAGCATGCTGGACTTTTGGCGCCCTCACTCGAAACGGATCACACAACTACGCGCCGATTTTGCGGTTGAAGTGAACAATCTTCCCGCTCGTGTCGCGCAGCGTATCCAGGTAGTCCGCCCATTCCTGCATCATCTTCACGCGCTTGGGCAGGTACTGCGCGCGGTTGTACACGGCACGCACCTTGTTCGGCTCGGCGTGCGCAAGCTGGCGTTCGATCACGTCCGGCTCCCAGCCCAATTTTTCGTTGAGTAACGTGGACGCCATCGCCCGAAATCCGTGCGCGCACATTTGCTCCTTTCCGTAGCCCATAGCCCGCAACGCGATGTTCAAGGTGTTCTCGCACATGGGTCGGCCATTTCTGCCCATTGCCGGGAAAACGTAGGCCTCGCGTCCGGTCAGTGCGAACAGATCGCGTAGTATCGTCACCGCTTGCGCCGACAACGGCACGATATGCAGCTCGCGCATCTTCATCTTGTGCGCGGGGATGCGCCACTCGGCAGCATCCAGATCCATTTCCGCCCACTCAGCCCGTCGCAATTCACCCGGGCGTACAAATACGAACGGCGCGAGCTTCAAGGCGGCAACGGTTGCCGGTTGCCCACCGTAAGCATCGATCGCCCGCAACAATCCTGCCACTTCATCCGGGGACGTGAGCGCCGCGCGCGGAGTCGTCGTGATCCTGGGCATCCTTCCCAGATCGGCGCAAGGATTGTGCTTCACCAGTCTTGCCGGCGCGATCGCATAACGAAACACCTGCGCGATGCGTTGCTTCACCCGGCGTGCGGTTTCGCGATGGCCCCGATCTGCAATCGTGGTCAGCAAGTCGAGTATTTCCGGCGTGTCGATTTCGGCAATCGGTCGCTCGCCGATGCTGGGATAGGCCAAGCCGAGCAGCCACTCGGCCTTCGCATAGGTCACCGGCGCAAGGTCATTCTTTTGCGTCATCAGCCATTGTTCGGCGACCACACGAAACGAATTTGCGACTGCGCGCGCTTCGGCTTGTGCGGCTGCCACCGCTTCCGCCTTGGCTGCTGCTTGCGCACGCGCTTCACCGATCGGGTCTTTACCGTTGCGTAGCAATTCGCGCGCCTTGTCTCGGCGCGATCGAGCTTCGACCAAGGAAACTTCCGGGTACACGCCCAGGCCTGTTCGGCGTTCCTTGTTGGCATGCTGATATTTCAGTCGCCACCATTTGCCCCCGCGGGGCGAAATGGTCAGGTAAAGACCACCGGTGTCGTACAGATTGAAAATCCGCTCACCCGGTTTCGCGTTGCGAATCGCTGCGTCCGTCAAACCCTGCCGCCTGCCCATGCTGTGGCCTCCTCGGATACTGAAATTTCGGGATACCGATCGCGGATCGGGAGTCGAGTAGACGTCAGAACCCATCAGGTATCCCTAACAGTATCCCCTTAATCGTTGATTGTCACGCATCCGCTTGAGACGCCCCGAAACGTTTAGGCAATAAGAAACCCCGCTGTTATGCGGGGTTGGCGTGTTTCTTGGAACGTTCTGGGATGACTTGAAACGATACTATGGTGCCCAAGAGGGGACTCGAACCGTCCCGCAGAGTTAGCTGCAACGTCGCTACCACGCAATGGCGCTTCAGTGTCTCCCTTCTTGTCTCCCTACCGCGTCAAAATTGCCCCGCATGGACATAATCTCGCATCGCCGATGAGGCAGGACCCTGCGGACTCAGTCACCGCCAGGCAAGCTGCGAGGTGCGGATCCCCACTGACCGACCACTCATCCAGAAACGGCCGAGCAATAAACAGGTGACGTTCGAGGTGCTTGGATGACTGCTGCGTCGTTGTCAAGCCGCGCGCGGTTGGATGCGGGCCAACGAGCTACCCAGATCGCGGCGCGCCGTTTCCAGTTCGAACCGCTTCTGCAAGTTGATCCACACATCCGCTGTCGTGCCAAAGTAGCGACCGAGGCGCAAGGCAGTGTCTGCCGTAATCCCACGCTTCTCGTTCGCAATGTCGTTCACCCGTGCAGGTGTCACACCGATAGCGCGAGCGAGTGCGTTGCTCGACAGCTCAAGCGGAAGCATGAACTCTTCGCGCAGAATTTCGCCAGGATGGACCGGCGGTAGCAGCTTGGTGGCCATTGTCTTTCCCATCTCAATCGTCAGTGGTAATCACAGATTTCCACACCGTAGGCGTCGCCGTCTTGCCAGCGGAAGCACACACGGAACTGATCGTTCACGCGAATGCTGTGTTGTCCGGCGCGGTCACCCTTGAGGGCTTCCAGACGGTTGCCAGGCGGCACCCGAAGATCTTCCAGCACACCTGCCGCGTCGAGATACTCCAGCTTTCGGCGAGCAGGGCTTTCGATATTCACGAAGCGGCGAACGCGCACGCCGCTGAACAGGGCTTCCGTGTCTCTGTCAGCAAACGTTTTAATCATGAATGTATCGTATATCGAGATGCGATACGTTACAAGCGACCACCGGCTGTCTGTTCAGTGTGCGCCGGGCCGGATGATCAGTAAGGCCGGAAGCCACTGCGAAAGGACCGGAGTCGACCGAGGCTGTGTGAAAACTCCCGCAATTTTTTCGAGTACGACCACGTACGTCGTGTTAGAGCAGTTTTGCTGAGCTAACTGCACTCAAACGTAAAGTACGCGGCCCAGTTTTGCTCACTATTTATCCCGCGATCGTCCGCGTTCGCGTTTTCAC
>JBDTBW010000040.1:0-10428 GCA_039923855.1 Rhodanobacteraceae bacterium | reverse complement strand
CAGCCCTGCCTGAAACTGCACCTGGTTCATCGCCATGACCACTCTCCGCCTTGGAACTTGGTACCAAGGCTGCGCCGATCTCATCTCACATCACGCGACGGACAGCTGAGCAACGTCGCTAATCAGGAACAAGAATGCATTCGTTAAAGCGGTTATTCCACCCAGCACTATGCGCGATTTAAAGCTTAGGAAGATGATTTCTGCACATGGCAGAATCTCAATTGTAGTCCAAGACTACCAAACCTCCGTCGAATGCAGCTATGCCACCTACTCCGTCGCTTTTGTTTCGATTGCTCATCCGGAAACACTGGCTCTTAGCCGTAACGCCATCGAGGCGTACGGTTGCTGAACTCATGGCTGCTCTGCCGGTAGCATCTAGAAACCCCCATGATCCCCCGCTTCACCGAATACGCCGCCAACGAGCGAACCTACCTCGCATGGGTGCGCACCGCGATCGCGGTCTTGGCGTTCGGGTTTCTGGTCGAGCGTTTCGATCTTTTTCTCTCTTATCTTGGCCGCTCCAATGGCGCGTCCCTCGCCAAGGCGACACACCGCCTGCACGGCGCGCAGCGAGCCGGTCTCGCATTGATTGGGCTGGCGATCCTGATCATCCTCGGCGCAACCGTGCGCTTCATCCATCATCGCAAGACCATCGCCTGCGAGAAAACGAAGGATTACGGCACTACGCTGGGCGACAGCCTGCTGGCCATCCTGCTGATTCTGTTCGCCGCTTTTCTGGTGGTCTACGTGATCCACCAGGTGCAGACGCTCGGCTGAGCCGCGGCGCGGCGCCATTGCCGCACTTGGCGAATTGGTTCGGATTGTCACACCACTCGCCCCATGTAAGCGCATCCTTGCGATGTCGGTCTGGTTCTGGATGACCCGCTGCCCGGAGTATCGTCATGAAAGCTGGTTCGCTATTGTTGTTGCGCATCGCGTTGGGATTGCTGCTGGTGCTGTGGGGCGTGGACAAATTGATCCGGGTCGAGCATGGCATGGCGGTCGCCAACCATTTCTATTTCGGCGTTTCCGCGTCTGTCGCGTTGTTGAAAGTGTTCGGCGCGCTGGAAGTGCTGATCGGAATCGCCGTGATACTCGGTGTACTTCGTCGCATCGCCTATCCGCTGCAACTGCTGCTCAACGCGATCACCGTGCTGGCGGTGTGGCGCTCGGTGCTTGATCCGTGGGGCTGGTACCTGCACGACACCAACGTGCTGTTTTATCCGTCGCTGATCGTGTTCGCGGCATCGTGGGTGCTGTGGGCATTCATCGATGCGGACAGGCTGTCGTTGGACATGCGGGGGCGCCGTGCAAAGATGGCCTGACAAGGGCAGTCGGAAGTCAGCGTTGCATACAACATCCCTTCTCAATCCGACCCGAGACGCCGCCAGCATGCCATCGCGAACTGAAACACGGCATAGGCCATCAGACCCAGTGCAACCGCGCCGAGCAACCACTGTCCATAGGGCTGATCGCGCAGGGATTCCAGCGCGCGCGAAAACCCCTGCGAGTGATTGGGCCGGTACTGCCACGCCGCCGCCACCAGAAACCCGCCGACCATGATGAACACCAACCCGCGCGCCAGTACGCCGAATTCGCTGACCACGATGACGAGCCAGACCGCCGGCGTCCATGGTTGACGGCGTGGACGGTTTTGCAACCGCTTGACCACGCGCACGCTGGCGGCGCGGAACAATTGCCAGCCGGCATAGACGAGTATGCCGATGCCGACGCCCGCGATCACCAGCCGCCCCAATGGCAGATGCATCGTCCAGCCCGTCAAACGCGCCAGTGTGTGGCCGTGATCCGATGGTCCTTTTGCAAACAGACGATAGAGCACATCGGTTACGAGTCCGGCGTAGAACAGACCACTGCACAACCAACCGAAGCGGATCGCGAGATTCACAGCCAACGACTTGCCTTCCAACATGAGGCCAAACACCACTTGCGCGGCGCGCCACAGCACTAGACAACACAGCCCCGCCGCCAGCAACGCCAGCAGCGCGCTGCCCAGCGCATTGGAGTCGATATTGGCGAACACGCCGCCCGAACCCGACGGCTGTCCGTAGCCGATCGCCGAACGCAGTGCGAAGAAACCGATCAGTCCGTAGACGATACCGCGGGCGACGAAGCCAGTCCTGGCCAGCCAGCGTACCCACGGTTGCAGTTCGCGTTCGACCTCTTGTTCCCGCATTATCCGATCCCCGTCGCATTCCCTGCCACGGTGGCAAGCGTAGCCGATGAGGCGAGACGATGACGAGACGACCACAGGGGTTCACGATCACTCGGGCCACGCTCGCCGATCTCGATGATCTGGCGATCCTGTTCGATGCCTACCGCGTGTTCTACCGCAAGCGATCCGATCCGGCGCTGGCACGCGAATTTCTGCGCGAGCGGATCGAACGGGGCGAGTCCGTTATTTTTCTGGCGCGAGAAGATGCTGATCGCGCAGCGCTCGGCTTCACCCAGTTGTATCCCGGATTTTCCTCGGTGTCGGCGCGCCGATTGTGGATCTTGAATGACTTGTTCGTGGCGCAATCCGCGCGGCGGCGCGGCGTGGCACGCGCAGTGATGGAGCGCGCGCGCGAGTTTGCGATGCAAACCGGCGCGCTGCGATTGGTGCTTTCAACCGCGAAAGACAACGCGCAAGCGCAGGCTCTGTACGAATCGCTCGGCTACGTGCGCGACGTAGACATGTTCAGCTACGCGCTTGAATTGGGATGAATTACGAGGTGGGGGAAGTTCGACACCATCCCCACCCAACCCTCCCCTTGAAGGGGATGGCTTTCATTTGCACCCTTCGACCCTGTGCTTACTGTTTATCTGGCGCGAGCGCCGGCGTTGATACACGAACACATTGGCCGGCGGCACGTTGCGCCAGGCGGTGCCGCCGCGCCGGACTTTCAGGTGCAATTCCTCGAGCAATTCGCGCGATACCGGGCTGCGCGGCCCGTATGTGAATTGCACGAAGCCGCCTGCCGCCGGCAACACTGAAAACGCCGCGCGCAGAATTTCACGCTGCGCCTCGCGCGGCATCGACAACATCCCGAGCCCGCTGATCACCGCATCGACCGTACCGCGTTCCTCCAGCAACCCGCAACATTGCGCCACCTCGCGCATGTCGCGCGCGTCCGCGCGAAGCACATGCGCGCGCGGGAAACGCTCGTGCAGATATTGATGCAGCGCTTCGTTGAGCTCGATCACCAGCAGACCATCCGGCCGGATGCCGTGATGCAGCAATGCGCGGGTAATCGCTCCGGTGCCGCCGCCGAGCTCGATCACCCGCCGCGCGCCATGCGGAAGTTGCGCGACCATCAGCGCGGCAAGCTGACGCCCTGACGGCGCAACCGCAGCGGTGCCGAACGGGTTGCGCAACCATTCGCGAAAGAAAGTCAGGTTGGAATTGGGGTCGGCGCCGGAATCGCCGAAAACGGGCAGATGCCCGGTGTTATCGGAAGGTATCATCGCTGCGTTTTATCACATCCGGGGTTAGCGACAGGTCAAGCTTCGTGTGCGCGGTTGTCACGCTTGAAAAAACGGACGGCGCCGAAGCGCCGTCGGCTGAAACATAAAGCGTGCGCAATCAGTGCCGGTCATGGCGATCGTCACGACCGCGACCGCGCCAACCGTCACGATCGTGGCCGCGCCAATCATCGCGGTCGTGGCCGCGCCAGCCGCGACGGTAATAGCCGCCACCGTAGTAGCCCCCGCCGTAATACACCGTGCCATATGCCGGATACGGGTTGTAGTAGACCGGTGCCGGCGCGTAGTAGCCCGGATCGTAATAGGCCGGGCCGTAGTAAGCCGGGTAGTACGCGCGGCGATAGCCGCAATTGATGCAGTCGCCGACGCCGACGCTGACTCCCGGTACGTTAAAACCCAAACCGATGCTCACGTGCGAACGCGCGAATGCGGCCGGCGCCAGTGCGGTACCGGCCAGAGCCAGTGCGGCGATCAAGGCGCCGCGGCGAAAAATGCGGGTGTTCATGTCGGCCTCCAGAAGGCATCTGCTTCGAGGCCTATGCTCGTTCCGCGGCACTGAATCGGCCCTGAAATGGCGGCCATTTCGATGGCGATTCATGTCAACCGATCGCTTGCATTCAAACGGCTGAAACTGAACGAGCCGCGGGACGCAACAACCAGCAGCCGTGGATGTTCGGACGTCGCGAGAAATCCGGGGGGATGCTCGCGCGCGTCCGATCCTCGATCGTGAATATCCCGTCCAGTGATTGGCTGTCGAGACGGAATCTGCGCGCATTGTTGGAGAACACGATCACGCCGTCGTCATCCAGACGCTCGCGGCACAATGTCAACAAATGCACGTGATCGCGCTGCACGTCGAAATCGGCGGCGCGCTTGGAATTGGAAAACGTCGGCGGATCGACGTAGATCAATCCGTAGCGGTTGCGATCCTCGCGCAAAAACGTCAGCGAATCGGCTTGCACCAGACGGTGATCGCGCCCGCCGTACCCGTTCAAGGAAAGATTGCGCGAGGCCCATTCCAGATACGTCGTCGACAGATCGACACTGGTGGTGTCGAGCGCGTCGCCACTGGCCGCATACACGCTGGCGCTGCCGGTGTAGGCGAAAAGATTGAGAAAATGCCGCGCCTGCGCCGATTCGCGCAGCAGCGCGCGCACATTGCGATGGTCGAGGAACAATCCGGTGTCGAGATGATCGGTGAGATTCACCTCGAAGCGCAGCCCGTCCTCTTCGACGATCAGCCTTTCCTCGCGCGTGTCGATGCGGCCGTATTTCGCACCGCCCTTGCCGCGGCTGCGGACTTTCTGCACGATGCGTTCGCGCGGCACTTCCAGCGCGTCACCCGCCGCATGCACCAGGTCGCGTAACCGCGTGCGCGCGGCTTGCGCATCCACCGTCGGCGGCGGTGCGTATTCCTGGATATGCAAATACCGTTTGAAAATGACATCGTGTGAAGCGTTGCGTGGTCGGCTGGTAGAGGGTTGTTGTGTGCTGCCGGCCCATTCCTTGACGCTTTGATAGACATCGATCGCCGCGGCGTATTCGGGCAGATCGGCATCGTAGATTCGGAAACAAGTCACCTGCTCCCTCGCCAGCCATTTCTTCAAATGCCGCAGATTCTTGTCGATGCGGTTCCTGACCATCTCGCCGCCGCTCGACAGCGGTTTGCGTTCACGCGCGATCTGTTCGCGCGGTGAAATGCCGCACACCAGCAGCTTGCACGCGATTGCGCCGTTGAACAGCGCGTAGCTTTTGTCTGGGCGCAACGCCAGCGACCGCGCGGGATGGTCGGCATTCGTCTCCACTTCGGCAACCAGGATCGCCGCGCGCCAGCCGGCGAACTGTTCGCGCAAACGCTCACCCAGCGTGCGATATAGCATCGGCAATTCATCGCGCGCGCCCATCCTCTCGCCGTACGGCGGGTTGGTAATGAGCAGTCCGCGTTCAAATCCATCGGGTCGTTCCAGATGCGCAAGCTCGCGCTTGTGCAATTGCACGAATCCTGCCACGCCCGCGCTCTGTGCGTTGCGCTTGGCGATCTCGATCATCAGCGGCGCATTGTCGGCCCCGAAAAAACACGGGCGCAACGCCCGCAAGCCTTCCTTCGCGCGTGTCTCCGCGGCGCCGTGCAGACGTTGCCACAAACCGGCATCGTGACCACGCCAGCCGAGAAAGCCGAAGTAATCGCGCTGCAGGCCCGCCGCGACATTCGCGACCATCAACGCGCCCTCGATCAACAAGGTGCCGGAACCGCACATCGGATCGACCAGCGCGCCGCCCTGAGCGTAGATTTCTGTCCAACGTGCACGCAACAACATCGCCGCCGCGAGGTTTTCCTTGAGCGGGGCCTCACCCTGATCGCGTCGCCAACCGCGCCGGTGCAAGGGTTCACCGGAGAGGTCGATCGACAATGTCGCGCGGTCGCGATGCAGGCGCAGGTTCAAGCGGATCGCCGGCCGTTCCAGCGCAATCGTCGGCCGCGTATCGAAACGCTCGCGGCATTGATCGACGATCGCATCCTTGACTCGCTGCATCGCGTAACGGCTGTGGCTGATCGCGCTGCGCGTGACGGTCGCATCGATCGCCAGCGTGGTATCGGGCGCGAAGTGTTGCGACCAATCGAGCGCGCGCGCGCCGGCGTATAGCGCCTCGGTATCGGGCGTGTCGAATTCTGCCAGCGGCATCAAGACGCGACTGGCGAGACGAGAATGGAGACAAGCGAGATAAGCCGGCTCCAAATCAGCTTGTTCCGGCGTGCCTTCGAAATGCACGCCCGCAAGCGATTCGCGCGCGTCCGCACCGAGCGCGATTAGCTCGTCGCGCAGAAGGTATTCCATGCCCTTGGGGCAGGTGGCGAAGAAGGTTGTCACCCTACGGTCAGGCGCTATGCGGGAAGCCGTTCGAGGAACAGCCGGAACTGCGCAGCGATCATCTCGACATGGCCGGCGAGGCGATGATCATCCGGCAACATCAACATCGGCATCCCACGCGCGCGCGCGAATGCCGCGGCCGCCATCGGCGGACACAATCGGTCGTGGTAGCCGTGCACCAGCATCATCGGCACCCGCGCCATGTCGAACGGTGAGGACCAGCGCGGAATCGACACCGGCAGTGCGATCAGGAACAGCGCATCGCAGCGCGTCTGCAGCGAAGCCAGGCCAGACACGAACGCGCCCATGCTGGAACCGGCGAGCACCAGCGGCCGCTGCGCGTCTTGCATCGCCGAGATCAGACGCGTCACGCGCTGCGGCACGGAACCCGCGTAGCCGAGCGCGTCTTCCTCCCGATAATCCGGGCGCTGCGTGCGCCAACCCAGTTTTTCCGCGACCGCCGCCAGCGCGCTGACCTTGGTCGCATCCGGACCGCTGTCGGAGCCGTGGGAAAGGATGACCGTGCCGGACATAGGAACGTCATTGGATCAAAGGTCAATCATCGTAGCAGCGCGAATCCCCTCACCCGCCAAGCGCTTCGCGCTTGTCGCCCTCTCCCCGCTGGGGAGAGGGCTGGGGTGAGGAGCACCGTTGCCACACAGTCGGCACGCGCTGGCATCACATGCGACACTTCCCGGCATGACCGAACTCGAAATCCACGACTGGCCATTGTCTTATGCCGCACAACTGCGCGAGCGCGACACGACTGATGTCGACTTGGTGGTGATCCATTGCACCGAGTTGCCCGATCTTGCCACCGCGCGCGCATACGGCGAGCGAGCGCTGCACCCGGACGGCGGCGGCAACAGTGGGCATTGGTACATCGACCATGACGGGGCGATCCACCGATTCGTCCCCGGCACGCACATCGCGCATCATACGCGCGGCTACAACGAACGCTCGCTCGGGATAGAACTGGTCAACACCGGCCGTTTTCCGGATTGGTTCGATTCGCGCAAACAGACCATGACCGAACCGTATCCCAATGCGCAAATCGATGCGCTGCTCGGCTTGCTGCGCGCAATTCGTAACGACTATCCGCGCCTTTGTTACATCGCCGCCCATGAAGACCTCGACACCGGCATGGTGCCGGCCAGCGACGATGCTTCCAGACAAGTTCATCGCAAACGCGATCCCGGCCCGCTGTTTCCGTGGCTGCGGGTGTTGCGCGAATGCGGGTTGCAGCGCCTGATGCCCTGATCGTCGGTTATTCTGCGCGTTATACTGCGCGGTGTTTTTGTTTGCGGAAGCCCGTCGATGACCAACTCCCGCGTCGCCGAACTGGTGGAATTGCTGCGGCTGGAACGGCTGGAGGACAATCTCTTCCGCGGCGCCAGCCGCGACATCGGCACCCGCAACGTGTTCGGCGGGCAGGTGCTGGGGCAAGCGCTTTCGGCGGCGCAGCAAACCGTCGACGCCGAGCGCGCCGCGCATTCGCTGCACGGTTATTTCCTGCGCGCCGGCGATATCGAGGCGCCGATCGTGTACTCAGTGGAACGCGCGCGCGACGGCGCCAGTTTTTCCTCGCGAAGGGTGCTGGCAATCCAGCACGGGCAACCGATCCTGAATTGCGCGGTGTCGTTCCAGATTCCAGAGCAAGGCGTCGAGCACCAGAACACGATGCCGGAAGTGCCGAAACCGGAAGACCTGCCGCCGCCGCATCCGCTCCCGGAAGAGGAGCTCGCGCACCTGCCGGCGAAATTGCGGCGCTGGCTCGGAATGGACGGCCCGTTCGAGTTTCGCCATGTGTGGCCGCGCGACGATCTGCATCCGGTCAAGCGACCCGCTTATCAGCACATCTGGTTCAAGCTCGCCGAGTGCATCGACGATGCGCAATCTCTGCACCGCGCGTTGCTGGCCTACGCCTCGGATTTTCATTTGATCGGCACCGCGTTGCTACCGCACGGCGTTTCCTATTCGACGCCGAATCTGCAAATGGCCAGCCTCGACCACGCGCTGTGGTTCCACCGCCCGTTCCGGATCGACGACTGGCTGCTGTATTCCTGCGATTCGCCAACCGCGCAGGGCGCGCGGGGCTTGGTGCGCGGACAGATTTTCGCGCGCGACGGCCGTCTCGTCGCATCGACCGCGCAGGAAGGACTGATCCGTTTGCGTGAGCCGCGCCCCACGTCGTAAGGCATCTCGTCGTAGAATGCCTGATGCGTCAGATCTACACCTCTCCCCGCCAGCAAAATATCGAGCGCGTGGTCGCGCTGCTCGCCGAACAAGGCATCGTCACCTCTGTGACCAACAAACGCGCGTGGGTACGGCCGAGCTATTCGCGCTTTTCATACAGCCAGGCCAACGACAGCGGGGAGTGGCCGGTGGTATGGATCACCCACGCCGCCGACCAGACCCGCGCGCGTCAGCTACTTCGCGAAATCGGCATCGAGCCGGCGACGCGCTACGCCGAGGCGCTGGCGGCAGCGCGCGATCCAGCGATTCCCGATCCGAATCGCCATCACCGCGCGGCGATGCGCGTGCGTATCGCGTTGATGGCCGGCGTGGGCGTGGCATTCCTCTTGCTTCTTCTGAGGATGCTGGCGATCCGCTGACGCACTGGGTATTGAGAAACATCGCCTTTTTTCCACCTCTCAAGATCGGGAAATCCTCTACAAATCGCTTCGTTTTTTTACAAGGTGGATTGAAAAACCTTTTGCAAGCCATTTCGTTTTCGCACAACTGGTGAGGATTTGTCAGACGTGGCTTTGCGCAATGACCGCGTTCGCCTGTTCCAGACCTTGCCGCACACCTGCGGCTATTTCCACGCGCGCACCGCGCAGAACCTGGTGCTGGATCCATCGGTGCCGGAATTGCCGCGGCTATATGCACTTGCCTTGGGCCGCGGATTCCGCCGCGCAGGCGGCCACGTCTATCATCCAAACTGCCCGCGTTGCCACGCCTGCGAGCCCTGCCGGATCGACGTTGCCACGTTCGCACCGGATCGCGCGTTGCGCCGATGCCGGCGGAGCAACGCCGATCTCGAAATCGGCGAATATCCACCCGGCCTGACCGACGAACGCCATGCGCTGTACGCGCGATATCTGCACGCGCGGCATCCCGGCGGCGGCATGGACGAGGCCAGCGGAGAAGATTTTGCGCACTTTCTGGCCGCGTCCTGGAGCCCGACCACCTTCCTCGAGTTCCGGCGGCAAGGAGAACTGCTTGCGCTCGCAGTCACCGATGTGTGCAGCACCGGCGTGTCGGCGGTGTACACCTTTTACGATCCCGGCCAGCCCGCGCGCAGCCTGGGCAGCTACGCGATCCTGACGCAAATCGAACTGGCGCGCGCGCGCGGCCTGCCGCATGTGTATCTGGGTTACTGGATCGCGCATCATCCCAAGATGGGTTACAAGTCGCGCTTCCCCGCGCTGGAAGTGCTGGGCGCGGATGGTTGGCGAAAATTGGAGCGTGGCGAATCACGATGAAGCCGGATTTTTTTCGCTTGATGCTCGCGTGTCTCGCACTATGTGGCGCAACGGCCCCGGTATTTGCGCGCGATACGAACACCGACAAGGCGCAGATCGCCCAAATAGAAATCTGCTGGCTGGCGGCGATCAGGACCGGCGACCGCGCCGCGCTGAAACCGATCCTTGCCGATGACTTCATCGACATCAGCGCGCGCGGGAAAATACGCAGCAAATCCGATGCCATCGCCGATTCCGCCGCGCCTGCCGGCGCCACCCAAACCATCACGCAATTGAACGTGCGTGTATGGGGCGACACCGCGGTGGCGACTGGCATTAACCAGATACATTCGAACGACAAGGGTTGGACGGTCGAAGTGCCGTTCACCGACGTGTTCGCGCGCATCCGCGGCCGCTGGCGCGCGGTGTCATCGCAGGAAACCTTGCGCGCACCGAAGGGCGCGTCGCGTTGATGGCACTGGTTTGGCAGCCGTCACTTGTAGCAGCCCGCCTTAACGCCAATCCAACCATACGTGCTTATCCTGCGCGCTTTGACGAGGAGACCGCCATGACCACAACCGCCGTGACCCCCCGCATCCTCGCGCTGG
>JBDTBW010000039.1:0-7460 GCA_039923855.1 Rhodanobacteraceae bacterium | reverse complement strand
CGGTTGCATTGGGCGCCAACTCGATCGTCGACCGCATCAACAGCGTATCGGTCGGTTCGCCCGGATTCGAACGTCAGATCACCAACGTGGCCGATCCGACCCAGGCGCACGATGCGGTGAACCTGGAGTACTTCAATGCGCACGCCGCGGCGGGTATACAGGGCGCCGTGCCCGCGCCCGCGATAACCAGCCTGACCGACGAGATACATACCTTGTCTCTGCAGGTGCAGGCGATGCAGGCGGCGTCGAGTCCGAGTTTGGCGGCATCGGCTTCGTCGGGCACCGGCATGAGCGCGCCGCAGGAAGCGGCCGGCGTGCAACAGGCGAGTGGCACATCGTCGTCCGCGCCAATCAGCAACGACGCGCAGCAGGCGGTGAGCCAGGCCAACACCTACACCGATCAGCAAGCGGCGCAGACGTTGGGTTCGGCCAAGACCTACACCGACTCGCAGACCACCGAGGCGCTGAGTTCGGCCAAGACCTACACCGACACCCAGGGCGCGCAGACGCTCAGCTCGGCCAAGGCCTATACCGATCAGACCGTGGCGGGTGTGCAGACCCAACTGGATGGCTTCCAGCAGCAGACCAACGCGCGCTTCGACCAGCAGGATCGCCGCATCGACCGTATCTCGTCGATGAGCACGGCGATGGTGCAGATGGCGGCCTCCGCGGCCGGCATCGACACCGACAACCGGGTCGGCGTGGGTTACGGCAACAGCAACGGCCAGTCGGCGCTGGCGGTGGGTTACCAGCGGAAGATTTCTCCGCAGGCGACCTTCACCATCGGCGGCTCGGTCGCCTCGGGCGAAAGCTCGGTCGGCGCGGGCGTGGGCTTCGGCTGGTAGCGATGTCACCGGAATCCTTCCCCGCAATGGGGCAGGATTCCGGTAGCGAGAGGATTTCTCGCGGGAATGAAACGACGAGCCGGCGCGCAAGCGCCGGCTTTTTTTACTCCCTCCCCCAGCGGGGGAGGGTTGGGGAGGGGGAAGATGGAGCGACAGCGCAACGACTGCCCCCATCCCTGACTTCCCCGTCGGGGGAAGAGACCCAATGCGCGCAAGCGCGAAAGTCCTGTAATCGGGAATCGAGCGTTAGGTGAGCCGCCCCGCGCGCACCGCCAGTTTCCATCGCACCGCGCGCGCTAGTTGCGGATCGCCCCACGCCTCGCGCAGCGTTTGCGCGATCGCGATCACCGCATCTTCACCGGTCACGGCGCGATAACGTTGCGCGGCCGACCACGATGAAAGATACGCGAGCAACTGATCCGCATTCCATTCGACGCGCATTTCGAAAGCGGGCGCATCGATCGGCGCGAACGGCAACGGCATCGACGCGTAACCCTCATCGACCAATCGTCGCTCCGGCGGCCAGTGCGCGCCGAGCGTGTCGTCGTATAACTCTGCGATCACCGCATCCACTTCGGGCGTCACGCTGCAACCGGCGTAACTCCACGCGACGAACAACGCGCCCGATTTGGCGACGCGGTGCACTTCGGTGACGAAGCGCGACAGGTCGAACCAGTGCAAGGCTTGCGCGACGGTGACCGCATCGACACTGTGATCCGCAAGCGTAGTGCGTTCGGCCGGTTCGACACGGTATTCGATACGCGGATGTTGTTCGGCGTTGTCGATCTGCCGCGCACTGGGATCGGTCGCATACACGCGCTCGAAATATTTCGCCAACGCGACACTGGCCTGGCCGTTGCCGCAACCGGCGTCCCACACGCAATCTCGCACCGGCGCGTTGGCCGCGATCCACGCGAACAGCGCATCGGGATGATGCGGGCGCGCTTGCGCGTACAAGTTCGCGTGACCGGAAAAATGATCCTTGAAGTTCATGATCCTCGTGCTCGTTTGATCCTGATGCTTGGCGAAAAAACCTTTTAAATCATAAATATAGCTTCGCCCATTTACACGGACTTCACAGCCGCTTTGCTATGCTTGATGCGTTCGAGAGAACAGAGCAACTTTAGCGGGATTGACGTGCGCCGCCGTGTTGGCGTGCAGCGCGACCCGCCAACCCAGGAGTCTCATGACACATACCCACACCAACGATATTCGCAACCAGAAGATCAATACCCTCAATGAGCTGATCGCGATCACCCGCGACAGCGCCGAGTTTTATACCGAGGCCTCCAACAAGGTGAACAACGCGCAGCTCAAGACATTGTTCGCGCATATGGCCGATTCAAAGAACGGCTTGGTCGGCGCGATGTCGCGCGAAGTCAAGCAGGAAGGCGCGCAGCCGGCGAAGGACGGCACATTCCGCGGCAGCCTGGATCAGATTTACGGCGACGCCCGCGCCAAATTCGGCGACAAGGATTTCGCCTATGTCAGCGAGCTGGAAGACAGCGAGGACCGCCTGCTGCACGCGCTCGACAATGTGGTCAAGGACAAGGACGTGCCGACGCCGGTCAAGGCGATCGTAAATACGTATCTGCCGGCCGTAAGGCAGCAGCACGACACCATGCGCGATCGCAAATGGGCGATGGAAACCAGGCACTGAGTGTGCTTTGCAGCTTGAGCGCTTGAATGGACGCCGGCCTTGACGGGCCGGCGTTTTTCATTGCGCGAGAAAGATAATGCATCGCGGTGAGGCATCCTCACGCCACCCTAACGCGGTATGGGTATGCTCGCTGAACCCGTTGCGGGTACCACGCAAACGTATGGAGGGATCCCATGCTTTACTACGCCATTGTCTTCCTGATCATCGCACTGATTGCAGGTTTCTTCGGATTTTTCGGCGTCGCCGGCGCGGCGGCCGGTATCGCCAAGATTCTGTTCGTGATCTTCATCATCCTGTTCATCGCTTCGCTGATCTTCGGACGCGGAAGGCGGCTTTGAGACGAATCGGAATCGGATGAAATAAAAAACGGCGCGTATATTCGCGCCGTTTTTGTACTCGATGGAATGACCCACGACGCAGAAAAATGGTCAGTGCGCACCCGCGCTGCCCGCCGCTGCTGGCGCCGACGGCGTGTTGTCCGCCTGCTGCTGCTGTTCCTGTTGCTCCGGTGTTTCGACAGCATAGCCCTGCGCTTTCAACGCAGCGAGGAAACCATCCGCATCGATCACCGCATCCATCGGCAACACCGCAAAACTTTGCGCGTTGCGCGTCAGCGCCGCGCGCGCCACATTGAGCCAAAGCGCTTCGACCTGTGCGGGAAGGTTGCTGATGCCGAGTTGACGCGCGAATCCCGCGCCGGTGATCGCGGATTTGCACACGTCGCGGAATCCGCTATCCGGCAATCGCCGCAAAGCGGCGAGATCGCCGGTGGCCCATGCATTGGCGCGCGCGCGCAGTGCCGGGATGTCGTGCTCGACGCTGTCCAGCGTGCGCGCGAAACAGGCCACGCCATCGGGCCCCGCGGCCTCGAAGGCGCGGATCGCCTGTCGCGGCTCGCGCACTTCCAGCGTGTACTGCGTCGATACGGGCGCAAGGCCGTGCTGCGTGGCCAGCGCGGTGACCGTATCCTCGACTTCGCCGCTGCTGCGCAAACCGTTTTGCTTGAGCGCCTTCCTGTACAACTGCAACGCCGCGAAGATCGGCCGCCATCGCTCGATGCCGTCGTCGTTACCGAGATACTTCTGCTTTTGCACCAGCCAACGCGCATACAACGGCGGCGGCAACACGTCGCGTAATGTCTTGCCGTCCGGGTTCTTGCGCGCGCCGAACGCCGAAGGCAGCAGAAACAACTTGCCGAAGAAATTGGTATCAAGTTTCAGCTTGATGGTGGGCGACGCGATCACTTCCTGCGAGCCCGTGATCGTCTGCGCCACCTCGGCCGAACGCCATTGCATGCCGGTGGGCAGCGATGACATCACGCCCAACACATAGAGCACATGATCGCCCCGGCTCACTTTCCACAGCCCGGGGCCCGGCAGCACGCCGATGACATTGACCGCTTCCAGAGTGGTGATGCTGGATGCGGGGGCGGCGGTTGTTGCAGTTTTTGCGCCGGATGATTGCGCAGGGGAAGGGGGTGCCGTTTGCGCCGCGGCGGTGAGTGCGAAACCGAGCATGCCGATTATCGACAAGATACGCATCATCTGCATCGACCCTGCATGAATTCTCGAGTTCCGCTTTATTTGCTCTGTGATGATTGCGCCCGTTACATCGCGGCAATCAAGGCATCACCAAACTGCGAGCACTTCACTTCGGTTGCGCCGTCCATCATCCGTGCGAAATCGTAGGTGACCGTCCTGGCTGCGATCGCCTTGTCCATCGCCGCGATGATCGCATCGGCCGCTTCCGTCCAGCCAAGATAACGCAGCATCATTTCACCCGAGAGGATCACCGAACCCGGATTGACCTTGTCCTGGTTGGCGTATTTCGGCGCGGTGCCGTGGGTGGCCTCGAACACCGCGTGTCCGCTGACGTAATTGATGTTGCCACCGGGCGCGATGCCGATGCCGCCGACTTCCGCCGCCAGCGCGTCGGAAACATAATCGCCGTTGAGATTCAATGTCGCGATCACATCGTAATCGGCGGCGCGGGTCAGGATCTGCTGCAGGAACGCATCGGCGATCACATCCTTGATGACGATGCCGGCGCCGGGCTTGCCTTCCGGAATCACGTGCCACGGGCCGCCGTCCAGTTCCACCGCGCCGAAGAAGTCGCGCGCGACCTGATAACCCCAGTCGCGGAACGCGCCTTCGGTGAACTTCATGATGTTGCCCTTGTGCACCAGCGTCACTGACTTGCAGTGGTTGGCGATCGCATAAGCGACCGCGCTGTGCACCACGCGCTCGGTGCCGAGCCGGCTGACCGGCTTGATGCCGATGCCGACTTCCACGTCGAGATCGCGGTGCGGCGCGCCGATCGCTTCGAGTTGCTTCTGCCACGCATCCACTTTCGCCTGCGTACCGAAACGGATCTTGTCGAACATCTTCGGAAATTCGCGCGCGAGAAAATCCAGCACCTTGCGCGATTCCTCGCTGCCGCCGCTCCATTCGATGCCGGCGTAGATGTCCTCGGTGTTTTCGCGGTAGATCACCATGTCCACATCCTGCGGCTTCTTCACCGGCGTCGGCACGCCCGCGAACCAGCGCACCGGCCGCACACAGCAATACAAGTCAAGCATCTGCCGCAGCGCGACATTCAAGGAACGAATGCCGCCGCCGACCGGCGTGGTCAGCGGCCCCTTTATCGACACCAGATATTCGCGGCAGGCCGCGACGGTTTCGTCCGGCAGCCAGTTGCCGGTGGCGTTGAAGGCCTTTTCGCCGGCCAGCACTTCCATCCATATCAGTTGCCGTTTGCCGCCGTAGGCCTTCTTCACCGCCGCATCCAGCACGCGCACCGAGGCACGCCAGATATCCGGGCCGGTGCCATCGCCTTCGATGAAAGGAATGACCGGACGATCCGGAACGTTCAAGCCGTGCGGAGACTTCGTGATCTTCTCGCCGCCGGAAGGCGGCGCAAGTTTCGGTGCGGTCATGGCGGATTCCTTGGACGCGACCGTCTATTGTGGCGGGTCTCGATGACGGAGTGAAGCGCGCGCTTTCAAGAATGCAGGCCACGGATGGCCGTCAACGAAGTGAGCTTGGCGCGCTGTACGCGATGCCGAGAAGCGCTTCAGGGATGACTACTTGCGAGAGTCTTCGTGCCCGCGCGCAACGGTTTTGGCTACTTTTGCCAAAACAAAAGTACCCGCTCGCGGCAGCGAGCGGAACCAAGATTTCTCGCGGTGGCCTCGCAAGTGTCCCCCATCCGGCGCTTCGCGCCACCTTCCCCCGCAAGCAGGGGAGGCGAAACCAATCAGGCGCTGCGGGCGCGCCGGTGCAACAGCGAATACAGCGTCGGCATCACCAGCAACACCAGCGGCACCTGCACCAGCATCCCGGCGATGATCGCGATCGCCAGCGGCTGCTGCATCTGCGAGCCGCGGCCGATCGCCAACGCCAGTGGCGCCAGCGTCAGGATCGCTGCGATGGTCGACATCAGGATCGGCCGTGCGCGATTGCGGCCGGCTTCCAGCAAGGCTTCGCGTTGCGCGGCGGAGCCGGCCGATTCGCTATTGTCGCTGATCTCGGCGAATTCGGAGAAATAGAAAATCGCGATCTCGGTGACGATGCCCACGATCATGGTCATGCCCATCATCGCCGAGATGTTCAACTCCGTGCCGGTGAGCCACAGCCCGATGAACACCGCGCAGATCGCCAGCAGCGGCATCGCCAGCACCGTGAGCGCGACCAGGAAACTTTCGTACAGAAACACCAGCAGCGCGAACACCAGCGCGATCGCGGCCACCAGCACAATGGTCAGCCCCTTGAACGCTTGTTGCTGCTGTTGATAGACGCCGCCGAGTTCGTAATACATGCCCTTGGGCAGTTCGCCCGATTGCTCGAGGATTTTCTTGACGTCGGCGGCGGTCGAACCCAGATCGCGACCGCTGATGCGCGCGTTGACGGCGACCATGCGTTTGAGATTCTCGCGATCGATCTGCGGTTGTCCGGTCTGCTCGTGCAGCGTGGCCACGCGCGACAATGGAAACACTTGCCCTGCACCGTCGCTGATCGGCAGCGCGGCGAGCTGCTCGATGCGCGCGCGCGCCGACGGCGGAATCCACACCCGCACGCCCACCATCTTCGGGCTCTGCGGCAATTGCGCGGCTACCGTGCCTGCGGCGGCCGCGGCGACTTGATCGGCGACGCTCTGCGGATCGACGCCAGCGAGCGCGGACTTGGCCGGATCGATCTGCACCAGCAACGCATCGCCGGCGGGATTGATGCCATTGCGAACGCCGACCACGCCGTTGACCTTGGCGATCTGCGCGGCGATTTTTTTCGCGGTGGCATTCGTCTGTTGCGGATTGTCGCCATACAACTTGATCTCGATCGGCTGCGGCACCGACACCAGATCGCCGATCTCGTCCTCCATCAATTGCGCGGTGTCGATCTGCAATCCGGGCACCTGCGCCTCGACCTTGACGCGGATGTCGTCCATCACGGTTTCGATCGGCGGACGCGAGGAATCTTTCAGGCGGATGAAAAAGTCACCGGTGTTGGCTTCGGTGAGGCCGCCGCCGAGTTGCAGGCCGGTGCGCCGCGAATAAGTGTCGACATAAGGGTTGGCGCGGATGATCGTCTCGACCTTGTTCAACAGCCGATTGGTCTCGGTGAGCGAGGTGCCGGGCGCGGAAATGTAATCGAGGATGAAACCGCCCTCGTCCATTTTCGGCATGAAGCCCGAGCCCACCGATTTGTAGGCGATCACGCCCAGCAGCAGCAGCGGGATCAGGCCGATCAAGAGCAGCGCCGGCCATTCCAGCACGCGCAGCAGCACGTCCTCATAAAAACGCAGCGTGCGCCTGGCAAGTTTGCCCGGCGGATGTTCAACCGCGTGGCGCGCGTCGAGGAAACGCTCCGCGAGCAGCGGCACCACCACCCATGTCAGCAAATAAGAAATCACCAGCGCGCTAGCCATCGTCAGCGACAGCGCCTTGAAAAATGCGCCGG
>JBDTBW010000038.1:0-9171 GCA_039923855.1 Rhodanobacteraceae bacterium | reverse complement strand
CGCGGCCAGCGCGGTTCCAGCGAGATTGGCAACGAACACGATCGCCCATAGCCGCAACATCAACCACAGCGAACGCAGCGTACGATCGGCGAGCAGCGGCAACACCGGCGTCACCGTATTCTCGGTGAACAATTGCAGGCGCGCGATCACCACGATCAGAAATCCCACGCAATAGCCAAACTTGGAAATCAATGGCCGCCATGGCGTGTCCGGTAGAAAGCCCTCGAGAAAGCCCTGCACGAACACCGAGCTGCTGATCGCGATTCCGGCGGCGAGCCCGGACCACCACAACGAAGCAACAGGACGACCAACCTCTTCCTCGCCCTCGGTCCGCACGGTTTGATAGACCACCCGCGAAGTGACATTGGTCTGCTCCTTGACCTCGCGGTTTTCGGCTGGCGACAGGCCGTGTTCGGGTTCCGGATCCGATTCGGGTTTGCGCGGTTTTTTGGCGGCCATGCTCGTATCCCGACTCACGAAAGAAATCAACGAGACGTCCCGACCGCGCACCCCAAGAAAATAACGCGTCGCACCGTCAACGTCGCGTGAGCAATCCTAGCCGCAATCGATTGACGGCCATCGCGCGGGCTTGACTTTTGGGGTCGCAAAATTTCCCATCCCGGACCGGCGGTCATCACACCTGGTCCAACATATAGGAAACATCATGCGCACGATACGCATACGGCTCGACGGCAAATTCGACCGCGTCCAGGACATGCTGGCCCTGTTGCGCGATATGGACGGGGTGGATCGCGTGGAGGAAATCGCGGACGAAGGCGAACATTTGCGGGAAGATTCGAGTTCGGCCGGTCTTTCCGATGTCATCGGAAGCGATTTCCATGACATAGAGGTGCACGCGATGAGCGCGGCCGTCGGCGAGCGCGTGCACGATCGCATCGTTCTCGCGGCGCGCGAACTCGGACTGGTCGCGGAATTCCTGGATCGATTCTAGTGCCATGACCAAGCGTCTGGGTGACTATCGACGCAAACGCGATTTTGGCGCCACGCCGGAACCCGTGGCGCCACGCACGGTGGCGCGGGAGAAAAACGCGCAGGCGCTGCGTTTCGTGGTGCAGTTGCATCATGCCCGTCATCGACATTTCGATTTCCGGCTGGAATGGGGCGGCACGTTGCGAAGCTGGGCGGTGCCGAAAGGCCCATCGCGCGATCCGGAACTCAAGCGTCTGGCGATCGAGGTCGAGGATCATCCACTGGATTACGCCACTTTCGAGGGCGATATTCCAAAAGGCCATTACGGCGCGGGCCACGTTGACATCTGGGAAGAGGGCACTTGGCAGCCGGAGGGCTCCGCCGAGGCCGGGTTGCGCAAGGGACATCTGGATTTCGTCTTGCACGGCGCGCGTCTGCGTGGACGCTGGACACTGATCCGCACGCGCATGACCGGCAAGAAACAGCAGTGGCTGTTGCTCAAGGACAACGATGTCTTCGTCGAGCGTGACGATGTGGCCGACGATACGCCGTTGTCGCAGTGGCTCGTCGAACATTGCGAAGATTCAGCGAAGCCGCGACGTGCGAAGCAAAGCCGATCGCGCAAGACGGCACTCTCCAATGGTAAAAAAGGCCGCGGCAAAACCGCGATGCCGGAGTGGTTCGGCCTGCAACTGGCCAAATTGCACGAACACGCGCCGCAAGGCGCCGACTGGCTGCACGAAGTCAAATACGATGGTTATCGGCTACTGGCTTTGCGGGATGGAAAAGGCGTTCGCCTGTTGTCGCGCAATCAACTTGATTGGACCGCGCGATTGCCGCATGTGCTGGACGCGCTGCGATCGATCGATTGCGATCAGTGCGCGCTGGACGGAGAGCTGGTAGTTTTCGACAGCCAGGGTCACACGCGTTTCGATCTGCTGCAACAGCAGTTCTCGCGCAAGACCGCCGACGAAACGCGACTCGTGGTGTTCGACTTGCTGTGGCGCGACGGCGATGATCTGCGCGAACAGTCTTTGCGGCAACGCAAGCAGTCGTTGGCGCAACTGATCGGCAAAGCAGGTGGCAAATCCGCGTCGGCATTACAGGCCGCCGATTATCTTCAAGGCGACGGCCCGCTTGCGTTTCGCAAAGCCTGCGGGGCGGGTTTGGAAGGCATCATCAGCAAGGCGATGGATGCGCCGTATCGCGACGGTCGTACCGACGCGTGGCGCAAATGCAAATGCGTCGATTCGGACGAATTCGTTATCCTTGGCTACAACCGCGGCAAGGGCGCGCGCGAAGCGCTGGGCGCGCTACTGTTGGGCGAGCCTGGCGAGGGCGGCGCGTGGCGCTACGTCGGCCGTGTCGGCACGGGTTTCGACGATGCGACCCTGCGCGACCTCAAGCGCAAGTTGAAAACCCGCAAACACGCGCCCAAACTGGACAACCCTCCCGGCGCCAGGCAATTGCGCGGCGCAAAACCCGTATGGGTTGCGCCGACCTTGATCGCCGAGATCGAACACCGCGGCCGCACCGGGGATAAATTATTGCGTCAGGCCAGTTTCAAGGGGCTGCGTCCCGACAAAGACATCGAGGATCTGATGCCGCAAACCGGATCGAAATCGAGGTCGAAGTCAGCAACACCGGCGGCATCGAAAAACGCGCGCGCCGGTTCGCGCAAACGCTCGTCGAAAAGCGCGCGGAGCGACATCGTTCTGACGCATCCCGACCGCGTGCTGATCGACAAACCCCGTGTGACCAAACAGGAACTCGCGGATTTTTACCGGCACATCGCCGAACATTTACTTCCAGGGTTGATCGATCGGCCGTTGGCGACGGTGCGCTGTCCCGAAGGTATCGGCAAGGAATGTTTTTTCCAGAAACACGCGATGGCCGGAATGCCCGCATCCTTGCGCGTGGTCGAACTGCGCAACAAGCGCGGTGGCCGGGAAGGGCATCTGTACGTCGAGGATATCGAAGGCGTGCTCGGACTGGTGCAGATGAACGTTATCGAAATCCATCCCTGGGGCTCGACCGTGGACGACATCGATCATCCGGATCGTCTGGTGTTCGACCTCGACCCCGCGTCTGGGGTGCATTGGGCCGATGTCATTGCCGGCGCGCGTGCGGTGCGCGATCGCCTCGACGCTGTCGGCTTGCAGGGTTTTCTGCGCACCACCGGTGGCAAGGGCTTGCATGTGGTGGTGCCGCTGAATCCGCGTCCCGATTGGGGTACCGCCAAGGCTTTCGCGCAGGCGTTGGCGCGTACGCTGGCAGCGGAAGCGCCGGATAAATACCTTTCGGTGGCGACAAAATCGAAACGGCGCGGACGCATCTTCATCGATTACCTGCGCAACGCGCGCGGCGCCACTGCAGTCGCCTCGTATTGCGTGCGCGCGCGGCGCGGCGCAGGCGTCGCCACGCCCTTGCGCTGGGAAGAATTGTCGCGATTGCGCTCGGGTGCTCAGTACACGATCGGCAATATCCCGGCGCGTCTCAAGCGGATGAAAGCCGATCCATGGGTGGGTATCGACACGTTGAAACAATCGTTGCCGAAAGTTCGCAAAGGCTCGGTGAAGAGATAATGCATTATTGAAAAGTGCGGCCACGGGTGGCCGCTGTCACGCGCACGGACAGCGCATTAAGGAGAATCATCATGCCTCGCCCCATCTGGACCGGAACGATTTCCTTCGGGCTGCTCAACATCCCGGTGCAATTGATGACTGCCGAACGCCGTGTCGATCTGCATTTCAGGATGCTCGACAGCCGCGATAACACGCCGATCCGCTACGAGCGCGTCAACGCCGAGACCGGCGAGGAAGTTCCGTGGAAAGACATCGTTAAGGCCTTCGAATACGACAAGGGCAGCTACGTCGTGATCGAAAAAGAAGACTTCAAGAAAGCCGCGCCGGAGTCGTCGGAATCGGTGGATATCGAAGCCTTCGTCGATCCGATGCAGATCGGTCCGGAGTATTTCGAGAAGCCCTATTACCTGGTTCCGGCCAAAAAAGCCGAGAAGGGTTACGTACTGCTGCGCGAAACCTTGAAACGCCTGAAGGCCGCGGGGCTTGCGCGGGTGGTAATCCGCACCCGCGAATATCTGTCGCTGGTCATGCCGGACGGCGATGCGCTGGCGTTGATCCTGCTGCGCTTTCCGCAGGAACTGGTGCCGGTCGGCGAATACGCGTTTCCCGGCAAGAAACGCGCCGCGTACCGCATCAATGCAAAAGAGATGGAAATGGCCGAGTCATTGGTGAAATCGATGGTGAGCGAATGGAATCCGAAGGATTACCGCGACGAGTTCCGCGCGCGGCTGTCCAAGGTCATCAAGGCGCGCGTCAAAAGCAAGGGCAAGACCGTGCGCGCGCGGGCCGATGAGGAAGCCGGGTCCCCGGAGGGCGCCGCGACCAATGTGGTGGATTTCATGTCGCTGCTGAAAAAGAGCATCGACTCCAGGCAGCGAACGCCCGCCGAGAAACGCGCGTCCGCCAGGAGCGCGGTTTCCAAAGCGAAGAATTCGGTGCCGAAGAAACGCGCGCGCAAGGCATCCTGAACAAACACATGCAAAACTTCATGAAGCGACGACATTTGCCCGGGTATTGTCGAATTCGCCCACTACCGGGCGGGAATGAGAAGAATCATGGACAAGAATCGCAGCGAAGGCGTCAAGCACGAAGTCAAGGGCACCGTGAAGGAAGTGACCGGAAAGGTCACCAACAACAAGTCCAAGGAAGTCGCCGGCAAGATCGAGAAGAACGTCGGCAAGGTGCAGAAGAATGTAGGCCAGGCGGCCGACGAAGTGCGCAAGGGAAATCGCGGGGAACAGCGCCGCGATCGTTGACTTTGTGTCCGGCTGAAACGATCAGATACACCGGCGCCCGGATTGGCGCCGGTGTCGTTTGGGCGCGGCACCCGCGCAAGCTCGCAGAAGGATTGGCGGCAACAGGCTTTTCACTTGCCGCCGGTTACTCTTGCCTTCCATCACTACCTTGGGTGAATGCGATGCTAGCTGCCAAATCAGCCGCGGCAACCGCGTCGAAATCCGGCAAGTCCCCCCGGCAGAACGCCGGCGTGATGCCGACCGAAGCGGAGAAAATCCCTCTGCCCGGCAAGAAAAAATCCGATATGAAACCGAAACGCGACGCCGACAAGGATCGTCAAAAGAACAAGGGCGCCCAACGCTGAATCGAGCGACACGCGACGGTTATTGAGGAGGGTCCGATGCCACTATCCGCCTTCGGCATGAACTGCACGCTCAAGTGCGGGCCGAAAGAGTCGTCCACGCAGAAACTGCTCGACCAGATGTTGCGGGCGCTCGGCGAGCACCGCATGAAAACGTCCAGCGTCCGCGTGGTCGATCACGAAATCAAACCGGGCGTCAAGACGAATGAAGGCGACGGCGATGCGTGGCCGGCGCTGCGCGAGCAGGTGCTCGCCGCGAACATTCTGGTTCTCGCCACGCCGATCTGGATGGGCCAGCCGTCCAGCGTGGCCAAACGCGTGCTGGAGCGCATGGATGCTTTTCTCGGCGAGATCGACGCGAAGGGACGTTATCCGACCTTCGGCCGCGTCGCGATCGTCGGCGTGGTCGGCAACGAGGATGGCGCGCATCATGTCACGGCGGAGTTGTATCAAGCGCTCGCCGATGTCGGGTTCACCATTCCCGGCGGCAGTTCGGCGTATTGGGTGGGCGAGGCGATGGGCAGTGTCAACTACAAGGATCTGAAACGCACGCCGAAAAAACTCGCCGGCACCATCAAGACGCTGGCCAGCAACGCCGCGCATCTCGCTAGGTTGCTGCAGAAAAGTCCTTATCCCGCGCCTTAGCTATTGCGTGATCGTTGTTTCTCTGGACTGCCGGCCAACGGGAATCCGTTCAAGCGGCGAATTGCAGTCGCGCCAATTCCGAATACAGGCCGCCCTGGCGCAGCAGCGCCTCGTGTGTGCCGTCGGCGATGATGCGCCCGCCATCAAGGACGACGATGCGATCGGCGCGCTGCACGGTGGCCAGACGATGTGCGATCACCAGCGTGGTGCGACCGCGGCCGGCGCGCTCCAACGCGGCCTGGATCGCGGCTTCCGATTGCGCATCCAGACTCGAGGTCGCCTCGTCCAGCAGCAGGATCGGCGCATCCTTCAGTATCGCGCGCGCGATCGCGATGCGCTGACGCTGGCCGCCCGAGAGGCGCACGCCGCGCTCGCCGAGCGGCGCATCGAGACCTTGCGGCTGCGCGGCGAGAAATTCGTAGGCCTCCGCATCGCGCGCTGCAGCGCGCACCGCGATATCGTCGGCGGTGTGCCGACCGAAACGGATATTGTCGGCGGCGCTGGCGGCGAAGATCACGGTCTCCTGCGGCACCAGCGCCAACGCGCCGCGCAATTCGTCGAGCTCCAGCGTGCGCAGATCGACGCCGTCGATCATGATGCGCCCCTGCTGTGGATCGTGGAAGCGCAGCAGCAGGTTGAACACGGTGCTCTTGCCGGCGCCTGAAGGCCCGACCAGCGCCACCGTTTCGCCCGGGCGCACGCGCAAATCGAAATCGTGCAGCGCCGGAATCTCCGGACGCGACGGATAGCGGAACTCGACGTGTTCGAACACGATCGCGCCGCGCGCGGGCGCCGGCAATCGCGCCGGTTGCGCGGGCGCGACAATGCGCGGGCGTTCCATCAGCAATTCGCCGATGCGGCCCATGGAGCCGGCCGCGCGCAGCACATCGCCCCAGACCTCGCCGAGCGCGCCGACGGAACCGGCCGCCAGCACCGCGTAGAGAATGAATTGGCTGAGCACGCCTGCGTCCATCGAACCGGCCAGCACGTCGCGCGCGCCGGCCCACAGCACCAGCGTAATTGCGCCGAACACCAGCACGATCACCGCCGCCGTCATCAGCGAGCGCGCGGCGATGCGCCGTTGCGCGGCGCGCAACGCGAGGCGCACCGCGCCGGTGTAACGCGCACCTTCGATGTTTTCGCGTGCATACGCCTTGACCGCGTGCAGCGCATTCAGGGTTTCGTTGGCGATCGCGCTGGTGTCGGCGATCCGATCCTGGTTGGCGCGGGACAGCGCGCGCAATTTTTTTCCGTACAACGCGATTGGCACGATCACCGCCGGGATCACCAGCGCGGTGAAACCCGCCAGCCGCGGGCTGGTCCACACCATCGCCGCCGCCGCGCCCAACACCATCACCGCGCTGCGCAGCGCGATCGACACGCTGGAGCCGATCAGCGTTTGCACCACTTCGGTGTCGGTTCCCAGCCGCGATACCAGTTCGCCCACGCGCGCCTGCTCGAAGAACGCGATATCCAGCCGGATCAGGTGCGCATAAAGCTTTTCGCGCAATTCCGCGACCGCGCGCTCGCCCAGCAACGAGATGCAGTAGTAACGCGCGGCGGTCGCCAATGCCAGCACCAGCGCGACGCCGAACAGGATCAGAAAAGTGCGGTTGACTTGCGAGGGATCGTGGGTGGCGAAGCCGCGATCGATCATGCGCCGTACCGCGACCGGCAGCGACAACGTCGCCGTCGAGGACAGCGCGAGAAAACCCAGCCAGCCGATCGCCAGTCCGCGGTGCCGGCGCAGATACGGCCACAACGCGCGCAGTGCTGTGAGTTTGCGTGGTGCGGGATCGGCGCTGGCCGATGGATCAGGCTGCTTGTTCATTGTGCGGATGTGCGGTCTGCGGTGCCGTTTGGCAATAGTCCTGTCAGCAAGGTGCAGCCGATCATATGGTCGACAACACGCTGGCCGGCTCCTTGCGTGGTAATCGGTGTAATCCGCCGTATCGCGAAGGACAGTTGGCGTTTCACCGCGCCCTCGTCCACGTTGACAAGCACCGCAATTTGCAAGCGCTGACAATGCACTATTGTTCGTCCCGGATCACCAGCAACCGAGATTGGGTCATGTCTTGAATCGCATAGCGGATGCCTTCGCGTCCGAAGCCGGATGATTTCACCCCGCCGTAAGGCATGTTGTCGACCCGGAAACTCGGGATGTCGCCAACGATCACGCCGCCCTCGGCCAGGGTGTCCCACGCGCGCATCGCGTGCGTCAAATTGCCGGTGAATACGCCGGCCTGCAAACCATAGTCGGAATCGTTGGCGGTTCGCAGCGCCTGATCGAAATTATCGAACGGGATCAGGATACTGACCGGGCCGAACGCTTCCAACCGGTTCAATTTCGCAGCATACGGCACGTCTTCCAGTACGGTGGCTTGCAACATGTTGCCATCTCGTTTGCCGCCGCAAAGAAGCCTGGCGCCGGCTTTTCGCGCTTCGCCGATCCAGGTTTCGAGCCGCTTTGCAGCCGCCTCGTCGATCATCGGGCCGAGAAACGTGGCGGGGTTTTTCGGATCGCCCGCCTTCAATTTTTTCGTCGCCGCGACGAAGCGTTTTTTCACTTCTTCATACATCGATGCGTGGATCAGGATTCGCTGCACCTTGATGCAGCTTTGTCCGGATTGATAGAAGCTGCCGGAGATCAATCGCTCGACAACGAAATCCAACCGGCTTTTCTGATCCGCATCTACGATGCAGGCGGCGTTTCCGCCCAACTCCAGCACGACTTTCTTGCGTCCGGCGCGTGTCTTCAGTTCCCAGCCGACCTGGCCACCGGTGAACGAAAGCAGTTTCAGGCGATCGTCCTCGACGAACGGGCCGGCGTCCTCGATCCGGCACGGCAGGATCGAAAACGCGCCTTTCGGCAGATCGGTTTCGGCGAGCACCTCGCCGATGATCAACGCACCGATCGGCGTTTTCTCCGAAGGTTTCAGCACGAACGGGCACCCCGCGGCGATCGCCGGCGCGACCTTGTGCGCAACCAGATTCAACGGAAAATTGAATGGCGTGATGAACGAGCAAGGCCCGAGCGGCACGCGCTTGACGAAGCCGCGATAGCCTTTGGTGCGCTCGGAGATTTCCAGATTCAATATTTCGCCGTCGACTCGCACCGTTTCGTCGGCCGCGATCCGGAAGGTGTCAATCAGCCGCGCGACTTCGCCTTGCGAATCCCTGATCGGCTTGCCGGCCTCGAGGCACAACGTCAGCGCGAGTTCATCCTTGCGTTCGGTGAAACGCGCGATGCAATGTTCCAGCACAGTCCGGCGTTGATAAGGTTTCATCGCCGCCATCGGCGCAGCGGCCTTGGCAGCGGCCGCGATCGCGTGTTCGATCGCCTTGGCACCGGCAAGTGCCACGCGCGTGGCGATTTCACCGGAATATTTGTCCAGCACCGGAAGGTCGGCGTTG
>JBDTBW010000037.1:0-4395 GCA_039923855.1 Rhodanobacteraceae bacterium | reverse complement strand
TCTCAACCGTCGTATACGTCGCGTTGTTTTCCTGATGACGCTTCTGGATTTCGTGCCCGGCGAAACCGCCGGCCACCGCACCACCTACGGTGGCGAGATCCTTGCCCTTGCCGCCGCCAATCTGGTGACCCAGCAGGGCGCCGGCCACTGCGCCGATCGCGGTACCGCCGATCTGGTGCTGGTCGCGATAGGGCTCGCGGTGCACCACGGTCTGATCGCCGCAAACCTGGTGCGGGTTCGAGGTGGTTTGCTTGACCGGTTGCACGCTGACCACTTGCGCATATTCCGGGCCGCCGCCGATATTTGCGACGCCATATCTGGCCGCAATAGCGACCGCCGCGATGATGCCCAGCGCGGCAATCGCGACGCCGGCAATGACTGGCTTATTCATGAGTGCTCCTCCCGCATGACTGTTTGATTGAAAGTGCGGGCGTGAACCCCCGCTCCTTGTATCTTGGCGATCACGGACGATCGCAAAACCACAAGCAGCCCGATTCAATCAGCCGCAAAGTGAACGTGTCTGCAACCGGCCCCCGACCATTCACTCTACGTTGCGACAAACTAAACGGCGGCATGTCATGAAGATGTGTATGCGAGGTCGATCAGAGTGACCGCTTTGTTCGACAGCCATGTGCATCTCGATGCCGCCGAATTCGACGTCGACCGCGGCGAGGTGTTGCGCGCCGCGCGCGCTGCGGGCGTGACCGGGATGCTGATACCGGCGATCGTGGCATCCGCTTGGCGATCGCTGCGCGATTGGTTGTCGTCCAACACGGCCAGCGCGGTCGGCGAATGCGGACTCGATTTCCACGATGTCTCGCTCGATCTCGAACGCCAACTGCATTTTCTGCGTGAGCAATTGCAGCTGGCGCGCGAGTTCGGCCTGCCGCTGGTGCTGCACGCGCGGGGCGCCTTCGAGCAGGTGATCCTGGAACTTCAGCGGTTCATCCGCGAGCATGGCGCGCTGTGCGGCGTGGTGCACAGTTTCTCCGGCAGCGTGGAACAGGCGAAACGATTGTGGGAAATGGGCTTCCTGATCGGCATCGGCGGCCCGCTGACCTACCCGCGCGCGCGGCGTCTGCGTGGCTTGGTGGCGACGATGCCGCTCGAATACCTGTTGCTGGAAACCGACGCCCCGGATCAGCCGACGCCCGCCATCGCGGCCAGCGCAACGAACCGGCACGGCTCATCGATGTGCTCGATTGCGTGGCGGGGTTGCGCGGGCGGCCACGTGAGGACATCGCGCGCGCCACCACTGCCAATGCGGCGGCTTTTCGGAATCGGTGTCCCGTCCGGGCCGCGGCAAGAGCCTGCTTGACACAGGCTTTTTTCCTTGCCAAGCCAGGGCGCAGACACTTCCTTCATGCCGAAGACTTGCCGCCTAACCGCTCGAGCAGCGCCATCACGCGTTGCTCGATTTCATCGCGTACTGCACGAAATTCCTCGTCGGGTAAATGTTTCGGATCGGGCAGCGCCCAATTCTCGCGATAACGCGCCGGCAGCCACGGGCAGGCGTCGCCGCAGCCCATCGTTATGACCGCGTCGAAGGATTGGCCGTCGAAAACGTGCAGCGATTTGGAATCTTTCGCCGAGAGATCGACGCCGCGTTCGACCATGAACATGATTGCGCGTGGGTTGACGATCCCGGATGGTCTGGAGCCGGCGGAACAGGCCGCGATCCGATCCGCGCCGTGCAAGCGCGCGAAGCCTTCCGCCATCTGGCTGCGGCCAGCGTTCTCGACGCAGACGAACAAGATGCGTGGCGGGCTGCTCATGCGCCCCGCGCGGGGCACGCTGAAGCGGCATCGCGGCCGCGGTTTTTGTTGTAAGGAAGGCCAGCAGTGCGGTGATCGCGTTATTTGATTTCATGATTCCGGAACCATGCAGATGATTTTTGCGGGCCAAGGCGCAAATCATTTTTTCCTGCCGATCCGACGGCACTTTCAACAACATCTCGACCGCCCTGCCCGCCGCCGCGCTGGCAAATGCCGCGGTGACGTGCATGGCGGCGCCGAGGCCTGCGCCGCAGTCGAGCCGGAAGCCGCCCTCGGCATCCATCGCCGGGCGCACGCCGCACACGCTGCCGTCGGGCTGCGGATAGCGCACGTTCTCCAGCGAATACACCGCCGGTACGCCAAAATAGCGATCCGCGTTGCGCGGAAAGCCAAATTCCCGCCGCAATTTCTTGCGGATCAGACTCAACAACTTGTCGTGTTCGGTGTGGGCCAGATCGCGTACGCGCAGCTTGGTCGAATCAATGCGGCCACCAGCGGAGCCGACCACAACCAGCGGCTGTTTCACGCGCCGGCAGCGCGATCAGTTCCAGTTTGACGCGGAAGGCATCGCATGCGTCGAGGATCAAGTCATGGCGATCGGCGATCAGCGTATCGATGCCCGCCGGCGTCAGGAAATCCTCGCGCGCCTCGATATGCAAATCCGGATTTATTGCCCGCAATCTCGCGGCGAGCACCCGCACCTTGGCGCGGCCGAATTCGCCTTCCAGCGCATGCGACTAGCGATTGACATTGGACACGCAGACCTCATCGCCATCGATCAGCGTCAACGCGCCGATGCCGCAGCGCGCCAGCATTTCCGCGGCCCACGAGCCGACGCCGCCGACACCGATCAACGCAGCGCGCGCGTTGCCCATGCGCGCGACACTGCCGGCGCCATAGAGACGATCGATTCCTGAAAAACGCGGGTCGGTCATGGGTGGATGATACGGCTCCCTTCGGTAGCAGGCTGAAATTCCGAGCACCGTTCGTGGTGAGGTATCGAACCATGAACGCTCTTCCGCCCGTCCTTCGATAGCTCAGGGCGAACGGATCGAAAGGATTCGAGGATAATGCGCGCTTTGGCATGCCAGCCGTATCAAGGAATGCGCGATGCGCACGTTGCTATTGATGATCCTCGCCGCCGCGATCGGCGCAATCGCCGCCGCGCAGATCACCGACGCTTTGCGCCAGCGCAGCGCCTATCAGCGCGCGGTCATGGACGTGATGGCGCATCATGCCGGCGCGCTGGATCGTTCGTTGCACGCACAACGATGCACGGCGACAACAACCGCGAATGATTTTGCGGTGCTGGGCACCATATCCGGCGATATCCCGGAGGCGTTTCCGGAAATGATGTCGGACCGACATTTCGTGAAATTGGCGAACGACGCGCACGCGACGATCGCGAATGTCCGCGCCATGCCGCCAACCGAATGCGCGGGCCTGCGCACGGCGACCGCCCAGATCGGCCAGCGCTGCGATGCGTGTCATCAGGAATATCGGTGACCCTTTAAGCCCCTCTCCCACCTGGAGAGGGTTGGGGTGAGGGTACGGACTACGTCAAGCAAGGTTCAAATGAAGTCCGAACCCTCATCCGGCCCTTCAGGCCACCTTCTCCCGGGGGGAGAAGGAAATACTTTTCAATCTCGCCCGAACATCGCGTCGCGGTCGCGATCTGTCGCGCCACTGCCCGCCGCGCCGGATGAATCGTCCGGCGCCTTGTCGGGCACGGTGATCTCCTGCAAGCCCTTGGCCTGCAACGCGGCGTTGACTTTCGCCAAGTCATCGTTACGCAAGCCATCGAAGTCCTTGGCGGTATCGTCCACCTCGCGCGACAGCGCGTCGACGCGGGCAAGCTGGTAGGCGGTCGGCGCACCTTCGTAACCGGCGATCGCGCCGTACACGTCGTCGAGGTATTCGCGTTCGCGTTCCTCGCCGGTGATCGCGCCGCCTTCCTTGGTCGCCACGATCTGCTTGCGGATGTCGTCGGCCTTGTCGGCCAGCGCATTCAACTGTTTCTGCAAGGCCGGATCGCTCCCCGCATGCGCGGCGCGCGCTTGTGCGGCCTTGCGCACCGCGACGATGCGGTAATCCAGATCCGTCATGCGGCCGAACAGGTCGCTGACTTTCATCGCCGCATCGAACTGCGCCTTGCGGTCGGCCAACGTGAACGGATCGCGCGGATCGAGGCCGATGTTCAACGTGTTCTCGTAGGTCTTGTCGCCCTTGAGCAGCTTGACGGTGTAGCTGCCGGGCACCACGCGCGGGCCCTGCGCGGAGTTGAACGCCACCTGCGCGGCCGGCGGCACGCGCGGCGGTTTGACGCGCATGTCCCAGGTTACGCGGTTGATGCCGCGGCGCACGCTGCCGGGCAGCGTGTCGATCAATTTGCCGTTGGCATCGTAAACCTGCAACTTCAATTTTCCGAACAAGTGCCGGCTCTTCTGGTAATAGGTGATGACCGCGCCATCCGGCGGATTCGGGCCGGTGAAAGCCGCATCGCCTTCCGGCCAGCCGCCGAAGCCCTGGATGCGTTGCGTCACCGGCCGCGTTGGCAGGAACACGGCGTCTTCATTCAACACGTTCGGCGTCAAATTACGCAACGGCGTGATGTCGTCGA
>JBDTBW010000036.1:0-15065 GCA_039923855.1 Rhodanobacteraceae bacterium | reverse complement strand
ATCCTGCGCGGCTTGCGCGCGGTCTCGGATTTCGAATACGAATTCCAACTCGCGAGCATGAACCGGCATCTGATTCCGCAGGCGGAAACGCTGTTCCTGACGCCATCCGAACCCTACAGTTTCATTTCCTCATCGCTGGTGCGCGAAATCGCACGGCTGGGCGGCGATGTGTCCGGTTTCGTCCACCCCGCGGTGCAGCAGGCGCTGCGCCAGCGCTGGGGCAAACCCCGCAACGTCTCATCCACATCGAGGTGAATACCATGCGCAACTTCGCATACGCCGCCGTCATCGCGCTCGCCGCAACCTTTGCGTTGTCGGCCTGCAACAAGAATCAACCCACCGATCAGGCCGTGGCGCCGGCGCAGGTTTCCAGACCGACCAGCCCGACCGACATGAAAGGCTGGCAGGCCTATCTGTCGCAGATCGTCCAGCAGCACATGCAGGGCATCCAGAACAATCCGTACGTGTATTTCGTACCGCCCGGCGACAGTCCGGACAACCAGGCCGAGCGCGGACGCGTGCAGGATCTGCTCAACGGCGTGGTCGCCGCGACTGTGTTGCCGGGCAACATGATCGTGGCCGGAGGCCCGGATTCGGGCAAGACCGCCGACGCGCTGATCGCCGCGTTCAAGAATGCGCAGCCCGGATCGTTCAAGGGCGTGGTGGTACTGTTCATCGGCGAAGCCGCCGACCGGCAGCGCGTGCAGGCGGCGATCGCGCCGAGCGGCGCGGATTTCCGCTTCGCGCAGATGTAATGCGGCTTAACGCGGTCTGAGCATCATGGCTGCAGGCCAAGGATGGCGCGAGTAATCCCAGTGACTTAATCGCAAGATTTCCTAGTTCCGCTCGCTGCCGCGAGCGAGTTACTTTCCTTTCGGGGAGAGTAACCAAAGCCATTGCGCGCGGGCATGACGGTCTCGACAACATCGTGTTATCTCGACTTCCCTGCGCTTCTCGCATCAAGCGGGCCGGCGCGAACTCGCACGTCCCTGTGCTCGAACATGCGCGCCTTGCTCCCGCTTGGCGCTGCGATGCTCGGCGTCATGCACGACGCTGGAAGCTCGCTCGTTGACGGCCATCCATGGCCTGCTTTGTTGCGAGTACGCTCGAATGAGAAGTGTACGCGCGCTGATACGCGTCGTTACAATTGCCAACCCACAGTTACAGCGGGTGCGTGGATGAAGGTCACGATTTTCGGTACCGGCTATGTCGGTCTGGTCACCGGAACCTGTCTAGCCGAGATGGGCAACCACGTGTTGTGCGTCGACATCGACGCGGAAAAAATCGCGCGACTGGAACGCGGCGAGATTCCGATCTTTGAACCCGGTCTGGAACCGCTGGTGCGCCGCAATCATGCGGCCGGACGGTTGCTGTTCGGCACCGACGCGGCGGCCGGCATCGCGCATGGCGAAGTACTGTTCATCGCGGTCGGCACGCCGCCTGACGAAGATGGCAGCGCCGATCTTTCTTATGTGCTGGCGGTGGCCCGCGGCATCGGCGAACACATCGACACCCCCAAGGTCGTCGTCAACAAATCTACCGTGCCGGTCGGCACCGCAGACCGGGTACGCGCCGAAATCGCAAAGGCATTGGCCGCGCGCGGCGCGCGCATCGAGTTCGATGTGGTGGCCAATCCGGAGTTTCTGAAGGAGGGGGACGCGGTCAACGACTGCATGCGCCCGGACCGGATTCTGATCGGCGCGTCCAGCGCGCATGCGGTGGATGTGCTCGGCAAGCTCTACGCGCCGTTCAATCGCAATCATTCGCGCATCGTGTTGATGGACGAGCGTTCCGCGGAGCTGACCAAATATGCGGCCAATGCGATGCTGGCGACCAAGATCAGCTTCATGAACGAGATCGCCAATATCGCCGAGCGCGTCGGCGCGGACGTCGAAATGGTGCGCCATGGGATCGGCGCCGATCCGCGAATCGGCTACCACTTCATCTATCCCGGCGCGGGTTACGGCGGTTCGTGTTTCCCGAAGGACGTGCAGGCGCTGGAGCACACCGCGCACGCGCACGATTACGATGCGCGTCTGCTGAAGGCGGTGGAAGCGGTCAATCGCGCGCAGAAGGAAAAGCTGTTCGCGCTGATCGATCGGCATTTCAGCGGCGAGCTGCGCGGCAAGACCATCGCGTTATGGGGGCTGGCGTTCAAGCCCAACACCGACGACATGCGCGAAGCGCCCAGCCGCGTGCTGATGGACGCCTTGTGGCGAGCAGGCGCCAGGGTACGCGCGTTCGATCCGGAGGCGCGCGCCGAGACGCGGCGGATCTATGGCGAACGCGATGATCTGGTGTTGTGCGAAGAGCCATACGACGCGTTGCAGGGTGCTGACGCGCTGGCGGTGGTCACCGAATGGAAGACATTCCGCAGCCCGGACTTCGAACGCATCCGCGCGACGCTGCGCACGCCGGTGCTGTTCGACGGCCGCAATCTCTATGAGCCTGCGACGGTCGAGAATGCCGGCATCGCGTATTACGGGATTGGCCGCGGGCGCAGTGTCGTCAATCCCGCGCAGTGAGATGGCAATGAGCGACTCCGACGATCGTCTGACCGAGATGGAAGTGCGTCTGGCCTTCCTCGATGAGGCGTTGGCCGAATTGAACGCAGCGGAAGCGGATCGCTCGCAACGTATGTTGGCGATCGAGCGTACCTTGTCCGAGCTGCGCCTTGAACTCGCCGCAATCCGCACGGCGCTCGGCGAGGACGTGCGGCTGGAACCGCCGCCGCCGCATTATTGAAGCGCATATGGCGCGATCGGATTTGAAATTGGACATGGGATGGTGATCAAACCCGCTCACCCCAACCCTCTCCCCAGCGGGGAGAGGGAGACAAACGCGCAGCGTTTGTCGGGTGAGGGGATTGATCAATTGCTCTGAGCGATACAATCGTGAGTGAAACTTTACGCGATCAACTGCTGAAAGCCGGTTTGAAACCGGCGCGCAAACGGGAACCGGCGCGGCCGGAAAAGACGCGGCGTGTTACGCCACCCGTGTCGCACGCCAAACCGCAAGCCGGGACGAGCGCCGAGGAAGTCGATCTCGCGCGTGCCTACGCGCTTCGCGCGCAAGCCGAGAAAGCCGAACGCGAACGTAGCGAACGCGAGGCGCAACAGCAGGCGCAGGCGCGCCGCGAGCGCAAACGGCGCCTGCATGAGTTGCTGGAAGGGAAATCGCTCAACCGGGAAGCGGCCGAACACCCGCGCCACTTCGAACACGCCGGCAAGATCCGCCGCGTATATGTCACCACCGAACAATTGCGACAGATCAATGCGAGCGAACTTGGCGTGGTGGTGCAGGCCGGGCGCTTTGTGTTGGTGTTGCGTGAGGTAGTCATGCAGGTGCAGGCGATCGCGCCGGAAGCGGTGGCCTTGCTGGTCGATCCGCAAGCGGACAACAGCGATGATGGGGTGCCAGCGGATATGATGTGGTGAGACTTGTAAACCCCTCTCCCTTCGGGGTGAGCCGCCGCGTTCAGCCGATGCCTTGAATGGCATGGGCTGCGGCGGTGAACGCCTTGATCATGGGGGCTCAAGGCTGGGTCTCTTGGCGAGGCAGGATGCCGAGCTTAGAGAAGAGGCTGGGGTGAGGGTGCGAACTTGCGTGACATTCGGTGAAGCCCCGAACCCTCATCCGGCGATGCGCGCCACCTTCTCCCGGAGGGAGGAGGAATCCCAACCCGCCTTCGGCTTGAAACGTGCGCCGTGGCGTTGCGCCAACGCCTCGAGTCCGGCGCGCAACGTTTCCGCGCCGGTGTCGCGGATGTACTGGATCGGTCCGCCACGAAACGGCGCGAAGCCGGTGCCGAAGATCACGCCGGCATCCAGCAGGTCGGCATCGTCCACCACGCGATCGGCGAGGCACGCGACCGCTTCGTTGAGCATCGGCAAGATCAATCGATCCTGCAAGTCCTCCGGCGCGCGGTAGTGCGCATCGACCGCGGGCTTGACCGGCTTGCCGTCCTTCCAGACATAGAAACCTTCGCTGTCCTTCTTGCCGCGTTTTCCGGCCTGCACTTTGCCTTCGATGCCGGCTGGCAGATCCAGGCCGAGAAATGGCCCGAGCTCGCGGCCGACCGACAGCGCGACATCCAATCCAACCGTGTCGGCCAGTTCGATCGGGCCCATCGGCATCCCGAATTTTTTTGCGGCCTTGTCGAGCGCGGGACCGGGCACGCCTTCGCTGCACGCGCGCACCGCTTCCATGAGATACGGCATCAGGATCCGGTTGACCAGGAAGCCGGGTGTTCCCTTGACCGGCACCGGCAATTTGCCAATCGCCTTGACGAAGGCCAGCGCACGCTTTTCGACCGTCGGATCGAGGGCGTCGTGCCGTACCACTTCCACCAGCGGCATCTGCGCGACAGGATTGAAGAAATGCAGGCCGAGAAAACGTTGCGGGTGCGCTAGTCCATGGCGAAGTTCGTTCAAGGGAATACTCGACGTGTTGGTGGCGATGAGCGCGTCGGTGGGGATGACCGCTTCGATCTGCGCATAGATCTTTTCTTTCGCTGGTGCGTCCTCGAAGATCGCCTCGATCGCCAGTTGCGCGTCGGCGATACCCGTACCTTTCACATCGGCGCGCAGCCGTGCTTGCGCCGCGGCGATCCGCTGCGGCGATTTCGCTTTCTTCTCGAAAAACTTTTGCGCACGCAGCATCGCCGGTTGCACGTATTCCATCGCGCGGTCCTGCAAGGTCGTTTCGAATCCCCGCAATGCGCACCACGCGGCGATATCGCCGCCCATCACGCCAGCGCCGACCACGTGCACGTGCCGGATGTCGTGCGCGGTATCGCCCGCCAGTCCGCGCAGGCGTTCGCGCAGGAAGAAAATGCGAATGAGATTATGCGCGGTCGGCGTCGTCGCGAGCGTTGCCACCGCGCGCGCTTCGAGTTTCAATCGCCGCGCGATGTCACCGCCACCGCGACGCCACACCTCGATCAGCGCGAATGGCGCGGGATAATGTTCGGGCCGCGCCCTGGCAGCGGTCTGTTTGCGCACGATCGGCGCAAGCATCTGCCGCACCGGCCAGCAGTTGGTGAGCCACGCCAGTGCGCGTTGATCGAGGCGGCGGGTGAGCGGATGTCGCGCGCATTCCTTTGCCGCTTCCAGCAATGCCGCAGGCTCGGCCAGTTTGTCGACCAAGCCGTTGCTGAACGCTACATGCGCCGATGCCGACCGTCCGGTCAGCATCATCGCCAAGGCTTTCGGCGCGCCGATCAATCGCGGCAAACGCGCGGTTCCGCCCCAACCGGGGATGATGCCGAGCTGCACTTCCGGCAACCCGATTTTCGTTTGCGGATCGTCCGTCGCGACGCGCATGCCACAGGCCAGCGCGAGCTCCGTGCCGCCGCCCATGCAGGCGCCGTGGATTGCCGCGACCGTCGGCATGGGCAATCGCGCCAGCCGCTCGAAAACGCGTTGGCCATTCTCGATCGTGGCGATGACCGAATCATCGCGTTCGAATTGCGCGAATTCATGCAAGTCCGCGCCGACCGCGAAACCGGCCGGTTTTCCCGAATGGATCACCACGCCGCGCGCGCCTGAGATGCCTATCCGTTCGACGATCTGATCGAACTCGTCCAGCAACGCGCGCGACAGCGCATTGACCTTGCTGCCCGCGCGATCCAGGGTCAGCACCACTAGGCCATCGGATTCGACCGCGGTCTTCCAGTGGTCGAAGCGCAATCCTTCAAACATGACTAAATCCCCTCGTATACGCCAGGCTATCATCCCGGCGCCGCCGCATCCGGGTCAATGCGCGCGGCATTCCGCGGATTGCCCCGCTTGATCCCGGCGCGGCAACCTCCATATCCTGAACTTTGCGCCCCGGGATGCTTGGAACCAAGCATCCCGGGGCGCTGTCACAGCAAGGCGCTCGACCTTCGGCGCCGAAGGAGAAGGCCCGGATGGGCGAGCTCGAGACGGATCGCGCGCTCGTCGAGCGCGTGCGCAAGGGGGATACCCGCGCGTTCGACCTGCTGGTGCGCAAGTACCGGCACAAGATCGTCGGGTTGGTCTCGCGTTATGTGCACGACTGGAGCGAGTGCGAGGACGTGGCGCAGGAAGCCTTCATCCGCGCCTGGCGCGCGATCGGGGCCTTCCGGGGCGAAAGCGCGTTCTACACTTGGCTGTACAAGATCGCCGTGAATACCGCCAAGAACCATCTGGTCGCGCAAGGCCGCCGGCCGCCGGCCGAGGACATCGACGCGGACACCGCCGTCCAGGTCGACGCCGGCGCGCGCCTGCGCGACGAGGCCACGCCGGAACATGAACTGGCCCGTCAGCAGATGGAACAAACCGTGTTTTCCACGGTCGAAGCCTTGCCGGAGGAACTGCGCGTGGCGATTACGCTCCGCGAGGTCGATGGCTTGTCCTACGAGGAGATCGCGGAACGGATGGGCTGCCCGATCGGTACGGTGCGTTCGCGGATTTTCCGGGCGCGCGAAGCGATCGACATAAAGCTGCGCCCGCTGCTCGACAGCGAAGATTGAACAGGTTGCACTTGAATTGGATGCCGGCCTTGCCGAGGATGACCGATATGGACCCGACCCATCGCGAAGAACTTTCCGCCCTGATGGATGGCGAACTCGGCGCCGAGCCTACGCGCTTCTTGCTGCGTCGGGTGACGCGCGAACCGGAATTGGCGCGCGCATGGTCGCGTTGGCACCTGGTTCGCGAATGTCTGGCCCGCGACAGCGCGCGCTTGATCGCGCATCCGCAAACCGATGAGATTTTCGCCGCACGCGTGCTGGACGCATTGCAGCAGCGCACGCACACGCGCCGTCGCTGGGCGCGTTTCGCCGGCGGCGGCGCGATCGCCGCGGGCGTCGCCGCTGCCGCGCTGATCCTCGCCGTGCCGCAACCGACCACGAATAATTCGACGATCGCGGCCGCGCCCGCGGGTCATGCGATTCTCGCGAAAACGAACACCCTTGCGGCAACCCCGATGACGCGCGCCGCGCCTGCGCCGTGGCTGGCCGGCGCGTCGCCGACGTTCCTCGCCGCGCGTTCCGCTTCGGTCAACGCCGCGCTGACCGGCGGCGGTTATCTGCAACCGGGTTATCTGCAAACCGTGTCGTATGCACCCGACGCCGCGCCGATGTTGATGCGCGATCCGAACGGGCAGGGCAATGCGCCATACATGATTCTGCTGGTACCGGATAACAGCGATCGCAAACACGCGCCGCGACGCCATTGAATGATTGAGCTTGCCCGCCGCTCGACGGCGGGAGTCGATCGACGCCGCCATCGGTCGCGCGTCTCGACGTCCGCAAGGTTTCAAACTTAGGAGACCCACCATGCTTCAGCGTGCGAAGCAGGCAACGGTTGTGTCCGTCCTGCTGTTTCTTTCCACGGCCGCGATGGCCGCGACATCCCTTCCCGATTTCACCGGCATCGTGCAGCGTTACGGTCCGGCCGTGGTCAACGTGCAGGCGCACTACAACCACGCCAGCGAAATTGATGACAACGGTCCCGGCGGCAACGGCCCCGGCGCCAACAGCGGTCCGGATGACCAGCAGATCCCGGAAATCTTCCGCAAATTCTTCGGCATCCCGATGCCGCCGAATGGAGGTGGCCCAGGTCAACCGGGCGATCGCGGCGGCGAGTCGATCGGCTCGGGGTTCATCATCTCGGCCGATGGTTACATCCTCACCAACAATCATGTGGTTGATCACGCCGATTCGGTGATGGTGCGCCTGTCGGATCGCCGCGAGCTGACAGCCAAGGTGATCGGCACCGATCCGCAGTACGACATCGCGCTGCTCAAGGTCAAGGCCAGCAACCTTCCGGTGGTGACGATCGGCGATTCGCATTCGCTCAAACCCGGACAATGGGTGGTGGCAATCGGTTCGCCGTTCGGCTTCGACAACTCGGTGACCGCCGGCATCGTAAGCGCGGTGGGGCGCAGCTTCGGCGCGGCCGACCAGCAATATGTCCCCTTCATCCAGACCGACGTGCCGATCAACCGCGGCAATTCCGGTGGCCCGCTGTTCAATCTGGATGGACAAGTCGTCGGCATCAATTCGCAGATCTTCTCCGACAGCGGCGGTTACATGGGCGTGTCGTTCTCGATCCCGATCGACATCGCCATGAACGCGGCGCAGCAGATCAAGACCAAGGGCTATGTGACGCGCGGAATGTTGGGCGTGCAAATCCAGGACGTCACCGCCGAGATCGCCAAGGCGCAGAACCTGCACCTGTCGCAGGTGCGCGGCGCGCTGGTCGCGGATGTCACGCCGGCAAGCGGTGCCGAAAAAGCCGGCGTGCGCGTCGGCGACGTGATCCTCGCTTTCAACGGCCATCCGGTCGATACCGCGGTCGATCTACCACCGCTGGTCGGCGCGATGGCGCCGGGTTCCGAAGCCAGCCTGCAGATCTCGCGTGACGGCAAATTGCAGACGATCAAGGTCAAGGTGGGTGAGTTGCCGCGTGACAAGAATGCGGTCGCCACCACGCACTCGGGCGCGCCGGCGGCCACCGGCAGCAGCATGCTGGGGCTCATGGTTCAATCGATCACGCCGGCGATGCGCCAGCAATTGGGCGTCAAAAGCGGTGGCGTGGTCATCGCCAACGTCGGCGGCGCGGCTGCCGATGCCGCCCTGCAGCCGGGCGACGTGGTGCAGCGCGTGGGCAATCGCAATGTCAACGATATCGCCGCGTTCAAGGCCGCGACCGTGGCGGTCAAGCCCGGCGATACCGTGCTGTTGCTGATTTCGCGCGGGGGCGCCAGCCGCTTCGTGGCGATTACGGTGCCCCGAAAGTAATGGTTCCACTCGCTCCGTGAGTTGCATCTTCAATGTTCGTCATTCCGGACGCCGCGCAGCGGCAATCCGGAATCCAGTGGTTTTTCGCAAGATTGCCTTGGTTCCGCTCGCTGCCGCGAGCGTGCGACTTTTGTTTCGGCAAAAGTCGCCAAAACCATTGCGTCCGGGCTTGACGGCCTCGACAACATCGTGTTGTATCGACTGCCCTGCGCTTCTCGCGCCAAGCGGGCCGGCGCGAACTCCTCCATCCGTGTAGTCGAACATGCGCGCCTTTTCCCCGCTTGGCGCTGCGATGCTCGGCGTCATGCACGGCGCTGGAATGCTCGCTCATTGACGGCCATCCTTGGCCTACGATCATGCATCCTGCCCGTCATGCGATAATGCGCCGTTTGCGCCATCCGATGGCGCTTCGCATTCGCGCCGTATGCAGCAGATCCGCAATTTCTCCATCATCGCCCACATCGACCACGGCAAGTCCACGCTCGCCGATCGCATAATCCAGTTGTGCGGCGGGCTGACCGAGCGCGAGATGGAGGCGCAGGTGCTCGACACCAATCCGATCGAACGCGAGCGCGGGATTACCATCAAGGCGCAGTCGGTGTCGTTGCCGTATACCGCACGCGACGGCAAAACCTATCAGTTGAATTTCATCGATACGCCTGGCCACGTCGATTTCAGTTACGAGGTGTCGCGCTCGCTGGCGGCGTGCGAAGGCGCGCTGCTGGTGGTGGACGCCGCGCAAGGCGTGGAAGCGCAATCGGTCGCCAATTGCTACACCGCGGTCGAGATGGGCCTGGAAGTGGTGCCGGTCTTGAACAAGATAGATCTGCCGACCGCCGACATCGCTAAGGTCAAGGAGGAAATCGAAGCTGTGATCGGCATCCACGCCGACGATGCGATCGCGATCAGCGCCAAGACCGGCGAGAATGTCGTCGACGTGCTGGAGGCGATCGTCGCGCGCATCCCGCCGCCCAAGCCGCGCGACACCGAAAAATTGCAGGCGCTGATCATTGATTCGTGGTTCGACAATTATCAGGGCGTGGTGTCGCTGGTGCGCGTGATGCAGGGCGAGATACGCCCACGCGACAAACTCATGGTGATGTCCACCGGCCGTGCCCACGAGGTGCTGGAAGTGGGCGTCTTTACGCCCAAACGGAAAAAGCTGGAACGCTTGAGCGCTGGCGAGGTCGGCTTCGTGTGCGCGTCGATCAAGGACGTGCACGGCGCGCCGGTCGGCGACACCCTGACCCAGGCCAATGATCCCGCATCCAAACCGCTGCCGGGCTTCCAGACCATGCAGCCGCGCGTGTTCGCCGGATTGTTTCCGGTCGACGCCGAGGATTATCCCGCGCTGCGCGAGGCGCTGGACAAATTGCGCTTGAACGATGCCGCGATGTTTTTCGAACCGGAATCGTCCGAAGCGATGGGCTTCGGTTTCCGCTGCGGGTTTCTCGGCATGTTGCACATGGAGATCGTGCAGGAGCGGCTCGAGCGCGAATACGATCTGAATCTCATCAGCACCGCGCCGACCGTGGTCTACGAGGTGCTGAAGTCCGACGGATCGATCATGCTGCTGGACAACCCGGCCAAGCTGCCGGCATCGCCGCTGGTGGCCGAAATCCGCGAGCCGATCATCGTCGCCAATATCCTGACGCCACCGGAATTCGTCGGCGCCATCATCACGCTGTGCGAGGAAAAACGCGGCGTGCAGCGCTCGATCCATTATCTGGCGAGCCAGGTGCAAATCAGCTACGAACTGCCGCTGGCGGAAGTGGTGCTGGATTTCTTCGACAAGCTGAAATCGGTGTCGCGCGGTTATGCTTCGATGGATTACCACCATTTGCGCTTCGAAGAAGGCCCGTTTGTGCGCCAGGACGTGCTGATCAACGGCGACCGGGTGGACGCGCTGTCGCTGATCGTGCATCGTGCGCAGGCCGAGCGGCGCGGCCGCGAGCTGGTCGAGCGGATGCGCGAACTGATTCCGCGGCAGATGTTCGACGTGGCGATCCAGGCCGCGATCGGCGCGCAGGTGATCGCGCGTTCGACCGTCAAGGCGCTACGCAAGAACGTGCTGGCAAAGTGCTACGGCGGCGATGTCAGCCGCAAGAAAAAACTGCTGGAGAAACAGAAGAAGGGCAAGAAGCGGATGAAGCAGATCGGCCGCGTGGAGATTCCGCAGGAAGCGTTTCTGGCGGTTTTGCGGACGGACAAATAGGGGCGGCGGTCGGGAATTGGAATCGGAAATCGGGAATCGGGAATCGGGAATTAGAGCAGCGCAAACACTACCGCCGTCGTTCCGGCGAAAGCCGGAATCCATTTTGATCTTGACTGGCATGAACAAAAATGGATTCCGGGTTCCATTCGCGATGAAGCCGCGAACGCCGGAATGACGAGCCAAGAGAAAGGAATGCGGATGAACAAAGATACGTGGGGAATGATTTTGCTGGTGGCGATCGTCGCCGGCTGTCTTGACGTCTGGTACATAACCTCCGATTTCGCCCTCGCTCTGGTGCTGATGACCGCGGCGTTCGGCATCGTTTGGGCATTTGACCGGCTGCTGTTCCAGCACCGCCGTGTCGAACGCGCGGCCGCCGAGGGGACCAAACCGCGCGAGCCGATGCTGGTCGATTACGCGCGCTCGTTCTTTCCGGTGATCCTGGCGGTGCTGTTGTTCCGCACCTTCGTCGTCGAACCTTTCCGCATTCCGTCCGGTTCGATGATGCCGACCCTGCTGGTCGGCGATTTCGTGCTGGTCAACAAGTTCGCCTACGGCCTGCGCCTGCCGGTGACCGACGCCGAGATCGTCGACATCGGCGAGCCCAAGCGCGGCGACATCGCGGTATTCAAATATCCGCCGAATCCGAAAGAGGATTACATCAAGCGCATCGTCGGGCTGCCCGGCGATACCATCAGCGTGCGCGGCGAGCAGTTGTACATCAACGGCAAACCGGCGGTGCAGGATTATGTTGGGCCGGATACCGACAAGGATCCGGAGAGCATCAAAACCGCGCAGGCCGGCGGTATCGTGCGCGCCGAACACCTTGGCAACGTTACCCACCAGATCATCGTGCTGCCGCCCTTCATGCGCGCGTCGCAAACCGATGGTACGTGGGTCGTGCCAACGGGCTATTATTTCGCCATGGGCGACAATCGCGACAACAGCTCCGACAGTCGCTTCTGGGGTCCGGTGCCTGAAAAGGACCTGCGCGGCAAGGCATTCCTGATCTGGTTCAGCCTGGCCAATTTGAAGCGGATCGGCACGGTGTTGCATTAGAGTTGGGGCAAGGGACAGGAAACGGCAGGATGCGCGGATCGAATCGGTAGTTGCGTACCACCACCATTTTCTTCGCAGGGGACAACGCACATGAACAAGCAATCCGGTATCACCCTGATCGGCTTTCTGATCGTGCTGATCGTGCTCGGCTTCTTTATCTACGCCGCGATGAAGCTGGTGCCGGCCTATGTCGAATACATGGGCGTGGTCAAGGCCATGAACGCGGTAGCCTCGGAGCCTGACGTCACCAGCAAGTCGCCCGAGGAGATCCAGCGGGATCTGGGCTTCAAAGGCAGCTTCCAGTACGTCGACGACAGCACCTTCAAACCGGGCAACATCGTCATCAAGAACGGCGCCGCCGGCGGCACCTTGCAGGTGAAGTACGACAAGGACATCCCCTTCATCTACAACATCGACTTCCTGCTGCATTTCGACAAGACGGTGGCATTGAAGCCCGTCGCCGCGGGAACGTGACGTCCTTACGCGCCCAGTGAAATCCGGTCATCGCTTTCGCGATACGCAATTGCTGCGGTTGGCGTTGACCCACCGCAGCGCGGGACGCCCGAACAACGAGCGGCTGGAGTTCCTCGGCGACGCGCTGGTCAATCTGGTCGTCGCCGAACTGCTGTACGAAGCCCACCCCAGGGCCGACGAGGGCGAGCTGTCGCGCTTGCGCGCGCAGCGGGTCAGTGGCTCGGCGCTGGCGGGGCGCGCGCGAGCGCTGGACCTGGGCGAAGACCTGCTGCTGGGTCCCGGCGAACTCAAAAGCGGGGGTTTCCGGCGCGACTCGATCCTTGCCGATGCGTTCGAGGCGCTGGTCGCTGCGGTGTATCTGGATGGCGGGTTCGAGGCTTGCCGCGGGTGGCTGCGCGAGATGTTCGCCGACGACATCGACGCCGCGCAGGCGCAGAAAGATCCGAAGACGCGCCTGCAGGAATGGTTGCAGGGGCACGGGTTCCCTCTGCCGCGTTACGAATTGTTAGCGATGCATGGCGAAGAACATGCGCGCACGTTCGAGATTGCCTGTGTATTGAGCGAGCCCGTGCCGGCGCGGTACGAAGGCCGCGGCGGCAGTCGGCGCGCGGCGGAGCAAGCCGCGGCGGAGGCGGCGTTGGAAGCGTTGGTTGGATCAGGTCGAGTGTGACATTGCTGTTCTCCTTCCCCTCCAAGGGGAAGGCCGGGATGGGGATGGTGTTGAATGAGAAACCCTGAAACTATCCCCACCCAACCCTCCCCTTGAAGGGGAGGGCATCGCCCCGCGCTTCGGATATTTTCTTACATGGCCAACGAAAGCGCCACACGTTGCGGTTACGTCGCGATCGTCGGTCGGCCCAACGTCGGCAAATCGACGCTGTTGAACGCGCTGGTTGGCGAACACTTGTCGATCGTGACACCACGGCCGCACACCACCCGCCACCGCATCCTGGGCATCGTCAGCCGTCCGCAGGGGCAAATCCTTTTTCTCGACACCCCCGGGTTGCATCGCGGCGCGAAACGCGCGATCAACCGGACTCTAAATCGCGCGGTGCACGCGGCGGTCGCCGAGGCCGATGTCGCGGTGCAGTTGCTCGAAGCGGGACGCTGGGACGACGAGGACGAGGCCGTGTATGCGGCGCTCGCCGAATCGCCGATCCCGCGCTTGCTGGCCTTGAACAAGCTGGATCGCGTAAAAGACAAGGCGGCATTGCTGCCGTTCGTCGAAAAACTTTGCGCGACGCATCCGTTCGCCGAGGTTTTCTGGCTTTCCGCGCAGCGCGGCGAAGGTCTCGCCGAATTGGAAGCCGGCATCCTGGCGCGGCTGCCGGAACGTGAGCCGCAATACGCTCCGGACGAACTCACCGACCGCAGCGAGCGCTTTCTGGTCGCCGAATTGATCCGCGAACAATTGATGCGCCGGCTGGGCGAGGAATTGCCGTACGCCACCACGGTCGAGATCGAAGCATTCAAGGATCGAGAGGACGGTTTGGCCGAGATCGCGGCGGTGATCTGGGTCGAGCGCGAAGGCCAGAAGGCGATCGTGATCGGCGCGGGCGGCGCGCAGTTGAAGGCGATCGGCACGGCGGCAAGGCACGGCATCCAGCGTCTGCTCGGACGGCGCGTGTTCCTGCGCTTGTGGGTCAAGCTACGCGCCGGCTGGTCGGATGACGAGGCGTCGTTGCGGCGATTTGGTTACAACGATTGACGATGCGCGTCGAGGCGCAACCCGCTTTCGTGCTGCATTCGCGTCCGTGGCGCGAGACCAGCCTGTTGCTGGAAGTCTTCAGCCGCGATCACGGACGTGTCGGGTTGCTGGCGCGCAGCGTGCGCGGTCCGCGTGCGCGCCTGTCGCGCGCGATACTGGAGCCGTTTCATTTGCTCCAGATCGATTGGGCGGGACAGGGCGATCTGCCGAACCTGCGCGCGGCGGAAACGGTTGGCGTGTCGCGGAGATTGAGCGGAGACGTCTTGTTGTCGGGTCTGTATGTCAACGAATTACTGGTGCGGTTGACCGCGCGCCATGATCCGCATCCGCAGTTGTTCGCGCGTTATGCAAGCTTGCTGGAAGAGCTTGGCAGTCCGGTTGCGCTGGCCTGGAATCTGCGCCGTTTCGAACGCGATCTGCTCGCGGAAATCGGTTACGCGCTGCAATTGGAGCACGAATCGGAAAGCGAAGAACCGCTGGATGCGGAAGCCGAATATCTTTACGCGCCGGAGCAGGGACCGTTGCGGGCGTCCGCGCGTAGCGAGAGCAAGACGATCCGTGGCGCGGCTTTGCTCGCGCTGCGCGAGGACACAATGCCGGTGCCCGCGGATCTAATCGCGCTGCGGCGGCTATTGCGCGCCGTGATCGGCGAGCACGTCGGCGAACGCGGTTTGCGCGCGTGGCGGGTACTGGCGGGCGCCATGCGCAAAAGCTAAACATAGCGACTTAAGCAATGCAGCATAGTCGTTGCAGCACGGCGTTGGGCTTACGCCACCGATCGAAGCACGTGTTGACGGCCGCAAGGACGTCGGCGAGCACGGCGAAGTAGCGGTTGTGGG
>JBDTBW010000035.1:0-93463 GCA_039923855.1 Rhodanobacteraceae bacterium | reverse complement strand
GCGATCAGTGATTGCGAGGCTTGCGAGGCAGCGTGGCTGGCCGCGCTCAAGGGGCGGATCATCTGCTTCAACTTCGGCGCTAATTGATGGATCGCCAGCGGTGCCTGCTGGATCCATCGCGCGGCCGGCGTGGTCAACAGCACCGCCGCTTCCACCAAACCCGCGATCAACACGATCATGACGGCCAACGCGCCCAACGCGCGCGGAATCCACAGGCGATTGCGCAGCCCGGCGACGATCGGATTCAAGCCCATGCCGACGAAGGCCGCCAGCACCAGCGGGATGATCAGCGATCGCGCCAGGATCAGCACCGTGGCGATTACCAGGAACATCATCACCAGCAGCGGCAGACGCAGCCCGCGCAGACGTCGAGCGCGCCGGCGTTCCGCAGCGCGCGGACGCTTCCTGCGCCGCACCGCGGTCCACACCACGCCCGTTGCCGGCGAAGGCGACACCGACGTCTGCGACGAGGCCGGGCTGGGCGGCGCCGTTTCCGGCGGCGAAACGGTGACTTCCACGGGCGGTGATGGCGGCGGAAGCATGTTAGGGCCTGTTAACACCAACCCAAGCGAGTTGCGTTGCTTCCGCAGCGGTCACCAGACAAGGCGCGCGCCGCCGCGCCATAGCCATTCTATGGCCTAGGCGCGCAACGCCGTATGGCGGCCACTGCGGAGCAACCCCTTGGGCCGTGGCTCTTTGCCCGCATAGCGGCGTTATCACTCGTCTATGTATCGACATACATCTTCCTCGTGATGCGTTGCCTGCGAGCAAAGGGCCGACGGCGCGGCCCACTTGGGTTGGCGTTAATAGGCCCTTTTCCCCTGGCGGTACAACCGGTTTTTCAGACTCACCTCAGATTTGCAGCAACTTGCGTATCAATCCGAACGTGGGGCCCGTGGCGAGACGGGCGCCGGCCGTCACCAAACCGCTGCCGAGGCGCAATTGTGCCAGCAAAAAACCGATGCCCGCGGCACTGGCCAACGCCGGCAAGGGATGGGCGCGATAGACATCCGAGACTTCGGTGATCGAGGCGCGCAATTGCTGGCGCGCGAACAGGCAACGCCCCATCGCCTCCTTGCGCGCGGCCTGTGCCGCGAAATATTTCATGGCTTCGATTCCGTTTTCGTTGGCGCCGGTTTGTCCGCGCGCGGCCCGGTGAAACCTTTCAGATCGTCGGTCATCTGATGCCGCAATGCCCGCCATTCGGCGCGCGCCTGCGGGAAGCTCGCCTGTTTCACCCCGTTTCGGATGGCGAACCAGATACCCACCAGCAGCAGCAAGTGGGCGACGACGATTATCCCCAGGGCGATACCGATGGAGTGGGTGGCAACGACCAACGCCCAGGCAATCAATGCCACCACGCACGCCCAAAGCGAAACCGCCAGCGCGATCAGCGAAATCGCACCAATGAAAAACAGCGGTACGCCCGCGCGCAACACACGCGCCTCGGCGCCCAGCAGCGCGCCGAACGCTGCGAAGAACCGGCCCAGTGCGCCGACCAAACCGCTGGCCGCCGCGAACAGCGCTTCGAATTGTGCGCCGAAGCCCGGCGCGGGCGGCACATGCGTGGCGGATTCGCGCGCCGCCGCCTCGCGCGCGGCCTGCGCCGCGCGCTCAATCGCCTCTTCCGCGGCCAATTGCTCCGCGGCGGCCGCGAGTTTTGCCACGGCTTCCTGCGCTTGCGCTTCGGCTTCGCCCGTCATCGGCGATCCATCCCCCGTGGAAATCGCTGTGGGCGGGATCAGCGACGACCGACCAAACGGCCGAGCAACCAGCCGGCCGCCAACGCAATCGCCACTGATTGCGCAGGACGTTCGCGGACGAACTCACGCATGCTGTCGAATGCATCGCTTGCGCGTTCCTTGGCGCCGTCGGCCATTTCACTGGCGCGTTGGCGTGCTTCTCCCAAGGCCTCGCGGCTGCGTTCACGCAGTTCCACGGCTTTTTCGGTGGCGCGGATCGCGGCGCTGGCCGATGCATCGGTGGCTTTGTGCACGCCGTGTTCGACGCTGTCGGCGGCCGTGTTGAATTTCTCCTTGGCCGTCTGCACGGTTTGCGAAGTACCGTCCTTGAAGCGCTCTGCGCCGGTTTCTATGCGCGCGGCGGCGCGCGCGGTGTCACGCGGATTCTCTGGAACGACCTGATTGGTCATGACCTTGCTTCTCCTTTGTCTGCGGATGAAAGTTCGCTTTCGAAATGCGCCACTTCGGCCTCGGCCCGATCTCTGGCCCAACCGTAACGCTCCTGCAACCGTCCCACCAGATAATCGCGATGTCCTTCCGATTGGCCGATATCGTCTTCGCCCAGTTCGGCCCACCTGGTCTTGAGGCGGCCGCCGAGTTGTTTCCATCTGCCCTTGATGATGTCGACATTCATCGCGTCACCTGCCGGGTTGCCGCCACGCTATTGGGCGCGGCGCGAAACGCCAGTATCCGGCATCCGCGTGAACGGGGGGTTGCCGGTACGTTAATGTCCGGATCGTCAAGGGTTTGCGAAGCCGCACCCGCCGCCGCGGCGTTCAGCGTGCGGCTGGATTCAGGGTATAGGTGCCGACGTAATCGGTTTCGGCCAGCAGATGATCCCGCATCGCGCGCTGCGCATCGATCCAGATGAAGCCCTGCGCCAATCCGAGACTCGGCACGTCCAGCGCGAATAGCTGAAAACGGTAGCGATGGACGCGTTCGTCGTTCCATGGCGGGCATGGGCCGTCATAGCCGAGGTAGGTGCCGTCCATGTCCGGGTCGTTCTCGAACCAGCCGGTGTAATCGTTGCGTCCTTGTTGTGTTCCTGCGGGCCCGGCCGGGTGGGATTTGCCGTGCGCGGTCACGCCGTCGCTGCAACGGCCGGCGGCGATTGCGCGGCAATCGGACGGAATGTCGACCATCAGCCAATGCACGAACTCGATCCGATGCAATCCGGCGGGCACCGCGCGGCCTTCCTTGTTGACATCGTCCGGTTTGCTCGGCACGTCCAGATCGATGCACGCCAGTGCGAAGGAACGGGTGCCGTCCGGCACGTCCCGCCACGCCAGATGCGGGTTGCGGTTGCAGGCGAACACGCACGGCTCGCCGTGATCGCCGGGTTTGCCGAACGCGAACTCGGCGGGAATCGCCGCGCCATTGGCGAAGCTGTCGCTGTGCAATTTCATTATGGTCTCATTTGGAATAAGTCACGCGATAAATCGCGCCGTTGTCGTCGTCGGATACCAAAAGGCTGCCATCGGGCAAAGGCAACACGTCCGCCGGTCGCCCGAGCGTTTTCTGGCCGTCCAGAAACCCGGTCAGGAATGGCTGCTGGTCGAGCGCATTGCCGCCCTTGCCGACATGCACCACTACCACGCGGTAGCCGACTTTCGACGAACGGTTCCACGAACCGTGTTCGGCGATGAAGATCGCGCCGCGATAGCTCGCCGGAAATTGCGTGCCGGTGTAGAAGCGCATGCCGAGCGAAGCCACGTGCGCGCCGAGTTTCAATGCCGGCGGCGCGTAGTCCTTGCACGAATGGCCCTTGCCGAATTGAGGATCGAGGATGTCGCCTTCGTGGCAATATGGAAACCCGAAGTTCTCCCCCAACTTGTCGACACGATTCAATTCATCCGACGGAACATCGTCGCCCAGCATGTCGCGGCCGTTGTCGGTGAACCACAATTTGTGCGTAGACGGCCGCCAGTCGAAACCGACCGTGTTGCGGATGCCGTACGCGACATCCTGCCAACGACTGCCATCGGGATTCATGCGCATGAGTTTCGCGTAGCCGGGTTGGTCGCACACATTGCAGAGCGCGCCAATCGGCACGTACAGCTTGCCATCCGGGCCGAACGCGATGAAGCGCCAACCGTGGTGCGTCGCCGTCGGCAATTTGTCGGTGACCACTTCCGGCGCCGGCGGATTGTCCAGATGCTCTTCGATCGCGGGGAATTTCAGAATCCGGCTGACCGCCGAGACATACAAATCGCCATTGCGGAAAGCCACGCCAACCGGCAACTCCAGCCCCGATGCAATCACCCGTACCTTGGTGCCGTTATCGGTGACTGCATATACCTTTCCGGCATCGTTGGATCCCACGAACAGGGTGCCCTTGGAACTCAGTGTCATCTCGCGCGCGCTGGGCACCGCGTCGCTGTAAACGGAAACATGAAAACCCGCCGGCACTTTGAGTTGCGACAGCGGCGGTGCGGCGGCCGCGCACGCGGAACAGATCAAGGCAAGCAAAATCAACAAACGACGCAATGGCGAGGACATATCGGACATCCCGTGCAAAGGATGCCTGTCAGTGTAGTCCCGCCGCGTCAAGGCGAAGCGAACGCAAGGGTTCAATCGGGGGCGCGTTCATTCCAGCGCCGCAAAAGCGTCGGCCAAGGCTTCCCGGTAATGAGCGGCGTGTCCGGGCGCAAAGGCACGCGGCAAGCCTTTGCGGCCCTGGCTCGCGACTTGCGACAACACGCCAGATTGCAAGGATTCCAGACCGAGGAATCCGGCCAGCGCCGCGCCTCGTTCGCCGGCTGGATCCGCCAACAAGGCATCGGTGTCGACCGTGTACGCGGTCATCGTTGCGGCGCCCAGCGATTGATGGGCATCGGCGCGTTTCAGCCAACGGGCGCCTTCAACCGCGCCAGGCATGGTCAATCCGCGCACACCGAAGGCCAGCCAGTTGAGCAGTGTATCGTGTGCTTCACGCCGCGCGATGACGATGCGCGCATCGGGCCATATGCGCTGCAAGGCCGGCAACACCCGTGCATCGAACCACGGCAACCACTCGATCACGCGCGCATCGCCGACATCCGCGCGTTGCAGCGGACGCGCATAACGGCGTTCGAGCAGGACCAGATCGGAATCGGTCAGGGATCCAAGCAACCGCGGATCGAACGTGCCGCCGAGAAAATCCGTCGCGCCCGCGAAACGATCGCGGCGCACCTTCAACGACGGTTGATCGCCAAGCAACGCGGCGATGCGTCCGACGCCGGAACCCGGCAGCCCCAGCAGCAACACGGGCGCGGCCGTGCGCGATTCGCTCAGCGCGGGCAATGCCGCAAGTTCATGCAGCCGCGCTCGCAGCGCGGCGTCCAGTTCCGGCAACTCGGGTAGCGGCGGCGAAGAGGCCGCGCGGATGCGTTGCGCGGCTTCAAAAGCTTGCGCAGCATCTTTCCACTGTGCAAGCGCGTCGTGCGCCAGTCCCAGCAATCGCGTCCGGCGGCGCGCCCACCTGGGCTGCGTTTCCAGCGCTTGCCGGTCCATCGCCTGCAGGCGTTGCAAGGCCGTCGCGGCATCGCCGGCGGCCAGCGCGATGCGCGCACGCAACAACGCGAGTTCCGGACGCGCCGAAGCCGCGCCGCGTTCGGCTTCCTCGACCGCGTCGGCGATATCGCCGACGTTGTCCAGCGCCAGCGCCAGCCCCGCGCGCACGTCGGCATTCTCCGGCGCCAGCGCCGCGACCTGCCGCCACGCCGTCAGCGCATCGGCATGCGCACCGCGTTGCGAGAGCAGATGCGCCAACGCCACCTGCACGATCAGGGCTTGCGGATATTCCCGTGACCGCGCGCGCAAATCCGAGATCGCCTCATCCATCTTTCCGCTGCGCGCAAGGCAATCGGCGCGCCGCACAGCCGCCGGGTGCATCTGCGGTTGATGACGCAACGCGTCGTCGTAGTGCGCGATGGCATCGTCGTAGCGCGCCTGCAGGCGCGCGATGTCGCCCAGGCCGAGGCGCGCGGCGGCGATCTGTTCGCCACGCGCCAACAGCCATTCAAAAGCTTCCGCCGCGGGTTGCGGTTCGTTCTTGCTCAAGTGCACGTTGCCGCGCAACAACCGCGCGATTGCGTAATCGGGTTTCAGTGCCAACGCGTTGTCGGCCGTTTGCGCGGCGAAATCGAGCGTCCCCAGCTTCAACATTGCGTGCGCGAGACTGGTCTGCGCCAACGCGTCGTTGGGTTCGAGCTCCACCGCGCGCGACAAATAGCGCGACGCCATTTGCGCATCGTCGCGTGTCAACGCGATATTGCCGAGACCCGCCAGCGCCTGTGCATCGTTGTCGTCCGCGCGCAACGCGATCTTGAAATGCCGTTCGGCGGTGTCGATGTCACCGCGCAGGAACGCAATCTGGCCGAGTCCGCTGTAGGCGTTGGTGAGATTGGGATTCAATTCTTGCGCGCGTTGATAGGCGCGCTCCGATTCATCCAGGCGTTGCGCGCGCAGATGCATTTCGCCGAGCGTGTGCTGGTAGGTCCAGCCATCTGGCTCGAGTTGCGCCGCACGCGACACCAGCGCGAGACCTTCTTCGCTGTCGCCGCGTTGACCGCGAAGGATACCGAGCAGATGCAGCAGTTCCGGGTCGTCCGGACGCTCGGCCAGCAATTCGCGATAACCGCGCTCGGCCTCTTCCAGTCGTCCGGCGCGATGCAATCCGATGATGTCGTCGAGCATCACTTAGTCGCTCATTCAAACAAAAACGGATTGAGCTGAGCCGCGGCGCACGCAGTCACGCAGAAATGATATGCAAGGCATGCAGCGCCGCCGGCTCGAGCGAAACATCAATTATGCCGCATCACTGCATACGAACGACTTGAAGCGTAGCGAGGATGAGCAGAGCCTGTCCCGGACTTGATCCGGGGTTGCGCGCCGCCGGAGCGCAGGAACCGGAGTGTACACGTCAGCACATGAGGATTTCCTCGGCCCGCAAAACGGTACATCCATGTACCCGGCCGGTCGAGCACCAGCTCGCCGGCGCGCGACGTAATGATTGAGTCATGCCGAGCGCAGCAGCTTTCAGACCGTTCGTTCCAATCGCTCGACAATATAATCCTCAGCAAAACTCGACATGCCAAGATCGCGGATAAAGCCGCAGTGTCCTCCGTGCTCGACGATGGTCAGTTCCGCGCCCGGCGGCAACTGCATTCGCTCGAAATCCGCGACCGGGATCACCGGATCGTCGCGCGAGGTCAGGATCGATGCGGGCACCCGCAAGGACGCAAGATGATCGCCAGCGATCGAATAGCCATCCAGATAATTGTCGAGGCTGCCGAAATCGGTGTGCCGCAGCACCAGCGCGCGAGTCAGTTCACGCAAGCTGCTGCGCAATTGACGACGCTCGAACAACACCTCACCGGGAAACGCGCGCTGCTTGCGTTTGAGCGAGAGGCGCCATTTGTGCATGAAATAGGCGTGGTAAAACCAGCGCGACGATTCGATCGCCGCCAGGCCCTGATGCGGGCAGATCACCGGGCACACGGCCAGCACGCGGCTCAACGGAATACCGCGTGCCGGCGCGCGCAGCGCCACGCGCAAGGCGAAATTGCCGCCCAGCGAATAGCCGATCAGTACCAGCGGCCGTTGCGGAAACCTGCGCGCGATGTCGCCGACCGCGGCGGTCACCTCGTCGATCAGGCAGGAATGAAAGATGCCGTGGTTGAGATCGTGGGTGCCGCCGTGATCGCGGAAGTTCAGCCGGAACACATCCCAACCTTGCGTCAACAAGCTTCCGCCGGTCTGCATCAGATAGGTCGAACGCGCACTGCCTTCCCAGCCGTGGAACATCACCGCCAGCCCGCGCGGCGCGGGCAGCACGCGTTGCGCGGTGTGGAACCCGAGCAGACGCACGCCGTCGCCGCCGTCGAGGATTATTTCCCGGGCGTCGCGCTCGACCGCCCGCGAGCGGCGGCGCATTAGCACCCGCCGCAAACTGCTGGATGCCAGCATCGACTGCACGTGCGGATTGCGCAACAGCCGCGGCGGATGGAATTCGGATTCGCGACGCGCACTCATGCGGCGATGCCCAGCGCATTTGCGATGCGCGCGCGCGCGGTGTCGGCCATGCGACGGCGCCCTTCGGTGCCGGGCGCGACCGGCTCGAGAAAATGCACCTCGACATCGATGCGCCGCTCGCCCAACAAGCGCAGCAAGTTCCCGACGAAACTCTCGCCGGGACGAAACGCCATCCCGAACCACGACCGCCCGTCGCGCAGATAACGCAACGCCACCGGCTGCAGCGGCGCGTTCGCGTCCAGCGCGGCTTGCAGAATCCGAGCATGAAAAACTTTCAGCGTGCCGGCCGGGGCGGTGCCGCCTTCCGGGAATGCCGCCACGCTCAAGCCCGCTTTCAATCGTTGCGTCATCCGTTCCATCACCGTGCCCATCGATTGCGTGCTGCCGCGTTGATGGAAAATCGTGCCAGCGCGCGCGGCCAGCCAGCCGACCAGCGGCCAACGCGCGATCTCGGCCTTGGCCACGAACCCCGCCACGCGCTGGGTGTGCAGTACGGAAATATCCATCCACGAACCATGATTGGAGACGAACATCACCGGATTGGGCAGCGGCGCGCCGACCCCGCGCACCCGCACCCCGAACAGGCGCAGGAAAAGCTTCTGCCAGGCGCGGATCAGCCGGTTGCCGATCGAATCGACCACGTGACCCGGCGGCAACAGGAAGATCGCCAGCAACGAACCGATCACCACGTAGACGATCAACAACGGCGCCCGCCACAGATAGCGCAGCGGGCGCAGTGGGTCTCGCGGGGTGGAACCCGATTCAATACCTGTGTTCATTCGTGCAAGGGTAGCCAATCGCGGATGAAGATGGGGACGACCCTTGCGCATTTCACGCGCGCGCAGCGGGGCGCGCACTTACACTAGGCCGCCAGTTTTGCGGGACTACGCCCATGAACACCCAGCCGCGCCGCGTCGAACACCAGCAGACCGATCGGGGCAATATCCCGGTGTACGCCACCGGCGTGGTCGAGCAACCGTGGGCGAGTTATTCGCCAACCGATCACGAGGTATGGGCGCAATTGTTCGAGCGCCAGCGGGAAATCCTGAAAGACCGAGCCTGCAAAGAGTTTCTCGACAACCAGCAACGCTTCGGCATGAGCGCCAATGCGATCCCTAAATTCGACGATTTGAACGAGGTGCTGATCAAAGGCACCGGCTGGCGGTTGATCGGCGTGGAAGGGTTATTGCCGGATCAGGTGTTCTTCGATCATCTGGCCAACCGGCGCTTTCCGGTGACCTGGTGGATCCGAAAACCCGAGCAACTCGATTACATCTCCGAGCCCGATCTTTTCCACGATCTATTCGGCCATGTGCCGCTGCTGTTGAATCCGGTGTTCGCCGATTACATCCAGGCTTACGGCCGCGGCGGCGTCAAGGCGCACGCCATCGGCGCCGACGCGTTGATGAACCTCACGCGCCTGTATTGGTACACGGTCGAGTTCGGCCTGATCGATACGCCGGACGGCCTGCGCATCTACGGCTCCGGGATCGTCAGCTCCAAAGGCGAATCGGTGTATTGCCTGGAATCGGACGCACCCAATCGCCTGGGCTTCGATCTCGAGCGCGTGATGCGCACGCGCTACAAGATCGACACCTTCCAGCAAACCTATTTTGTGATCGACAGCTTCGAGCAGTTGTTCGAGGCAACACGACCGGATTTCCGACCGATCTACGAACGCCTGCAATCGCAGACCGCGTATCCCGCCGGAGAAGTGCTGCCGAGCGACCGCGTGTTTCATTGCGGCAACGGGGAAGGGTGGGTGAAGAGCGGGGATGTTTAAGTGAGCTTCGTTGCGGCCATTCGGAAGGCGTGGCAGAACACGAAAGAAATGCCTTCTCTGCTACGTATTTATTGCCGAGCAGCAATGGTTGTTGCGCCCCTGCTTCTGATGTTCCTGATTCATCCTTTGCGAGAGTGGATCGTCAACGGAAAAGCAATGTCATATCGTGAGTTTTGGAGTTCAGGCGTCGGCGTCAGTCTCGGCGTTTTGATTGTACTCATTGCAATTGGTGGGTGGGGCGAGCATCGCAGCCAAGCGCGCGGGAAAGGCGCGCATGTCCGAGCACAGGGAAGTGCGAGTTCGCGCCGGCGCGCGCTTGGCGAGAAGCGCAGTGAAGTCGAGACGACACGATGTCGTCGAGACCAGCGCGTCCAAGCGCAATGGTTTTGGCTACTTTTGCCGAAACAAAAGTAGCCCGCTCGCGGCAGCGAGTGGACCGGGATTTCTTGCGAAGACATCGCAAGGATCGTACGCAAAGCTACTGGATTCCCGCCTGTGCGGGAATGACGAGATTTATGCGCCGGCGCGCCGCACGGCGCTGACCTCCAGAACCTGCGCGATTCTTTCGCCGTCCCAGCGGTAGATCAGATGCTTGCCCTGCACGCAGGGGGAAGCGAGGTCAGGATAGAACAACGCGGCGCATTCGCCTCCTGCTCTTCGTGCGCAGTCGTAGACGAGACCGTTTGAACCGTCCTTGCGTAGTCGCGCACCGAGCTTGCGCGAAGCGGCGTAACTGTCCGGATCGTGCTCGGCTTTCCAGCCGCCACGGATGTCGTGCAGCGTGCCGTGCACACCGCTGACATAACTACGCATCGTGAGATCGACCGGCGCTTCCCTTGTCGCTACCAGGAATCGCTCGCGGTGATAGACGGTCTCCTCGACCGCCGTTTCGAATTCGTGCGAGAGATACAGCACGCCGTAATGTCCGTCGGAAAACCGACTGCCTTCCGGGTTCAAATGCGTGAATGCTGCCATCAATGGCGTCGTGCCCGGCCCGCTGACGCGGCGCTCACGCGGCACGTTGTTGAGTTCGCCCCATTCCTCGCGCAGGCGCGGATTGGTCAGCGCCTCGATCGCGTATAGCACATCAATGTCTTTCGGATCGGCGATCGCGTCGAATACGCCGACCGGCGGAAAGCGGCTGGCGACGATGCGGTACGCGCGCTGCCAGCGGATGCGGTGCCGGAGCGGACTGGTCGGCATAGATCAAGCGTGATGGGCCACCGAGATGTGAACCCCTCTCCCGCCGGGAGAGGGGCAGGGGTGAGGGTACGAACTCACCGCGAGTACCCGCGCATTCCAGTCGGCGTCCTGCCTCCTCCTCAGTTGCTGCGCGCGATGCCATTCAAGGCATCACGTTAGCGCAGCAACTTCGACCCTCATCCGGCGCTGCGCGCCACCTTCTCCCGGAGGGAGAAGGAAAAGCCTCACCCACGCTGCGCGTCCAGGTACTGACGCACCACGAACAAGTCGGCGACATTGCCCGACAACATGCGCTCCAGCGCGCTGTGGCCGCCAAACGTCGGCGCCGTGTTGGGTTTGCGCAACCACGCGTCCGCGCGATCCGGTTGTGGAAACAGGATGGTGAGCGATTTGAAGATGCCGAGTAGATAGCTGATGCGCTCCAGCGTGTCGCGGCCCAATGCGCCGTCGCGCGCGCGCTTCCACTTGTAGAAAGTCGATTCGGGCGGATCGCCAAGCAATTTGCGCTGCTCGGCCATGCGCAGATTCCAGCGTTCGGCGAGTTTGAAGAACCCGCGCAATGCCGGCCCGGCCAGCATGGCAGGTTGCGCGTCGTAGTGACCGCGGACATCTTCAATGCGGTGCGTGGCGGCATTCATGGCAAATCTCCTCAGTAAAGCATCTGGCTAGCTTACTCTACTTATGCAGTTAATGCTGAACAGCGCATCACTGCGTCTGACCCGTCGTTGGCCGCTTCGCGCAATCGCACGGCCACTGCGGTTCCGGGCCACCATCCGCGATAAAGCGATCGATGCGCTGCTCCAAAACGGGCAACGGCACTGAACCCAACGACAGGATGGTGTCATGGAAATGGCGGATATCGAACTTCGCACCAAGTCCCTTTTCCGCCTTCGCGCGCAGCTCGCGGATTTTCAGATAACCCAGTTCATAGCTATCGGCTTGTCCCGGCCAACTGATGTAACGGTCGACCTCCGTGTCGATCTCGTGATCGCTCAATGCGGTGTTGGTGTGCAGGTAATCGATCGCCTGCGCGCGCGGCCAACCCAGATGATGGATGCCGGTGTCGATCACCAACCGGCACGCGCGCCACATCTGATAAGTGAGAAATCCGAATTTCTGGTACGGCGTTTGATAAATGCCCATCTCGTTGCCGAGATATTCGGAATACAAGCCCCAACCTTCGCCATAAGCGGAGATGTAGCCGTTGCTCCGGAATGCCGGCTGATCGGTTTGTTCGGCCGCAAGCTCCAGTTGCAGTGCGTGGCCGGGATAGGATTCGTGCAGCGTCAACGCCGGCATGTTGTACAGCGGGCGGGATTTCAAATCCCAGGTGTTGACCAGATACACGTCCGGGCCGCCGCGGCCGGAGGTGTAAAACGGCGCGATGTCGGCCGGTACCGGCTTGATGGTGAAGCGCTCGCGTGGCAGGTGATCGAAAAACTTCGACAACCGGCCGTCGACTTCCTTGGCGACCCACGCACTGCGATCGAGAAGTTCCTGCGGAGTCTTGGCGTAGAACCGTGGATCGCTACGCAGGAATTGCAGAAACGCGGTGAAGTCTCCCTTGAAGCCGGTCTGTTTCATCACGTCAAGCATCTGCGCGTGGATTTTCGCGACTTGTTCCAGACCGATCTGGTGGATTTGGTCCGGACTCAAATCCAGCGTGGTGTATTCACGGATCTGTTGCGCGTAATACGCCCTCCCGTCCGGCAGCGCTTCCGCCGCCAGCGTGGTGCGTGCGTGCGGCACGTAATCGTTGCGGAAGAACGTCAACAATTTGGCATAGGCAGGAATCACTGCGGCTCGGATCGTCTGCTGCGCCTGCGCGCGCAAGGCGGCTTGCTCGGCCGCCGGAATGCCCGCCGGCATCTTCTCGAACGGATTGTAGAAGCCGCTTTGGCTCGGACCTTTCAATTGCGCGACCGATGTGATCGATGCATCGCGTCCATCCAATACCGCGCGCGGCACCGAAAATCCGCGCGCAAGTCCGATGCGCATATCGTCTATCTGCTGATCGAAGTAGCGCGGAATCTGCGCCAGTCGTTTCAGGTAATTGCGATAATCGTCCGCATTGTCGAGCTTCTGCGATGAAGGCAGATAGGCAAGATCCGACCAGAATGCCGAATCGCTGTTGAACGGCGACTGCCATTGGCCTTGGGCGTCATCGGCTTCCAGATTCTCGATCTGTGCCTGGTACACCGCGTAATCGATTTGCTGCTCCGGCGAGAGCAATTTCGGGTCGATCGCGTCGAGCTGCTTCAGCACGTTTTGCCAATAAGCCTGACGTTGCCGCCACGCCGGCGCGCCGACGTCGTCGAGTTGGCCGTCGTAGCGGTGCTCACCCGTGCTGGACGCCAGCGTTGGAAATTGTGCAAGCCGCCACGCCCATTCGCGTTGGTAGATCGCGCGAAAGCGCCCATCGGCATCGCTGGCGAATACCGTGGCGCTGACCAGCAACAGCGCCATCGCGATCCACCATGGATTCTGCGTTTTCATCGAAGTCCCATCCCTCAGCCGTTTGCGCTGAGCGTAGCTCGCAAAGCGGGCGGAGTCGAAGCGTGTGCGAACACAATGGTCAGTCTTCCACCGCTTCCGCGCTGGCACCTGCCGCGCGCAGGTAAGCCGTCAGACCGCGCTCGGCGGTTTCCACGAACACCTCGCCGGTCGCCGCAAACGCGGCGAGGCGATCCGGCCGGAAATTGCGGAAATCCGCGCGCAATCGGCACCACGCGCCCAGCGTCCATACGCCGCCCCAGAAGGCTAGACACAAGGGTTCGATCTCGCGCGCGCTTTCGCGGCCGGCTCCGTCGCGGTAATCCAGCCGCAACACTTGATGCCATTCGATCGCCGCATGCAACCGATCGATCAGACCGGACTTGGTTTCATACCAGCGCGCCGGCGCGAAGATGCGCGAGCGCAGCGCGCGCCGGCGCAGGTCCTCCGGCAACACCGCCTTGATTTTCAGCAATGCCGCGTCCGCACCCGCTGCCAGGCGTGAGCCGCCGAACGCGCGCACGAAGCGCGTGCCGACCACCAGCGATTCCAATTCCTCGGACGTGAACATCAGCGGCGGGATATCCGAGCCCTTGCGCAAGACATAGCCGACGCCGGCTTCGCCTTCGATCGGCACCCCGGACAATTGCAGATCGGCGACATCGCGATAGACCGTGCGCAACGAGACGCCGAGCGTTTGCGCGAGCCGCCTTGCGGTGAGCGCGGTGCCGCGGCCCTGCAAGGCGTTGATGACGAGAAAAAGGCGATCGGCGCGGCGCATGAACCCATTGTGCCGTGCCCCAGTTGCGCCGTCGCGGGTCGGTTATTCGTCGATACCCATTTCCTTCGCCAATTCCTCGTCCGCTATGCGTGCGCGCACCTGCGCCGGTCGCGACACGACGCGGTCGATGTAGGTCTGGATCAGCGGCGTGGCCTCGACCATGCCGAAACCGGTCACCCAGCGCAGCGCGTTGCCCCACAGCACGTCAGCGGCGTTGAAGCGTTCGCCCAACAGGTACGGTCCGCGCGCGAGCTGGTCGGTGAGGGTTTTCAAGGTAGTCTCGAAATCGCCGTAGGGCGATTGCGCGCGCGGCGCGGGCGCGCGTTTCATCGCGCGATCGCCGATCGCGGGCTCGAAGCACGCAGCGTAGAACACCAGCCAGCGCAGGTACGGCCCGCGTTGCGGATCGTCCAGCGCTGGCGCCAGATTGGCTTGCGGAAACAGATCGGACAGATAGATATACAGCGCCACGGTTTCGGTCACCACCATGTCGCCCTGGCGGATCGCCGGCACCTTGCCCATCGGATTGAGCTTGAGGTATTCGGGCGAATGCTGCTCGTCCTTCTTGAAGTCGACGGGACAGATTTCGACATCTGCGCCGAGCTCCTCCAGCAGCGCGCGTGTCATGCAGGCGCGGCTGTGCGGATTGTGGAAGAAGACGATGGGCGATGGCGTTGTCATGGTGAGTCTCCGGCTGAAGCAAGAATGATTGAACCAAGGGATTATGGCGCGCGAGCGCGCAACAGCGAGCGCGCGGTCGGTGCGAGGCGCAATGTTTGCGGGGGCTGCAACAGCCGCCGCGACAAAGCCGGCGCGGTCGATTCGCGCCAACGTGGCGAGTTTACGAGCGCGGCGATGTGCCTCCCGTAAGCCGCGTGATCGGCGAATCCTGCGAACCACACGAACACATGCTCGCCTTCGCGCACCGGCAACGCGGGAAAAGTATTGGCGGCATATTCGGTGACAAGACGCGCAAGCACCCTCACCCGTTGCCCTCTCCCGTACAACGGGAGAGGAGGGGTGATCGTTGCGCTGCGCGCAACAGATTTCGTGACAGAAGCGGACGGCGCGCCGGTTTCGCACAACACGGGGGCGACTTCCCGTGCGAAGAACTCGAGAAAACCGGCATCGACCGGCGCGCCGAACGCATAGATCGTTGCGACGATCAGTTCGTTGTTCGGCATCTGTGCGCCGACCGGCTCACGCGAGGCATCATGCAAGTCGAACCCGGCATCTTCCGAGTCCGGGTGCAGCAGCAACACATTATCGGAGTCCACCATCGTCGCGTTGGCGCCCTCGCGATGCGCCTTCCACACCGGGCCGCCATAGAACGCGGCCAATGCCCGCGCGCGGCGCGGCATATCGGCGAAGCCGCGCAGCCAGACGAAACGATCGGGATTATCCAGATCGCGGAACTGACCGATCACGCGCATCCCGCACGCCTCCTGGGTTTCCACGAATTCGCGGTCGAATAGTTCGATCAGCGTCTCGCGTGCGTTCGCGTGCAGCGTGTACTGGCGCAGTTCGATCACCGGGCAACAGGTTTGGCTGTTCATGCCGTCATCTCGCTAGCGGGCAATCTTTCGAAGTCCATCACCCAATTGGTTTCCCAGTTCGCGCCTTGATCGGTCGAAAACGCCTGCTCCCAGCGCGGCCTCTCCGCATTGCGGCAATCCCAGATAAAGCGCACGCGCACCGGGCGGCCTTCGTGCGCGTCGTTGCCATGAAATGTTCCGATGCCCTGCTCAAATACGCCGACCACCGGCGGTTCCAGCGTCACGCGTTGGTTGTCGGCCCAATGGATACTCCAGTGTTGTGTGCGCGGATCGAACAATCGCAGTGCCATGCCGATCCAGCGGTTTTCGCCGAACGCATCACAAACGTGTTCTTCCACATTGCCCTTGCCGCCGAGTACCGGATGGCATTGCATGCGCGCCTCGAAGACCTCCCAATCGCGGCTGCCTGCGAGTCGTCGTTTCAGGCGCTCGTTGCGCACGCGCCAGTGGCCGAACAGAAAATCGAAGTCGCGCGGAACCGGATGGAGTGAGGATTTGCACATGAAAAAACACCGCGTCGTAGGAGTGCCGTGCAGTCTGCGCTTCCCCTGCTGCCAGCGTGCTGTCAGCAGAAGCGGTCTCAAAAAACTACTGCGTTCGCGACGTCCTCGATGGCGCCTCAAGCATCTTTGCGGCTGGCGCGCGCGCAGCAATGCCGCGACAATGCGCGTTGCCTTCGCGGATAGCGCCCATGTCCAAGTCCCCGGTTTCGTTGACCCAATTCCTGATCGAGGAGCAACGCCAGCACGGCGCGATCAATGCCGATCTACGATTGCTGATCGAGGTGGTCGCGCGCGCCTGCAAGCGCATCGCGATCGCCACCGGCAAGGGTGCGCTTGGCGGCGTATTGGGCGAGGCGGGGACGCCTGATTCCATCAGCGTGAATGTCCAGGGCGAAGCGCAGAAAAAACTCGACGTGATCTCCAACGAGATACTGCTGGAAGCCAACGCCTGGGGCGGACATCTGGCCGCGTGCGCCTCGGAGGAAATGGAGGATCCGCATCCGATCCCTGACGCCTATCCCAAAGGCAATTATCTGTTGCTGTTCGATCCGCTGGACGGCTCGAGCAACATCGATGTCAACATTTCCGTCGGCACGATTTTTTCGGTGCTGCATTGTCCTGATGACGTGATACAACCAGGCGCGCGGGATTTTCTGCAACCCGGCAACACGCAGGTCGCCGCAGGGTATTGCGTCTATGGGCCCAGCACGATGCTGGTGCTGACCACCGGCCACTGCGTGCACGCGTTCACGCTGGACCGGGAACTCGGCAGCTTTATGCTGACTTCGCGCAACTTGAGCATCCCGGTGGATACCAGCGAATTCGCGGTCAACCTGTCCAACCGGCGCCATTGGGATGCGCCGATGCGGCGTTACATCGACGAACTGTTGGCGGGCAAGGAAGGCCCGCGCGGCAAGGATTTCAACATGCGCTGGGTGGCGAGCATGGTCGCCGACGTGCACCGGATCCTCACCCGCGGCGGCATCTTCATCTATCCGATCGACGCGAAAACCGTCGAACAGGGCGGCAAACTGCGCCTCATGTACGAGGCCAATCCGATGGCGTTGATCGTCGAGCAGGCCGGAGGCGCCGCGACCAATGGCCGCGAGCGCATCCTCGACATCGTACCCTCAAAACTTCATCAGCGGGTGCCGGTGTTTTTGGGCTCGAAGAACGAAGTGGAGACCGTGACCCGTTATCACCGGGACACCACGGGATCGCCTTCGGCGAGCTGATGGCGATCGTGTTTATTCCGCGGGATCTTTCTGCCGCGTGCGCGCCACGCCGGTGAGTATGCCCAGCCCCAACAGCACGATCACACCGACGCCGATCCATTGCGGCGCCACGTGCAACATGAAAGCGCCGTAAGCCAGCCCGCAGATCACGATGATCATCCCGACCAAATAAAGTGCGAACGACATGGCAGTTCCCTCCGTTGGTTGGCGGGCTGATAGTAGCGCGAAACAGGCACCGGAATTCAAAAAAGTTCCTGTTGTGGCGAGGGCGGCTTTGGCGGAACAAATTGCGAACAATCCAGCCGCAGGCCGCCTCGCCGCACGTAACCGTACTTGGCGCAGGCCACTTGGAAACGCCGCGCGATCAGCCGCGCAAATTCGCCTTGTCCGCGCATGCGGGTTTGAAAATCCGAATCGTAATCGCGGCCGCCGTTCATCTGTTTGACCAGACTCATCACGTGTTCGGCGCGCTGCGGAACATGCGCGGCCAGCCATTCGCGGAACAGCGTTTTCAACTCATGCGGCAGGCGCAGCGTGGTGTACCCCGCGACCGTGGCGCCAGCGAGCGCCGCGGCCTCCAGCACGTGTTCCAGATCGCGGTCGTTGAGCGCCGGGATGATCGGCGCCACCAGCACCCCGCACGGCACGCCGGCATCGTTCAAGGTCTTGATCGCCCGGATACGCCGATGCGGCGCGGACGCGCGGGGTTCGAGTTTCGAGGCGAGCCGGTTGTCCAATTGCGCGCAGGAAATGAACACGTGCACGAGTTGTCGTCGCGCCATCGGCACCAGGATGTCGAGGTCGCGCTCGATCATCGCGTTCTTGCTGACGATGGTGCAGGGATGCCTCGCCTCGGCCAGCACTTCAAGGATCGAGCGCGTAATTTCATAGCGCTTCTCGACCGGCTGATACGGATCGGTGTTGGCACCCAGGTTGATCGGCGTGCAACGGTAGCCGGGCCGCGCCAATTCCTTCGCCAATTGCTCGGCGGCGTTGGTCTTGGCGTAGAGGCGCGTTTCGAAATCCAGCCCCGGCGACAGATTGAGATAGGCGTGAGAAGGCCTCGCGAAACAATAGACGCAGCCGTGTTCGCAGCCCTTGTAGGGATTGATCGACTGCTCGAACGGTACGTCCGGCGAATCGTTGCGGCTGATGATCGAGCGAGCGCGTTCGACCGTCACCGTGGTCGCCGGCCGTGGCGGCGCTTCGTTTTCATCTTCGCGCACCCAGCCATCGTCTTCGGGCTGATAGACTGTTTTCTCGAAGCGGCCCTCCGGGTTGCTGAGCGCGCCGCGGCCCTTTGACGGCAATGGCGACGGCGACGGGAATGCGGGATCAGGCATCGACATGAAGCTCAGCGTGCTCGCCGCGCGTCTCTCATCGGCCGCGACGTGATTGCCCAGCATACGCCTCCACGGCCATTGCGTGAGTCCACGCCTGCGCTATGATTTGCGCGGTAAATCCGGAGGGTTGCAATGCGCTGGAAATTGATCGCCGTCGCGCTGCTGGGTTTCGCCATTACGTTCGCCTCGCATTCGCCAGGCTTGGTCGCGCTCGGTGTGATCGTCGGGCTGATATGCGGTATCGGCGCGGCGCTGGCTTTTGTCGATGCGCAGATTCGCGCGAGTTCAAGGCCGGAACACATGACACAGGCGCAGATCGATGCCTTGAAGACGACCTTGCGTCTGCCGCCATCCACGCTCGATCGGCTGCCGCCTCCCGATCCGACTTGAACCATCACGCGTTTCGCAACGGAGAACGTCATGCATATCGAAGTGCCCGCGATTATCGTCACCCTGATTGTCGGCGGCATCGCCGGTTGGCTGGCTGGTCTTGTGGTGCGCGGCTTCGGCTTCGGCATCCTCGGCAACATCGTGGTCGGCATCATCGGCGCGCTGATCGCGAGTTGGCTGCTGCCAAAACTAGGCGTGGTGATCGCGTTCGGCGGCCACCCTTATTTCACCTGGATCATCAATGCGCTGATCGGCGCGATCATTCTGCTGATCATCCTGGGTTTGATCCGGCGCGTTTAGCCGCGGCGATTTTCAGATGTGCCAAACGGGCCTGTTTTTTTTGAAAAGTGCAGTCATGGAGCTGTTGACCATGGATGGCGGCCTTGGCTGCTTTCACGCGCGGGGATAGCGCACAATGGCCGCCATGAGCACTGTGCATCCCGTTCCATCCGCGTTCGCCAAATCCGCGCGGCTGCATCGCGACGAGTACCAGCAGCGTTACACCGAATCGCTGCGCGATCCGGGAGGATTCTGGAAGGGCATCGCGCAACGGCTGGACTGGATTCGCGCGCCGACGAAGATCAAGGACGTCTCGTTCGACGCGCGTAATCTGCATATCCGCTGGTACCAGGACGGCGTGTTGAACGTCGCCGCCAATTGTCTCGACCGGCATCTGCAAACACGCGGCGACAAAACCGCCATCCTGTTCGAGGGCGACGATCCAAAAGAATCGCGCGCGATCACTTACCGCGAATTGCATGCTCAAGTATGCCGCTTCGCCAACGCGCTCAAAAATCTTGGTGTGGTGAAAGGCGATCGCATCGCGATCTACATGCCGATGATCCCGGAAGCTGCGGTGGCGATGCTGGCCTGCGCGCGGATTGGCGCGGTGCATTCGGTGGTGTTCGGCGGCTTTTCGCCGGACTCTCTGGCCGGCCGCATCGGCGATTCGCAATGCCGGCTTGTGATCACCGCCGATGAGGGCGTGCGCGCGGGCAAGAAAATCCCGTTGAAAGCGAACGTCGATGAGGCCTTGTCGCGCCCGGGCACCCACAGCGTGGAAACCGTGATCGTGGTGCGCCGTACCGCCGGTGGCATCGCGATGCAGGCGCCGCGCGATCGCTGGTGGCATACCCTGATCGAAGGCCAATCGGTCGATTGCGCGCCGGAATCGATGAACGCGGAAGACCCGCTGTTCATCCTGTATACCTCGGGTTCCACCGGCAAGCCGAAGGGCGTATTGCACACTACCGGCGGCTATCTGGTCTATGTCAGTTACACGCACGAAGTGGTGTTCGATTTGCGCGACGACGACATCTACTGGTGCACCGCCGATGTCGGCTGGGTGACCGGCCACAGTTACGTGGTGTACGGCCCGCTCGCCAATGGCGCGACCACGTTGATGTTCGAGGGCGTACCGAACTGGCCGGATGCGTCGCGCATCTGGCAGGTGTGCGACAAGCACAAGGTCACGCTGTTGTACACCGCGCCGACGGCCATCCGCGCGCTGATGCGCGAGGGCGAGGCGCCGGTGAAACAAACCTCGCGCGCGTCTCTGCGATTGCTGGGCACGGTCGGTGAGCCGATCAATCCGGAAGCCTGGGAGTGGTATTTCAACGTGGTCGGCGATGCGCGCTGCCCGATCGTGGATACATGGTGGCAGACCGAAACCGGCGGCATTTTGATTTCGCCATTGCCGGGCGCGACCGGCATGAAACCCGGTGCCGCGATGCAGCCGTTTTTCGGAATACAACCCGCCTTGGTCGATGCGGACGGCAAGACGCTGCAAGGGCAAGCGAGCGGCAATCTCGTCATCACCGATTCCTGGCCGGGCCAGATGCGCACGGTGTGGGGCGATCATCAGCGTTTCATCGACACCTATTTCAAGGCGTATCCGGGCATGTATTGCACCGGCGACGGCGCGCGCCGCGATGGCGATGGCGATTGGTGGATCACCGGCCGCGTGGACGACGTGATTAATGTCGCGGGACACCGGATCGGTACCGCCGAAGTGGAGAGCGCGCTGGTCGCGGACTCGCATGTCGCCGAGGCCGCGGTGGTCGGTTGCCCGCATGATGTGAAAGGCCAGGGCATCTATGCCTTCGTGACTCTGAAAGCCGGCGTGCGGCCATCCGTCGATCTGAAAAAAGAACTGATCGCCCAGGTGCGCAAACAGATCGGCGCGATCGCCGCGCCCGATCATCTGCAATGGGCCGATGCGCTGCCCAAGACGCGTTCCGGCAAGATCATGCGCCGCATCCTGAGAAAAATCGCCGAGAACCAAACCGATCAATTGGGCGACATTTCGACGCTTGCCGATCCGAACGTGGTGGATGCACTGGTCGAAGGACGACTGGTCAAGTGAATACGGCGGCACGCGTGGAATCGCCGCGCGATGCTGTCGTGGAATCCGATTTCGTCATGGCGGAACCCGCGGCGGTTGCCTCGTTGCTCGACGACGATTCAATCCATCTTTGGCGTTTGCCTTATCGCCGCGCGCAACGGCGCGCGCCCTTGTGCGCGCTGCTGGCGGCGTATCTGGGCATCGACGCCGGCGCCGTGATGTTGCACGATGATGAATACGGCAAGCCGCGGTTACTCGATCATCATGATGCAAATGCCGGCACCCGACACATCGAAATCAACTGCGCGCAAGAAGCAACGCCGAAACGTACCACACGCAACCGCGATAGCGAGCCCTTGAGATTCAGTTGGTCCCACAGCGGCGAAATGGCGCTTGCCGCGCTGGCGCGGGGGATCGAGCCGGGCGTGGATGTGGAGTGGCTGCGCGAGCGGATGCATTCGCTGGAACTGGCGCACCGTTTTTTCGATCCAGCCGAAGCGCTTGCGCTGGCAGCGTACCCGGAGGCGAGCCGCGAGACCGCGTTCCTTCGATTGTGGTGCGCCAAGGAAGCGGTGCTGAAAGCATTGGGGCGCGGGATTGCGTTCGGTCTCGAACGCGTGGCGTTTGCCCGCATCGCCGATTGCTGGCGACCGGCGCGATTCGCCGCGGAAGCGGGTGACGCGTCGGCGTGGAAGATGCAAGCGCTGAGCCCGGCCCCGGGTTACATCGGCGCCCTGGCCTGGTGCGGGGCGCCGCGAAAGGTGCGGGCGTGGCGAGCGCTCACCAGCGAGTGACCCGTTGGCGGAACTTCCCCGCCGCCGGCCGGTCTCAATCGTCGGTAAGTCTCCCTCCGTGGACCTTCCGGCCACAAGGATGTGGCGCGGAAGACACGCTCTCCGGCGCGCGCCTCTTGGCCCGCGCCTTTTTTTGTGCGATCGTCCAAGATCGCTGCATGAAGTAACCATAACGCCAGACTTCGATCACGTCACTCACCCAACTCACAAGGCGGACATCCTTGTCCGCACTACGCGAAGAGCGTCGCTTCGATCAACGGTTCTTCGATGACACTACTCAGCGTCAACCTCAACAAGATCGCGGTGCTGCGCAATGCGCGCGGGGAAACCGAACCCGATCTTGCCACCGCGGCCAACACCTGCATCGACGCCGGCTGCGGCGGTATTACCGTGCATCCGCGCCCGGATCGTCGACATATCACCCCGGACGATGTGGCATTGCTCGCGCAGCTCACCCGCGGACGCGTCGAATACAATCTGGAGGGCAATCCTTTCGCGCCGCCGCGTGAGGGTTATCCAAGTTTCATCGAACTGGCGCGGCAAGCGCAGCCGACCCAGGCCACTCTGGTGCCGGATTCGGATGGCCAGATCACCTCCGATCATGGTTTCGATCTGGTCCGCGATGCGGCGCGGCTGGCGCCGATCGTCAAACAATTGAAAGCGCTGGGTTGCAGGGTTTCGCTGTTCATGGACGCCGGCGCGACTGGCCTTGAAACCGCCTCGCGGATCGGCGTGGCGCGGATCGAGTTGTACACGGGGCCCTATGCAAAAACTTTTTTGGCCGGTGACCCGCAAGAGGAACTGGTGCGTTGCGCGGACACCGCGCGCCGCGCGCTGGATGCGGGGTTGGCGATCAACGCCGGACACGACCTAAACCAGCGCAATCTGGGTATGCTGAAACGTGCGATCCCGCAATTGGCCGAGGTGTCGATCGGTCACGCACTGATCGGCGAGGCGTTGTATGAGGGCTTGGCGACGACGGTACGAAATTATTTGGCGATACTCGCCGCGAACTAGGCCGAGCCATCCGCAACATCCTTGTTGCCGAATAAAAAAGCCGCGCATCTGCGCGGCTTTTTTAGCGTAATTCGATGAGTGGAGCGGTTTGAAAAACCTAACGAGCGAAGGCAGATTGCGCGCCGCCGGAGCGGAGGTCGAGGCCTTTGCGCTTATGCGATGCCTTCAATGGCATCGCATGCAAAGGGTGAGGGTGAGGCAGGATGCCGATCGGAAAGCTCACCATGGAAGGTTGCTTGCCCACGACCCACCGCCGGCGCGCAACATCATGATTGAATCAGGCTGAGCGCAGCAGTTTTGCGAACCGCTCTCTTATTCGACGCCGTTCTGCCCATGTTTGCCGGTGGTGACGAAGCCCAAGTGCACCATGCCGGCATCCTTGGCGTCCGACATCGCCGCGAAGATCGTCTTGTAGGTGGTGGTCTTGTCGGCGCGGATATTCAACTGCGGCTGCGGAAACTGCTGCGCCGTCACCGCCAGCCGCGCCTTGTATTCGGCTTCCGTCACCGGCTGGTCATTCCAGTACATCGAGCCGTCTTCCTGCACCGCCAGATCAATCGGCGCGACCTTGATCGCTTCGGCTTTCTGGTTGGGATCGGCCTTGGGCAGCGTCACCTTGATCTTGTGCGACATCAAGGGCGCGGTGATCATGAAGATGATCAGCAGCACCAGCATCACGTCGACCAGCGGCGTGACGTTGATCTCCGACATCGGGCCGCCGGCACTGGTATTGCTGCTGAAAGCCATCGCTTTAGAGCCTCACTTCTCGAAGCCGATCTTCTGCACATTGTCGCGCTTGGCCTCGGCCATCACCTTCGCGATGTAATCGTATTGGGTAACATCGGTTGCCTTGATATGCAGCTCTGGTTGGGCGTCCAGGTTCTTGGCGCCGATCACCGCCAGATTCGCCTGCAGCTCGAGATCCGAAATCGGCAGATCGTTCCAGAACATCGAGCCGTCCTCCTTGATCGACAACGTGATCGGCGACGGCGGGTTGGTCGGCGGTTGCACGTTCGGGTTCGGCTGCGGCAGATCGATGGTGATGTTGTGCTGCAACAGCGGCGCCGTAATCATGAAGATGATCAACAGCACCAGCATCACGTCGACCAACGGCGTGACGTTGATCTCCGACATCGGGCCGCTGCGGGAGCCGCTGCTGAATGCCATGACGAACGCTCCCGAGCCTTACTTGCGCACGATCGGCGGCGGCGGCGCGTTACCGGCGGCGTTTGCGGCGTTTGCGGCGTTGGCTGCGCGGGTGGCGGCAATCGCCGAGTTCGGGCTCATTTCCACGCGCGCACCGGTGGCGAAGAAATCGTGCAGATCGTGTGCGAATTCGTCGAACTTGGCATAGGTCACGCGGTTGGCGCGCACATAGAAGTTGTACGCCAGCACCGCCGGAATCGCGGTGAAAAGACCCAACGCGGTCATGATCAACGCTTCGCCGACAGGACCCGCCACCGCCTCGATCGAGGACTGGCCGGACGCGCCCAGGTTGATCAGCGCGTGGTAGATGCCCATCACCGTACCGAGCAGACCGACGAATGGCGCGGACGAACCGACCGTGGCGAGCAACGTCAGACCGCCTTCCAGACGCAGACTCTCGCGCGAAACGGCTTGGCGCAATGCGCGATCGACGAATTCGGAGCGGTTCAATGCCTCGACCATCCGGCTGCCTTCGTGGCGCTGGTGGTGCGCAGCGGCGGAAGCGGCATCCAGCGCGATCTTCGAGAACGGCTCCGAGCGCGATTGCTTCTCCATCAGGCGGATCGCGTCCTGCGCGGACGGCGTATCCCAAAATTGCGCCATCACCTTGTCGGCGCGTCCGCGAATCATCGCGTTGCGCAAGGCGTTGGCGATGATGAAATACCACGAGCACAGCGACATGATGAACAGGGTTATCAGGACGACGTAACCCACCCAGTCGAGGCTGTGAACCAGATGATCGAAGCCCATCTGCTGCAGGGCTTGCGCATTGCTGTTGCCGGCCGCGGCCGGTGGATTCGGTGTCTGTTGCATGATGCTACCCTTCCTTGAAACGTGATAGGGGACTTTAACCGATTACATCGATTCGAGCGTGAAATTATTGGACGCCGCTGAGGTTGAAGTTGACGGAAATACGCAGGGGGCCACCAGTCGGATGGCCGCCTTTAGATCCAGGGTTGAACTTCCATCCGCGTGCTGCATCCATGGCGGAACGATCCAGCTCGTGGAATCCGCTGGACTTCTCTACCTTCACATCCAGCACGTTACCGCTCGCATCAATCGTAACGATAAGGGTTACGGTGCCCTCGTGCGACTGCCGCACCGCCTCGATCGGATACTTCGGCGGATTGCGGCTCCGATAGCTGGCATCGACAGTCGGCGCGATATCCGCGGGCGGCGGCGGCGGCGCCGGCGGCGCGGGCGGTGGCGCGGGTGTCGGCATGCTGGACACCTCTTGAACTGGCGGCGGCTGCGCCGGCGGCGGCGGGGTCGGCGGTGGCTTGACCAGTTCCTTGATCTTCGGCGGCGGCGTCTTGGGCGGCGTCGGCGGTGGCGGCGGCGGCGGCGGCGGCGGCGGCGGCGGCGGGATGAAGGTCACGTTGACCACGTGATCCTTGGTCTTTTCCTTGGCCTCCGGTGGCGCAGCCGGCGTCAGCAACACCAGGATGACCACGGCGTGCACCGCGAGCGCGGCCGCGATCGCGATGGTGCGCCACCAGTTGAAACGATCGTGTGCGGTCGCGGGAGTCGAAGCCATCGTTTGAACCAGTCGCTAGCCTGTCGGGTCCCCATCACGGCACCGTCATGTGCAATCGACAGCGCCGCGCCGAGGGCGGCTGAAAAGAGGAGCAAATTACACCAGCACCGGGCTTTTGCCTAGAGGGCCGGCATCGCCCAGTGATCTAACCGAAAATGCCGGCGCGGATAAACAAAGCCGCGTTCGTTTCGCGTACCGATCCCACACCTCATCGTCCTTTCTTCTTCTTGCCGCTTTTATGCGGCTCCGGGCGCGGCACGCCGCCCTTGTCGTACGCGGCATCGGCCTTGGCGGTGTCGCCGGCGAGATTGTAGGCGTCACCCAGCAGTTTGTAATTGTCGGCGGTCGGCTTGACGATGCCTTTGCCCATGCCTTCCTCGAGTACCTGCGCAGCGTTGCCCGCATTGACTTTTGGATCCCTGCCATCGACCGCGATGTTGTAATACAGCTTGGCCATGTTGACGTAAGTGGCCTCGTCGTTGATCTGGCCATTGGCGCGTGCGCGCTCGAGCAATGGCAACGCCTTGTCGTATTGCTTGGCATTGGTGTAGATCTGCACCACGTTCATCAGCAGCTTGCCGTTGTTCGGATCGCGCGCCAGCGCCGCTTCCGCGACCTTGCCGGCTTCATCGTATTTGTCCATCGCGAAATAACTCGCGATCAGGATCTGGTCCCAGTCCGGCTTGGGTTGGGATGTCATCGATTTGGCCTTCTGGATCGCGGCCACCGCTTCCGGATACTTCTCCAGGCGGTAATACGCATTGCCTTTCAGGGCGTAGGCATCGGCGGATGGCTTGCCACTTTGCTGGGTCCATTGGTCGAGCGTGGCGAGCGCTTGCGCGTAATCCTCATCGGCAATGTACATTTGCGCCAAGGTGTACAACGCCGGGAAATAGTCGTCGTTGGGCAACGAATTCAAATCCAGCGCCTGCTTCTGCAGCGCGATCGCACCCTTGGTGTCGCCGCCGTTGTATTTGATCTGCGCCAAACTCTGCAATGCCTTGGCCTTGGCGTAGGCATTGCTGCCGTTGTCGGCGATGTCCTGCAAATCCTTCTGCGCGGTAGCGGTGTCACCGCTGTTGGCGGCATTCAGGCCCTCGTTGAGCGCCTTGGCTTCCTTGTCGCTGACGCTTGTGTCTTTGGGTTCGTGGCGCGTCGCGTTGGGATATTGACTGGGCTGCTTCTCGGCCGGTTTCTCCTGCTTGGTTTTTTTCTGCTGGTCGCCGCACTCGCCTCGCAACATTTTCATATCCGTGCACGGACCCATTGACTGCGCAGCCGGCTGTTGATTGGCGGCGGATGGCTGTTTGGCGGAGTTGCCGCCATACTGGGCAAATGCGACTCCGCAGGAAACCGTGAGCACGGAGCACAAGCCGCAGGCGACAAGACGCGAATCGAGTTTCATGAGAGGCCTCTGGAATACGTTTGTAAGGCGGCAGCGGGCGCGGGCCGGACGATCAGGTTAGCGCGGGCGGCAAGCAAAGCTCAAGCGCATTTTTTTGTCACGATTCATGACATGGCGAAGCAGGAAGTGTGCATCGCGGATCCATCAAATGTCGAGATTCGCCACTTTTAGCGCATTGGTTTCGATGAATTCACGGCGCGGCTCGACCACATCCCCCATCAAGGTGGAGAATATCTGGTCGGCGGCGACCGCATCCTCGATCCGCACCTGCAGCAGGCGGCGCGTTTCCGGATTGACCGTGGTTTCCCACAACTGCTCCGGATTCATTTCTCCAAGCCCTTTGAAGCGCTGGATGTTGCGGCCTTTTTTGGCTTCCTCGAACAACCAGGCGCGCGCCGCGGCGAAATCCGCGATCGGCTGCGCGACGTTGCCGCGCCGGACCAGCGCGCCTTCGCGGATCAGGCCATGCAGCGCGCGCGACATCTCCAGCAGCGGCCGGTAATCGGCGCCGGCGAAAAACGTCTGCGGCAGCACCCAGGTGTGTTCGCTGCCGTGCTGCAAGCGGCGCAGCAGCAATGCGGCGGGATGCTCGTCGATCGCCGCGCGCCATTCCAGCGCGTAACGCGCGCGGCCCAGACCGCTGGCATTGATACGCTCGATCAGTGTCTGCATCCATGCCTGCAACAACGCAGGTTCCTGCCACAAAGTGTTTTCGAGCGGCGCATGATCGAGCAACGCGGTGAAAAAAGCGCTGTCGCCGCGCTGCCCCAGCCGCGCGATCTGATCAAGCGCCGCCTGGTAATCGCGCAGCAATTTTTCCAGACCCTCACCTTGCACGGGCGGCGCGTCGGGTGCATAGGAAAGTTCCGCGCCATCGACCGCATTGGCGATCAAATAGTCATTGAGCGCCACGTCGTCCTTGAGGTACAGCTCCTGCTTGCCCTGCTTGATCTTGTACAGCGGCGGCAGGCCGATGTAGATGTGTCCGCGCTCAATCAATTGCGGCATCTGCCGGTAGAAGAACGTCAGCAAAAGCGTGCGGATGTGCGAACCGTCCACGTCCGCGTCGGTCATGATGATGATGCGGTGATAGCGCAATTTGTCGACATTGAATTCGTCCTTGCCGATGCCGGTGCCGAGCGCCGTGATCAACGTGCCGACCTCGGCCGAGCCGAGCATCTTGTCGAAGCGTGCTTTCTCGACATTGAGAATTTTGCCTTTCAACGGCAACACGGCTTGGGTTTTGCGGTTGCGGCCCTGCTTGGCCGAGCCGCCAGCGGAATCGCCCTCGACCAGAAACAGCTCCGACAGCGCCGGGTCTTTTTCCTGGCAATCGGCCAGCTTGCCGGGCAGGCCCGCGATGTCCAGCGCGCCCTTGCGGCGGGTCAGCTCGCGCGCCTTGCGCGCGGCCTCGCGGGCGCGGGCAGCCTCAATCACCTTGTCGGTGATCATGCGCGCCTCGGACGGGTTCTCCAGCAGGAACTCCTCGAGCTTGGCATTGACTACCTGCTCCACCACGCCCTTGATCTCGGACGACACCAGCTTGTCCTTAGTCTGCGAGGAAAACTTGGGGTCCGGCACCTTGATCGACAGCACCGCAATCAGGCCCTCACGCATGTCATCCCCGGACAGTGTGATCTTGGCGTTGCGTGCAGATCCAGTCTGTTCGATGTAATTGCTGAGTGTTCGCGTCAATGCGGCGCGTAATCCCGTTAAATGCGTACCACCGTCCTTCTGCGGGATATTGTTGGTAAAACAAAACACGGACTCCTGATAGCCGTCGGTCCACTGCATCGCCAATTCGACGGTGGTGCCCTCGAGTTGCGAGCTGAAGCTGATCACGCTGGGCTGCAAAGGTGTCTTCAGTTGCGCCAGATGCTGCACGAACGAGCGGATACCACCCTCGTACTGGAATACATCGCGCTTGTCGACGCGCTCGTCGATCAACTCGATGCGCACACCGGAGTTCAAAAAAGCCAGTTCTCTCAAGCGCTTGGCGAGAATGTCATAATGGAACTCGATATGCGTGAAAGTTCCCGGACTGGGCAGGAAGCGCACGACAGTGCCGCGCTTGGTGGACGGCCCGCTTGCCTTCAACGGGTACAGCGGTTCGCCCAGCCGGTATTCCTGACGATGCTCCTGTCCCTCTCGATAGATGGTGAGCCACAGGTGCTCGGACAGCGCATTGACCACCGACACGCCCACCCCGTGCAGGCCACCGGAAACCTTGTAGGAATTGGCGTCGAATTTCCCGCCGGCATGCAGCACCGTCATCACGACTTCCGCGGTGGAGCGGCCTTCTTCCGGATGGATGTCGACCGGAATGCCGCGTCCATTGTCGCTGACACCGACCGTGCCATCGTCGTGGATGGTTACGATCACTTCGTCGCAATAACCCGCCAACGCCTCGTCGATGGCGTTGTCCACCACTTCGAAGACCATATGGTGCAGGCCGGAACCATCGTCGGTATCGCCGATGTACATGCCTGGGCGCTTGCGGACCGCTTCCAGCCCCTTCAAGACCTTGATATTACTTGAATCGTAGGTGTCGTTCATGCGTGGATTTCACCTTATCAAGGCGTGTTGGCGAGGCGAGCGAGCAAACACTCAATTATACGTCATTAATGCGTGAAACGGGCGCTTGAATACAGCGCATGGTGCCATGTTCCACGTGGAACACGGTCGTCAATGGCGGGCCTGAATCGGCAGGCGGGGCGGTCGCCGTGATCCACGCCTGAACTGGCTGCGCTGTCAGCCACTGGAGCACCTGTTCTTGGTGTTGCGCATCCAACTCGGAACCCAAATCATCAATACACAGGATAGGCCACTCGCCGGCATGCTCAGCGAATTGTGCCGCCTGCGCCAGCACGCAAATCATTGCCACCAGCTTGGTTTGACCGCGCGACAGGTATTCGCGCCCGGGCGCATGCTCGAATACAAGGGCCCAGTCCGCACGGTGCGGCCCATGCCGGGTATGGCCGCGCTGCCTGTCCCTATCCCGTTGTTCCGCCAATTGGGCTGTCAGCGCCTCTTGCGGATCCCATCCGGGACGATAAATGAAGCGGGGCTCCCCCAACTCGGATAAAAAGCGCGCGGAAAAGGCGCGTAGATTAGGGACCAGGCTTTCTACGTATGCCTTGCGGCCGGCCTCGAGCAGACGCGCGTAGCGTTCCATCTCGCGTTCCCAAGGTTCAAATTGAACATCGGGCGCCTGTTCGCGAAGCAGAGTGTTGCGCTGCCGTAATACGCGCCGGTAATCCCGCCACAAGGTCAAGGAATCATGTTCCACGTGGAACACACCCCAATTGAGAAAACGACGACGTTCTTCTGAATGACCCACGATCAGGCCGTGGCTTCCCGGCTCGAAACAGACTACCGCACAGCTCTCAAGAAGCGGCTGAAGCGTCGTGCAAGCGATTCCATCGACGCGAATTTGCCACCGAGCATTTTCCCGCGCCATGCCCAATCGATACCGGCTGCCACTCTCGTGCCGCAACTCTGCATATATGTCATAGCCGGACTGGCCGCGTCGAGCCATCGCTTCGCGGCCCGCTGCGCGGAATGAACGGCCGTGCGAGAGTGTATGGATGCCCTCGAGCAAGCTGGTCTTGCCCGCGCCGTTGGGCCCCACCAGCCAGTTGAGGCGCGGTCCCGGAACGATTTCCAGCGCGTCGAAGCAGCGCAGGTTATGGGCGCGCAGCAGATCGATCTTCATACCAATTCCCGATCTCTCTGCGGTTGCCGCCTTTCAAAGGCGCAAAGGCATGACCACGTGGCGGACGTGCTCGTTCTCCGCGCCCTGCAGCAAGCAGCTCGACTGGGCGTCGCGCAACTGCAAGCGTACACGGGAGTCCAATAGCGAGCCCAAAGCATCCAGGAGATAGCCGACGTTGAAGCCTATTGCGATATCGTTCACCGAAGTTTCAGCCTCAAGCTCCTCGACCGCCTCTTCCTGTTCGGGATTGTGCGCGACGATCCGCAAACGCCCCGGGCTCACCTCCAGGCGCACCCCGCGATATTTCTCATTGGACAAGATGGCCGCGCGTTGCAGCGCGCCGCGCAACAGCTCGCGATCAAGAATCAGGGTTTTGTCCGCACCCAGCGGGATCACCGCCTCGTAATCGGGGAACCGCCCGTCGATCAATTTGGAAGTGAACACTACATCGCCACGCCGCACGCGCAGGTGATTGCGCGCGAATTCGATGCTCGCCTCTTCATCGCCACCGCCGAACAGGCCCAGCAGTTCCATCACACCCTTGCGCGGAATGATGATCTGGCGCTGGGCACTCACCTTTTTGTCCAACCGTGTTTCAGCCAACGCCAGCCGATGGCCATCGGTGGCCACGCAACGCAAGTCGCTGTCGCGCAAGTCGAGCAGCAATCCGTTCAAGTAATAACGCACGTCCTGATTGGCCATCGCGAATGCGGTGCGCTCCATCAGGTTCTTCAGCGTGGCCTCGGGCAGCAGCACTTTGTCGACCAATTCGATCTCGTCGGTGGTCGGAAACTCCTCGGCCGGCAGCGTGGCCAGTGTGAAGCGGCTGCGCCCCGCGTGTACGGAAACGCGATCGCCATTGAGTTTGATATCCAGCGTCGCGCCATCGGGCAACGCCCTGACGATATCGAACAACTTGCGCGCCGGGATCGTGATAGCACCATCCTCTGCCTGATCGACCGCAACGCTCGCGCGCATCTCGACCTCGAGGTCGGTTCCGATCAGGGTCAGGCGACCCTGTCCAATCTGGACCAGGAGGTTCGCCAGCACGGGCAAGGTCTGCCGGCGTTCGACCACGCCGACGACCTGCGCTAAGGGGTTAAGCAGGGCTTCTCGCTGGATGCTGAAACGCATGGTCGGGTTCCCAATCCTTCTTCTGCTTTGTTTATTGTAAAGCTTAAAGAGACAGCAATAGAGCGTGTTGACAACCGGAATAACCGAATAAAATAATTATAAATCAGGATCTTAAATTAAAAAAATCCTGCGATAACAGCGTGGTGAGCTGTGGGGGAAGTGTGGATGATTCCAGCGTTACGGTCTTCGCACAATCCTTCCACAAGATTATCCCGTGAGTATACGGATCAATTTGTCCCAATCCTGGTGGATGCGCATGTCGCTGTCGCGCAAACTCCGGATGGTGCGGCAAGCATGCATCACCGTGGTGTGATCACGCCCGCCGAAGGCGTCGCCGATTTCCGGCAGGCTGTGTTCGGTCAACTCCTTGGCCAGCGTCATCGCCATCTGCCGCGGACGCGCCACCGAGCGCGTGCGGTTTTTCGAGGTCATCTCACCCAGGCGCACCTGATAATAATCGGCTACGGTCTTCTGGATGTTGGGAATCGTGATCGCCTGCGCATGCACGCGCAGTAGGTCGCTCAGGGTTTCCTGCACGAATTCCAGCGAAATCTCGCGGCCAAAAAAATTCGCGCGCGCGGCGACCGTATTCAAGGCGCCTTCCAGATCGCGCACATTGGTGCGGATCCGACGCGCCAGCAACATTGCCACGTCCTCGGGCATGCGCATGCCGCGCGCCTTGGCCTTTTCCAGCAGGATCGCCGCGCGCGTCTCGAAATCCGGCGGTTCGATCGCCACGGAAAGCCCCCATCCCAGCCGGGATTTCAGCCGCGGCTCGAGATTCTCGACTTCCTTCGGATAGCGGTCGCAGGTCAGGATGATTTGTTGCTTGCCTTCGACCAGCGCGTTGAAGGTATGGAAGAATTCTTCCTGGGTAGTGTCCTTGCCGCCGAAGAACTGGATGTCATCGATAAGGAGCCCGTCTACCGAACGGAAGCGGCGCTTGAAATCATCCATGCTTTTGGTGCGCAGGGATTCGATCATGAGGCTGGTGAAACGCTCCGAGTGCACGTACAGCAGTTTCATCCCGGGATTGCACTGGCGCATCAAATTCCCCGCCGCCTGCATCAGGTGGGTCTTGCCCAGGCCCGTGCCGCCATAGAGCAGCAGCGGGTTGTAGGCACGGCCGGGATTCTGCGCCACCTGCATCGCGGCGGCCTTGCCGAGCTGGTTGGACTTGCCCTCCACAAAATTATCGAAGGTGTAATGCGGATCCAGATGATGTCGGTGCGTCGCTTCCTGTGGCGCCGGGGATTCGCGCGGATTGGCCACCGCGGGTGGCGTGGCTGCCGAACCGACCTCCAGGCGCACGGGAACCGAATGTCCGGCCACATCCGTCAGCGCCAGCTCGATGCGCGGCAGATACTCATCGCGCACGGTGTCCAGCGTGTAAGGATTGGGCGCGAACAACCGCAACGCATCACCATCCACGCGTGCTTGCAGCGGATGCAGCCACGTATGCATGGCCTCCTCGCTCAGCTCGCCTTCGAGGCGCCGCAGGCAGCGTCGCCACAAATCGCCGCCGCCGAGGTCGTGAGGAAGAGGAAAGGGTTGCATCACATGCTCGCCAAACAAACTGGAAGTCTAGCAGGCTGCGCGGCGGCAACGCGGTCGATACGAAGGCTTTGCGCGGGCCATTTGTCTTGACAGTCGCGATGCGTGCAAATACGCTTTCAAATCTTTTTCTTGCCTTCTCCGCGCAATCCGCGGCGCGGGGCATCCGGAGCACTTTCCATGAAACGCACTTTCCAGCCCAGCCGGCTCAAGCGCGCCCGCACCCACGGCTTTCGTGCCCGCATGAAAACCGCCGATGGCCGCAAGGTGCTGTCCGCGCGCCGCGCCAAGGGCCGCAAGCGGCTGATCCCTTAAGGAAGCGCGGTGCGACGGGCGCGTTGCTGATTTCGATGATCGGCGCCGCACTTCCACACCCCCCGAAACCATTCCTGCGCAATGGGTTCCGCCCCCCTGACTCGAGGGGACCAAAGGACGCGAAGCCGGAGCGTCTGCCAGCCGGGCTGTATTCATGACCACGAAAGTCGGTCTGCCCCCTGCCGCGCGGGTGCGCCGCGCCGCGGATTTTGCGGCATTGCGCAAGGCGCCGGGCCGTTTCGATTCCCGCTATTTTCTGATCCGCTACCGCGCAAGCGATACGGCGGCATGCCGAATGGGCCTGGCGGTCTCCCGCCGCGTCTCCAAACGCGCCGTTGAACGCAACCGCATCAAGCGCGTCGCGCGCGAATCGTTCCGTCATGCGCGTGCCATCTTGCCCGCCATCGATCTGGTGCTAATCGCGCGCGCGCAAGCCGCTGACGCACTCAATGAGGCGTTGCGCGCCGATCTCGATGCGGCGTGGCAGAGGTTGCAACCGTTGAAGCGGACGGCGGCGCCCGGCACAATTGCAGATTGACCCGCCGGGCGCGCAGCGCTCGCACCCAGGCACGAGCGCACCCACGTGATCAATCAAACACGAACACTGCTGGTCGTGGCGCTGCTGTTCGTCGCGTATCTGATCTGGAACCAGTGGCAGCAGGACTACGCCGTGCCGGCCGCGGCGCAACAGACCGCCGCATCGCAATCGACCCCGGCATCGCAACCAGCCGCCGTCAACGTGGCGACCAATGGCGATGTGCCGTCCGCCAGCGCGCCCGCCTCGGCGACAACGCGCGAAGTGCCGGCGTCTTCCGTTGCGACGACGGCAGCGGCATCGAATCCCGTTTCGCCGGGACCGGCCGTGGCGGCAACGAAAACCGTGGCGCCGCCGATCGTGCTCGCAAACGACGTATTGCGGCTCACCATCGATTCGCGCGGCGGCAGCATCGTGCGCGCCGATCTCCTGGCCTATCCGAAGGAAGTCAAGGGCGGCGACACCGCGCCGGTGCGGTTGCTGGACGATACCGCGCAAAGCCTGTTCGTCGCGCAGGACGGATTGGTCGGCGCGCAAGGCAGCCCCGCGCCCGATCATCGTGCGCTGTTCGCGGCGCTTGCGCCTGGCAGCAACGGCAATCAGACCTCGATTGATCTGGTGTGGGCCGACCCTTCCGGCGTACGCGTGACCAAGCGCTACACCTTGACGCGCGGCAGCTACGTGGTCGGCTTGAGTCAGCGCATCGACAACACCGGCGCGCGCGCATGGAGCGGCAACGCCTACGAGCAACTGGAGCGCGTCGAGCCGCCGCCCGCACCGAAACATTTTCTCGAGTTCTACAATCCCGAGCGCTCAAGTTTTCTGGGCGCGGCCTGGTACGGCCCGCAGGACAAGTTCGAGAAGCTCGCTTTCGACAAGTACCAGAAAGACCCACTCGATCGCACGGTAAGTGGCGGCTGGGCGGCGATGATCCAGCATTATTTTTTCGCCGCGTGGATACCGCCGCCGGCGAAGTCCGAACAATTCAGCAGCGTGCAATTGGCGGGCGCGGATGCCGGCGGCAAACCGCGTTATCTGATCCGCGCGCGTGGGCCGGGCTTGTCGGTGGCGCCGGGACAAAGCGCGACCGCGGACGCACGTTTGTACGTCGGCCCGAAATTGCAGGACACGCTGTCCGGCATCGCGCCGGGACTGGAACTCACCATCGATTACGGCATCTTCACCGTGATCGCGCAGCCCTTGTTCTGGATCCTCTCGAAGTTCCACGCGCTGACCGGCAACTGGGGACTGGCGATCATCCTCTTGGTGCTGCTGATCAAGGCGGTGTTCTTCAAATTGTCCGAACAGCAATACAAGGCCGGCGCCAAGATGCGCAAGCTGCAGCCGCGGATCAAGGCGTTGAAGGAGCGCCACGGCGACGACAAACAGAAACACCAGCAGGCAATGATGGAGTTGTACAAGAAGGAAAAGGTCAACCCGCTGGCGGGTTGTTTGCCGGCGCTGGTGCAGATTCCGGTGTTCTTCGCGTTGTATTACGTGCTGATGTACAGCGTGGAATTGCGCCATGCGCCGTTCTTCGGCTGGATCCATGATCTGTCGGCGCCGGATCCCTACTTCATTCTGCCGGTGCTGTACACGTTGACCATGATCGCGACGCAATACCTGACGCCCACGCAGGGCATGGACCCGACCCAGGCGAAGATGATGAAGGCGATGCCGATCATTTTCGCGGTGATGTTCGCGTTCTTTCCGGCCGGTTTGACGCTGTATTACGTGGTCAATGGGCTGACCAGCGTGATCCAGCAGTGGGTGATCACGCGGCGGATCGAAAAGGCCGACGCGCGCGCCTGAGCGTGATACGAAGACGGAATCTCATAAAAGCGTAGCGAGCGAAGGCAGCTTGGCTGCCGCCGGAGCGCAGGAACCGGAGTGTATATGTCAATACATGAGGATCCCGAGCACCGCCCGCAGCCGAGATGCCGAGCGCAGCAGCTTTTGGGGGATTCCGAAACGATTGTCGCGATCGCCACCCCTCCCGGCAGCGGTGGTATCGGCGTGCTGCGCGTGTCGGGATCGCGCGCGCCTGAGATCGCGCGCACGCTGCTTGGCGCATTGCCGCCGCCTCGCCTAGCGACACTGGCAACATTGCACGATGAAAACGGCGCGCTGATCGATCGCGCGCTGGCGCTGTATTTCCCCGCGCCGCATTCGTTCACCGGCGAACACGTTCTGGAGCTGCACGCGCACGGAAGCCCTGTGGTGCTGGACGAACTGCGCACTCGCATCTGCGCGCTCGGCGCCCGGCCCGCGCGTGCCGGCGAGTTTTCCGAACGCGCATTCTTGAATGGAAAGCTTGATCTCGCGCAGGCCGAGGCCATTGCCGATCTGATCGCGTCGCGCTCGCGGGCGCAGGCGCGCGCGGCTTCGCGCGCGCTGCAGGGCGAATTCTCCGCGCGGGTGCAGGCGTTGTTGCAGACGCTGATCGCGCTGCGCGCGCATATCGAAGCCGCGATCGATTTTCCGGAAGAGGAAATCGATTTTCTGGCCGACCCGATGTTGCGCGAACGCCTCAACGCATTGCGCGACGAGCTCGCAAAATTACTCGCGCAGGCGCATCGTGGCGCACGCCTAACCGATGGCCTGCACGCGGTGATCGTGGGCCGACCCAACGTCGGCAAATCCAGCCTCATGAATGCGCTGGCCGCCGACGAACGCGCGATCGTCACCGACATCCCCGGCACCACCCGCGACGTGCTGCGCGAGGAGGTGCGCATCGATGGCGTGACCTTGACGCTCGCCGACACCGCCGGTCTGCGCGAAGCGAGCGATGCGGTGGAGGGCGAAGGTATCCGCCGCGCCCGCGCGGAACTTGCGCGCGCCGACGTGGCGCTGCTGGTCACCGACGCCGCGCACGCAAATGACGATGGGGCATTGCTCGATAATTTGCCGCCATCGATCGCGCGGATCGTGGTCCTCAACAAGATCGATCTGGATGGCGCGCACCCGCATCGCGACATCAACCACGGCGGGGTGCGCATCGGTCTGTCGGCCAAAACCGGCGCCGGCGTCGAACTCTTGCGCGCGGAATTGAAGACGCTGGCCGGCGCCGACGAGGCAATGGATGGTGCCTTCAGCGCCCGTGCGCGGCACGTGCAGGCGTTGCAACATGCCAGCGATCGCATAACCGCGGCAGCGATGGTGCTGAGCGAACACAATGCCGGTGAACTCGCCGCGGAAGAGCTGCGCGCCGCGCAACGTCATCTGGGCGAAATCACCGGTGCATACACGTCGGACGATTTGCTGGGCGCGATCTTCTCGACGTTTTGCATCGGAAAATGAATATAGATTCAAGGAATTCCCAAGTTGACCCGGAACTACATCTATTTCTTTATTTTTGTTACTTTTTTTGACCAGCGCAAGCCAAACAAGTCCCACGGAGTCCTCTACTGTTTGTGTCCACATTTGTGTACACATAGCTCAACATGTGCTAAAAAAGCAGAAGGTGGACACAGAGACAGCTATGGCACTCACTGATGCAGCGATCAAGGCACTGAAGCCGCGTGCCATGCGGTACTTGGTCACCGATGGTCACGGTCTGGCACTGGAGGTCTACCCTGCTGGCGGTATGGCATGGCGTTACCGCTATCGACTCAACGGTAAGCTGGAGAAAGTAGCGCTGGGCAAATATCCATCGCTGAGCTTGAAGGTTGCTCGACGAATGCGCGATGGGTTGGCGACGCAAGTTGCCCTAGGCCAGTCGCCCTCAAGACAGAAACAGCTTCGCAAGGTAGCGTTGGCAAGCGCCACCACGGTCCAAGAATTTGGCGAGCGGTATTTTGTAGATGTGGTGAAGCGCGATCGCAAAGATACGAAGATCGTGCGTCGTTATCTCGACAAGGGACTTTACCCTGCATTTGGCAACAGACCGATTGGGCAGGTCACAGCGGAAGATTTGCAGCGCATTGTGTTCGATAAGCGCGACCAGGGCTTCCCTGCCGCTGCAGCAGACCTTCGTAACCTTTGCAAGCGCATGTGGGAATATGCGCTCGTGCGTGGGGTCGCAACCACGAACCCCGCGCTGGCGCTTCCAGTGCGGTTCATCACGAAAGCACGCGCACGCACACGCGCGCTGTCGCCGGACGAAATCCGGATATACCTGCAATCGTTATATTCCTCGGGAATTCGCCGGCAATTCAAGCTAGCTCTTCACCTTATCCTGCTGACCTTGGTGCGCAAGTCGGAACTTTTGTTCGCGCAGTGGCCGCATGTAGATTTTGATGCGGACGAGTGGCACATCCCGGCTGAAAACTCCAAGACGGGCAAGCCGCATATCGTTTACCTTCCACGACAAGCGTCGAAGCTGTTCTCAGAGTTGAAGTCCCTCGCTGGGACATCGCAATGGGTGTTACCAGGTCGTAGTGGGCCGCACAAACCGTTTGCCCACAACGCGTTAAACAAGGCGTTGGACGGAGTAAATATCCCAATTGACCCTTTCACTATCCACGATCTGCGACGCACCGGTTCCACGCGTCTGCACGAAGCAGGCTTCGCTTCCGACGTGATTGAAAAGGCGCTAAATCATACGATCGGCGGCGTCCGGGGCATTTATAACCGCGCAGAGTATGCGAGCCAACGGAGCGAGATGCTGCAGTTCTGGGCAGACTATATCGACGACTTAGCCAACGAAAAGAAAGTCGTCTTGGGCAACTTTGGCGTTAGGAGTGCGGCAGCCTGAGCTATCATTCGCGCCTGCCAACGCTCAACGTTTGACATTAGCGGCAGACGCACGCACTCAAGACCCGCTCTAGCTACCAGCCAAGGCAGAGGAGGTTCCAGCGTCCCGCGATTCTCTGCGACAGAACCGTTTCCGTCCGAGCAACACTTCGCAATGTCAGCCGGCTGACATGTTTTCGAGGAGGAATGAGCTAGTGCAGAGTCCCGCGATTCTCTGCGACAGCACCCGTTTCCGTCCGAGCAGCACTTCGCAATGTCAGCCGGCTGACATGTTTTCGAGGAGGAATGAGCTAGTGCAGGATAGGGATGCCGGCAGCGTTTGGCCCGCTTTGGCTTGTTCATTCCTCTGGGTGAATCAGCCATGCCGACGTTGAAGGCCCACTGCAGCGCCGCGACCAAGGTCCGATTTCAGGCGCCGGCCGAGGCGCAAGGTTGAGCGAATCCACTCTTCCGCGGCGCGTGGCGCCGGCCGTCTTTGAGGGCAACGCGGTATTTACGCAACCGGTCCGCACGAGAACTCGGATAGAGTCTTGAAGCCAATAAGTGGGTTCGGCTTGAATGAGTTAGAGGCCACGCTACACACTATTATTGCGGTGACTGGCGCGGCGTCTGCGGCGCGGAGCGGTGACGCAGTACCAGATGAAAAATGCAGGACAGATTGCTGCGAGTATGGAAAGGAAGACGAGCATGCCCAAGTCAGCCGTTGGATAGCCGGCCCGAATATTTGTGATTAAGCCGAGCAGTAGAAGTGGCGCTGCCACAGCAACTAAAGAAAGCACAAGGTGGCCCCACAGCGAACTCTTGCCCCAGTTGAGAAATGCCTTGAGCATTACACCCTCCTGAGTGGCGCGCATCGCATCATGCTGGAGTTGCCTCTAACGTTTGCCTCGACGGAAGGGTTAGGCGCCGAGCACGAGGCAGGCGATGGCCTCCAAGCCCCCGGGGAGAGCCAGCCGGACGCTACCTCTTTGTTCGCCACAGGTAATCTCCCAACAGAGGCCACGAGCGAGGAGCGCGCCCCTTGACTGCGACGAAGGCGAAAAGGGGGCCGAGCCAAAGGATTAATACCCCGTAGGCCACGGTCTTCCACGTAGGACTCGGGAACGAATGCTTCAGGGCGAGGTATGGCAGCAAGACGACCTCGGCCGCAAGAATCAGCGTGAATAGCACAGCGAGTGCGCGGATCCACCGGGCCACGGGCTTGGGCGATTCAGAGTGCGCTTGCATTTGTATTCGGGGCCTAACACTTTAGTTAACGCGCCGCGCGAGGCGCTGGATTTTCGCGGCAAAGGTTCACGGTCGCGTTGGAATGGTTAGAGCGCATAAGGCGTTGCCAAGTAAGCCAGAATGCGATGCCACCAATCGCACCAATTAGCCCCGAGCCCCCAGCACGGTTAAACACGAAATGCCAGCCTGCGGCGGTTGGTGCCCCATAGTGGGCAACTACTGTCGGAAGATCCCACAACTCGGCGGAAGATTGTGATGGGTTGAAGGTCCAAAAAAAAATGGCCAAGCCGGTGGGTAAGCAGCCTACAAGGAACCCCGCGATGCCCATTGACCACCACCTGACCAAGTGAAACTTGCAAAGAATGAAAAAAGTGGGGATGCCAAGAGAGAAGATATGTAGAGCGCTCCACATAGCCATGAACAGCACCAATAATACGACATACCCGATGCTAGCGTTGCTTTGCGAAGTTGCTTCCAGTGCAGTAACGACAAGTGTTGAGAGCAGACAGGCCGAGAGAGCTGGCAGCAAAATTGTGGGCGTCTTATTCATGCGCTCTAACGCTGGAATTAAGCGGCGGCGAAGCCGTCCGCTTGAATGACTTGTTGGGCGTTACTTTACGCCTGTTCCTGGCTCAGACGGGCTAAGGAGCTCTGGCAGAAAACGCAGAAGACTAAGATACGCGTATGCAGCAGGTGCCACGAAGTAGTACCACCATGGCGTACTGCTGGACAACGGAGTTTTGATGAGCAAAGTGGGGTTTAGCTGCAGAGTCTCGAGTACCGCTTGACCGGAGCCTGCCGTGACGCCGAATTGGTAAACGAGCCAAACGGACCAAGCACCCCACACCGCGCACACGAGCGGCATGTACATGCGCCGGTACCCGAGAGGGTACTTGTATGCGGTAATGGCCAAGCCCGAGAAGGCTGCTACCACCAAGCCACCGAAGACCGTTTGCCAGAATCCGTTCATGACTCCCCTATGACGCCCAACTACAAATCGGTTTGAAAGTGAGGTGTGGCTCCGCAACCGAACCCGCTTTCCGAAGGTGATCCTGTCGATTGTGTCTTACAGAAATCACCGGGTTGCACCGGGCGCGCCGTCTATTTCCGCAGTCTAACCTGACCGCGTTTCCCCGGTATGAGTCGGCACCTTGCGATCTTCCCACGTGCAGCCTCATGCGGAAAGCGCGCGACATGCCGCAACTGCCGCTCGATCCAAGGCTGAACTGATGAGCCTTCCAGTTTGGTCAGTGCGCGAATCGCCCGAATCTCGGTAGGGCTGCGTCGAAGCCGTAGCTGACCGCCGTACTCCTTTCCCGTCACGGGTCTCCGATTTAGATACGAACATGCTCGCGACCTCCGGCGAGCATCGTCACGACCATGCGTCGCAATAGCATCGACGCCGAGAGTCCGTGACTCCCAGCAAGGCGTGAAATTGATGTTCGATTTGCAGGCCACGACGCGTGCGCAAGGTCGCCATGGCTGACTCGAGCGGCAGAAAACGCAACGATAGTGTCACACAATGGCCCCGCCTGACCTATCCTGCACTAGCGATTTTTGTACCTAAAAAAGTACAGCGTGCCGGACTTTTGCGGCGTCTCCTTCGGTGGCATCGTAGGCTTCGGGAGATCGCGCATGTCGAACGCCATGAACTACGAAAATTGAAGGTAATGCCGTAGACGGGGCCCGGTGCGGAACAAATGCATGTCCACATTTGTGACCACATCGGAACAACGTCTTGGTGAAATGTGTTGCATTGCAACCATTTCGCATCAATGTTTAGCTTTTGCATCGGAAAATGACGACAGGATGTCGTCATCCCGTGCAGCACATGGATGTGCGTTGACACGGGATCCAGTTCCAAGTGGATGTCGTCATCCCGGCCGGCAAGGGTATGAACCTCTGCGCAAAGTCTTGACGTCTCCCGGTCCAGACTGCAACCGGCATCCATGTCGAGGAAGAATTGCAATGATCGATTTTTACTTCTGGCCCACGCCCAATGGCTACAAGATCGCATTGTTTCTGGAAGAGACACGATTGCCGTACCGGATCAAGCCGGTCGATATCGGCAAGGGCGATCAATTCGAGCCGGACTATCTGAAGATTTCGCCGAACAACAAGATGCCGGCGATCGTGGATCGCGATCCCGTCGACGGCGGTGACCTGGTAAGCGTGTTCGAATCCGGCGCGATCCTGCTGTATCTTGCCGGCAAGACCGGCAAGTTCATCCCGCGCGATCCGCGCGCACGGATGCAGGCGATCGAATGGCTGTTCTGGCAGGTTAGCGGGTTGGGTCCAATGGTGGGACAGAACCATCACTTCCTGCGCTACGCGCCGGAGAAAATCCCCTACGCGGTCGAGCGCTATCTCAACGAAACCCGGCGGCTTTACCGCGTTCTGGACAAGCGGCTGCACGGTCGCGATTTCATCGCCCATGAATACTCGGTGGCCGACATGGCCTGCTATCCGTGGATCGTGCCGTACGCGAAAGACGGTATGCGCATCGAGGACTTCCCGAATCTTCATCGCTGGTTCGGTGCCATCGCCGCGCGCCCCGCCACCCAACGCGCTTATGCGCTGGGCAAGCGCTGGGAACACGACAAGCCGATGTCGGATGAGGAACGCAAGATATTGTTCGGATAAGACCGATAAACGCGCGATGCGGATAGCGCATCCAGTCCGAGCCGCTACGCCGCGATCACGAACAGCCCGAGGCAACACAGAAATCCCAGCGCCCACACCACGCTTCGCAAACTCGCGCGATCGGCGATGTACAGCGCGCCGTAGATCAGGCGCAGCACGATGAACGCAAGCGCCAGCAGATTGATCCAGACTTGCGGTGCGGCGCGGAATTCGGCCAGCAGCACCGCAGCGGCGAACAACGGAAACGCTTCCATGCCGTTCTGGTGCGCCCAATGCGCGCGGGCGCGCCAGCCACTCAGCGCGGCCTGGAAATGGCGCGGTGTGTGATTGTTGAAGCCGCGGCCCGAATCGCCGAACTTGGCGATCCCCGTGAACAGCAGCGGGATCAACGCCGCGGCGAGAATGCACCAGTCGGCGATGCTCAAGGTGTGGATCATGGCGGGCTCATTGGAGGGCGATATGCCGATCATCGCCGATCCGGCGACAGCGGCGTAAATGGCTGAAAGCCGGCCGGAAGCTTGCGGCGCCGTGGTGCCCGCTGCTATCATTTTCAGGCTAGGCCGTGCGGTTTCCAAGCCAGCGGCGCAGCCGAGTGGTCGACGTGTACAACTCCATAGCCGCCGGTCGCCGGCTTGCTGTGCACATGGTGGCCGCACAGGCCGGCGCCACCCTGATCGCGGGGCTGCTGTTTCTGGTGCGGGGCATCCCTTTCGCGATCGCCGCATGGAGCGGCGGCGCGGTGGTGGTGGTCGGCACGGCGCTGTTGGCGTTGCGCGTATTCGCGCCGCCGCCGGCCGCCGGAGGGGCGACCCTTGGGCGCTTCGTGGTCGGGATGGCATTGAAATGGATCGTCGTGCTGGGCGGGGTCTACCTGATTCTGGTGCGCTGGAGGCTGCCGCCCCTGCCCGTGTTGACGGGGTTCGGCGTGGCGTTTGCGGTGAATGTTCTGGCGGTGTGGTTCGAGCGTTGAAATCGCGGATGGCCGCCGTCAAGACAAAGCTCAAGTCGAAGGATTGTTCCGGTTATGGCGGTTGAAAGCCCTCACGACAGCGGCAGCTACATCCTGCACCATTTGACCTTCCTGAAGCTGGATCTGCACACCATGCGGATCAGCCCGGAAGCGGATGGGTTCTGGGTACTGAATCTCGATTCGCTGTTTTTTTCCATCGTGCTGGGCCTGCTTTTCATTCTGCTGTTTCAGCCGATCGCCCGACGCGCCAGCAGCGGCGTGCCGGGCAGGCTGCAGAATTTCATCGAGATGATGGTCGAATTCGTCGACCGTCAGGTCAAGGATGCCTTCCACCAGAAATCCCGATTCGTCGCGCCGATGGCGCTGATGATCGGCTTCTGGGTGATGGTGATGAACATCATGGATCTGTTGCCGATCGACGCCTTGCCGCGCACCGCCGGCGCGCTCGGCATCGGCCATCTGCGCGTGGTGCCGTCGGCCGATCCCAATGTGGCGCTGGGCATGTCGCTGACGGTGTTTCTGATCGCACTTTGGTACGGTTTTTATTGCAAGGGGCTCAAAGGCGTTGGCGCGGAATCGCTGTTCCATCCATTCGCCGCCAACAACATCGTGGTCAAGATCGTGTTGATGCCGATTAACCTGCTGCTGAAGATTGTCGAGGAACTGGCCAAGCCCTTGAGCCTCGGCCTGCGACTGTTCGGCAACATGTACGCGGGCGAGGTGATCTTCATCCTGCTGGCGTGCCTCACCCTCGGTTCGCCCACAACCACAACAGGATGGTTGGTTGTTGTGGTGTTCGGTGGACTCGCGGCATTGGCTTTTTGTCTGCTGCTTCGTTACGCGCTTCCGCAGTTTTTTTCGAAGAGGTTGAATAAATTCTGGGGAATATGGGTTCCTCTAATTCTGCTAATTAGCGTACCGTTGTTTGGCAAGTTCCTCCCCAGCGGCGCTGCCAGTGTTTTTTCGCAAGTAATTCTTGCAGCCGTCTGGACTCTCTTCCATATCCTGATCATTTCGTTGCAGGCTTATATCTTCATGGTGCTCACCGTCGTGTACATGTCGATGGCCGCCGAGCATCACTGATTCACTTTTCTTGTTGTTCAACCAAGGCACTACGGAGACACACAATGGATATCAGCGCACTGGCCAATGTTGAAGGCCTCACCGCCCTCGCCGCCGGTCTCATGCTGGGCTTGGGCGGTATCGGCGCCGCCATCGGCATGGGTTTGATGGGCGGCAAGTTCCTCGAGAGTTCCGCGCGCCAGCCCGAATTGATGCCGATGCTGCAGGGCAAGATGTTCCTGCTGGTCGGCCTGATCGATGCGATTCCGATCATTGGCGTAGGTATAGCGCTGTACCTGATCTTCACCCATCCGTTCACGGTTGCGGTGTTGTCGCACGCCGCCGCGGCCGCGCATTGAACCGTCGTACTCGCGCTATTTCGACGAGGACAAGACCGTGAGCCTCAATGCCACGCTGATCGCCCAGATGATCGTTTTCTTGATCCTCATCTGGGTAACGATGAAGTTCATCTGGCCGCCGTTGATGAAGGCAATGGACGAGCGCGCCCGGCGGATCGCCGAAGGCCTCAACGCGGCCGACCGCGCGCGCAAGGAACTAGCCGACGCCGATGCCCGCGCCGCGGAAGAGATCAAGCAAGCGCGCGCCGACGCCGCCGCGATCATCGAAAAGGCCAACAGTCAAGCGGGTCAGATCGTGGACAAGGCGCGTGTCGATGCGCTGGCCGAAGCGGCTAAACAGAAAGCCACGGCGATGGCGGATATCGACAACATGGCGCACCGCGCGCGCGCGGAACTGCGCGGTCAAGTGGCCGGGCTGGCGGTCGCGGGTGCGGAGAAAATCCTGAAGCGCGAAATCAACGCCGACACCCACAAGGCGCTGATCGAGCAACTGGTCGCCGAGATTTAAATGGAACCGCTGACCTTGGCCCGTCCCTATGCCCGCGCAGCTTTCGAGTTGGCGCAGGAACAGCGCGACCTGAGCGAATGGGCGGCAAAACTCGCGTTCGCCGCGCAAGTCGCGGTCGAACCGCAAGTGAGCGCCTTGTTGGGCGATCCGCGCATCGCGCCGAACGAACTTGCAACACTGTTTCTGCCGGAAGGCGAGAGTGTCGATTCGCCGTTCGCACATTTTATCGGGGTGCTCGCCGACAACGCGCGCCTGCGCGCGCTGCCGGAGATCGCCGCGTTGTTCGAGCAATACAAACGCGAAGCCGAGCAGGTGTTGAAGGTGTGTGTGCGCAGCGCCGCGCCGATCGGTCCGCAAGAGGTTGCGCGGTTGCGCGAGGCCTTGCAGCGCCGCTTCAAGCGCGAGATCGACATGGAGCAGACGCTCGATTCGTCGATGCTGGGCGGCGCGGTGATCGACGCCGGTGACATGGTGATCGATGGCTCGGTGCGCGGGCGCCTCGCGCGACTGGAGACGGCGTTGGCTCAGTAGAGCGGAAGTAGGAAGCAGGAAGTGGGAAGACCATAGATACCGAAGCCACTCTTTGATTACCCACTACCATTTCCAAACCAATATTCGATTGACCCCGTGCGACAGCGTTGCCGCGCGAAACAGGGAACAAAACAGATGGCCACCACACTCAATCCTTCCGAAATCAGCGAACTCATCAAGAGCCGCATCGAGAAGTTCAAGCTCGCCGCCGAAGCGCGCAACGAAGGCACGCTGACCAGCGTGTCCGACGGCATCGTGCGCATCCACGGATTGAACGACGCAATGGCCGGCGAGATGATCGAGCTTCCGGGCGACACCTTTGCACTGGCGCTGAATCTGGAGCGCGATTCGGTCGGCGCGGTGGTGCTCGGCGATTACGAGCATCTCTCCGAAGGCGACACCGCCAAGACCACCGGGCGCATCCTGGAAGTGCCGGTCGGGCGTGAACTGCTCGGCCGCGTGGTCGATGCGTTGGGCCGCCCGATCGATGGCAAGGGCCCGGTCAACGCGAGCCAGACTTCGCCGATCGAAAAAGTCGCGCCGGGCGTGATCTGGCGCAAATCGGTCAGTCAGCCGGTGCAGACCGGTTACAAATCGATCGACTCGATGATCCCGATCGGCCGCGGCCAGCGCGAGCTGATCATCGGCGATCGCCAGACCGGCAAAACTGCGGTGGCGATCGACACCATCATCAACCAGAAAGGCACCGGCATCAAATGCATCTACGTCGCCATCGGGCAGAAGCAAAGCTCGATCGCCAACGTGGTGCGCAAGCTCGAGGAATTCGGCGCGATGGAGCACACCATCATCGTCGCCGCGTCCGCGTCCGATTCCGCGACCATGCAATACATCGCGCCGTATTCGGGTTGCGCGATGGGCGAGTTCTTCCGCGACTTGGGCGAGGATGCGCTGATCATCTACGACGACCTCACCAAGCAGGCTTGGGCGTATCGCCAGATTTCGTTGTTGCTGCGCCGTCCGCCTGGCCGCGAGGCGTATCCGGGCGACGTGTTCTATCTGCATTCGCGCTTGCTCGAACGCGCCGCGCGCGTCAACGAGGCCTATGTCGAAAAAGCGACCGACGGCAAGGTGAAAGGCAAAACCGGTTCGCTGACCGCGTTGCCGATCATCGAAACCCAGGCCGGCGACGTGTCGGCGTTCGTGCCGACCAACGTGATCTCGATTACCGACGGCCAGATCTTTCTGGAAACCGATCTGTTCAACGCCGGTATTCGTCCGGCCGTGAACGCCGGCATTTCCGTTTCGCGTGTCGGCGGCGCGGCGCAGACCAAGATCATCAAGAAATTGTCGGGTGGCGTGAAACTGGCGCTGGCGCAGTATCGTGAACTCGCCGCGTTCGCGCAGTTCGCGTCGGATCTCGATCCCGCGACCCGCGCGCAGTTGGAGCGCGGCCAGCGCGTCACGGAACTCATGAAGCAGAAACAGTACGCGCCGCTCACCGTCGCGCAACTCGCGGTGTCGTTGTACGCGGCGGAAAAGAGTTATCTGGACGATCTGCCGATCGCGAAAATTCTGCCCTTCGAGCACGCGCTGCACCAGTTCATGGCATCCAACCACGGCGGGCTGATGGACAAGATCACCGCCAGCGGCGATTGGAACGACGAGATCGAAGGCACGTTCAAATCCGCGCTGGACGAGTTCAAGAAAACGGGCAGTTGGTAAAGCGGTAGCGGGGAGTAGGAAGTAGGAAATTAGAGATGCTTCCGGCCCCGTTCCCACTTCCTTTTTCCCACTTCCCATTTCCGGAAAAAAAATGGCAGGCGCACGAGAAATCCGCAGCAAGATCAAGAGCGTCGCAAACACCCGCAAGGTGACGCGCGCGCTGGAGATGGTCTCGGCCTCGAAAATCCGCCGCGCGCAGGAGCTGATGCGCGCCTCGCGGCCGTACGCCAAACAGATGCGCAAGGTAATCGCGCATCTCGCGCAGGCGACCACCGATTACCGCCATCCCGCGTTGCGCGAACGCGAGGTCAAGCGCGTCGGTTACTTGATCGTGTCCACCGACCGCGGCCTGTGTGGCGGCTTGAACGCGAATCTGTTCCGCAAGCTGCTGGCGGAGATCCGCGAGTGGGAAGGCAACGGTGTCGATGTCGACGTGGTCGCGATCGGCCAGAAAGCCGCGCAATTTTTCCGCCGGGTCAAGGTCAACATGGCCGGTTCCGTCAGCCATCTGGGCGACCGGCCCAAGATCGAGAAACTGGTCGGCGTCAACAAGCTGATGGTCGATGCGTACATGCAAGGTCGCGTCGATCGCGTGTATCTGTGCTTCAACGATTTCGTCAACACCATGAGCCAGCGTCCGCGCGTCGAGGTGTTGCTGCCCTTGCCGGCGGCGGCCAAGCAGATCGTCGAGACGCCTCCGGATGCGGAAACGCCCAGCGCACGTTCGGCGGTGGTGGAACGCGAACACGATTGGGATTATCTCTACGAACCCGATGCGGAAACCGTGATCAGCCACGTGCTGGAGCGCTACGTGGAGTCGCTGGTGTATCACGCCGCGCTGGAGAACCTCGCCAGCGAGCACGCCGCGCGGATGGTGGCGATGAAGAGCGCGTCGGACAATGCGACCAAGGCTATCGACACCTTGACGCTGATCTACAACAAGGCGCGGCAAGCGGCGATCACGCAGGAAATCAGCGAAATTGTAGGTGGCGCTGCTGCCGTGTAGTAGGAACAACGGAAATCGTCGGCGGCGCGGCGGCGGTTTAAAACTAGTTAGCCGGAAGCCGGTAATCGGTAGCCGGAAAGCAGCTCTCCGGTTACCGGCTTTCGGTTCCCGGTTACCAAACAGCGAAGCGACGACGTTTGATTTCGTCGCAAGCATTTGAGTTAGCGGAGTCACGCATGAACGAGCAAGGCAAAGTGGTACAGATCATCGGCGCGGTGGTGGACGTGGAATTTCCGCGCGATGCGGTGCCGAAGGTGTATAACGCGCTCAAGGTGCAGGGCACGGCCGTCACGCTCGAGGTGCAGCAGCAGCTCGGCGACGGCGTGGTGCGCACCATCGCGTTGGGCTCGACCGATGGCTTGAAGCGCAACCTCACGGTCGACAACACCGGCGCGGGTATCAAGGTGCCGGTCGGCAAGGCCACCTTGGGACGCATCATGAACGTGCTCGGCGAACCGATCGACGAAGCCGGCCCGGTCGATGCAAAAGATCATTGGGAAATCCATCGCGCCGCGCCGTCCTACGACGAGCAGGCCGCGGCCAACGATTTGCTGGAAACCGGGATCAAGGTGATCGATCTCATGTGTCCGTTCGCGCGCGGCGGCAAGGTCGGCTTGTTCGGCGGCGCGGGCGTGGGCAAGACCGTGACCATGCTGGAACTCATCAACAACATCGCGACCCAGCATTCGGGTCTGTCGGTGTTCGCCGGCGTCGGCGAGCGCACCCGCGAAGGCAACGACTTCTATCACGAGATGATCGAAGCGGGCGTGGTCAAGCCGGACAACTTCCCCGAATCGAAAGTCGCGATGGTGTATGGCCAGATGAACGAGCCGCCGGGCAATCGCCTGCGCGTGGCGCTCACGGGACTCACCATGGCCGAATTTTTCCGCGACGAGAAGGACGAAAGCGGCAAGGGCCGCGACATTCTTTTCTTCGTCGACAACATCTATCGCTACACGCTGGCCGGCACGGAAGTTTCTGCGCTGCTCGGCCGCATGCCGTCCGCGGTGGGTTATCAGCCCACGCTCGCCGCGGAAATGGGCGCGTTGCAGGAGCGCATCACCTCGACCAAAACCGGCTCGATCACCTCGATCCAGGCCGTGTACGTGCCCGCCGACGATCTGACCGATCCGTCACCGGCAACCACGTTCGCGCATCTGGATTCCACCGTGACGCTGTCGCGCAATATCGCCAGCTTGGGCATTTATCCGGCGGTGGATCCGCTGGATTCCACCTCGCGCCAGCTCGATCCGAACGTGATCGGGCAGGAACACTACGATGTCGCGCGCCGCGTGCAGGGTACGCTGCAGCGCTACAAGGAATTGAAGGACATCATTGCGATTCTCGGTATGGACGAGTTGAGCGAAGAGGACAAACAAGCCGTGTATCGCGCGCGCAAGTGTGAGCGTTTCTTTTCGCAACCGTTCCACGTCGCCGAGGTGTTCACCGGGTCGCCCGGCAAATACGTGCCGCTCAAGGAAACCATCCGCGCGTTCAAGATGATCGTCGACGGCGAGGTCGATCACCTGCCGGAGCAGGCGTTCTACATGGTCGGCGGCATCGACGAGGCAATCAAGAAAAGCGAGGCGATGGCTGCTGCCGATCAGAAGAAAGCGGCGTAAGAGCGGAAGTAGGTAGTAGGGAATTGGAAGTAGGAGAGCGGCGCTTTCCCACTCCCCATTTCCCATTTCCCACTTCCGGTTCATTGTGAAGGGATCGGAATGTAACCATGACCACCATCCGTTGCGACATCGTCAGCGCCGAAGCCGAAATTTTCCACGGCGAGGCGACCATGGTCATCGCCACCGGCATCAGTGGCGAGCTGGGCATCGCGCCGCGCCACGCGCCGCTGATTACACTATTGAAACCGGGCGCGGTCGAAGTGATCGACGAGAAAGGCGAGCGCCATCCTTACTACGTCTCCGGCGGCATTCTGGAAGTGCAACCGAGCGTCGTCACCGTGCTGGCCGACACCGCGCTGCGCGCGCGCGACATAGATGAAGCCGCCGCCAATCGCGCCAAGGACGAAGCCGAACGTCTCCTCGCCAACCGCGGTGACGCCAAATCCGTCGCGCAAGCGCAGGAGCAGCTCAACCAGGCGCTGGCACAATTGCAGGCGCTGGAACGGCTGCGCAAGACACTTAAGCACTGAGCGGCGAAATATTCTTGCTCGTCATTCCGGCGCAGGCCGGAATCCAGTGGCTTTACTTCCATCTTGGCACTGGATAATTCGCGCCATCCTTGGCGCTCACCCTTCGGGCCGGCTCCGCCGTTCCGCATTCGCTCCAGGAGAATGCAGGTCCGGCCAATCCCGGGCCGGGATGACGGTTTCTATGTGATCGCGTTGTCTCGCAAGCATTCTTCGCCTTCACCGATAAACCCAGTACTTGCTGGCGAAAAAGCACACCACGCCCAGCACCGCTTCCACCGCGGGTTTCAACAGCCACGCGCCGAGCAGGCCGTGGTACGCGGCGGCCACTTCCAGCGCCCAGGAACTGACGATCGTCGTCGTCACGAACAAAAACGCCGAACGTGCGATCGCTTTCCAGCCCATGCGGGCATTCGCGCGGAAAGTGAAGCGGCCGTTGGCCCAGTAGCCCAGACACGCGCCCGCCAATCGTCCAAATGCGTTGGCGATCGCCACCGGCATGCCGACCGCGGACAAGCCCACCAGCACCGCCCAGTCCAGCACGAACTCCGCGCCGCCGACCAGACAGAAGCCGATCCATTGATGCAGCCATTGCCGCTTCACACCCGGTCGCGCCGCTTCGATGATGGTTTCGTCCATGCTTCCCGCTGGCGTTCGCGCTTGTCGTGCGTGCATCCCAAAAGTTGAGGGCGGCCAAAAAGCCGCCCTCGAAACGCATTTTTGTGCATTCTTCCTTTCGACGGCGTACGGCGTTGCCGGTCGTTAGCCTGGGAAGAACCGCGCATCACGCAGCGTATAAAGATTAACACCAACGGTTGGCGCGCGGGGTTGCTCCAGTGCGCAGCATGCGGCAGCGTTCGCTTCGCGCCCCCTCACCCCAACCCTCTCCCCGCCGGGGAGAGGGAGACAAGCGCATAGCGCTTGGCGGGTGAGGGGGACTTTCGGCGTGGAATCACAATGATCGGAGAACACACGTTCTCGCGAGACGTTGAGCCGTCGCGCGCGGGTGGCTACAGTGCAAGTCAGATGTTCGGGGACACACCATGAACCGCTTGTACTTCGGCGACAACCTTTACGTGCTGCGCGAGGCGATCGCCGACGAGTAGGTGGATTTGATCTATCTGGATCCGCCGTTCAATTCCAAGCGCGACTACAACCTGTTGTTCAAGACGCCCAAAGGCTTGTCCAGGCCAGCGATTGGCCGGGAGCCAGAGACAGGGATGTCAATTTTCTCCGACGCGCAGATCACCGCGTTCGAGGATTCCTGGCACGGGGGCGAGCAGGCCGAGCGCGAGTTTGGCGAAATCCTGCGCCAATCCAACACCGATGTCGCCGAGCTGATGCCGGCGCTGCGCGCGTTTCTCGGTGAGAACGACATGATGGCGTATCTGGTGATGATGGAGAATCGTCTTATGGAAATGCACCGCGTGTTGAAACCCACGGGCAGTCTTTATCTGCACTGCGATCCGACCGCCAGCCATTATTTGAAGATCGCGTTGGACGGGGTGTTTGGCAAAAAGAATTATGTCAATGAAGTTATTTGGAAAAGAACCGCAGCCCACAGCGACGCCAAGCAACGCAGCGTTCACTTCGGGCGCACGCATGACACAATTTTCTTCTATGCCAAATCGGCTGATGATGCCCGATGGAATCCGCAATGGCGTGGTTACGACGACAGTTATCTGGATTCTCACTAACGCTGGTCGATGCTTATGGTCGCCAATTTCGCTGGGACAATCTGACTGGACCGGGCGGCGCATCGAAAGGAAATCCGTTTTACGAGGTGCTCGGCGTCAGCGGATATTGGCGATACAAGAAAGAGCGGATGCAGGCGTTCGTGGAATCAGGATTGGTTGCAATTCCACCCGGCGGAAAGAAGCCAGCAATCAAGCGTTATCTGGACGAGCAAAAGGGAACGCCGATAACGGACTGTTGAGACGACATCGCTCCGATCAATTCGCAAGCGCAAGAACGCCTCGGCTATCCCACCCAAAAACCCTTGGCGCTGCTGGAACGCATTATCTGCGCCAGTTCCAACCCCGGTGACGTGGTGCTGGACCCTTTTTGCGGTTGCGGCACCGCGGTGCACGCGGCGCAGAAACTCGGTCGGCGCTGGATCGGCATCGACATCACCCATCTTGCGGTGTCGCTGATCGAGAAACGTTTGAAAGACGCCTTTCCTTATTTGAATCGCACGCCGCCGGAAACCGCCGCCAACGATGCGCTCGGCAAAGTCGCGGAAGTAGCGCCCGAATATCTGCAACGCTTTGAGGTGCTCGGCACGCCGCAAGACCTTGACGGCGCGCGGGCGCTGGCGGCGTTGCCGAACGCCGGCAAATACCAGTTCCAGTGGTGGGCGTGTTCGCTGGTCAACGCACAGCCGTATCAGGGCCGCAAGAAAGGCGCTGACGGCGGCACCGACGGGCTGATTTTTTTCCAGGACGACAAGGGCGTCGTCAAAAAAATCATCGTGTCGGTGAAAGGCGGCGACAACGTCAACGTGGCGATGGTGCGCGACCTCGCGCATGTGGTGAAGCGCGAGAACGCGCCGATCGGCCTGTTCGTCACGCTTGCGAACCCGAGCAAACCTATGGTGACCGAAGCGATCAAGGAAGGTTTCTATATTTCGCCGCACAACGGCGCGCAATTTCCGCGCATCCAGATCCTCACCATCGCCGGCCTGCTCGATGGGACTGAACGCGCGCGTTATCCCGACCTCGCGCAAGGCGGTCACACCTTCAAGAAAGCCAAACGCGAGCACGGCAAAGCCGATCAGACGGGATTGTTTTGAATTCTCGTCATTCCCGTGTAGGCGGGAATCCAGTGACTTGCCGTCCATGGCACTGGATCCCGGCCATTCCCTGGCCGGGATGACGACAAGTAATCCAGTAGCGACATCGCTCGGCCGTGCCGCGTCGCCACTGGGCCCCGGTCTGCGCCGGGGCGACGGTTTCTGCTGGCTTATCCCGCCGCCCGCTTTCCGCTAAGGTTGCGCGGTTCCTTCCGGAGATGCATCCATGATCGCCGATCTGCACGTTATCGTCCTCGCCGCCGGTGAGGGCAAGCGGATGAAGTCGGAACTGCCGAAGGTGCTGCTGCCGCTGGCCGGGCGGCCGCTGCTGGCGCATGTGCTGGACACCGCGCGCGCGCTGAGTCCGGATGCGATCCACGTCGTTCACGGGCATCGCGGCGAACAGGTGCGCGACGCGTTCGCCGCGCAAGCCGATTTGCGCTGGGTGCATCAGCCTCAGCAACGTGGCACCGGTGACGCGGTGCGGCTGGCGCTGGCCGGCGTGCCGGAGCGCGCGCGGGTGCTGGTGTTGTACGGCGACGTGCCGTTGCTGCGGGCGGAAACCTTGCGCGCGTTGATCGAGGCCGAAGCGCCGCTGGCGTTGCTGTCCGCCGATCTGTCCGACCCCGCGGGTTATGGCCGCGTGTTGCGCGATGGTCTGGGCCGGGTGCGCGCGGTGGTCGAGGAGAAAGACGCCGACAGCGAGCAACGCGCACTGCGCACGATCAACACCGGCGTGCTCGCCGCGGATGCGCAACATCTGCGCGTATGGGTGGGCAATCTGTCCGACGACAACGCTCAGCGCGAGTTGTACCTCACCGACATCTTCGCGCAGGCAGCGGAGGAACATCTGCCCGCGCAGGCGGTTCAAGCGACCGATCCGGTCGAGGCGGCGGGCGCCAACGATCCGTGGCAATTGGCGCAACTGGAAGCGCATCTGCGCGCGCGCCGCGCCCGCGAACTGATGTTGGCCGGATTGCGCATCAACGATCCTTCGCGCTTCGATGCGCGCGGCCGTGTCAACCATGGGGCGGATGTCGAGATCGACGTCGACGTGATCCTGGAAGGCGAAGTCACGCTCGGCGATGGCGTGCGCATCGGTCCGTTCTGCCGCTTGCGCAATGTGTGTCTGGCCGTCGGCACGCAGGTATTGCCGCATTGCGATCTGGATGGCGTGACTACGCACGGCGCATGCCGGATCGGGCCGTTCGCGCGGTTGCGCCCGGGCACGGAACTGGCCGCCGGCGCGCACATCGGCAATTTCGTCGAGACCAAACAGGCGCGCCTGGGCGAAGGTTCCAAGGCCAATCATCTGAGCTATCTTGGCGATGCGGTGGTCGGCGCGCGCGTCAATATCGGCGCGGGCACCATCACCTGCAATTACGACGGCGCCGACAAACACGTCACCGTGATCGAGGACGGCGCGTTCATCGGTTCCAATGTGTCGCTGGTGGCGCCGGTGACGATCGGCGCGGCGGCGACCATCGGCGCGGGTTCCACCATCGGTCTCGACGCGCCGGCCGGCGAACTCACGCTGGCGCGCGCCCGACAGGTCACGCTGCCGGGGTGGCAGAAACCGGGGAAGACATGAGCTGCAAGCTTGCCGATACGCGTTCTTGATGGCGACCGCGCATGGACCCCATTTCCCAGATCACGAATTCGCTCTCGCCATACTTCGGCGCCACCGCGCAGGTCAGCGGTAGCTTGGTCGGCCTGGTGTTTGTCGCGCTGACATTCAATATCAAGGCATTGGGGTTGCGCGGCAACCCGGCGTTGCGCGCGTTCGCCCGGCAAACGCTGGGCGACTTTCTTCTGGTGCTGGTGCTGTCGTTGTCCATGTTGATCCCCCAGATGCCGCGCGACAATCTTGGGCTGGTGCTCGCCATTCTCGGCGCGGTGGGAATGTTTGAGGCGCTACGCAGTCTTTGGATCGTGCGCCGCGCCGAAGGCGCCAGCGCGCCGCGCGGATTGCTGGTTCAACGTCTCGGATTGTCGATCCTCGGCAATCTCGGCGTGTTGTCGGCAAGCGTTTTACTGCTGATCCAATCGCAGAATTTGTCCGCGATAGGGTCATTGCTCGTCAGTGTGCCCGTCATCCTGATTATTTCGGGGTGCCGCAGCGCATGGTTGCTCGTACTCCATGCCGCGGACTAAATCCTGTCAGCGCGATGTCTGCGACCAACCGTCGATTTCCACCAGCAATTCGCGGCGGCAGATATCACCGGCGAGCAGCAGCCGCGGCACCGCGGGATCGAGATAACGCGCCAGGGCCGCTTCCACCACCGGCGCATCTTCCGCGCGCCGCAGATAGACCTTCAACGGCGAATGCACATCGAAGGCTGGCAGCATTGCCGCATCGAGCAGCGCGTCGAGATTGGCGAAGGTCTCGTCGATCTGCGCGGCCAGATCACGCTCGTGGCGCGAGGCGTGACCGACGATCGCCGCGGTGCCGGAGATCGCCAGCGAGTCATTGGGCAGCCGCATCGCGCGCGCGAAACTGGGTGGCGTCGGGCCGTAATCGCGCGGGTAACGCCAGGCGCTGACCTGGCGCGGATTTTCCAGTGCGGCTCCCGGCGTCGCCGCGCACAGCGCAAACACCTGCAGCAAACCCGGCGGCCCACGATGGCCGATCGCGCTCGCGGCGGGATAGCGGTCGATGCAATGCTCCGTTAGCACGTGCGCGCGGCCGATGCAGAAACGGCGATAGCGCTCGGCGTCGCCGTCGCCCTCATTGATCGCGTGCAGATAATTCCACAGCCGCAGAAAATGGCGCTCCGCGCGCGTGCCAACGAAACCGCACAACGTGCGGTACGCGTGTTCGGCCGCGGCTTCGATGCCGCCGTGGATGGCTTCGTCCACGTCCAATGCGACGAACATCCAGCCGCCGCCGGCGGTCCAGCGCAACGCCCCGTTCAAGCCGGAATCGATGGGCGCATCGACGCGCCAATGTTCGTGCGGCGCGCGCGTGACAGCGTTGAGCGGCACGCGCAGGCAACGTGGATCGGGTTTGCCGGGCGCGGCATCGGCACCGAAATCGATCAACGCCAGCGTGCCGGGTTCGCCGAGCAACGCGAGCGGATCAGCTTCGCGATAGTCCACCGTGAAGCGCGCAAGATCGTCGACGCTCACCGCGCGAAGCCATCAATCTTTGGCGGGAAAATCATCGTGTGTCGCATGGTCATGAAAGCCCGTCAAAAGCCGGCTATATTACACTGCATGGCTGCCATAGGGGCGGCGTTGAAGCACGAACAACATGACCGGACAGACGCCAGCGGAACACGAACTCGCTGAACTTGTCGTCACCAACCTGAATCTGGAAGGCGTCGAGGCCGGGCAGATCCAACCGGATGCGCCCTTGTTTGGCGGCGAGCTCGGGCTGGATTCGATCGATGCGCTGGAGCTGGCGCTGGCGGTGTCCAAGCGCTACGGGTTCCAGTTGCGTTCGGACAACCAGGATAATCGTCGCATCTTCAGCTCGCTGCGCGCGTTGTCGGAACATATAGAACAACATCGCGCCGTACGCTGATTGTCCTTACCGCGACTTGATCTTTGAGCCGTCATTCCGGGGCTGCGCATAGCGCAGAACCCGGAACCCAGTTTTTCAAATAAGAGCTGGATTCCGGATCGCGGCTGCGCCGCGTTCGGAATGACGAAGCGGTACTTGTTCAAAACTTTGCTAGTTGCCCGGCGTCATGTCGCTCTGCAACTTGGCCCGCATCGCGCGATAGCGCTGCAGCTCATCGGTGAATTGCTGCGCGGTGGCGTCGATCTGCCGCTGCATCTGCGCCATCTCGTTGCGTTCTCCGGTGACGCTCGCCCGTTGCGTGGTCAGCCATTCGCGCATGAAGTTCGGCACCGGTTTGCCGCTGCGTTCCAGTTCCGCGGCGTGCGCCAGCAGATCGGCCAGACTCTGTTCCTGGCTGCGCAGATTCATGCGCGTGGTCTGCATGCTCTGCTGCATTTGCGCCAGCTTGGCCTGTTGCGCTTCGCGCAGTTCGGCTTCGGTCGGATAGGCGGCGATCAATTGGCGGTCCGCCAGTGCCTGGCTGTCGGCCGCGCGCTTGGCGGCCGCGGCTTGCGCGGCCTGCGCCGCCGCCGCGGCGCGTTCCTGCGGCGTCAATTCGCGGTTGACGTGGCGGACCAGCATGCCGTCGGCATTCAGCACGTCGTAACCGTAGCGCACCGCGTCCGGAGGGATGGCGTCGCTGTAATGCAGGCCACCAGCCGCGTCGTGCCAGCGGTAATGGGTCGTGGGCGCATCGTTCTGGGCGAACGCGCCCCCGGCGATCAACATCAACGGCAGTGCAGCGATCGCGATGGATTTTGGAAGGACGCGCATGAAAACGGCTCCGCGAAGACGGATCGAGTATAAGTCGGGCAAGTCATGCAAGATGCGCGCCGCTCGCGGCGTCGGGTTCGCCGTTCAGACGCCGTATTGCGCGCGGTAAGCCGCCATTGCATCGCGTTCGTCGGTGAGTTCCGCGCGCTCGCCCGCATAGGCCAGCACATCGTCCAATCCGACGATCGCGATCACCGGCACCCCGTATTTGCGGGCCAGTTCTTGGGTCGCGGACAAGGCGCCGGCGCCCCGCTCCTGGCGATCGAGCGCGACTAGCACGCCGGCCGGCTGCGCGCCGTGTTCGCGGATCAAGGCGAGTGATCCGCGCACCGCGGTGCCGGCGGTGATCACGTCGTCGACGATCAGCACGCGGCCGGTGAGCGGCGCGCCGACCAGGATGCCGCCTTCGCCGTGATCCTTGAGCTCTTTTCTGTTGTACGCCCACGGCAGGTCGCGGCCGTGATGCCGCGCCAACGCGATCGCGCACGCCGCGGCCAGCGCGATGCCCTTGTAGGCCGGCCCGAACAGCATGTCGAATCCGATACCCGATGCGATGGCCGCATCCGCGTAGGCATCGCCCACCCGCGCCAGCGCCGCGCCCGAATCGAGCTTGCCCAGATTGAAGAAGTACGGGCTGCGCCGGCCAGATTTCAGGGTGAAATCGCCGAAACGCAACACGCCGCGTGCGAGGGCGAGATCGAGAAAGGCGCGTTGGTGGGGAAGCATGGAGGCGGAAGGAGGAAATAGGAAATTGGAAGTCAAGCACAAGCGGTTACGCAACTAATGATAACGCGGGACGGGATCCACACCGGCCTCTATGCGCCGATGCATTCTGCCCGTTACCCTACTTCCCACTCCCGACTACCCACTACCCTTCTTGAAAATCATCACCTTCAACGCCAATGGCATCCGCTCCGCCGCCAGCAAAGGCTTTTTCGACTGGCTGCGCAAACAGAAGGCCGACGTGGCCTGCGTGCAGGAAACCAAGGCGCAGGAGGATCAGCTCACCGACCCGATGTTCCGCCCCGACGGTCATCATTGTTTCTATCGCGATGCCGTGACCAAGAAGGGTTACAGCGGCGTGGCGATTTACGCTCGGCGCGAGCCTGATGAAGTGCTGAGAAAAATCGGCTGGAAGGCCTTCGATGACGAAGGCCGTTACATCGAAGCGCGTTTCGGAAACCTGAGCGTGGTGTCACTGTATGTGCCGTCGGGATCGTCGGGCGAGGAACGCCAGGCCTTCAAGTTCACCGCGATGGAGCGATTGAAATCGATCTTTGACAACTGGCTGAAAAGCAAACGCGACTACGTGATCTGCGGCGACTGGAACATCGTGCGCGCGCGCAACGACATCAAGAACTGGACATCGAATCAAAAGAATTCCGGTTGCCTGCCGCAAGAGCGCGCTTGGTTGAACGGCATCATCGCGGACACCTGCGGCGATGGCACGCCACCCCCCGAACACGGATGGATCGACAGTTTCCGCGCGCTGAAACCCGACACGATCGAATACACGTGGTGGTCCAACCGCGGTGCGGCGCGCGCCAACAATATCGGTTGGCGGATCGATTACCAGATCGTCACGCCCTCGCTGCGCGACAAGCTGAAGGCCTGCACGGTCACCCCCACACCGCGCTTCTCCGATCACGCGCCCTATCTTGTCGAATACGCGGCGGTGGATGACCCGATCGATGCGCGCTGAGCCGATTGGCACGCAACAGGACAACGTGCACGATCCGCAACGCGCACGCACGCTGGTCGCGGTCACTCTGCTCGGCTTCGCTTCCGGGTTGCCGCTGGCGTTGTCAGGCAGCACGCTGGAGGCGTGGTTTGCGGTCAGCGGCTTGAGTCTGAAAACGATCGGCGCGTTGAAACTAGTGGGCTTGGCCTACGTGCTGAAGTTTCTGTGGGCGCCGCTATTGGACCGTTACCGATTACCGTGGCTGAGCCGGCGGCGCGGCTGGATGTTGCCGATGCAGATAGCGATCATCGCCTGCCTGATCGTGATCGCCGGGCTTTCACCACAAACCTCGTTGACGGGCATCGCGGTGCTGGCATCGGCGCTGGTGTTCTTTTCGGCGACCCAGGACACCGCGATCGACGCTTACCGCACCGATCAATTGCTGCCGCGAGATCGCGGGCTCGGCGCGGCGCTGGGCGTGGGTGGCTATCGCATCGCGATGCTGGTGTCGGGCGGCTTGGCGTTGGTACTGGCCGCTTACGCCGGATGGCATTTCATGTACCTGGCGATGGCCGCGCTGATGGGGATCGGCGTGATCGCCACGCTGTTCGCGCCGGAGCGTGGCGTTGCCGCGTCGCCGGTATCACTGCCGCGCGCATTTGCTGATCCGTTGGGTGAAATTTTTTCGAGGCGTTACGCGCTGTTTTGGCTTGCGCTGGTGTTGCTCTACAAATTCGGCAATGCGTTCACGCTGAGTCTTTCGACCACGTTCCTGCTGCGCGGTGCGCATTACACCTTGGCCGAAGTGGGTTGGGTCAACAAGATTTTCGGGTTGGCCGCGACCATCGTCGGCGCGTTCGTCGGTGGCCTGTTGCTGGAACGCTGGCCGTTGAAACGCGCGCTGTGGGTGTTCGGCGTGTTGCAAGGATTGGGCGCGCTCGGATTCCTCGCGGTGGCGCTGGGCTGGCACGGAATCGGAGCGCTGATCACCGCGGTAGCCAGCGAAAACTTCACCTCGGGTCTGGGCACCGGCGTGTTCGTCGCACTGCTGATGGCGATGTGCGACAAGCGTTTCAGCGCGACCCAATATGCGCTGTTCAGCGCGCTCGATGCGGTTGGCCGCATCGCGCTGGGGCCGGTCGCGGGCGTCGTTGCGCAAACATTGGGCTGGCCCGTGTATTTCACGATTGCCTTGGCCTGCGCACTGCCGGGTCTGCTGGTGTTGTGGGTCTTGCGCGCCGAATTCCCACGCCTGCCCGGCGCGGGTGCGCCGATGATTGCCGATGCGGCGTGATAACGTATTGTGGCGAAAACGGCGAGGGCCATGCAAATGCCCGAGATTCTCCTGCAGCAGATCGACGAAGCTTTGCTCGCACGTCTGCGCACGGTGGCGCGGCAACGCGAGTGTTCGCTCGAGGAGTTGATCGTTGCCACTTTGCGCCATGCGTTCGCCAGCTTTGAACGCCCGGACGTGCCGGAGGCCGATAGCGACGCGATAGGTCTGGTCGCCACCCATTGGGACGCCGAGGAAGCCGCGTTTTTGCGCGATGCCGCGCAGGCGTTCGACGAGGTCCCGAAAGGCGACACGGTGCCGGAAAGCGGCAGCGAGTGGGACAAACCGCTGAGCTGATTACGCGGCGAAGGGTCGATATACGCCGCCTAATAAACGTAAACCTTCCGCGCCGGTGACGCTCGGCAGATTGCCGGGCCGGCCCTCAAGTCGTTCCCGCGCCAGCCACGCGAACGCCATCGCCTCGACGTAATCGGGATCGACGCCGGCTTGCGCGGTGCTCGCCACTGCGCGCGGCGCCAGAACGTGCTGCAAGGCTTGCATCAATACCGGATTGTGCACGCCGCCGCCGCAGACGAGGATTTCGTCCGCATCATTTGCGTGCGCCGTGACCGCATCGGCGACGCTGCGCGCGGTCAATGCGATCAGCGTTGCCTGCACATCTTCGGGTGAAAGCACGCGGTCGTTCAATCGCGCGCGCAACCAATCGAGATGAAAATGTTCGCGGCCGGTGCTCTTGGGCGGCGCAAGGCCGAAATACGGATCATCCAGCAAGCGCGCCAGCAAGGCGGCATCGGCTTGCCCACGCGCGGCGAATACGCCGTCGCGGTCGAAGGATTCGCCGCTGTGCAACGCGCACCACGCATCCAGCAATCCGTTGGCCGGCCCGACATCGAATCCGAGGACATGCCCATCCGCGCGCAACACCGTGAGGTTGGCGATGCCGCCCAGATTCAACACCGCGCGCGTCACGCCGTGCTCGCCCAACAGTGCTGCATGGAGGATCGGCAACAGCGGCGCGCCCTGCCCGCCGGCGGCGAAATCGGCGCGGCGGAAATCGGCGACGGTGGTGATGTGCGTGCGTTCAGCGATCAGATTGGGATCGCCCAGTTGCAGGGTGAAACGCGGAGTTGCATTCGGGCGATGGCGCAGGGTTTGCCCGTGCGAGCCGATCGCGCGCACATCTTCCGCTGCGGAGCCCGATCGTGCCAGAAGTGCCAACGCCGCGTCGGCGAAGCATCCGCCTATCGCTGCATCCAGCGCGCCGATTTCATCCAGCGTGGTCGCACCATCGCCTTGCGCGAGTTCCAGAATGCGCGCGCGCAAATCGTTGGGATAGGGGTGGGTCAGCGCCGCGTGCAGCCGTGGCGCGGGATCGAACGAACACAACGCCGCGTCGATGCCGTCGGCGCTGGTGCCGGAGATCAGCCCGAGATAAAGCGCTTTGTCGGCGCGTGCCACACGCGATCAATCGAGCGAACGGTTGTCGCGCCCGCGCGGGTTGTCGGCGCGCGCCAGACGCGTGGTGTTGTCGACCATCTGGATGCGCGCCAGCAGCGGCGAGTTCTGCCGCTTGAACTGCGCCATCGCGGTCCCCGACAGCGGCTCGGGTTTCGGCAGCGTGACCGTCAGCGGATTGCGCTGCACGTCGTCGACCCGGAATTCGTAATGCAGATGCGGGCCGGTGGCCAGCCCCGTCATGCCGACATAACCGATCACCTGACCTTGGCGCACATGCTGGCCCAGCCGCTCGTCGCTGGCGAAACGCGACATGTGCCCGTAAGCGGTGCTGATGTCCTTGCTGTGCTGGAGCACGATGAAGTTGCCGTAACCATTTTTCCAGCCACGGAACTTGATGGTGCCGTCGCCGGCCGCATAAATCGGCGTGCCTTGCGGCGCGGCGTAATCCACGCCCTTGTGCGCGCGCATGTAACCCAGCACCGGATGCTCGCGCATGCCGAAGGTCGAGGAGATGCGGGTGAAATCGACCGGGGTGCGCAGGAAGGATTTCTTCAGCGGGCGGCCGTCGGCGCTGTAATAGCCGACATCGCCATCGGGCTGCTGGAAGCGGATCGCGGTGTAGGTCTTGCCCTGGTTCACGAACTCGGCGGCGACGATGTCGCCCTCGTGCAGATATTCGCCGTCGCGGTACACATCGTCATAGATCACGGTGAAACTGTCGCCTGCCTTCAGGTCCTGCGCGAAGTCGATGTCATAGCCGAACACCTTCGCCAGTTTCAGGATCATCGCGTTGCCCATGCCGGCGCGGTTGCCGGCGGCGAACAGCGAATCGGAAATCGTGCCGTGGGCGACGTGCTCGCGTTGTTCGACCGCGCGCGGGGTGACTTCCTCGGCCAGTTTGCCGCTGACGCTGTCGACGTGCAGCGTGACGCGGGTGGCCGGATCGCGATCGAAACGCAGTGCGCGCAGATCTCCGGAGCCATCCAGCAGGAATGCGATCTCGTCGCCGGGGTGGATGCGGCGCAGTGCATCCGCGTCCTTGTCGCTGTTGTCGAGTACGCGCGCCAATTCGTTCGGCGACAGACCCTCGGCGTGGAAGATGTCGCCCAGCGTTTGCCCGGCTTGCACATGCACGACTTGCCAATCCTCGATCGCCGGTACCGACGGTTGCAAGGGCAGTGGCGGCAGTTTCAATGGGAGCATCGTGCGCGCCGCTGGCGCGGTGGGGTGGCGCATCGCGCGGGCCCACGCCGGCAATCCGATCAGGGTCAACAACACCAGCAATAATGCCGTGCCGGCCAGTACCCAGCGCTCGCGGCCCCAACGGATGGGCGCGGCGATTGCATCACGGCAGAATGACCAATGCTCGCAACGCGCGTAAAAATGCGAATGACGGCTTTGTGCCTTGCGGCGGATCGCCTGACGACGGACATGATGCGGGGTCTTGTTGCGCAGGCGTTGAGTCATTGTAAAGATCCGGTCAAGACAGCGGCGGCGGGCGTACCATACCTAGCATGTCAAAGCCGCGTCAATGCCTTATCGGACAAAGATTTGCGCAAGGTTTCTCGTTTAACGCACAATTAACTTTTACATCGCTTTCACAGCGTGACGCCAGTCCCTTTTCGGGCGATTCACGCAGACACCAAGGCCGTCTTTCCGCATGAGTACGATCGACCACGCATTCGCCATGATCCGCCGTGGCGCGGATGAAATCCTGAAAGAGGACGAGCTGCGCACACGGTTGGCGCTGGGACGGCTGCTGCGGATCAAGGCCGGCTTCGATCCGACCGCGCCGGATCTGCATCTGGGCCACACCGTACTGCTCAACAAGATGCGCCAGTTCCAGGATCTGGGGCACACCGCGATTTTTTTGATCGGCGATTTCACCGGGATGATCGGCGATCCTTCCGGCAAGAACGCCACCCGCAAACCGCTAACCCGCGAAGATGTGTCGGCGAATGCGGAAACGTACGCCGCGCAGGTTTACAAAGTGCTCGATGCCAAGCGGATGGAACTGCGCTTCAATTCCGAATGGTTCGGCAAGATGGACGCGGCCGATATGATCCGTCTCGCCGCATCGCACACCGTCGCGCGCATGCTGGAACGCGACGATTTTTCAAAACGCTACGCCGCGCAACAGCCGATTGCGATCCACGAGTTCCTGTATCCCTTAGTGCAGGGCTACGACTCGGTGGCGTTGCGCGCCGACGTCGAGCTGGGGGGCACCGACCAGAAATTCAATCTGCTGATGGGTCGTGCGCTGCAGGAGCAACACGGTCAGCCGCCACAGATCGTGTTGACCATGCCGCTGCTGGAAGGCATCGACGGCGTGCAGAAAATGTCGAAGTCGCTCGGCAACACTATCGGCATCAACGAGCCGGCGATCGATATGGTGACCAAGACCATGAAGATCGACGACACGCTGATGTGGCGCTGGTTCGAGCTGCTGTCGTTCGAAAAATCACTGGACGACATCGCGCGCATGCGTCGCGATGCTGACGCTGGTGCTGCCAACCCGCGCGACTTCAAACTGGAACTGGCGCGCGAACTGACCGCGCGTTTTCACGATGAAGCATCGGCGGATAAAGCGATCGCCGGATGGCACGCGGTGGTGCGCGGCGACGGCGACACCGCGTTGTTGCCGGTCAGTGACATCGTCGTTCCACACGAAGGGCTGCGTCTGCCGGGGTTGCTAACCGCGGCCGGATTGACCGCGAGTAATTCAGAAGCCAGCCGCAAGATCAAGGAGCGCGCGGTGCGCATCGACGGCCAAGTGATCGAGGACGCGCAGCGCGTGTTCGCGCCGGGTTTCGAGGGCGTGCTGGCCGTCGGCAAACGCAATTTCGCGCGTGTGAGACTGCTGCCGACGAAATAGCCGCAATACGCCGGGCGCGAACACGCGCCCGGCGTATTGCTTTCAAGTCGCGGCATCATCAACCATCAATTCGAATCCACGGTTATACGGGTGGCCGCCACCGTGCCCTGCACGTGGGCCAGCAGTGTCGTACCGTCCGGCGCATACTGGTCGAGGGTGAAATTGCCACTGTAGGAATTGTTGTCGTTGGCCAGCGTGAAGTTCTCGCGGATGTTGACCGGGCCGATGAAGTTCAGGCCGGTGTTATCCCAATTCAGCGCGTAGTGTTTAAGGCTGTAGGTCTTGGCGCCGGTCCGGGTCCAGGTGCCCATGCAGAAGTTGCCGCCAATGGACGGCTTGCCCGAATTCATGATTTCGGTTCCATCCGCATGCCAGGTGACGAACCCTTGATCCGCTACAACGCCGGCAGGCGGGCCGTTACCGGTGCCATCCGAGGTGAAGGTGAATTCGTACAGGCCCGTGATGGGCTCGAGGAGTTGCAATATGTTGCGGTAGCGCGAAACCTGTTTGGTCCCCACGGCTTGGGGCATGGCCGCGTGCATGTTGCTGCTGGGACGATACATCGGCAGCGACCAGCGGATGCCGGCGGACGGATGCATGATGTCGATGCCGCAGGCTTGTGCCTTGTGGGTGACGGCGACAGTGGACAGGCCCATCAGCGCGATGGCCATGGCGGCTTGTAGACGAGTGTTCATGAGAGTCTCCTGGTGGTGGCGATGGCACGCATTTGGCCGTTTTGACCAAGCAGCGGCTGTAAGTCCATGATGCGATCCACGCGGCCCGGAATCATGAGGCCGCGATAAGGGAATCAGAGGGAAGTGGCGAGCGGGCAACGTCGCTGCTATCACTGCCGAGTGCGAAGATGCCGCCATGGCTAGCGGGAAACTTGCGGGATATGCTCTGCCGTCGGGTGTATTTACCTTCGCCGATGTGCGCGTGGATGGGGACGCTCACCGCGTAATCCGGGCCGGAACCGAGATCGGGATCGAGCCGAAGGCGTTTGCGGTGTTGTGTGAATTTCTGACCCATCCTGGGCAAATGCTCAGCCGCGATCATCTGCTCGATGCGGTTTGGGGCCACAGTTACGTCACGCCGGCGACCCTGAATCGCATCATCGTCCAGTTGCGGCGCGCGCTGGGCGACGATGTCGAAGCGCCGCGTTGCATACAGACCGTGCATGGTCTGGGCTATCGCTTTATCGCATCGTTCACGAGGGCGCCGGAGGCAGCCGGGGCGCCGCCGGCGACGCGCTTCATGCCACCGCCGCACGCGCGTTTGCCGGAGCGGATCGAGCCGTTGATCGGCCGCGAGCGCGTGATCGCCGAACTCAAGGCATTGATCGCGAATGCGCGCCTCGTGACCGTGACGGGCGCCGGAGGCATCGGCAAGACGCAAGCCGCGCTGGAAGCAGCGCGCGTGAGCGCGCAGGCGTTTCGGGATGGCGTCTGGTTATTTGATCTCACTCCATTTGCGGGTGCCGACAGATTGGCGCGCACGTTGGCGGATGCCTTCGGTATTCGCGGCGCGGTCAGCACGGACGATGCGATGGAACGCTTGGTCGAAGTGCTGCGCACACGCCACGCGCTGCTGGTGCTCGACAACTGCGAACGTGTGGCCGAGCTGCTCGGTCGTCTGATTGCGCCGTTGCTGTCGCATTGCGCCGGCTTGCATGTATTGGTGACCAGCCAGCAACGCCTGAATTGCGTCGGCGAAACGCTTTACTCGCTGTCCCCGCTGGAGGCCCCCGCGCAGGGTGAGTGGACGACCGACGCCGAGATCGCGCGGCTGTCGGTGATTCCAGCGGTGCAATTGCTGCTGGTCCGCTCCCGGTCGCTCGCCTCCGGGTTCACCTTGACACCGGCCAACGCCGCCGCCGTGGCCGAATTGTGCCGCCGCCTGGACGGCTTGCCGCTGGCGCTCGAACTTGCCGCGGCGCGCTTGCGTCTGTTGAGTCCGGAACAACTGTTGTCGCGGATGGGAGACCGCTTTCAGTGGCATACGGATTCGCGCGCCGACCGACCGGCGCGCCACCAGACCCTGGGCGCCTTGATCGAATGGAGTTTTGCGCTGCTGTCGGAACAGGAACAGGCGCTGCTGTGCGCATTGGGTGTATTCGACGGCGGTTGGACGCTGGACGGCGCCGCCACGATCGGCGCGGTGTTCGGGCTGGACGGCGAACAGACGTTTGAATTGCTGAGCGGGCTGGTCGACAAATCGCTGGTCACGATCGATCCGAACATCAATCCGCCGCGTTACCGCCTGCTGGACAGCGTGCGGCTGTTCGCACTTGCGCGTCTGGTCGACAGCGGCGACGAGACTCGTGCACGACGCGCGCATCTTGCGCATTTCATCGACGTTACCGCGCGCGCCGATGCGGAAATCCGCGGCGCGCGTCAATCATTGTGGTTCGGGCGCATCTTGCGCGAATTCGCGAATCTGCACGCGGCCTTCGATTATGCGCACGCGCAGCCGGATCTTGCCGACAGCGCGGTCACGCTGGTTGCCAACCTGTGCTGGTGGTTCCGGATACATGGTGAATATTTCGAATCCGCCCGCTGGCTGGATATCGCGCTGCAAGCGTCGCACACGCAAACGCTGGATCGTGCGCGCGCCTTGGTCGCCAACGGCATCATTCACTATCACCGCCGCTCGCATGCGTGCGCGAAGTCGTTGCTGCGCGAAGGCGTCGAGTTGGCGACGCAATTGGGCGATGCATGGCTGGCTGCGATTGGCCAGACGTACCTGGCATTCGAATTGGCGGTGGCGGCTGACTTCGCAGGCGCCGAGCGCTGCGTGGAATCCGCACTGACGGTTGCGGATGCGCAAGCTGATGGCTGGCTGCGTTCGCTGGCGTTGTTGAGCCGTGGCCTTGCCCTTGCGTTGCGCGGTCGGCATACCGAAGCCGCAGCGTGGCTAAACGAAGCGGTTGAACTTGTTTCGTCGCCTGAAGGGGATGGCTTTCAACGCTGCTACACATTGATCAACCGGGCCTTGCTGCGCTTTCATCTCGACGATGTGCGGGGTGCGGCGCGGGATTGGCTGCGCACGTTGGATGTGAGCGTCGATCTGCAACATCGACGGGGGCAGGCCGGTTGCGTGGAGAGCGCGGCCTATCTCGCGCTCAAACAAGGTCAAGCCGCGGACGCCGCACGGTTTCTGGCCGCCGCCGCGCGGGTGCGCGAACTGACCAGCGCACCGTTGTTCCCGCAATGGCAGCTCACCCACGCAGCCGCGGAAGACGGCGCGCGCAAAATACTTGGCCCTGCGTTCGAGACCACGCAGGCGCAAGGCGCCGCGGCACGTTTCGAGGATGTGGTGGAAGAGGCGCGGGCGTTATTGACGGAGCTTGGCGGCTAACTGCCGCGCGCGGGCAGCAGCAAACCTTCAGGGTCGTAACGCCGTCGCAACTCCTCCAGACGTGCCATCGCGACGGCATCATGCGTATGCTTGCGCCAGTCGCTGGCCTCGCCGGCGAAATTCGGCTGCAGTCCCACGCGTGCCCAGGGTTCGAGTGAGGAACGCAATCCGCGTGCCCACGCGCGCACCGCTGCGACGTCTTCCGTGGCGCCGGTGTGGCCGATCGCATTGATGAAGAACGGCGCGTCGCGGTGCACGAATGCGGTGGCATCGTCCGCAACCGCCGCCACCGCGCCGCCGAGGTGATGCACGTGCACCTCGCATAAGGCATCGGGCGGCGTGTTCGCCTTCGACACGAGCGCATCGATCATTGCATCGTCGAATGCATCGAAAAGCGAGGTCGTCCAATAGTAGTGGTCGCCGGCGGGTGCATGTGCATCCAGGGACTGCTGCCAGGCGGCGTATGGCATGACCCCGTCTACCCGGCCCAGCGGTTGACCGAATCCCGTAAGCGGCGCCATAACCTGCTCGCCGCGCGCGGGATCGCCGCTCCAGCAGTAGGCGAGTGCAACGACACGCTTGCCATGCACCGCCGGTGGCAGGAACGGCGCCGGCGGGGCGCTGGTGAAGACCAGCATGAGTGTGCATTCGTCAGGCGCATTCGCCGCGAATGCGCGAAATGCGCGCAGCAGCTCGGGCGCGGCCTCAAGGGGATGGAACAGCACACCGGCCAGCACCTCGCCGACCGGGTGCAAGCGAAAAGTAAACCGGGTCACCACGCCGAAGCCGCCGGCGCCGCCACGCAGCGCCCAGAAGAGATCGGCGTGCTGCTCGGCGTTTGCGACGACGCTGCGCCCATCGGCCAGCACGACATCGGCTTCGAGCAGGTTGTCGATCGCCAAGCCGCAGCGTCGCATCAGCCAACCGACGCCCCCGCCCAATGTGTAACCGCCAACACCCGTGGTCGAGATGAAGCCGCCGGTGGTGGCAAGCCCGTATGGCTGCGTCGCTTGATCCACATCGCGCCACAAAGCGCCGCCTTCGACCCGCGCAATGCGCGCCTGCGCATCGATCTCGACGCGATTCAAAGCGCCGAGATCGAGCAACAACGTGTTGTCGCGTACCGACAGTCCGGCGACATTGTGACCCCCGCCGCGCACTGTTATCGGGATGTGCTCGCGGGAGGCGAACTTGGCGACCGCGCTGACGTCTTCGGCATCCGCGCAACACGCGATCGCGGATGGCCGGCGATCGATCGCGCCATTCCAGACATGCCGGCGTTCTTCGTATTCAGGGCTGCCGGGTAGCAATAGCTCGCCGCGCATGTTGGCGGCCAACTGTTGCCATGCTGATGTCTCGGCGTGATCGGATGCGGCAGACATTACCCACCTTCCTTTGACGTTACAGGCGTGGCGTGTTTCGACGCGATCATAGTGGAAGGAAGTATCGCTCCGTACGAGGGGACAGTCATGAGGACGCCATGAGGCTTGGGTGAGGGACGGGCGCGCCCGCGCTCGCAGACACGGTGCGGAACGGTTACGGTAGTGAGGAGTCCCGAGGCAAATCTCCATGAGCCGCGTTGCTGCCCGAGCACCGATGATCGCCAGGCGCGGACCGCTGGTCATAGTTCTACTATGGTCGAGGTTCGCAACGACGCGAGCGGGGCGCTCGGGCCCAACCCGAATGGGCACGGGCTGGACGGGCAGTCTGCTGCGTTGGCGCGCTCGCCGATGCAATCAGCATCGCCATCGCACGCCGCCTTGCATCCCATCCCGTCCAGCCGCCTGCGCGGCCATGCAGATTTGCCTCGGGACTCCTTGATGTTCGTCGATGTGCCAAGTCGCCGCCGTCCCGGTATCCGCTGGGTGACGCCATTGCTGGTGGTGGCCTGCGTCGCCGGTTTCTGCTGGTTGGCGCTGGCCGCGCCGGAAGCGCGTTATGCGGTGCTGGCGCGTTGGGGCACGGTGCCCGCGCGTTTGTTCGTTACCGCGCATCCATTCATGGTGTGGCCGTGGCTGCGCTTGTTCACCGCGCTGTTCATGCATGCGGACTGGCTGCATCTGGTCGGCAACATGCTGTTCCTGGTGATTTTCGGATTTCCCGCCGAACGCGCGCTGGGCTCGCGGCGGTTTCTCGCGCTGTTCCTGCTTGGCGGTGCATTCGCCAATCTGGCCGGCGCCTTGACGCTGTCGGAGTTGCGCGCGCCGATCGTGGGTTGCAGTGGCGCGGTGTCGGCGGTGGTCGGCGCGTACCTTGCGCTGTTTCCGCGCGCGCACCTGGGGCTGGTGTTGCCGCTGGGATTCTATTTCGAATTCGTGCGGGTGCCGGCGTGGCTGCTGATCGGCATGTGGGCGCTGCTGCAATTGCTGTTCACCTGGGCCGGCCCCGGTTTCGGCACCGTGGTGTGGTGGGCGCATATCGCCGGCTTCGCGTTCGGCATCGCGTTCGCGTTCGTTTCGCGCAGCGCGGTGGCGCGGCGGTTACGCGGCTAATTGCGATCCATCCAATGCCATATGCGCGAAGCGTTGCAATAACGCCATCGCAGCGGGCGTCTCGCGCACGCCGCGGAGCAAAGCGTCCACATCGAAGTCTTCGCCTTGCAAAATATCCTCGCGCGCGTCGAGATAAGCGCGCATCATGGCCGCGGTAAACTCCGGATGGAACTGGGCGGAGATCGCTCGGCTGCCGTAGTGCAGGATTTGATGCGGATCGAGATCGGAACGCGCCAGTACGCGCGCGCCGCGCGGCGGTGTCAGCACGCTCTGCCGGTGCGTGGTGTGCGCGGGGAACTGTTCCGGAAGCGCGCCGCAGAGCGGATCGTCATGATCGATCGCATGGGTCAGCGAAACCGGTTGCGTACCTATTTCGCGCTGGGCCGGCAGCCAGCCCACTTCGCCACCCAGCGCGTGCGCCATCAGTTGATGACCGTAGCACACGCCGAACAACGGCAATTCGGCGTCCATCGCATTGCGCAACCATGCAGCGGTGTTCTCGCTCCAGGGTTCACGGTCGGTGACCATCGCCCCGGAGCCGGTGATCACCGCGCCGGCGATGGTGTCGGGTGCGGGCAGTATTCCGCCTTGATCGACGCGCACAACGTGCAGGTGTTCCGGCGCGAGCCCCATCGCAACGCGAAACCACTCAGCGAAACCGCCGAACCGCGCATGGATGGGCTCCGGCGCTTCGCCGGTCTGGATAAGAAGGAGCGGCAACATGATTGCGTGTGTGGAGAAGGAGTGAACAATTGATAGTGAGGAGTGAGTGGCAAGAGCGTAACAATTCCGCCGGAATGACGACTTATTCGTCAGCCGGCAACACGCCCAGCACTTCCTCCACCGTGGTGATGCCGCGCGCGACCTGCGCAGCCGCCGAGATGCGCAAAGGCCGCATGCCCTCGGCCAGCGCGCAGGCGTTGAAGGCGGCTAGATCGAGTTGTTGCGAAATCATCCCACGCAAAGTGGGTGAGACCGTCATCATCTCGTAGATGCCGGTGCGGCCGAGAAACCCGGTGTTGCGGCATTCCAGACACCCGACCGGCGCGGACACGGGTTCCGGCAGTGGCAAATCCCATCCGTGGGTCAACGCACGCCAGGTATCGGGATCCTGTGCGGCTTGCGTCTTGCAATGCGGACACAAGGTACGCACCAGCCGCTGCGCGACCACGCCGGCCAGCGTCGACTGGATCAGATAATGCGGCGCGCCGAGATCGAGCAAACGCGTGATCGCGCTCGGCGCGTCGTTGGTGTGCAAGGTCGACAGCACCAGATGCCCGGTCAGCGACGCCTGCACCGCCATCTGCGCGGTCTGCAAGTCGCGGATTTCTCCGACCATGATGATGTCCGGATCCTGCCGCAACAGCGTCCGCACGCCGGCCGCGAAATCCAGATCGATCGCCGGTTGCACCTGGGTCTGGTTCAACTCGCCCGACACCATCTCGATCGGATCCTCGATGGTGCACACGTTCAATTCCGGCTTGGCCAGATGCTTCAGTGTCGAATACAAGGTGGTGGTCTTGCCGGAACCGGTCGGGCCCGTCACCAGCACGATGCCGTGCGGGCGTTCGACCATGATCCGCCACGCGCGCTCCTCGTCGGGGCCGAAACCCAATTGCGCGAAGGCTTTGACCACGATGTCAGGATCGAAGATGCGCATCACCACTTTTTCGCCGAACGCGGTCGGCATCACCGAGATGCGAAGTTCGACTTCGCGCCCGCCCGACGAGCGCGTCTTGATGCGGCCGTCCTGCGGACGGCGTTTCTCGGCGATATCCAGCCGCGAAAGAATCTTTACCCGCGCGGTCACCGCGGTCATCACCGGCGGTGGCAGTTCGAATACCTTGTGCAGGATGCCGTCGATACGGAAACGCAATTGCCCCGCTTCGCGACGCGGTTCCAGATGGATGTCCGAGGCGCGTTGCTCGAACGCGTATTGCAGTAACCAATCGACAATGTGCACCACGTGGCGATCGTCGGCGCCGATCTCGCCGGCTTTCCCCAACTCGAGCAATTGTTCGAAGTTGAGAATCCTGGAGGCGTCGTAATCCTCCTGTTTCGCATCGCGCGCCAGTGCGATCGAGCGCTGCACGCCATAGAACTCCAACAAGTAACGATTCACGTCCAATGGATTCGCGACCACGAGCTTCACTTCGCGGCGGATCATCTGCGCGAGGTCGGCGGCCCAGAGATTCTCGAAGGGTTCTGCGGTGGCGAAGGTGACAGCGTTGCCATCGACGGCCACCGGCAGGATGCGATGGCGCTGCGCATAGGCGTGGCTGACCGCCTGCGTCACCACCGCCGCGTCGATCTTCATCGGATCGATCTTGAGATACGGCAACGCGGCTTTTCCCGCCAGCCACACGGTGAGCGATTCCACGCTCAATGGCTTGCCCGGCTCGCGCCGGTTCGGCACTTTCGCGTTGCCGATCAACACCAGCGGATGCAGTTCCAGCGAACTCTTGCCGCTGCGATCGGAACCGCGCACGCGCTTGGCGTCCTCGGCCGACAACAGACCGTCGACGATCAGCGCTGCCAGTACCTCGTCCAATTCCAGCCGGCCGCGGCTGCCAAGCAGCACAGTCGGGTTGCGGGATTGAGGATTCACGGCCATCGCGCGGTCCCGTCAGAGGCAACGCTATACTAACGCGCTTTGCGCATCACGCCGGATCGCGATGTCCGCACCCACTTTCCAGGAACTGATCCAGACCTTGAACCGCTATTGGGCGGATCAGGGTTGCGTGCTGTTGCAGCCGCTGGACATCGAGATAGGCGCAGGCACCTTTCATCCCGCCACCTTCCTGCGCGCGCTGGGGCCGAAACCGTGGGCGGCCGCGTTCGTGCAGCCGTGCCGCCGTCCAACCGATGGCCGCTACGGCGAAAATCCGAATCGTCTTCAGCACTACTACCAATATCAGGTGGTGCTGAAGCCCAATCCCGATGACATCGTCGAACGCTATTTCGGCTCGTTGCGCGAGCTTGGCGTCGATCCGCTGGTGCACGACCTGCGTCTGGTTGAGGACAACTGGGAATCGCCCACGCTTGGCGCGCGGGGGCTGGGCTGGGAAGTGTGGCTGGACGGTATGGAGATCACCCAATTCACCTATTTCCAGCAGGCCGGCGGCCTCGAAAGCAAGCCGGTCACGGGCGAGATCACTTATGGTCTGGAACGCCTCGCGATGTATCTGCAAAACGTCGACAGCGTGTTCGATCTCACCTGGACGCGCGCGCCGCACGGAGTGGTGACCTACGGCGACGTGTTCCATCGCAACGAGATCGAGCAGAGTGCGTACAACTTCGAGCACGCCGATGTGCCGGAACTGTTCCATCGCTTCGATGCCTGCGAGGCGGAAGCGAACAAGCTGGTCGCGCTGAATTTGCCGCTGCCGGCCTACGAGCAGGTGTGCAAGGCAAGTCACGCTTTCAATCTGCTGGACGCGCGTCGCGCTATCAGCGTGACCGAACGCCAGCGTTACATCCTGCGCGTGCGCACGCTGGCGCGCGCGGTGGCGGAAACGTATGTTGCCAAGGACTCCGCAACAGACAAAGCGGAGGCTGCGCATGGCTGAGGCGAACATTACCGGCAAGCCGTTGCTGATCGAGCTGGGCTGTGAAGAGTTGCCTATCCACGCGATCGACGAACTTGCGCAAGCGTTTGTACGCGGCCTGTGCGAAGGCTTGAGCAAGTGTGGCATCGACGCCGGGGCCACGAGTGCACGCGCGTTCTGCACGCCGCGACGACTCGCTGCCCATATTCCGAATGTGGCCGTTACGCAATCGCGACAAGAAACTGAAACGTTTGGCCCTTATTGCGAGATCGCGCTGGATGCGCAGGGCGTGCCGACCAAAGCGCTGCTTGGCTTTGCGCAAAAAAACGGCGTCGAGTGGACGCAACTGGAACGCACCAGCGACGCCAATGGCGAACGTTTCGTTTACCGCGCGAGCAAGCCCGGTCAGCCGACGGCGGCCTTGTTGCCGGGCATCGTCGCCGAGACACTGGCCGCGCTGCCGATCCCGAAACCGATGCGTTGGGGCGATCACGATTTCTCCTTCGTGCGGCCGGTGCACTGGTTGGTGATGTTGCACGGCGATCGCGTGATCGAGGGCGAAGTACTGGGCTTGAAGAGCGGCCGGCAATCGCGCGGCCATCGCTTCATGCATCCGCAGCCGGTGCATATCGTCGATGCCGACAGTTACCTGGATGCACTGCACGCCGCCAAGGTGCTGGCCGATCCGGCCGAGCGCAGGCAGCGTATTCGCGACGAAGTTGCACGCGCCGCGCGTGATGGCGGCGGCGCGCCGCATCTCGACGATGCGCTGCTGGACGAGATCGCCAATCTCACCGAATGGCCGGTGGCGATCGCTTGCGGTTTCGACCCTGGGTTTCTCGCCGTGCCGCACGAGGCGCTGGTGATGACGATGGAGGCGAACCAGAAATTCGTGCCGGTATTCGATAGCGAGGGAAAATTGACCGAACGCTTCATCGGCGTCGCCAATCTCGAATCCAAGGACTACACGCAAATCCGCCACGGCTACGAGCGGGTGATCCGGCCGCGTTTCGCCGACGCCAAGTTCTTCTACGACGAAGACCTGAAAACGCCGTTGGCCGCGCATCAACAAGCGCTGCAGAACGTCACCTATCAGCAAGCTCTGGGCAGCTTGTGGGACAAGACCGTCCGTGTGGCCGAGAACGCGCGAGTCATCGCGGAGCGGTTGCGGGCGCACGATATCGAGGTGGACGCGGCGCTCGCAACCCATGCGGCGTCGTTGAGCAAATGCGACCTGCTGACGCGCATGGTCGGCGAGTTTCCCGAATTGCAGGGCGCGATGGGCCGTTACTACGCGGCGGCGCAAGGCGAGCCGGCCGAGGTGGCGCAAGCGTTGGAGGAGTTCTATCGCCCGCGCAACGCCGCGGATGACATCGCGCGGGGGAAACTTGCGCAAGTGCTCTCCGTTGCCGACAAGCTCGACACGCTGGCCGGCATTTTCACGGTCGGCATGAAACCTTCCGGCAACAAGGATCCGTTCGCGCTGCGGCGCGCGGCGCTGGGGCTTGCACGCACGCTGATCGAGGGCGGTCTCGATCTGGACTTGCGCGTGTTATTGCGAGATGCATTGGAAAAGATTCCGGAATCGGCATTCGAAGCCGGCGCAAAATCGGCGCCCCGCAAGGATTCCTTCGAAATCAGCACGCGCCGCATCACGCTCGCCGACGAACTGCATGCTTTCGTCCTCGATCGTCTGCGCGGTTACTACGCCGATCAAGGCTTCACGCCACAACAATTCGATGCGGTCGCGATGGTGAAACCTGCAAGCCTCCTCGACTTCGATCGCCGGCTGCGCGCAGTCGCCGCGTTCGCGCAACACCCGGAGGCGGCCAATCTGGCGGCAGCGAACAAGCGCGTCGCCAACATCCTGCGCAAGGAAGGCATTGATCTGCGCGATGCCGCTGCGCGGCCGCTCGATCCGGCGTTGCTGCGTGAACCCGCAGAACAATCGCTCGCATCAGCGCTAGACGCCGCGCGTATCGACACGCAGCGTCTTTTCGACGCAACCCGCGACGCCGATTACGAGGCCGCGCTTGCGCGCCTGGCGCAATTGCAAACACCGATCGATGTGTTTTTCGATGGCGTGATGGTGATGGCGGAAGATACCGCGCTGCGCGCCAATCGGTTGACGCTGCTGGCGCAGATCAAGGCGCAGTTCGACGCGATCGCGGATATCGCATGGTTGTGATGCCCGCTCTTGACGCCCCGTTAAGTTTTTATTAGGTTCGCGGCCGTAGGGAGCCGCGTATGGATGCGGGTGGGGAGTGGATGAAGCCGGCGGATAAATGCCGGCTTCATCAGTACCACATGCTCATGGAATTCATGACTGCCGCGCCTGTACGACCGTTACAAACGCTCCATCACTGCCCCGCCTTTTCCGCCTCGCGTTCCTCGCTCGCCGCCGATGGCTCCGGTTGCGCTTGCGGTCTTGTCCACTTGTCCTTGCCGCGCATTTTTGGCGGTTGTTTGGCGCGCGGCTTGTAATCATCGGGCGCCTTGACCTCGAACTTGGTCGAACTGGAGGTGCCGTTGCCTTCCAGTTTCAGCGTGTATTTGCCGGGCGGTGGGTACAGCCGCCAGCCGGTTTGCACCGCTTGCGCGATCGGCTGCCTGGAGAAATCCGCCGTTGCAAGATCGAGGTTTTCCTTGGCAAGCCGCGCGCGCTCGGCGGCCAGCGCCAGGGTCTTGTCGAGTTCCAGATTCCATGTGTAGCTGTTGACGCCGCGCTGCGCTTGCAGATCCAGCTTCCGCACCGGTTGGCCGTCGGCGTCCAGCACGGTCAATTTGACAGGTCCGGCCGACTTCGCCCAATACGTGCCTTCGAGTTTCGGCAAATCCGGTGTTTCGTCGAACCATTCGGCGGGCCGTGATTGCCAGTCGTGCGATGCCTGCGCGCCCTCGGCCGGGAATAGATGCACGCTTTGCGCTTGCAAAGCCGGCGTCAATTCCTGCGCCGGCAGCGCATCTACGATCCAGACGCTGCGCCCGTGGGTGCCGGCGATCAATTCGCGTTCGCGCGGATGCACGGTCAGATCGAGCACCGGTACATTCGGCAGATTCGCTTGCAGCGACAGCCATGACTTGCCGCGATCGAGCGACGCATACACGCCGCGATCGGTGCCGACGTACAGCACGTCGGCATTGACCGGATCCTCGCGCACCACGTTGATCGCCTCGCGCGGCAGACCGCGCGAAATATCCGTCCAGTGCTTGCCGAGATCGTCGCTGCGATACAAATATGGGGTGATGTCGTCGTCGCGGTAACCGTTGAGCGAAACATAGGCGCGCTGATCGTCGAAGTGCGAAGGTTCGACGCGGCTCACCCAACGCAGCGGCAACGCGTCGTCGACTTCACTCCATTGCACGCCGCCATCACGCGTCACCCACACGTGGCCGTCGTCGGTACCCGCCCATAGCAGCCCGAAGATTTTCGGAGATTCCGCCAGCGTGGTGATCGTGGCGTAAGGCACGTTGCCGCGATTTCTGGACGTGGTGAGATCGGGACTGACCGCTTGCCAGGATTCGGCCTTGTCCAGCGAGCGGAACAGCCGGTTCGCGCCCATGTACACGATGTCCTGGTTGTGCGGCGACAGCGCGGTCGGCGTGGTCCAGTTCCAGCGCAAGGGCGCGCTGCCAAACGCCGGGCGTGGCCGCACCTCGTGTTCACCGCCGGGGCCGGTGCGGGTGTAGAAGCCGAACTGAAAACCAGCGTAGATCGTCTTGTTGTCGCGCGGGTCGACCTGCACGTACATGCCGTCGCCGCCGCCGACATCCTTCCAGTTGTCGGCGCGTTGCCAATCGGTTTTCGAGGAACCCATCATCGCGCCGTTGTCCTGCAGGCCGCCGTACACGTTGTACGGGTCGGCCATGTCGTAAGTGACCGAATAGAACTGCCCGACCGGCAGGTTGCCGAACTTCTGCCAATGCGCGCCGCCGTCGTAAGTGATGTTGGCGCCGCCGTCGTTGCCGACCAACATGCGCTGCGGATCGGCGGGGTCGATCAGCAATTCGTGGTAATCCACATGCACGCTTTCGTCATTCAAGCCGCTCCAGGTCTTGCCGCCGTCTTTCGATTCGATCAGCGGCAGGCCCTCGGCGTAGACGTGGTTCGGATCGTTCGGCGCGACACGAATCTGGCCGAAGTAATAACCATAGGTGTAATACACATCGCGCAGCGGTTCCTGATTCGCCTTGTGCCAGTGCGCGCCGTCGTCGTCGGAGCGATAGACGACCAAGCCCTCGATGTCGGTGTTGAAGAGATCCGCGTTGGCGTCAGACAACTGCTTGCGCAATTGATCCATCGTCACGGTGCCGTCCCTAACCATGCCGATCAGTTTGGCCGCGGTGAGATTGGTATCAAGATCGCTCTCGCGGATGAAGCGCTCGATCTGTTGCGGATCCTGGCGCAGGAATTGGTCCTTGCCCATCATTTTCAAGCGCGCGGGCGACAGCGGGCCGTCGCCCGCATCGCGTTGATCGGGCGGCAACGGCGTCCAGTCATCGACGCTCGCGTAAATAGAGTCCGGTTGCGATGGCGCGATCGCCAAACCGATGCGCCCGACCTTGTCGTCGTGTGGAAAGCCTTGGGTCAATGGCATCCAATGATCGCCGCCGTCGGTGCTTTTCCAGATGCCGGAACCTTTCCCCGAATAAACCATGTTCCAGGCGGTACGCGAGCGATCCCACAGCGCCGCGTACAACACCTGCGGATTGCGTGGATCGATCGTCAGGTCGATCGCACCGGTCCACGGCGTCGAACCGGTCAAGACTTGTTGCCAGGTCTTGCCACCGTCGCGGGTGCGGAACACGCCACGCTGCCCGCCCTCGCTGTACAACTTGCCGAGCGCGGCGGCATACACGGTGTTGGAGTCTTTTGGATCGATCACGATGCGCGCGATCCGGTCGGAATCGGGCAAGCCGGCGAATTGAAAAGTCTTGCCGCCGTCGTCGCTGCGGTACACACCCATGCCGCCGTACGACGACCGCGAGGAATTGGCCTCGCCGGTGCCGACCCAAAGCGTATCTGGATGATTTGGATCGACCGCGATCGCGCCGGTCACCAGCGTGGGCATGCGATCCGACAGCGGCGTGAAGTGCGCGCCGTTGTCGGAGGTTTTCCACACCCCGCCGGTCGCGTAGGCGACATAGAAGGTATAGGGCCGGCCCGGTACGCCGGCGATTGCCACCACCCGTCCGCTCTGCTTGGTCGGTCCGATCGAACGCCAATCGAGCCCCGCGAACGGCGATTGCGCGCGCATCGATGCATGTTGTTGCCACGCTGCGTCTCGTTCGGCGGCGGTCGAAGGCGCATGCCCAGCCGGTCGCGCCAGCGCCGGAATGGCGATCACGCCCAATGCCGCCATCAGCAACGCGCGTGACGGGAAGTCCCATGACATCTTGCCCCCGGACAGCTTGCGCATGTAATTCCCCTGTCGGTCACGCCACATTAACGCCGCTCGCAGTATTCGTGTAGCTCCCAAAGGTCATACGCGGCTGGGGCTTTCACCGCGTTCGCGGTCGCGCTAGCATTATTCGCTCGGCGTCGCAACGAACCCGGTAATGCGGCCATAACCTACCCGATATTTTCAAGGATCCCACATGCGCAAGCTCGCCCTGCCGCTGATCATCTCCGGAGCGCTGCTCGGCGGCTGCAATGCCCCGTCCAATAATGCTCCGCCGCAAAACGCCGCGCCGCAGGCGACCGCGGTGACCGGCACCATCAGTCTGGCCGACAAGAGCGTGACGCTCGCGCCGGAAGCCAAGCTGGACTTGAGCCTGATGGATGTTTCGCATCCACCGGGCGCACAAATCACTGCGCAGAGCTACGCCCCGGCGAAGCTTCCGTTGCAGTTCAATCTGAGCTTCGATCCCAAACAGATCAAGGCCGCAGACATTTACGTGTTGCAGGCGCAAATGCAGGACAACGGACGCACTTACACGACGAATTTGCAGACGCCGGTGTTGACCAAGGGCGCGCCCGCGCAAGTCGATCTGCAATTGATCGCCGAGCCCACCCAATCGGACAAGATGCTGTCGGATTTCAAGGCCATGCAGGGCCGCATCGGCGGCATGAAGATGACCCAGGGCACTGCCTCGACGGAAGATGCCTCGCGCGGTTGGCAGGTGTTTTCCGACAAGAATGGCGTGGAGTTCATCCGCGAGTTGGTGGATCACGGCGACAAGGGCAACTACACCAGCACCGATTACGCTTACAAGAACGGTCGGCCGTGGGTGGTGGCGCAGGAAACCCGCGCGCACAAGGGCGACCCGGTGAGTTCGACCGACCGCGCCGGCTGGGACGACAACGGCGGACTGGTGTTGAAGGATCACGTCGAAGGCGGCAAGACCACGACGTTGTCCGGGGACGCCGCCAAGGCGCTGCACGATCAGGCCGAGGCGATGTATACACAGTTCGGCAAGAAGAAAAAGTAGAGCTGTTGCAAAACTGCTGCGCTCGGCCTGATTCAATCAATATGTAGCGCGCTGGCGGTGCTCGGATTGCTCATGTACTGACGTGTACACTCCGCTTCCTGTGCTCCGGCGGCGCGCAACCTGCCTTCGCTCGCGACGTTTTTCAAACCGCTCAAGAACCACCGTGTAATCCACAAATAAAGCCGCGCATCGCGCGGCTTTTTTGTTTATCGCGGAACCGCTGACTCAGAACGCCAGCTTAGCCCCCAAGTTCAAACTGTCAACGTGCTGATTGCGATCGGAGAAGCGGCCGTCGTAGCTGACCCAGCCGGAGAACTTCGTGGTGAAGTCGGCGGACACACCAACGCCCGCGCTGCCCCAGTTTTTGTCCGGCAGGAAGCCCGGCAGCGCGAATGTACCAGGAATATCGACCAGACCCGCGCGCACATCGCGCGGGTCGGCTTTGTCATCGTGGTTGTAGGCGATCTGCGCGTAAGGGTGCAGCAGCGTGGAACCCGTCTGCCAATTGCCGATCAACTGCCAGCCGAGCGTGCCGATCAGCGCTTCGCGCACCTGCCGATCGAAAGTCATCGTGGTGCTGTCGTTGCCGTCCTCGCCAAAGCCGCTGACGCGGATGCGCTGATAACCCAGATCCGCGTATGGCCCGGTGCGCCAGGCTTCGCTGCCGAACAACCAACCGCCGGTCAGCGTGAACGCGATGTGCGATCCGGTGGTCGAGCCGCTTTCGCGGCGGGTCGCTGGACCCAGCACAATATTGCGATCGATGTTGTGGAAGTGCAGCGAGCCCGCGCTGCCGATCGCACCGAGATAAGCGCCCTGTTGCCAGTTGAGCATCGCGTACACCGAGGTCATCAACTCTTCCAGCTTGAAGCTGCCGTTGCCGCCGAGATTTGAATCGTCGTGCGAAAACGACGCCGCGGTGCCCACCGACAACCGATCGCTGGCGCGCACATCGGTGCCAAGACCGAGCGTGTTGAAATTCTCGGTGGCTTGCGGCGTGTTGCCGGTGGCATCGATACGCTGATGACTGAAATCGTAGAAGGCGAATCCGCGCGCGCCGTTGCCGGGCGTGGTGCCAAAATCAGCAAACGCCTGGTTGCGCAGGCCGCGCATGATCGAATTGCTCACCTGCAAGGGCGCTTCCGCCAGCAGCGAAGTCTGGCCGGGCGCCTGCAGCACCGAGATCACGTATTGGCCGAGGATGGCGTGCGTGACGGTGGTGGGGTGCACGCCATCGGCGAACAGGTAGGTATTTTCTGTGCCGGGCGCGTAGGTGTAGGGCAAACCCGAGCCTTGCGGGCCGCACAGCAGCGAATTGGAGCCGACCCCACAGGCTTCATTGGTGACATTCGTAAAGCCATAGCGCGCGGGATCGGCGACGATCTCGCGCAACAGACCGAAGGTGTCGATCGGGATGATGTCCACGCCGGCCTTGGCCAGCCCCGCGTTCAAGGTGCTGTTGTAGACGATCGACAAGCCGGTGCCTTGCGCGCTGGTACCTGGTGGTCCTTCGAGTGACGAAGGCGTCAGGCCGATGTCCGGCAGATTGAACACGATCACGCGCTTGGCGCCCGCCGCGCCGAGTTGCGCGATTACGCCCAGTTCGGTTTGCGCCGCGGTCTGTAGGTTGGCTTGCACTTGAGCGGGCGTCAGTTTGCCTTGCTGCGCCTGTCCTACGTTATAAAACACATCATTGGCGCCCCCCCACACAGAATACAACGCATTCGGGTCGGCCTTGCCGCCGGTCGCGGCGAGATACAAAGCGAGTTGGTTCGGTAATGTTGGAACCGTCGGCGGCGTGCCGGGCGAATTGTTGTCCACGCCCGCGCCGCCGAAGGCGAAATCGGTGCCGCCGGTAATCGACGGCGTCAAGGTAATCCCATAGAAATCCGAGACGTGCTCGATCGCCACCTCGCCAGGATTTGTGGTGAAGCGCGACGGCGCGAACGGCAAGCCCAGCGCGATCGAAAGATTACCGCTGTCGGAGAGGCTATCGCCGAACACGATCACATTGTCGAACTGCGCGGCGGCGGCGCTGCCGGCGATGGCCAGCGCAAGCGCGCCGGAGAGAATACGAAGACGCGGCATGACGATTTTCCCCGATGGTCGGATGGAAGGCGCCGCTAGATTAATACAGTCGTTTGATTGGAGCTATCGGTTACGCACGAAGGCGTCATATCCCGCGGCCATCCCTGGCGCGGCTTCCGATCGGCACCCCGGTGTCACCATCGGCAACTGTACGCGCTGCCTTCGTGGCGTCGCGTGGGCGCAATGGCTTCGAACCGCGCCGCAAATGCACCAGCAGCAGCGAAATTGCCGCAGGCGTGACGCCGCTGATGCGCTGCGCCTGACCGATGCTGTGCGGGCGCGTGGCTTTCAACTTGACCAGCACTTCCGCGCTCAATCCGCGCACCGCGTCGTAATCGAAGCCGTCCGGAATGTGCATTGCCTCGTGACGTCGCTGGCGTTCGACCTCATCGTGTTGGCGTTCGAGATAGCCCGCGTACTTGGCCTGCACCTCGACTTGCGCGGCGACGTTTTCATCCTCGACCACCGGGCCGAATTCCCCGATCGCGGCGAGCTTGGCGTAATCCAGTTCCGGCCGGCGCAATACATCCAGCGCGCGGGTTTCCCGGTTGACGACGAGATCGAATCGGTCGCGGATCGCCGCGCCCAGCGCGTTGTTCGGCGTGATCCAGAGCGCGTGCAATCGCTGCGTTTCGCGTTCCACCGCCTCGCGTTTGCGCAACGATGCGTCGTAACGAGTCCGCGGCACCACGCCGAGCTCGAAACCTTTTTCGGTCAAGCGCAGGTCGGCGTTGTCCTCGCGCAAATGCAGACGATATTCCGCGCGCGAGGTGAACATCCGGTACGGCTCGATGGTCCCATTGGTGGTCAGATCATCGACCAAAACGCCAAGATAAGCCTCGTCGCGACGAGGCCACCACGGTTGTTTGTCCCGTGCCGCGCGCGCGGCGTTCAGGCCGGCCAGCAGACCTTGCGCCGCGGCTTCTTCATAACCGGTGGTGCCGTTGATCTGCCCCGCGAAATACAAGCCGTGAAAAGTTTTGGTTTCCAGCCACGGATGCAGTCCGCGCGGATCGAAGTAATCGTATTCGATCGCGTAACCGGGCCGCGTGATGTGCGCGTTCTCGAAACCGGCTATCGAATGTACCAGCTCGCATTGCACATCGAAAGGCAACGAGGTCGAGATGCCATTGGGATAGATCTCCGGCGTTTCCAAGCCCTCCGGTTCGATGAAAATCTGGTGCGAGGATTTGTCCGCGAAGCGAACGACTTTATCTTCGATCGACGGACAATAGCGCGGGCCGGCGCCTTCGATCTTGCCGGTAAAGAGCGGCGAACGATCGAGCGCCGCGCGGATGATCCCGTGCGTGCGTTCGCTGGTATGCGTGATCCAGCACGACACCTGGCGCGGATGTTCATCGCGCGTGCCCAGATACGAAAACACCGGCGCGGGATCGTCGCCGGGTTGCTCGGTGAACGCGCCGTAATCCAGGCTGCGGCCATCGATGCGCGGCGGCGTGCCGGTTTTCAGGCGCGACGCGCCCAGCGGCAGATCGCGCAAACGCATGGCCAGGGTTGTCGCCGGCGGATCGCCAGCGCGGCCGCCCGAGTAATTCGACATGCCGATGTGGATCTTGCCGGACAAAAACGTGCCGACGGTGAGCACGACCGCGCGCGCATGCAAGGCGAGACCCATCTGCGTCACCACACCGGTCACGCGGCCGTTTTCGAGGATCAGATCATCGACCGCCTGTTGGAACAGTTGCAGATTGGGCTGTGTCTCCAGCATGCGCCGGATCTTGGCCTTGTACAGCACGCGATCGGCCTGACAGCGGGTGGCGCGCACCGCCGCGCCCTTGGAGGCATTCAAGGTGCGCCACTGGATGCCGGCGTGATCGGCCGCGTGCGCCATCGCGCCGCCCAAGGCGTCGATCTCCTTGACCAGATGTCCCTTGCCGATCCCGCCGATTGCCGGGTTGCAGCTCATCGCGCCGACGGTTTCGACGCTGTGCGTCAGCAGCAACGTGCGCGCGCCGCAGCGCGCCGCGGCCAGCGCGGCTTCCGTGCCTGCATGCCCTCCACCCACCACGATGACATCATAAGTCTGCATAGTCGCGAGAGTTTACGGGACACCGGCGACGAGCGCGACGGCACCTTGGCACGGAGCCTGCATCAGTCCCTTCTGCACTCCCGCTGGCGCATGGCGTCAAGCGAGTGCGCTGAGATCGGAGGTCAGGGGCCGGTCGCGCGCCAGCGGGAGGATGCACTAAAAAAACGCCTGAAAACAAAAACGTCCGGATCTGCGATTCCAGATAAGGATCTGCGATTCCAGATAAGGACTGGCGCCCGGCGGTCGTCAGGAACAGGGGGAATCCAGGATGACCGTGTGCCGGGCGCCAGAAACGTGGAATCGGTGACTCAAGCGTACAACAAGCTGGACGCAATGCTCTGCGAGCGATTTTGCGTGTTCAGTATCCCGGCGAGAGAGTAAATTTACGGTTAAGGGCAGGCTTTTTTTGCTCCGCTGCCAGTCAAATCTTGACCCCAAAACGTCATACACCATTTGCGGCCGTAGATACCGTTACATCGATCACAATTTCGATATTTGGCCCGACTCATGCACTGCCTTGCAACAACACCCATTTACCCGGCAACACTTTCGAGAACATGAACGCCATGACCTTGCAATCGGATATCACGCCGGAATTCGAGGAAGTGTGTCGGCACCACGACGCCATGATCGAGCTGGGTCGACTGGAATTGATGGCCGAACAAATCCGCGATAATGGCGCGTCGGAATACAGCGGCGAATCGCTGACGTCGATTGAGCGGCATATACGTGAACTGGACCAGGTTCTGGATACGCTGAAATCCTGATCCAACGCGCGAAAAAATTTGTCGCTGTCGCGGTTATTGCCGTTCGATGTTCGAATTATTCCGGTTGCGCGGCGCGCGCGCCCTTGGCGCCTCGATTGATTGCGCGGTACGCCCCGCGAATGGCTGCCGTGGCCCGGCATTATCCATTTGCGATGGCATCATGCGTGGCGCTGATTGCACGCCGGGATCGGCCCAGCCCCTGTTGAACCGCGGCTGTTGTATCGACACACCGCGCGTCGGCGCGTAAGTGCGTCCAAAATCGCCGCGATGCGGAATCGGCGGGCGATCGGGTTGATTCCACGCCTGTTGCGGACCGTGTGAGAAGCGGCCATTGTGGTCATGATCGCCGTGATCGCGGCCGCCGTGCCAATCGTGGTCGTGATCGCCGTGGTGGTCGTCCCGATCATGATGACGATGATAACCCCCGCCGTAATAGCCGCCATAATAGGGATAACCACCGTAACCATATCCGTAGCCAAAACCGAGTGACACGCTCGGTCCGCAATTGACGCAATCGCCATAATAACCACCGCCGTAATAACCGTTGTCGTAGTAACCGCTGCCGTCATAATAGCCATTATCGTAATAACCATCGCCCGCGTAATAGCCGCCGGAGCCGTAGGCATCGTAATGACCGCTGGGTCGAACGTAACTGTAGCCCGGGTCGTAGACGCAACCGCCCGCGCCCAGCAGGATCGCGGCAAGCAAGATATATTTCATGGTGGCCACCGTTACGGTGTGGGATCGACAATGCCAGCCTACGCCGAAGGGGATTAACCCGCGGTGAGGATGAAGCTGAATCGCGCGCGAGGCATCAGTCGCGCCGATCGCCCAACATGCGCGACAGCATGTCGTCGAGATCGCGGGAGAGATCCGGCCGCTTCGACAATCCCTCGAGAGCCGACCGCGCGGCAGCGCGGCGCTTGGGCTCCAATTTGTGCCAGCCCTCGAAGGCCTTGGCCAGCCTTGCGCCAAGCTGCGGATTCATCGCATCGATCCTGGCGATTTGATCCGCAAGATAACGGTAAGCCGCGCCATCGGGGCGATGGAAACCGACCGGATTGCCGCGCGCGAATGCGCCCAGCAATGCTTGCACCCGATTGGGATTACCCTGCGCGTAAGCCGGATCCGTGGTCAGCGCGCGCACCGCATCGAGCGCCGCGTGCGCCGGCACTTGTGCCTGCAGCGTGAACCATTTGTCCAACGCCAACGCATTGCCGTCGTAACGCTCGCGATAGTCGCGCAACACTTGCGCCGCTTCGGGAAATTTGGCGCGCGTCAATGCGCCCAGCGCCGACAGCCGGTCGGTCATCGTTTGCGCGCCCTGGAATTGGACAAGCGCGATGGCTCCCCCTTCCCACGGCAACGCGCGCAACAGCAGCGACAACACGCGGCCCTTCAATCGCCGCCGAGCCTGCGCCGTCGAGTCCGGCGCGCCGCGCTCGAGCGCGTGCAATGACCCATATCGCGGCAGCAGCCGGTCGCGCAAACGCGTGGCCAGCGCATCCTCGATTTTCTCGCGAGCGGCGTGCACCGCATCCGGGTCGAACGATTCGACGCGCGCGCCCAGTTCGATCTCCGACGGAGGTCTCGAAAGTTCGGCCAGCAACGCAGGGTCGAGTTGCGTTTCATCCTGGTCGAACAGATCGGACAGCACCTCCAGCCACGCGGCCAGCGCGGGGGTGCCAATTTCGTCGAGGAGCCGCGCATCGAAAGCGCGTAGCGCGAGTTGTTGCGCCGCGTTCCAGCGGTCATAGCCTTCGCTCTCGTGGCGCAGCAGCAAAGCGAGATCTTGCGGCGCGTATTCGCATTGCAGCGTCACCGGCGCGGAAAATCCGCGCAACAACGAAGGCACAGGCGTCGTATCGATACCTTCGAACACGAACGCCTGTTGCGTGTGCGCAAGTTCCAATACGCGCTCATTGCCGCTCGCGACGCTTTCTCCGATCGAGCGCAACCGCAAGCGCGAACCGTCGCGCGCGAACAACGCGATGCGCACCGGAATCGGCAGCGGTTGTTTGTCGGGTTGCCCCGGCGTCGGTGGCGTGTGCTGAGCCAGATGCAGGGTGAAGGTGCGCGAAGCCGCATCGTATTCGCCGCGCGCTCTCACGCATGGGGTGCCCGCTTGCGCGTACCAGGCGAGATAAGGCGAGAGGTCGAGATCGTTGGCATCGCCGAGCGCCGCCAGAAAATCCTCGATGGTAACGGCCTGCCCGTCATGGCGCGAAAAGTATAGGTCCGTGCCGCGGCGAAAACGTTCGGGACCGAGCCAGCCGGCCAGCATCCGCACCAGTTCCGCGCCTTTTTCGTACACCGTCGCGGTGTAGAAATTGTCGATCGCGCGGTATTGCGAGGGACGAACCGGATGCGCCAGGGGACCTGCATCTTCCGGAAATTGCGCACGCCGCAACCCGGCCACGTCATCGATGCGTTGCAGCGCCGCCGATTGCATGTCCGCACAGAAGCTCTGTTCGCGGAACACGGTGAAGCCTTCCTTCAACGACAACTGGAACCAGTCGCGGCAGGTGACGCGGTTGCCGCTCCAGTTGTGGAAATACTCGTGCGCCACCACCGCTTCGATATGGCGGTATTCGTCGTCGGTGGTGGTGTCGGGATCGGCCAGCAGATACTTGGCGTTGAAGATGTTGAGACCCTTGTTCTCCATCGCGCCCATGTTGAAGTCGTGTGTGGCGACGATGTTGAACACTGAAAGGTCATAATTGCGCCCGTATACGCGCTCGTCCCAGCGCATCGCGCGTTCCAGCGAATCCATTGCGAAGTCGCAGCCGCCGATCGCGTCGGCTTCCGCCCAGATGCGCAGCGTCACATCGCGGCCCTCGGCGGTGCGGTACGCGCGCTCGATTTTTTCCAGATGGCCGGCGACCAACGCGAACAGATAACCCGGTTTGGGATGCGGATCGACGAAGCGCGCCCAGTGGCGGCCATCCGGCAAATCGCCCTCCCCATCGGGGTCGCCGCCAGCCAGCAGTACCGGGAAACGCGCAGCGTTGGCGCGCAGCGTTACGGTGTATTTCGCCAGCACATCTGGACGATCGGGAAAGAACGTGATGTGGCGGAAGCCCTGCGCTTCGCACTGGGTCAGCAAAAACCCGCGTTCGCGGGAACCGGACAGGTACAATCCCGACAATGCGGTATTGCTTGCCGGCTCGATGCGCACCCGTGTTTCCAGCACGCCGCGATCACGCACGCCGGGGATCGTCAGGCCCGCGTCGTCGAGCAGGTAATCGGCTTCTGCGAGTACGCGTCCGTCCATTCGCACTTCCAGCAATTGCAATCCGTCGCCCTCCAGCCTCAGCGGTTCGTCGCGTTCGCGCCGCAAGTGCAAGCGCGCGTGCAAGATCGTCGCCTCGATATCCAGATCGAAAGTCAGCTCGATCGCTTCAACCCACCACGCGGGCACGCGATAATCGGCGAGACGGACGATGTCGTCGGAGGAACGGCGCGGCTCGGTTCGAGCATTCATTGGAAGCGGCGGAGCGGAAGGTGGTGATCAATGCGGAAGCGAAGGTTCGCGGCGGATCCATGAGGCGGGCATGAATCCCCGCGAAGCGCCCAGTATCGCAGACGTACGCGCCGCGGCCGCACGCATCGCGGCTTACGCGACGGTCACGCCGGTCTTGTGTTCGTCCGTCCTGGACGAACTCGCCGGCGCGCAGTTGTTTTTCAAATGCGAACACCTGCAACGCAGTGGCGCATTCAAGTTTCGCGGCGCGTGCAACGCGGTGTGGGCGCTGACGGACGACCAAGCGCAACGCGGCGTGGTGACGCATTCCTCCGGGAATCACGGCGCGGCCCTGGCATTGGCTGCGGCCACGCGCGGGATTCCGGCGCATGTGGTGGTGCCCGAAGGCGCGGTGCGCGCCAAGCTCGCCAACATCGTGGCGTCCGGGGCGATATTGCACCGCTGCGCGCCGACTTTGGCTGCCCGTGAGGAAACGGCCGCGCGCGTCCAGCGCGAAACCGGCGCGACGCTGGTACACCCCTACGCCGATCCCAACGTGATCGCCGGTCAAGGCACCGTCGCGCTGGAATTGTTGCAACAGGTTTCCGGACTCGACGCTCTTATCGCGCCGCTGGGCGGCGGCGGCTTGTTGTGCGGTTGCGCGATCGTTACGCGCGCGTTGTCGCCCGCCATCGAATTGATCGGCGCGGAACCCGCCGGCGCGGACGACGCGTATTTATCGCTGCAACGCGGCGAGCGGGTGCTCGATGTTGCGCCCGACACGATTTGCGATGGCCTGCGCGCGACCATCGGTGCGATCAATTTCGAACTGCTGCGCCACTATCAAGTCGACATCATGACCGTCACTGACGAGCAAACACTCGCTGCGATGCGCTCGCTGTGGTTGCATTTGAAGCAAACCGTCGAGCCGTCCGCGGCGATCGTGCTGGCCGCGTTGCTCGCACACCGCAAGCGCTTCCGCGGCATGCGTGTCGGGCTGATACTTACCGGCGGCAATGTCGATCTCGACACATCGCTCTTCGCGAACATGGAATCCGTGCAACATGCTCATTGACGCGTTGCTCGCCTACGCGCATTTTCTGGCGATCTTTTTTCTGGCCTGGTTTCTGGGCAGGCAATGGTTGTTGTTGCGCGGCGGTGCGCTGGCATTGGACCCGGAAATGCTCACGCGCACGGACACGGGTTATTTCATCGCGGCCGGTGCGGTGCTGGTTACGGGCGTCGCGCGCATGTTCAGCAGCGGTAAGCCGATCGTTTTCTATACGCACAACAGCGCGTTCCACGCCCTGATAGGATTGTTCGTGCTGGTCGGACTGATTTCGATCGTGCCGACCATGAGCTATCAACGCTGGCGGCGGTACCGACGCGACGACGCGGGCTTCGAGATTCCGACGCGCGAGTGGCGCTGGATGCGCGCATTGGTCGCGATCGAATTGGCGGTGCTCGTGCTGATCCCGTTCGCCGCGGTACTGATGGCGCGCGGACTTGGGTGAGCCGGGGTTTCGCGAGAGGCCTTGACCGGGCTCGCACGAATACGACTATTCCACCGTCACGGACTTGGCCAGATTGCGCGGCTGATCGACATCGGTGCCGCGCAACACCGCGACGTGGTAGGCCAGCAATTGCAACGGTAGCGTGAACACCGCCGGCGCGATCAAGTTGCCGCCGGTCGGCACCTTGATCAGATGTCCGCGCGCGCCATTCAACGGCAGATCGACCGCCGCATCGGCGAACACGAACAACTCGCCGCCGCGCGCGCGGACTTCCTCGAGGTTGGACTTCAGTTTTTCCAGCATCTGGTTGTTCGGCGCGACCACGATGACCGGCATGTCCTCGTCGACCAGCGCCAGCGGACCGTGCTTGAGTTCGCCGGCCGGGTAGGCCTCGGCGTGGATGTAGGAAATCTCCTTGAGCTTGAGTGCGCCTTCCATCGCCACCGGATACTGCGCGCCACGGCCCAGGAACAACGCGTGGTGCTTGTTGACGAACTGCTCGGCGAGCTTGGCGATCACCGGTTCCAGCATCAGTGCCTCGCCCAGCACGCGCGGCAGCGTCGCCAACTCGTCGACGAGGCGCGCGTACTTGTTCGCGTCGAGTCCGTTCATCCGCGCCAAATCCAGTACTAGCAACGCGAGCGCGGTCAACTGGGTGGTGAAGGCCTTGGTCGAGGCGACGCCGATTTCGGGACCGGCGCGCGTCATCAGCGTTAGATCGGCCTCGCGCACCAGACTCGACTCGGGCACGTTGCAGATGCCCAATGAGCCAAGATAGCCGCGCCGCTTGCTTTCGCGCAGTGCGGCCAAGGTGTCGGCGGTCTCGCCGGATTGCGAGATGGCGAGGAACAGGGTGCCATCCGGCACCACCGCGTTGCGGTAGCGGTATTCGCTGGCAACCTCGACGCTGCAAGGGATGCCGGCGATCCCTTCCAGCCAGTAACGTGCCACCAGGCCCGCGTGGTAGCTGGTGCCGCAGGCGACGATCTGCAGCTGGCGGGTCTGCCGCAACAAGCGCTCGGCGTCGACGCCGAAAATGTTCGGCAGCACGTGACCGTCGGCGATGCGGCCTTCTAGGGTGTTCGCCACCGCGGTCGGTTGCTCGAATATTTCCTTCAGCATGTAGTGGCGGTATTCGCCGCGCTCCACCGCGTCGGCCGACAACTCGCTTTCGCGCACCGGCCGTGTGACCGGATTTCCCGCATCGTCGTACATCTGCATGGTCTCGCGGGTGATCTCGACGACGTCTCCATCCTCGAGATAGACGAACTGGTTGGTCACCTTGATCAATGCCTGCACGTCGGAGCCCAGGAAATGCTCGCCGATGCCGATGCCCACGACCAGTGGGCTGCCACGCCGCGCGCCGACCACGTGGCCGGGCGTCGCCTTGCTGATCACCGCGATTGCGTAGGCGCCGTGCAAGCGGTCGGTGATCGCGAACACGGCATCGAGCAGGCCTTCGCCGCGCGCCATGTGCTGGTGCACCAGGTGCGCGATGACCTCGGTGTCGGTCTCGGATTCGAAGATATAACCGGCGCGCTGCAATTCCTCGCGCAGCGGCGCGTGGTTCTCGATGATGCCGTTGTGGACCACCGCCACCGCTTCGTTCGAGAAATGCGGATGCGCGTTGGTTTCATTCGGAACGCCGTGGGTGGCCCATCGTGTATGGGCGATGCCGGTTTGGCTGGCCAGCGGCATGGCCTCCAGCAGGGTCTCCAGACCCCGCACTTTGCCGGGGATGCGCAGGCGCGCGAGCGTGTCATCGGTTTGTATTGCCAGCCCGGCAGAATCGTAGCCGCGGTACTCCAGCGCCTTCAGACCGGCGATCAGGATCGGGACGACATCACGCTGCGCCGCGGCGGCGACTATTCCACACATGGG
>JBDTBW010000034.1:0-52578 GCA_039923855.1 Rhodanobacteraceae bacterium | reverse complement strand
TGGCCGATACCCGCCCCAAAACTTGGGCTAGACAGATATTCATTCCACATCGGGATAGCCCATCACCAATGCTTGGACGACCAGCGCGCGGGTCGAGTCGTCCCAGGACGTGATCGAGATTGAATTTCTCTCCCGGCACATCATGCAACACCTGGCAGCCATCACCCACGAGACGATTGAGTTCCTGCGCGGTCATCCGTTCCGCGGTCAAGTCCTCGCGTGCTTGCCGCCGTAGTCTGTGCGAACCGCTCGGTCTCTCTCCCATTCTTTTAGTGGGGATACAAATGGGGGTACTTGCATAGTGGTCGCCCCAATACAACCAGTGAAAACAATGTATTGTGCTTATTTTTCGAGTCCCTCCACCGCACCAAGTTCATAAAAAAACCCGCTGCGGCGGGTTTTTTATTGCCCTACGCAATATCATCCCGCTCCCGCGCTCCCAGCGGATCATGCATACGGGGGAAAAAATCCATGTCGCGCTTCTTGCGGTAATCGATCGTCGCGAAATTCATTTGTATCGCGCCGGGGGTGGCGACCGGAATCAGCAACTCGGCAATCGGCGCGAAGCGCGCCTGGAAATGCCAACTGGATTTGACCGCGATCAACTTCTTGCGTTGCAAGTCGATGCCGAGCCCGGTAAAGGCATCCGGCGAAAAGACCTGGGTACGGATGGAGTTGATCACTACGTCGATACCCTCGATTTCTATCCAGATCGACAGGCCCATGTTCACGCGCGTCGGACCGAGACCTGCCTGGTCGTGATCGATTTTGATCGCCTTGACCGTCGCCGTCACATCGATTGACTGCCCTGAAGCCACGCCGCATTTGCCGCCCAACCGCAACGCCAGCGTGGCGCCGACGCCAGCGTCGGCGCAGACCTGCGTGGCGATCGGATCCCAGATCGCACCGAACGCGGCATCCTTGCATGCGTGTTGCAGCATCGCCCGCAATAGGACGACACTGTCGCCGGGCGCGCCGCCGCCGGTATTGTCGGCGGTATCGGCCAGCACCACGCGGCCCTTCGCTTGCATCGCTTGCACCAGCGCGGTCTCGATATCGGGGAACCGCGGCAGCAACTGCTCCCGCGCGGCATAGATTTCCATTCCTATCTCTTCCGCGATGCGAGCGGCGAGGTCAGCGTCGTTATCGGTGATCGCCAGCACCCTCGAACCGGTGTCGGGCGTGTCGCCCCACGGAAACCCGTGCGCGAAACTCACCGACAGCACGCCTTCGTGGTTCTCGATTTCCCGCATACAAGCAACGAGACTGCGCATGGGCTCGAGGGTCGTGGGATACCAGCCGAGCATGCGGCAGTCGAACAGTGCGGGCGTCGGTGAGCATCGTCCCTGCACACTCCGCACGCAGATGTCGTAAAGCTCGCGGCCGCGATCCATGTAATCGATGTGGGGATATTCCTTGGCCAGAATGATCGCGGTTGCCTGCTGCACCATGCGTGGGGTAAGGTGGCAATGCGGATCGAGCATCACGCCGATGCTTGCCTTCGCGCCGACGACGCTGCGGATTCTGCCGATGAGATCGCCCTCGCAGTCGTCGCACTCGCCGGACACCATCGCGCCGTGCAGGAACAGCAGCACGAGGTCGAATGGCCCTTTCGCCGTGATGTCCGCGAGTATGTCATCGCGATAACCTTCGTACACCGATTGCACCGTCGGCCCGGCTGGCTGCGCGAACGGGAAAATGCTTTCCACGAACCCGTGACCGTCGCGCGTGGACAGATCGCTCCACATCTTCGCGACCATCGAGGTCTCAGCGTCATCGGGCGTGGCGTTGGCGTGGTTGCGCGAGAGCCCGTTTTCCTCGAACGCGCGCCATCCCGTCGGCCACGGCGAGAAAGTGTTGGTCTCGGTAATAAGACCTGCGGCGAAGATGCGCATGGCTCTCAGTTTGTTGTAGTGATGGTTTTCTTCACAGGCTCGAAATGCAGATCCTGATAATCCCAACTGAAATCCGCGTTCGGTGATACCGGTTTCATCCTGATCGCGGCGATGCCGCCGTCGGGATTCAGGTCAAATGTCATGTAGGCGTTTTCGATATCGCGATCGCTCCAGCGCGTTTGGAAGGTATCGTATTGCGCGTGTTCAAGCACACCCTGCATGCCCGGCGAACGATCGAAGCGAATGCGCAATGTGCCGGATTTGCCGACTTCATCCAGGGAAATCGTCATCGTTCCGTACCAGGAATCCCGATAGACGCCGGCGTAGGCGGCAAGCGGCAGCGACGGCCCGCGTTCGGGATGCATCGTGGTCTGCTGTCTCTGTAAATCCTTCAGCGCTTTCGCGTGTCGTTGATCGAGAGCCTGCCTGTAAAGCGCGGTCCAATCGCTCGGCGGCAGATCGAGATAGTGATCGAGCAGATGATAGAACACGGACCAGCGCGCGCCGGAATCCTCCGAATTGATCATCACCGCGAAAGCTACTTTTTTCTCGGGAATGATGGCGATTGCGGATAGTCCGCCCAGGATCGCACCCGAGTGGGTGATGATCTTGTGGCCGCGGTAATCTTCCACGAAGAATCCCAACGCGTATTCGCTGAAGTGTGGTGTGATTGCCGCAATCGGCGCCGGCGTAGGTGTAATCGGCACGATGGTGACCGGTGTCCATAACACCTTCGATTGCGCGGCGCTTAACAAGTGTTTGCCGCCGCCCATATCGCCGTGCGCCAATTGCACGCGCAGCCAGCGCGCCATGTCATCGGCGCTGGCATAGATCGCACCGGCCGGCGCAACAGGTCCGCTCATGTGGCCGGTAGTCAGCACCGCCTCCGGCCCGATGCCGCGGATGGCTTGTGATGTGCGCGCGTGCGGTGCGACGCGATTCGGGCCCTGTGCATCGTAATCGACCGCTGCGTCGCGCATGCCCAAGGGCTCGAAGATGCGCTGCTTGACGAAGGTTTCCCAGGTTTGGCCGGAGACTGCCTGCAACAGTTGTCCCGCCACGGCATAGAGAACATTGTCGTAGGCGAATCCGTTGCGGAAACTCGTGGCCGGTTTCAGATAGCGGATGGACTCTACGAATTCCGCGCGAGTGCGGTTGGTATCCGGCACGAACATCAGATCGCCTTCGCCAAGCCCAAGCCCGCTGCGATGCACCAGCAGGTCGGTCACCGTCATCTCGTGCGAAGCATAGGCGTCGTACATCCGAAACCCGGGCAATTCTTCGCCGACCTTGTCGTCCCAACGCAGGTTGCCGTCATCGACAAGGATAGCGAGCGCGGTCGAGGTAAACGCCTTGGTATTGGAGCCGATCGGGAACGTGGTATGTACGTCCACGCGATCCGGGAACCCAAGCTTGCGGATGCCGTAGGCGCGTGTATCGAACTTGTCGCCTTCCACGATCGCGACCGCCATGCCCGGCGCGCCGAAGGTCTTCATGGCGCGCGCGGCGTAAGCATCGAGATCGGCTGGCGGCGTGGCAACCGCCGGCATCGCCGCCAGTCCCAGCAACAATGCCAGTCCTATCCTCGAAATGTACGAGTCGGCGCGGTGGCGTGGCATATCAATACGTGAAATTGAAATTGGCGAGGCGAAAGGCAAAGATTGCCCAGGTGCCATACAGCGCGACCAGCCCGAGCACGAGTTCGCCGATGCGCACCATCCAACCGCCGGGCCCGCGTGCAACCCGCCACACGACTTCGGCAATGATTGCCAGGCCACCAAGGATCGCCAGCACTCCCAACACATACAAGACCATCATCCGGCCATCGAAGTCGCTGTGGAACAGTGCCAACGGCTTCGAGAACGCGGCCAGCATCAACAGCCAGCCGACCACGACAGCCAGCTGCAGGATCACGCCAATGCGCGAGGCCAACCTGAGCGACGATTGTTTCGGTGAGAAAGCCAAGGCACGGTCGAAGCGTCGCCGCACGATTGCACCACCAATCCAGACCAGCAAAGTCAAGACGAGCACTGCGATGGCAATACCGATCAGCAATACAAACCAGCCGTGTTGCTCCAAGCCGCGCACGGGCTGCATCACCATCACCGGAATGAAGTCGTCGGAAACCCACCAGCGTATCGAACCATCGCGATTCGCGACAAAACGCAAGTGCCCCTGGCCGTTCACTTCGCTATAGATTAGCGGCCCCACTTCACGCCAATGTTTCAACGCGCCACTCGGGTCCTTCAACATGCTGACGGTGATCTGCCCGTCCGGCTGCGCGGCGACTTGGGTCTGACCCAGCATGAATAGCAGCCGGAATCCGCTTTCTTCGCGGCGGCTGCTCCAGTACCACCCCGCAACGCGCGCCGCATCGGATTTTGCAGTCGCAAGCGCCGTTTGTGCGAGCGGCTTGTAAGGAAAATAGCGGTCGAGAAAAGTGCGGAACAAATCCGTACGCACGGCCTCCGAGGTACCGTTCGGCGCTTTGCCGGCGCTGTTGAACGCCATGAACAAGCCAACGTTCTTGTCCAGCAGCAAGTGCAGATCGGCATGGAAGGCGACGAGGTCGCCGGCGTGGCCGATGATTCGTAGTCCGTTGCGATTTTCCTGGTAGAAACCGAGATCGTAACCATTGATGCCGGGCGCCATCCGCGATTGCGGCGTATGCATCAACTTGATCATCGTCGGCGACAGGATCGAAGCGCCGTTATATTGGCCGTTGTCCAGCTGCGCGATCATGAACTTCGCCATGTCGGTGGCGCTCGTAGTCATGGAGCCGGCCGGCCATGCCTGGATCGTCTCGAAGGGCACGATGGTCGTGCCGGTGGCGGTGATGTAGCCGGTTGCAAGATCGCCACGCAATGCAGTCGGCGGTGGTTGCTCGAATGTCGAATGCGTCATCCCCAGTGGTTTGAAGATGTGGTCCTGGACGTAGTTATTGAACGGTTCGCCCGACACACGCTGCACGATGTAGCCCGCCAGCGTGGCGCCATAGTTGGAATACGCCACGACCTCGCCCGGCGGGAAAATTCGCGGCGGCATATCGTCGATCAGGTATTGACGTAACGGAATCAGTTGATTGGGCGTTGCGACCAATAGATTCTTGATGGTCTCGGCAAATCCCGGGGTCATCGTCATCAGGTCGCGCATCGTGATGGGCTTGCCGAATTTTTCCGCGATCTTGAAATCGAGGTAGTCATTGACGTCGCGATCAAGATCGATCTTGCCCGCGGCGACTTGCTGCATTACCGCGGTCCAATCGAACAGTTTCGATGTCGAGCCCACCCTGAACAGGGTCTGGTCCGCTATCACGGGCGTGCGCTTGGCAACATCCGCGTAACCGTAACCTTGCACGAAGATCAGGTGCCCGTCCTTCACCACCGCGACTACGCCGCCGGCAATGTCATTGCGCTTCAGCATGTAGGGAACGAGTGCGTCGAAAAAGGAACGCAGATCCTGCGTTGTCATCGCGGCCACGCCGGTGGGCGCAACCGTAACGGACACTGCGTTGGTCACCGGCAACGTCGGCGTCGAGCTGACGGGCGCGGGATTTAGCGCGGCAATACGAGCAGGGTGACTGGTCAGGGGCTGACTCGCACTCGCGAATGAGCCATTCATCAGGAACAAGGCAAGTCCCGCCACTATCAATCGAGCGAACATGTCTTTTCCCCTCATATCACTAGCAGGCCTTGACGAATCATTTCAGTAGATGAAGCTGAAATTGGCCAGGCCATACACGACGATTCCCCAGAGCGCGTACAGCGCACAGAGGCCCAGTACCACTTCGCCGATGCGTACCAGCCAGCCGCCGGGCCCACGAACAATACGCAGTACCGCCTCGACCAGCATCGCGAGCGCACCGATCGCTGCAAGCACGCCCAGCACATACAGCGCCATCAGATAACCATTGAGCTTGCCGTTGGCGGTCGCAAACACGTAGGTGAACAACCAAACCCAGCCGATCAACAACAGCAGCTGCAGGATCACGCCAACGCGCGAGGCCAAGCGCAACCAGAACTGACTACGCGTCAGCACCAACTTGGTCCGCATGCGACGGCGAACGATCGCGCCACCGATCCAGATCACGAGGGCGAGCAATAGCGCCACGATAAATGCGATGCCCAACGACTTCAGCATCCCGAAGCTCTGCAAACCGTGTACCGGCTGGAAGACTTCGACGGGAAGAAAATCATCGGAAATCCAGTAACGAATGTGGCCGTTCTTGTCGGTCACGAATTTCGTGTGCGTCTGCCCGCCAACCTCGAGATACGTCAGCGGACCCACTTCGCGCCAGGTCTTCGGCGTTCCGCTCAAATCGGTGAGTTCGGCGAACTGGATGGTGCCATCGGGATTCGCGGTCACGCCAGTCTGCGTGAGCGCATACGCTAGTCGCAGCCCGCTCACGATGCGCCTGCTGCCCATGTACCAGCCGGCTACTTGTGCAGCGTCAGGCTTGGGATTTGCGACGGTTTGTTCCTGCGGCGGTGTATACCGGAAATAGCGATCCAGGAAATCACGGAACAGTACCGTGCGCACTTTTTCAACCTCGCCCGCCTTGCCGGCGCTGTTGAATGACACGAACAGGCCGATGTGTTTGTCCAGCATCAGATGCAAGTCGCTGTGGAACGCATTGGTGTCACCGGCATGGCCAATGATCGTCAAGCCGTTGCGATTTTCTTGGTAGAAGCCCAGATCGTAACCGTTCATCCCCGGCGCCATCTTCGAGTGTGGGGTATGCATCAGCGCAATCGTCGCCGGCGACAGGATCGAGGCGCCGTCGTATTGGCCGTTATCCAGTTGCGCGATCATGAAACGCGCCATGTCGGTGCCGCTTGAGGTCATGGACCCGGCCGGCGCTATCCCGACGGACTCGAACGGAATGGTCTTCTTGTCCGATGCCGACTGGTAACCGACCGACATGTCGGGAACCAGCGCGGCCGGCAGCGGCTGCCTGAAGGTGGAATGGTCCATGCCCAGCGGCTTGTAGATATGGTCCTCGATATATTGGTCGAACGGCTCGCCGGACAATCGCTGCACGATGTAGCCCGCCAGCGTGGCGCCGTAATTCGAATAGGCGACAATCTCGCCGGGCGGGAAAATCTGCGTGGGCAGATCTTTCTTTACGTACTCGCCCAGCGGCAAGAGCTGATGCGGCGTCGAGACGAACTCATCGCGCACGGTATCCTCGAAACCCGGCGTTTGCGTCAGCAAATCGCGCATGGTGAGCGGGTCTCCGTTTTTCTCCGGAATCTTGAAGTCCAGATATTTGTTCACATCGGCGTTGAGGTCGATCTTGCCCTCACCGACCAGTTGCATGACCGCGGTCCAGGTGAACGTCTTGGAGACCGAGCCAATCCGGAACAGTGTCTGATCCGCGATCACGGGTATACGCTTGGCAATGTCCGCGTAGCCGTAACCTTTTGCGAACAGGACCTTGCCATCCTTGACTACCACGATCACGCCGCCAGCGATATCGCCGCGATGCATGGCGTAAGGCACCAGGCTGTCGAAGAACGTCTGCACGTCCTGCGCCGTCATCGCCGGCGCGGTCGTTGCGCCCTCTGTCGTCGTTGCGGGAGCCGCTGTGCTCGCCACGGTGGGAACCGCAGCCGGCACGGCGGCGCTCGACCCCGGTTTTTGCGCGAACGCTTGGCTCGCCGGGGCCGCTGTGGCCGCGCCTGTCGTTAAGAGCAGCGCAACCGCTGTCGCCATCAATCGCTTGAACATGTCTTCTCCTCGCAACATCTGAATCGTGGAATAACGTTAAGCAGCGGCGCCCCAGACACCTTCATGGCACCAGATATTGCCATCGGTGTAATTGGCGGAAGGTTCGCGATCGCGCGACAGAAAGGTCGGCGAATCCAGATCCACGAAGTCGCACAGTTGAGCGAGCACGAAGCCGGGTGCCATGGCCAGCGACGTGCCATTCATGCATCCGACCATCACCCTCATGCCATGACGACGCGCCTCCTGTTCCATCAGCAATGCTTCGGTAAGTCCGCCGCATTTGTCCAGCTTGATGTTGATCAGGTCGTAATGTGCCGCGAGAGGCTCGATGTCGCGAAGACTCTGCACGCTCTCGTCGGCCGCGAGCGGAATTGGTGACCGCAGGCCCGCCAGTGCACCGTCTTCACCGCGCGGCAACGGCTGCTCGATCAGCCCGACCCGAGAATCCACCAGCGAAGGGATGAGATCCTCCAGCGAGCGCCTGGTAAAGCCCTGGTTGGCGTCAACACCAATCCAGACGTCCGGACGTGCCGCGCGCACGGCGCTCACGCACGCAGCGGCATCGTTGCTGGTTAGTTTAAGCTTGATGGCACGCGCCTGGGTGTAGGCAAGCGCGGTGGCAGCCATTCGTTCCGGCGTATCCGCGCCGATCGTGAGCGTGGTGCGCAGGGGAATCGGCTGACGCACATTCGCCAATTTCCACACGGGGATTCCGGCGCGTTTGGCTTCGAGATCCCACAGCGCGCAATCCAGAGCATTGCGCGCGCCGCCGGGTGGCAACAGAACGCGCAAAGTCTCGCGGTCGATGCCCGACTCGATTCGGCCGCGCACGGCTTCTATCTGGTCGGTCATCCTCCCCGGCGTTTCATCGTGGTAGTAAACGCCATTGGCCTCACCACGCCCGAGGAAATCGCCGTCGCGGAGCGTCACCACCAGCACCTGCGCATCGGTGAACACGTAGTTGGTGATGTGAAAGGGGTTCTTGAAGGTCCAGCTTTCGGTCTGCAGCGCAAGTTCCATGGTTGACTCTGGTTGTAGATACGGCAACCACCACACCGCGTCCGTGGTGTCTACCTACACCTACGAGCCGCGGCTGTTGGCGTGACGGAATACGCTCGCTCAGAAAGTCCTGCTGACCGAAATCCCGAACAGGCGCGGCGTGATGATCGCGGCGTTGTCTTCCACTTTTCCGGTGATCGGATTGAGCTGCCCGGCGACCGGCACAAAGTTGGCGAAGGTGCTCGCCGTCACGATGCCGCGCTCGTTAAACACATTCTTGACGTAAGCATCGATGGTCCACTGATCGTACGTCGCGCCCGCGCGCAGATTCATGATGTGGTAAGCCGGAATGGTCGGGCTCGCCGGCAGCGGAGGCAGTACACCCGGAATCGGGAAACTGAACGCGTAATCGGTCGAGCGCTCATCGATGTACTGATAGCTGAAACCGGCAAATCCGTGCCAACGTCCGCCCAGCGCGAAGTCATAGTCCCCGTTGAGGCTGAGGGTGAATTTCGGTGCGTAGGGCAGCGGGTCGCCGCGCTTGCCATTGGAAGGGAACGGGGCGTCCTTGGTCAGGTTGGCGTTGTTGTAGGCGGCGTTGACCGAAAACTTGAGGCCCGGGGCTGCGATAACCGCGACGGTGGCTTCCACCCCCTTGCTCTTGGCCTGTCCGGCGGCGGTAAGGTAAGTGTACGGGTATACGTACGTGAGCAAGGGGATCTTGGTCCAGTCGATGTAGTACGCGGCCAGATCCGCGCTGAGCCGGCCATCGTCCGAGGTCGACTTGAGGCCCAACTCGTAATCGGTCAGCTGGGTCGGGCTGAAGGTGGGCGGTATGTGGCCGACAGCATTGGGTGCGACCACATTGGGGCCGCCGGGCAGGAAGCCGGAGGCCACCCGCAGGTACAGCATGTTGTTGTCGTTGATGTGGAATTGCGGCGAGAAAGAATACGTGGTGCTGCTGTCCGACGTACGCGAGTCTTGTTGCAACTCCGGCATGGCCCCCAGACCAGCAATCACCCCGTATGCGTATTCGGTGTAGTGCTGCTTGTCGTGGCTGTAGCGCAGGCCGCCTTCGACGTCGAAGCGGTCGGTAATGTGCCAGGTGAGGCTGCCGTAAAAGGCATAGGCTGCATAGGTGCTCGGCTGAATGGTGCCCCCAACGGGAACGCCAAACGGCGAGGGCTGCGGTGCCGCGGTGTAGTAATCGGTGGGGTAGATGTTCTGCGCGTTGCTGGCGGTTTCCTTGGTCCAGAACACGCCACCCAGCCATGACACGCGTTGCGAGTCCGGCGATGCCAGACGGAATTCCTGGGTTGTCTTTTTCTGTTGTATCGGCTGGGCCTCGAGGAGGCCGTAGGGATCGCCATTGGGCAAGTAACCGAGGAACAGGAGTGGAGTCACATCAACGAGGACATCGCCGCCGAGGGTGCTGTAGCTGGTTGACGACGTGAACTTCGCCCAGCCGAAATCGTGGTCGAAGGTCGCGTTGTAGAGCCGATAGCGTCCAACGAAGAGATCGCCGCCAAGATTGGCAGAGCGTTGCTGCAGGTCGCCATAGATCGGCTGCAGCGTGGCGGGATCGAGAGCCTCGGTTGCTGAACCCTCGGAATTGAGGTTTTGCGCTAGTGCCGTCACCCGCAGCGAGGTTGTTGCCGTGGGTGTCCACAGCAACGAGACACGGCCGCCCTTGGCTTTGCTCTCGTTCACGTCAGTCTTGCCCTGGCCGGCATCGTCGATGAAACCGGGAGTGGTGGTGTCGTAGACATTAGCGCGGATCGCCAGCTTGTCCGTGACCAGTGGCAGGTTCACCATGCCGTGCACACCAAAGCCATTGCCGCCGCCATCCACGCTGGTGCCGCCGACCTGCAGGCGACCTGAGTAGTTCTCGGTGTCGGGCGGGATGGTGATGAAGCGGATCACGCCGCCCAGCGCGCCGGCGCCGTACAGCGTGCCCTGCGGACCTTTCAACACTTCGATGCGTTCCACGTCGGCGGGATCGAGGTCCGGCGTCAATGCCGCGCCTGCGGCGAACACGCTGCTTGATCCGTACGGCGTATCGTCGATGTAAACGCCGACCGAGGCGCTGGGCTGTCCGGAACCCGAAGCGATGCCGCGGATGCTCAGTTCTGTGAGGCCTGGGCCGCCACCGAGAGCCATAAGGCCAGGTGTCGCGGCGGCATAGTCCGCAAAGTCCTGCAGGTGCTCACGCTGGATATCGTGATAGGTCAGCACCGAAATCGCCATGGGCACCTTTTGCAGCGACTCGCTGCGCTTGGTCGCGGTCACGGTGACTGTCCCGAGCGTGGTGACCTGGGCTTGGTTCTGCTGGCTTGAGGTTTGGGTAGCCGTGGATGACGACTGATCCGAAGTGCTGGATTGATTCTGCGTTGCCTGCCCCGTGTCCTGGGCCGGCTGGGCAGACGCGCTCTCGGCGCCCGCAGCGGAACCCGCCATCGATGCCGTGATGGCCACGAACAATGCGCTCAACGCGCCGAAGTTCTTGTGCATACGCCCTCCCTGGGGCTGCTGGCCCCGACCGACGGCAATATCGACCATATTTTCACACTTGTCAATTTTTTCTGAAATAGCAAGTCAGGGCTCGGCCGTGCCATCATTATCATGCGACGTGGTTCGGATGGGACGCGGCGATTGTGATAAAACGCTGGCAAGCCAGAGCTACGGAGGGAATCGACGGCGATGAAGAAAAAACGAAACCAGGGTTCAGCGGCGAAGCCCGGTCTGGCGCTGCGCACGTTGCGCAAACGCAAGGATTGGACGCTGGCCGAGGTCAGTACGCGCACGGGCTTGCCTGTCTCCACCCTTTCCAAGATCGAAAACGGCAAGATGTCGTTGAGCTACGACAAGCTTGCCCGATTGAGTGCGGGTCTTGAAATCGATATCGCGCAACTGTTCGACTCGGACGGGGCCACCCCGCATACAACGGTCAATGGCCGCCGCAGTATTACCCATGCCGGCGAGGGGCTTGCCATCGAAACCGAAAACTACGCCCATCTCTATCCCGGCGCGGATCTGCTCAACAAGCGATTCATCCCGATCATCGCCGAGCTGCACGCGCGATCGCTCGCGGAATTCGGCGAGCTGATACGCCACCCGGGCGAGGAATACGCCTACGTGCTGGAAGGCGTCATCGAACTCCATACCGACCTCTACGCGCCAACGCGGCTCGAATCAGGCGATTCGATCTATTTCGACAGCGGCATGGGACATGCCTACATCGCTGTCGGCCCCGGCCGTTGCCGGGTGCTGTCGATCTGTTCGGCGACGCAATCGCAGTTGCTCGAAGCCAGCGGCGCCGATGAACCGGGCGCCGCAACATCTCGCGCAACCCCGCCCAGTGCTACCGCCAAGATCGCAACGCGAAAACCGTTGCGCCAGCGCATTAAGCGGGCGTAGTTCGCCGAGCGGTCCTGCTCCGGCCGGTAGCCTCCGAATCATCTCGAAGTTTAAATCGGCGTGCCGGACAGCGGTGCGCGGGGGGCTGTATTTTTCAAACTACTTTCAAATTATGAAAATTTTTGCTTTACTGTCGGTAATCCACGCACATACTGTCAATCGCGAAGGAGGATCGATGAAGCCGATTGAAAGGTTTGCGGAATTCGGACGCGTCGCAGCGCTGATGGCGGTAAGTTCGCTGGCATGGTTGCAGCCGGCGCGAGCGTCAGGATTCACCCTCGAGCAGGCGCTGAGCTATCCCTATCCTTATGGGCTCACGGCGGCAGCACACGACGATCGGATCGCCTGGGTTTTCAACCTGCGCGGATCGCGCAATGTTTGGATCGCCGACGGCCCGGGTTTCACCGGCCGTCAACTGACGCATTACAGCGGCGACGATGGTATGCCGATCGCAAGTCTGCGGTTTACGCCGGACGACCGCACGGTTGTGTACGCACGTGGCAGCGAGACCAACGCGCAGGGCGAAGTGGCCGATCCGACCAGCAACGTGCACCAGCCCGAGCAGCAAGTGTGGGCGGCCGACGTGGTTAACGGCAAGCCGCGGCTGCTGGGCACGACGAATTGCACGCCGGAGGGCTGCGAAGACATCCAGATTTCGCCCGATGGTCAATACGCCGTCTGGAGCGGGCAGCACCAACTGTGGCTGGCGCCGATTTCGGGCGCCGAATCGGCACGCAAGCTCGCCTATATTCGCGGCGATAATTCCCAACCGCGATGGTCGCCCGACGGCAAGGAAATTGCCTTCGTCAGCGATCGCGGCACGCATGCGCTGATCGGCGTCTACCGGTTCGGCAGCCCGACGCTGCGCTACATCGATCCCAGTGTCTTTCACGACACGCTGCCGCGCTGGTCGGCAGATGGCTCGAAGCTGGCCTTCATCAGGGTGATGGGCAGCGGAAACCCGTTCCTGTCCGGCAGCCCGCAACCCTGGACGATCGAGGTGTGGGACGCGGCCAGCGGCAAGACGAAAACCGTCTGGCAAAGCACCGACGATGCCAACGGGTCCTACCTCAACGAGGGCGATTGGGAGGACCAGGCATTCCGATTCGCCGCCGGCGACCGCATCGTGTTCGCGTCGCAGGAAGACGGCTGGGTGCATCTGTATTCGATCGCCGCCGATGGCGGCGCGCCGGCGCTGTTGACACCGGGAAAATTTTCCTTCAACGGTAGCGTGGCGTTGACGCCCGATCGCAAGGCGCTGCTTTATTCCTCCAACGAAAACGACGTCGATCGCCGGCACATCTGGCGCGTGAGCATCGATCATCCGGAACGCCCAGTAGCGCTGACACGCGGCGCATCGATCGAGTGGTCGCCAGTGGTCACGGGCGACGGACACGATGTCGTGTTTCTGGGTTCGACCGCGACGACACCAGCGATGCCTTATCGCATGACTCAGCATGGGCAGCAGATGATCGCCGCCCGCATGCTGCCGGCCGATTATCCGTCGGCTCAATTCGTGACGCCGCAGGATGTGGTTTTCAAAAGTCTCGACGGGCTGGAAATCCACGGCCAGTTGTTCGTGCCGCGCGGATACCCGCGCAACAGCCCGGGGCTGATCTTCACGCATGGCGGTCCGTTCCGGCAGATGGTGCTTGGCTTCCATCCGATGGACGCCTACAACTACATGTATACAGCGAATGAATATCTGGCCAACCGCGGGTTCGTGGTGCTGTCGGTGAACTACCGGTTGAGCACGATGTACGGCCGCGCTTTTCGCGAGCCCGTCAATTGGGGACCGCAGGGCGCATCGGAATATCAGGACGTGGTGGCGGGCGCGAAATACCTGCAAGCGCTGCCGTACGTCGATCCGCACAGGATCGGTTTGTGGGGCGGCTCGTATGGCGGCTATCTGACGGCAATGGGACTGGCGCGCAATTCGGGTATTTTCAAGGCCGGCGTGGACTACGCCGGCGTGCACGACTGGACCGAGGACTTGACCGATCTGAAAGGGATTTCGGAAAAGATGAAGAAGACCGCCTACCAGGCGTCGCCGGTCGCATCGATCGACCAATGGAAATCGCCGGTGCTGCTGATGCAGGCCGACGACGACCGCGACGTGCGCTTTGCACAGACGGTCGATCTGGTACCCAAGCTGCGCGAGCATCACATTCCCTACGAGCTAATCGTGTTCCCCGACGAAACACACGATTCGCTGCTGTGGCGGACGTGGGTACGCAACTTCGGTGCCACCGCCGACTTTTTCGAGCGGACACTGGTGAAGGAAGAAGTAATCACCACGACCCCACCCGAAAATACACCGCGCGGCTCCAACGAGACGACGGCGATCAAGTGAGATTGTTTAGCCTTCCACTATTTCCTCCCTGCGTCGCTCGCGCATGAATGCGTCCGGCCTCGAACGATCAACGGCATGGCCCAGCCCGATCCGCGCCTGGTTCGCGGTCGGCGTGTTCGCCATCGCGGCTGTGCTGTCGTATACCGACCGGCAGATCCTGAGCCTGCTGGTCGATCCGATCCGCACCACTCTTTCCATCACAGATACACAAGTCAGCCTGTTGCAGGGTTTGGCCTTCGCGCTGATTTATTCGTTTGCGGGTTTGCCGTTGGGTCGCGTTGCGGACATCTGGCCGCGCCGACGGATCATCCTGATCGGCGTGTCGTTGTGGACCGTTGCCACCCTCGCCTGCGGCCTTGCGCAATCCTTCGGCGCGTTGTTCGCTGCGCGCGTGTTCGTGGGAGTAGGCGAAGCCGCGCTGGCGCCTGCCGTGGTGTCGATGCTTGCGGATTACTTTCCGCCGCAGCGGCGAGGTACGGCGATCGGATTGTTTCTGATGGGCATGGTGATCGGGGGCGGCGCAGCCATAGGTATCGGCGGGGGCTTGCTGCAGGCCGCCGACAACGGCGTGTTCGCGCACGTGCCTTTACTCGGACATCTGTTGCCCTGGCGCACGACGCTCGTGGTGCTCGGTCTTTCCGGATTCGTGATGGCGGCGTTGATCCTGGGCGTGCGGGAGCCGCGACGGCGAAGCGACGCCTCCGATGGTACGCAACATCGCTGGCCCCTGAGCCAGGTCATCGCCGGGTTCGTCGAGCGCCGCGGCGTGTTGCTGCCTCTTTATGTCGCGATGGCGCTGATGTCGATCGGCGACTTCGGCCTGCTGAGTTGGACGCCGGCCCTGCTGTCGCGGCGTTTCGGCATGGACCCAGGCCACATCGGCGCGTTGATTGGCGCGACTTCGATCGTCGCCGCGATTCTGGGTGTCCTCGGTGGCGGCGCGCTTGCCGATCGCGCAACAGCGCGTAACGGCATGCGCGGACGACTGGTGATCGCGGCTGGGGCGGCGACGCTTGCGCTGACCGGCGTGGTGATCGGATTCGCGGGCAGCCCCAATGTCACGATGCTCTGTTTCGGCGCATGGACGCTGTTGTCCACCGCCGCCGGTGTCGCCGGCATCGTCGCGGTACAGGATATCGTGACCACCGAAATGCGCGGCCTCAGCGTCGGGCTGGTTTCGTTCGGCAACATCCTCCTCGGTCTCGGCGGCGGCGCCACGCTGCCGGCGATATTAACCGATCATGTGTTCCACGATCCCAAGTCGGTGGGGCTGTCGCTGACCGCCGTGATCGCCCCGGCATGGATCATCGCGGTGGTGTTGTTCTGGCAGGCAGCGCGTGCCGCGCGCGTGTTGCGCTCGCCCAATCTTGCGGCGACGCCATGAGTGATGCGACTTACGATGTCGTGGTGATTGGCGGCGGCATCGCCGGCGCATCGGTGGCCGCGCAATTGGCAGGCGAGTTACATGTGTGCGTGCTCGAACGGGAGAGCCAACCCGGTTACCACGCGACCGGACGTTCGGCCGCGATCTTTTCCGAAATCTATGGCAACGCTCCGATCCGCGCCCTGTCACGTGCGAGCCGCTCATTCTTCTTCAATCCGCCGGGCGATTTCAGCGATGTTGCCTTGATCGGGAAACGCGGTTCCCTGTACATCGCGCGCACCAATCAGCTCGACCGATTGGATGCGTTCGCCGCCATGCCGGGAGTGGCCGAAGCAACACGACGATTGAGCGGTCGCGAGTCGCGCATGCTGTCGCCCTTGTTGCGCAAGGATTACGTGCGAGCGGCGCTGTACGAACCAGCGGCGTCGGATCTGGACGTGCACGCGCTGCTGCAGGGTTATCTGCGCATGTTGCGCGTCAACGGCGGAATGCTCGTTACCGAGGGGGAAGTGCTAGGCCTGGAACGAACGAACGACAAGTGGCACGTCCATACCAGCACCCGCGGCTACAGCGCGCCCATCGTCATCAACGCCGCCGGTGCCTGGGTCGATCAGATCGCCGAACTGGCCGGCGCTGCTTCCATCGGCATCCAGCCGTTGCGGCGCACCGCGGCGATCGTGGACGCGCCATCCGGATTTCATATTTCAGGCTGGCCGCTCACGATCGATATCGACGAGCAGTTTTATTTCAAGCCCGATGCCGGCCGGCTCCTGTTGTCGCCGGCCGAGGAAACGCCGTCGCCCGCTTGCGATGCGAGCCCCGAGGATTGGGACGTCGCGGTCGCGGTCGATCGCGTGGAAGCCGCCACTAACTTGAAGATCGAGCATGTGCGGCAGAAGTGGGCGGGGCTGCGCAGCTTCGTCGATGATCGCAGTCCGGTAGTGGGTTACGACTCCGCTTTGCCGGGATTCTTCTGGGTCGCGGCGCTCGGCGGCTACGGTATCCAGACCGCACCGGCGATGGGCAGACTCGCTGCGGCCATGATCCTGCAACATCCGTTACCGGAAGACTTGCTCGCAACAGGGTTCGAACCAGCGTCGACCGCGCCGCAACGTTTACATGCACAAAAGACCGCTGCGCGTCAAGCAACCCTTGCGCATTCGTCTCCAACTTCATCCGTTTGATCGCAGGTTTCGCCCGGCTCGCGCCGGGCGAGATCGTTGTTGCGAACGATCAATGAATGGGCTTGAAAACGAGCGTTACTGGTCGGTCGTGGCGGGTTGCTCGGCGCACTGCACGAATTCCGCTTGCGTCAGTTTGCCGTCGCCATTGGTATCGCAGCCGGGGAAGCGTTGTCCGGAATCGCCGTTGACCATGAACTCATCGCGCGACACGAAGCCATCATGGTTGATATCGAGTTTCGTGAACACCCGGGTCGCGTCCTCCGGGCTCATCCCGTAACCCAGACCATTGCCGGCATTGCCCGGCTTGCTGGCCTGTTCATTGGCCGGCGCCATCTTCGTGGTCATGTTCTGTCCCATGGTTCCATTGTGGGTTTTGCTCGACATCATGCTGCAGCCCGCCAGCGCGGTAAACGCAATGGCGGACAGGATCGTTGCGTATTTCATTTTCGTTCCTCCTTGAAAGAAGACACCCTGTCTTCTCGTGCTGGCCGACTTGCCGGGATCGCACTTTTGCGCGCCTGCGGTGAATACGGCGTCAAGGCAAGTCGCAGACGCAACGTTGACGCGCGGCAACTTCCACCGATTGGCCGCGCACTTGGCGACAAGGACTCACGCAATCACCGCCGCCAGCGCAGCCACGCGGCGGCCAATCGTTGCATGCGCGGGGTCAGGCGACCGCGGTTCCAGGCATCGGCGGCTTTTCTGATCGCCTCGGCCTGGGTCGGATAGGCGTGGATCACCTGCGCCAATGTGCGCAAGCCAATGTTCGCAACCATCGCCAGCGTGATCTCGTTGATCATCTCGCCGGCGTGCTCGGCGACGATCGTGGCGCCGAGTATGCGATCGGAATCCCCTTCGGTGTGGATCTTGACGAAGCCGTCGGTCTCGCCATCAAGGATCGCGCGATCGACTTCGTGCAGCGGCACGGTGAAGGTCTTGACTTCGATGCCGCGAGCGTTGGCCTGGCGGACGTAGATGCCGACGTGCGAAATTTCGGGGTCCGTGTAAGTGCACCACGGCACAGTCAGCGCACTCAGACGTTTGCGTCCGAGAAACAGCGCGTTCTGCACCACGATGCGCGCCGAGGCGTCGGCGGTGTGCGTGAACTTGTGCTCGAGACAGGCATCGCCGGCGGCATAGATGCGCGGATTGCTGGTGCGCAGAAAATCATCGACGTGCACGCCCATTTCGTCGTCGTACTCGACACCCGCTTTTTCCAGATCCAGATCGTCGACGTTCGGCACGCGGCCGACGCCGGTCAGGATCGCATCCACCGCGACCGTGCTCTTGTAGTCATCGCTGACCAGGTCCACGAGCTTTTCGCCGTTCTCCACGCGCACGCCGACGACCTTGCTGTTGAGCCGCACATCCAGACCATCGCGGGCGAACGCATCGGAGAGGATCTGCGCGGCGTCGCGCTCTTCCTTCGGCAGGAACAACGGCATGTCCTGCGCGATGGTGGTACGCGCCCCGAAGCGGCAGAACGCCTGCGCCAGTTCGCAACCGAGCGGACCGCCGCCGATCACCAGCACGCGGCGCGGCAATTGCGTCAGATCGAACACGGTTTCGTTGGTGAGAAAACCGGCCTCGACGAGACCCGGAACATCCGGCGTATCCGGGCGCGCGCCGGTGGCGATCATCGCCCTGCTGAAACGCAGCGTCGTGCCATCGACCATCAGCGTGTCGGCGCCACTGAAACGCGCATCGCCGAAGAACACGTCCACGCCTGCGGAGGCCAGCCGGCGCGCCGCATCGTCGCGGCTGATCCGCGCGCGCAGATCGCGCATGCGCTGCATCGCCGCGGGAAAATCCACCCGGATATCACCGGGAACACGAGCACCGTAGTGATCGGCGTTGCGCATTCCCTCGTACAAACGCGAGGTGCGCAGGATCGCCTTGGACGGCACGCAACCGATGTTCAGACAATCGCCGCCCAGCCATTCACGCTCGACCAGCGCGACCTTGGCGCCGAGCCCCGCCGCCGCGTGCGCGGCTAGCAGCCCAGCCGGCCCGGCGCCGACGATCGCCAGGTTGTAGCGCCGCGCCGGCGTCGGATTGCGCCAATCGGCGGGGCGCACGTTGCGCAAGCGCTCGCGTTCGTCGGCGTCGTTTTCGGGGATTGTGGAAAGTTTATCGTCCTGCTGCATCATCGTTTGTCCATCCTGCTACAACCAGCCGCCGCGGAATCCGGCATTGCGCAAACCGGCGACGATATACGGACACGACCGCATCAATTTCCAGATCGACTGCGTGCGGTGGTTTTCGATCATCATCGTCACGATGCCCTGATCGAGACCGTAATGACCTGGCGACACCCAGATGTTGCCGTGCATATCGATCAAGCCCGGATTGAAACTGCTGGCGTAACGCCCATCGGAAAGCATCGCCGGATAACGCGCAACCATCGTGCGCGCGGTCTTCATGACGGTTTCAGGCGCGAACGGCAGCGATGCCACTGCCGCCCAGCCGGCGAGGGTGCCGTCGTCCGGACCGAATGGCACGCTGCGTGCGGCGTAACCGAACAACCGTCGCTGTTCGCCGCTGACGTCCGGGTCGGCATCGCTGGGGCCGTCGCACGCGGTCAGGCCCCAGCAATCCTCGTCGTAACCGGCGAACCCGCGCGGGTTGCCGCGCGCATATTCGCGCTGGACGTCGATCGCACGCTGGCTGTTCTCGAAATAATCGCTGCGTTTCTCGCGCATGAACGGATCGCGGATGCCGCGGAAATCGATCCATGCGTGCGAGAATTGATGGATGAACAGCGGCCCGGCAAAAAGAAAATCGCAGCCGTAAAGATTTTCCCACTGGTAGGTCGCCGTCCACGCCTTGTAGGTATCATGTCCCGGCGGATGCGTCGGCGAACCGAGCGCCAGCACATACAACACGATGCCCTCGCTGTAGCCTTCCCAGCCGTAATGCAGGAATCCGCTTTCCGGTTTCCAGCCCTGCATGATCGTCGCGCCGCCATTTTGCGACCAGCGCCAGTCGATACGCCGATACAGTTGATCGGCGATCACGCGCAGCTCGGCTTCGAGCGCGGTTTCCCCAAAAAAATACATCGACGAGGTCAAGGCGCCCGCAATCAGCAAAGCGGTGTCGATCATCGACAATTCGGATCGCCATACGCGGGTTCCGGATTGCATGTCGAGAAAGTGATAGTAAAAACCCTTGTGCCCGGTCGCGTCCGTTGATCCGCTCTGATCGCTGTCGCGGAAAAAACGCAAGGCAACGAGGCTCAACTCCAGCGCCTCCTCGCGTTGCATCCAGCCGCGTTCGACCGCCACCGGATACACCGAAAGCGCGAATCCCACCACTGCGATGCTGCAGGGCGAACCTTCGCGCGTGGTGTCAGCGACCAGTCCGTTGGCCCGATTTACGGTCTCCCGAAAATAGCCGAACGCGGCGCGCTCGATGCCGTCGAGCAGATCCTCGTCGTTCGATTCGTCGTTCACGTCAGAGTTCACGTATCACCCGGAACCCGACACGCCCGCTGCGCGCGTCGGCGGGCGCGGCTTGCCGGAACGCCGAACGATCCTGATCCGGCGCGCTGCCCCACGAGCCGCCCCGCACCACGCGTTGCGCGCAACCTGGATTGATCCACGCGTCGCCATCGCGCGGCGCGCGCGTGTAGTTTTCGTGCCAGCAATCGGCGACCCATTCGGACACATTGCCGTCGATGTCGTAAAGTCCGAAAGGATTGGCCGCGAAACTCATCACCGGCGCCGGCCCCCAGTAACCATCGCTGTAATCGACGAAGGCATTCGACCAACTGCGATGCGAGGGCGAGCGGTCGCCGCTGCCGGTCAGATTTTCCAACGGCTTGTACGGCGCGCCGCTGCCCCACCAATACGGCGTGGTGGTGCCACCGCGTTCGGCGTATTCGAATTCCGCCTCGCTCGGCAGCCGGTAATGCTTGCCGGTGCGCAGCGACAACCATTGCACATAAGCCTGCGCGTCGTTCCACGACACATTGACCACCGGATCGTCGTCGCGCGCGCGCTGACCGGCGTAGCCGTCCTGCCAATCGGCGCTGGCCTGGGTCTGCATCCGGCCACTGGCTTCATCGTACACCGATGCGCCGCCGAGACGATCCGCATCCGGCACATGGCCCGACGAACGCACGAACGCGCGGAATTGCGCGACGGTGACCTCGCTGCGCCCCATCGCGAAACCGCGCGCGATCTCCACTGCATGCTGCGGCTGCTCGGCACTGGCGCGTCCGCGCTCGCCGGGCGGCGCGCCCATCTCGAACTGACCCAGCGGGATCACCACCACGGCCGGCGCGTGACCGACGATGTCGAGAAAGCGATCGCTGAAACGCTGGCCGGGTTTGTAACTGGCGTAGGTGCGCGCCTCGTTGATGCGTTGTTGCAACGCGAGCGCGTCGTTGTCGTCACCGAGCACGATCGCCTGCTGCGCGAGTTTTTGCGCGAGATCGAGATTGCCCGCGTCCAGCGCCGAGCGTCCCTGCGCCAGCAGATTCTCGCCGCGTTGACGGCGCATCGTTTCAATCCGCGCGCGCGTGTCCGACAAGGCCGCCGAAGAAGGCAGGATCGCCGCGGCATCGGCCAGCGCGGCATCAGCCTGTTTGTCGTCGTTCTGCGCGGCCGCGGTCAACGCGCGATCCAGCGTGGCGCGTTGCACCTGTTCCATACCCTGCCGCGCGACCGCGTTTTCCGGATCGAGCCCCAGCACCTTGCGATAGATCGCCAGCGCATTGCCATCGCCCGCACCTTCCAGCCGGCCTTGTTGCAGCATTGCCGACGCCTGCTCCAGCAAGGCTTTCACCTGATCGGCCGCGGCAATGCGCGCAGCCAGCGCCTGCGCATCATCGACCGCGTTCGGCAAACGCTTCAGCGCGGCCAGATCGGCGCGCGCGGTGTCCACGTCGTTCGCCGACAGCGCCTGCTGCGCGTCGGCATACAAACGCGCGTGCAGATTCGACAACGCCGCGCGCGCATGAGCGTCGTGTGGATCGATCGCCGCGGCCTGCAGCACCAGCGCGATCGCGGTATCGGCGCCCTCGCCGTTCAAGTTCCCCAGCGCCGCCGCATGATCGGCGCGCGTCAGCAACGCACCGATCGGCGTGTCGCCACCAGTTTGCGCCATCGCGCGGCCGCGCGCGCGCTGCGCGATTACGTCCGACGGCGCCAACGAGATCGGTGGCCCCGCATACAATTCCGACTCAGCCGGGATCAACGCATGCGGCTTCACCGGCGCCGTCACGGCGCCGGACGTGACCGGCGCCTGCGCGGCGCGTTGCGGCACCACGTGCAACGCCTGCGGAAAAAACCGGTAGACCAGCGCGAACACCAGCAAGGCGACGCCGATCGCGCCGCCGATGGCGTGCTGGCGGGTAAAGGTCTGCGGGGCGGCCATCGGAGTGGGGAGCTATGGGCAATCCTGCTAAGGTGCGCGGCTCACGATAGCAAATCGGGGCCGGCAACATCGCATACAAGGAAACCCGCCCGAATGACGCAATCGATCGCATGAGCGCCGCCTGGATCGCAGACGCTGCAGCTTTCACCGGCTGGGGCGCCACGCGCAAAGACGACGTGCTCGGCCTCGACACCGAGTTCATGCGCCGCAACACCTTTTATCCGCAGCTTGCGTTGATCCAGATCGCGGCCAATGGCGAATGCGCCCTAGTCGATCCGTTGGCATTCGATCCTTCCCCGCCGTTGCGCGCGCTCGTCGATGGCAGGTTGTGCGTGATGCACAGCGCCAGCGAAGACATGGAAGCGCTGGGGCCGCTGCTCGACGGCACAATACTGCGCTTGTTCGACACCCAGATCGCCGCGGCGATCTGCGGATTGGGTTTCGGCTTGAGTTATCAACGCCTCGTCGGCGAATTACTCGGGGTCGAAATCCCGAAAGACGAAACGCGCTCGGACTGGCTGCAACGCCCGCTCAGTCACGCGCAGCGCGAATATGCGCAGCAGGATGTCGCGCATCTGCATGCCTTGTACACTTTGCTCGATGCGCGATTGCACGAACGCAATCGCAGCGGTTGGTTCGCCGAGGATTGCGCGCGGCAGGCCGCGCGTCTTCAGCGCGACGATGGCGATCTGCAGCCGCAGCGCGGCTTCCGCAACGCCGCGGCATGGCCGCGCCCGGCGCAGGCGCGTTTGCGCCGGGTGCTGCGTTGGCGCGAACACAGCGCGCGCGCGCTCGACAAACCGCGGCCGTGGTTGCTGGACGACGCCACCGCGTTGTCGCTGGCGCAGCAACCGCCGGCGTCGCCCAACGAATTGTTTGAACGCAGCCGCGGATTGCGCGCGCTGCGCTCCGCACAACGCTCGGAATTGTTCGAGATACTCCGCAAACCGGCGAGCGAAGACGAACTTGGCGATCTCGCGCCGATCTCTCCCGCGCCGCATGGCGAGGCCAAAGCCGCGATGACCGCGATGAAACAGGCCGCCGACGCGCTCGCCATGCAACTCGACCTGCCCGCCGGCCTGCTCTGTCCGCGCCGTGCGCTGGAGGAATATGTGGTCACCCGCGCGTGGCCGGAATCGCTGGCAGGCTGGCGCTGGGAATTGCTGGAACCCCTGCTGGTGCCACTGCTGCCCGATTGATCCGCGCCGCTTGGCGAGCGCCTGCCCACCCATTACCATACCCGGCTCGCGTCATTCGAAACACGATTACGCGCGCGAAAATCCGAATCGTGGGGCGGTAGCTCAGCTGGGAGAGCGCTGCGTTCGCAATGCAGAGGTCGAGGGTTCGATCCCCTTCCGCTCCACCATCCGATGATCCCAAGTAGTCCCAAGAAGGCCGGGAAACCTAAGTAGAGCAAAGCTTACGGCCTTTTTCTTTCCGCTGTCGTCCCGAACCATCCATTGCAATCTGCCCCCAGATGGGGGCATGATCAGGGGCACGCACTGTTGCGTGCATACGCGATGCCCCCAAAATGCCGTTGACCGACGCTGCGATCCGCAAAGCAAAGCCTGACGTCAAAGCACGCCGTCTTTTTGATGAAAGGGGCTTGTACCTGGAGTTATCGCCAGCGGGCGGAAAACTATGGCGATTGAAGTACCGGATTGAAGGCAAAGAAAAACGACTCGCGTTGGGGACCTACCCCGATACAGGCCTTGCCCATGCGCGCGAGAAGCGCGATGCCGCACGCAAATTGCTGGCAGCCGGCGTTGATCCTGGCGAGCAGCGCAAGGCCGAGAAGGCCGCAGGCGAGGATCGTGTCGCAAACAGTTTCGAAGTCGTCGCACGCGAGTGGTTTGCCAGATATTCGACTCAGTGGGCACCGGGTCACGCGAACAAGGTCATTCGGAGATTGGAACGCGACTTGTTCCCTTGGCTAGGCGCACGTTCCATCGCAAAGATCACCGCACCCGAACTGCTGACTGCGCTGCGTCGAATCGAAAATCGTCAGGCGCTGGAGACGGCACATCGCGCTCTGCAGAATTCCGGGCAGGTATTTCGCTACGCGATTGCCACGGGCCGCACCGAGCGCAACCCCGCTGCCGACTTGCGCGGCGCGCTCGCACCATGGAGGCCGGTACACCTGGCGAGTATCACGGAACCCGAAAAAGTCGGCGAATTGCTGCGCACGATCGAAGCCTTTCGCGCCGGTTTGATCGTTAAGTCAGCATTGAAACTTGCACCCATGGTATTCGTGCGCCCGGGCGAGCTTCGCCATGCGGAATGGGCGGAGGTGGATCTGGACAAAGCGGAATGGAGCATCCCCGCGGCACGCATGAAGATGCGCGAACCTCATCTTGTGCCCCTCTCCCTTCAAGCAGTGGCGATTCTGCGCGACTTGCATGCACTCACTGGACGTGGGCGCTATGTTTTCCCCGGCGCGCGCAACCCGCGCCACCCCATGAGTAGCAACGCGGTCCTGTTCGCATTGCGCCGCATGGGCTACTCCAAAGACCAAATGAGTGGCCACGGTTTCCGCGCGATGGCCCGCACGATCATGGATGAAGTGCTGCACATCCGCCCGGACTACATCGAACACCAGCTAGCCCATGCGGTGCGCGATCCGAATGGCCGCGCCTACAACCGCACCGCACACCTGCCCGAACGGTGCGCGATGATGCAGCAGTGGGCGGACTATCTGGACACACTGAAGCAACGCGGCAATGTCGTACCGATTCGCAAGCTCGCTATCGTTGGCAGCGGCGTCCTCAGCAGCTAGGATCGTGCTGAAGATCGGCAAGAGGGTCGAGCTAAGGGGGATTTATGGCGAGCGCAGCGCACATTGTACCGGTGCACAAGATTTATCTCGATAACGAGAATCCGCGGCATCCACCGATCGAGAGCGAAGGAGAAATCATAGCCAAGCTCTTCAGCTCCGAAAAAGTGAAAGGTTTGGCGGAAGACATCGTAAAGTACGGAATCAGCCCGCTCGATCGTATGGGTGTCATACCCAACCCCAAGGTATCGGACGCTTACATAGCCGTTGAGGGAAATCGTCGACTATGCGCACTCAAGCTACTGAATGACCCGGAAAAAGCGCCGACGGAACCTGGTCGCAAAGCATTCCGGCTGCTCAAGTCGTCCTTGGATGTACCCATAAAAAATGTAGAGGTTGCGGTCTTTCCGTCGCGCGAGGCCGCGCGGCACTGGATGCGGATACGTCACGAGGGCGAACTGAACGGTGCAGGCACGAAGAACTGGAAAGCGCCGCAGATTACCCGCTTCAATGCTGGGGGCGATAAGGTCGACAATCCGAACGTACTGGCGCACGAACTCCTTGCGTACGCCCTGAAACGCAAACTGGTCACTCAGGAGGAGCATGACCAGACGAAGATCACGACGTTAACGCGTTTTCTCAACGGTCCTGTATTCCGCGATACGTTGGCTATCACCTCCCATCGCCAACTAGAAACCGACGCCCCTCAAGAGGAATTTGACCGTGGTGTTGATCGTTTCTTGCGCGATGCCCGCACCTCCAAGAGCGATGTGCATTCGCGCACCACAATTCAAGATCGTGAAAAATATGCCAAGCGTCTCGTGAAGGATCGTGTCGCCCCGACAACCAGAACGTCCACCCCAGTCCGCCTGCATCCTGAGAGCGGGAAAATGGACGCGCCAAAGGCTGGAAGCGGACGGGGTGAAAACAAGAGTCCGGACAAGCGAAAGCATGTCATCCCGTCAGATTTCCGCTGCGTCATCAAGGATCGAGTGCATAAGCGCATTTACGATGAGCTCAAGGATATCGATGCCGAAGATCATCCCTTCGCCTCCGCTTATCTGCTGCGCGCTTTCATTGAAATCACCACACGTGCTTTTTGCAAAAAACACGACGTTGTCCATGTAAAGACCGACCTACACCTATGGATCGGCAAGGCAGCAGACTATTTGCAGGGTGACGGAGTTGCTGCTAAGAAGCTGAAGGCGCTCAGAGTTATGGCCACTGAGCGTGACAGCGGGTATTCGCCGGAAAGCTTGGGTGCAGCTGTGCACGGCGGCGGCGTAATTCCGACTCGCACCGATCTCAACCGCTATTGGGACAGCATGGAGAGCGGTCTCCGCCTCATGCTTGACCGTCTCTAACATGCCAGTCACCAATTCTCCCCTGCGCTATCCCGGCGGAAAAACCCAGTTGACACCGTTCGTTGTTGATGTACTTCGCGCCAATGACCTGTTTTACGGCGAATATGCTGAGCCGTTCGCTGGCGGAGCCGGCATCGCGTGCTCATTGCTGCTTGACGGGTACGTGTCCAAGATCCACATCAACGATCTGGATCCCGCGATACACGCGTTCTGGCACTCGGTGGTTCATGACACGGAGTCCTTCATCAGACTAGTGGAGCGCACGCCCGTTACTATCAAGGAGTGGCGTCGCCAGCGCTCGATCCATATGAACGGCTGGGCAAGCACGCTTAAGCGAGGCTTCGCCGTATTCTTCCTGAATCGAACAAATCGCTCCGGCATTGTCAATGGCGGTGTAATTGGTGGGCTTGATCAAAGTGGCGCATATCCGATGGATTGCAGATTCCATAAGCACAATCTCATCAAGAAGATTGAACGCCTGGGAGCCCACTCCGAGCAAATCGAAGTCACCGCACTGGATGCACTTGCGTTCATCAAGACGTTTCGCAAAACTACTACGCCTACGTTAATCAATATTGACCCACCCTATTACGTGCGTGGTCCAGAGTTGTATGGAAACTGGTTCACTGAAGACGACCACAAAGCGCTTGCGAAGGCTGTGGGAAAAATCAAGCCCTTTTGGATGCTCACATACGACAGGGCTCCGCAAATCCACGCGCTCTACGATCGTTATCCGAGCTTCACAAACGACCTGCGGTATTCGGCTCAGGTGAAGCGGACCGGCAGCGAGCTGCTTGTTCTCGATCCTCGCTTGAAGCGACCTACGGGCCTTGCTCGCGCACGCGCACGATCCTCACGGGTAGCCGCCTAGGGGCGACGTGTAACGTGGCTGTTTCCAGCTGATTGCGGGTATGCAGTGGCGAGCGGCAACTCGTGCTTCTCATCAGTAAGGTTGTTCAAAGCTGCTTCGCACATCTGAATTTCGTCGGCTCGGATGTCGTGGGACAACGTGGGATAGGCTGTTTGCTTTTTATTTCCCGATGTAGATAGTAGGCATCGCCCGTTCAAGGCCGCCATGCACTTTTGCGTGTGCGCACTAGGACTATGCGATGCTCTTCGACACCATTTCGCCGGTCGTTTTTGCTACAGATTTGCTGCTCGTTGAATCCCCTCTCGATGTTGAGTCGACACATCGATCGCTTCCCAAAATTGCTGTCCACGCCCCCAAACCACACTTCGTTCGGTTCATCGAAGGCGATGGCAGCCGCCCTTCCGACAATCCCATTTCCCTCATCGTCAAGCATCGCGATCTTCAGCATGCTGAAGAATTTACGTCTCGAAAATGGCTAGTGCAGGATAGGTTAGGCGGGGCCATGGTGCGACACGGTGATCGTGTTTTCGGCCGTGTGAGCCAGTCATGACGACTTTGCACACGCGCTGCAGCGCGCAGACCAAGAGCCAATTTCACGCCCTGGCGGCAAGTCACGGTGTATCGGCCTCGATGTTGCTGCGACAGATGATCGTGGCCGTGCTCGCTCAAAATGGCGGAATGGTATCCGCACTGCTGCGATCGGAGACCCGCGGCGGCCGTGGCGGGTGCGGAGGTCAGCTACGACTTAGATTGAGAGCTGCCGAAATCCAGGCGATCCGTACGCTGGCGGAGCCGGAGGGTTACTCCGCGCAAGCGTGGATCATTCGGCAACTGCGGCATCGACTGGAAGACGCCGTTCCGTTCGCCAAGGAGGAATTGAACGAGCTGCGCGAGGCACTGCGGGAAACGGGTGCACTCGGACGCAATCTCAACAAGCTGCTGCACATCCTGCAACGCAGCGATCGCTTCCTGGAAGGCCTGCTCGATCTCAAGACCTTGAGCACCGCGGTCGAACGATTACGCCACGCAGTCATGGACACCATGACCCGTGCCACCCATCGGGGTCATCGGGATGGAACCTGACGAAAAGGACGATCCGCTACTCGGCGCCGCAGCGCTGGTCTTCCAGACGCCAGTGCGCGCGAAGCAACGCCGCGCCTCTCCCAAATCGCACACACCGACGATGCGTCGTGCGTTGCGCCTGGCCGGCGCGATAGGCCAGATCAGTCGGGTTACCCGACGGCATCCGGAAGTGATGGTCAAGGTGACTGGCAGTGCACGAGGTCTTTGCAGTATCAAAGAGCACCTTGCCTATATCACCCGCAACGGCAAGATTGCCGGTGAGCGGGAAAACGGCGAGTGCATCGAAAGCATCCGGGATGTCCGCGATCTGGCGGAAGAATGGTGGGCCGAAGGAACCGACCGGCGGGCTAAAGCGCGCGACACCATCAATCTGATCCTCTCGATGCCGCCGGGCACCGATCCGAAGGCAGTCGCCGAGGCGGCCCGAGCCTTTGCGCACAAGACCTTTGGCGGACAACACGATTATCTACTCGCCCACCACAACCACGATTCCGATCCGAAGCGACCAGAGAATCCGCACGCGCACCTGACCGTCAAGACCCGAGGTCATCAAGGGCAATGGTTGAATCCCCGCAAGGCCGATCTGCAGGCATGGCGGGAAGTCTTCGCGGCCGAACTGCGCGAGCGCAACATCATTGCCGAGGCAACACCGCGGCGAGCGCGTGGCGTGGTCCGCAAGGGAAAACGCCAAGCCATCCGTCACATGGACGCTCGACGAGCCTCGCGCGTCACGCAATGGAAGCTGATGCAAGCGGTCAAGACCGCGGCGGCGCATCGAGACGAGTCAACTCCAGAACCGTGGGTCAAGGCCGCACAGGAACGACAACGCAAAGTACGCCGCGCGTGGAACACACTGGCAGACGCGTTCGATCAAGCGGGACAACCCACGCTGGCGCAAGAGATCAAGCAGTTCGTCAACACGATGCCGCCGCCGTTGACCGAGCGCGAGCACTTGATCAAACAAGCCAAGAAGCTACTCGAAAAAAGGCAGGAACAAGATCGCGGGCGCAGTAGGTAAAGACAGCACACCAGAGACCTTGCGCAGCGATTCTAGGTCCGCGACCCGTCTGAGTTTTCGTCTCAGGCGTCGCGCCAGAATGCGGCGGGGTTGCTAACCCCAACCCGTTCCCCATATTGGCCTGCGGGGCTTCGCAAGCATGATCGCCGCGCCGAACTCGTAACCGCCGGGTTCAAGATCGTTACCTTCCCCGCCCATCGCAACACCCCCATAGAGACGAATCTGCCAAAGGGACAGCGGAACGTAGTCCCTTGCCACGTGTGCGATGTATTCAAAAGCGCCGTCTGCGAACGACGCTGTAATCCTTGTCAAGCGATCGCCATGTTCCTCATGCATTCGCTCCAAAGCCGTGGGGCCATCCGTACGCCACACGCTACCTTCTACGCCGAATCGGCTGTCGATCACTACCCCGAAATGATGAAAGGCCAATCCTTTCGCAACAAACTGCATGTACCTTTGCACCGTGTCGGCCCGGAGCGGAATACTCCCCCATCCGTTCGGCAACGGGCGCATTCCAGCGCCAAGCTCGCGTGTGAGGCGCCGATTCTTAGCCAACCGCGCACCTAGCTTTTTTCTCTGAACTTCGATGGCTACCGGATGGGCGCTGCCGCCGGGCAGAATCGTTGCAAGGTAATGCTCAAGCGCGGACTTTGCATTGTTGCAAGCAGCACACGCTGGAACTATCGGAAGATTGGCGCGCGATGAGAGCGGGAAGAAATCGCGCGCAATGACGTGATCGCCGGTCGTGGAAAGGCCGCCGCAATAAACACAGATTTTATTCTTGAATTGCTTGCTCATTTTTTCTTGTGCGGATCGACCGCGACTTGCCCTTGCCCTTGCCGTTTTCGGATTGTAATTGGGTCAGTTGCTGGTACAGCGCAAACAGGAAAGCGACGCGGGCGGCGTCATCCTTGCCGCCACGGTAGCCATAGGCGGCGTCCACGGCCCTGTCCAACGCGCGGTGAGCGTCGCGCAGATCGTCTGGCATCGCGTCGGGATCGTACAGGTCGGCCAGCGTGGAACCAGGATGCGCGGTGCGCGCGGTCAGCACAGCTTGCGATGCGCGGGTGATGGCAAGGCGCTTGTCTTCCGGCACATCGGCCGGCCACGGGAAATTGTTGTAGACGATATGGACGGAATAGCGATAGTCGCTTTTCAGCCGTCCGGCGACGGTGCGCATCCATGCGTTGTGCATCGAACTCGACAGCATGCCGAAGTGATAGGGCGTCGCGTGCGGCACGATGCGCAGCAAGTTGCTTGCCAGCGTGTCGGTCTTGAAATAGCCAATCGGGATGAAGTCGCGGCGCTCGGATGACACTTCCGGGATGACCAGATAGTCATCATCTGGCATACATTCGACTTGGAACCGTCGCGGCGTGTTAGCGAGCTTCAAAGTCGATCCGCGTTTGCTTGTGTTGCGGAATTGGCGCACGGCGGCGACGCGCTCCATCGCTAGCGGGAGCGCCTTCAACGCGGCCGGCTCCGCATCGCCCAACCACAAACACCAACGCTCGTAACCGTTCAAGAACTCATCCGCGCCCAGCCAGCGGCGAAAGTACGGAAGCGCATCCGGCTCGCGTACCGCAAACGCCGTCATTTCCTCTGGGGTAAACAAATAATTCCCGCCGTCAATCGGCTGATTGCCGGTCAGCATTTCCGGCGCATCCGCGCATAGCGGCTTGCCGCGCCGCGACAGTTCCACGTCCGGCGCATCGGCCAGATAGGCATTGATATTTTTCGCGGGCAGCGCGCTCGGCTCGCCCTTGATGCCATCGGGATAGGTGTACAGCGTGCGCTTGGCAGGCTCCACCATGCCGAATCCGACGATGACGCAATGCACGGCGGCAACGCCCTTGCCCTCGTTGCTCCACTGGAACGTGCGGTGCGCGAAACGAATCTTGATGCCGTGGCCGCGCAGCCAGGGCCACAACACGCCCACCTGTTCGCCTTGGGTGATGCTGTTGGTGGAAACGAACGCGACGGCGATGCTTGGGTTGCCCTTGATGTAATCGGCGGCCTTGACGTACCACGCGGCGACGTAATCCAGTAGACCGCCGCTGGTGAGCTTGGCGAAGATCGGCGCAATGTCCGCGCGCTGGGCATCGCTCATGAACTTCGCGCCCACAAACGGCGGATTGCCCAGCACGTAACTGCATTGCTCCGGCGACAGCACGCTGCGCCAGTCGGTGCGCAGCGCGTTGGCGCACAGGATGGTGGGGCTGGTAATCAGCGGCACAGTCGGGCGCGTGGTGCCGAAACGCTCGGCGGCTTCCAAGTTCATCTGATGGTCGGTAATCCACAGCGCCACGCGCGCGATATGCACGGCGGCATCGTCGATCTCGATTCCATAGAACTGATGCACGTTGACGCGGCAGAGCGTGGACACGTCCAGCACGCCGCGCACGTCGCCCCACAGGGCCGCTATCACTTCAATTTCGATGCGCCGCAGTTCCCGATAGGCGATCACAAGGAAGTTGCCACAGCCGCAAGCGGGATCGAAAAAGGTCAGCGTCGGCAGCTTGTCGTACAGCGCCCGCAGTGTGGCCTTGGTGCGCTTAGGTGCGTACAGCTCTGCGCGCAGGTCATCCATGCACAGCGGATTGATGACGCGCAGGATGTTGCGCTCGCTGGTGTAGTGCGCGCCCAGCTCGCGCCGCGTGGCCTGCCGTCTGTCGCCGGGGTGCTGTTGTTCCAGTACGCCTTGGAACATCGCGCCAAAAATCGCCGGCGATATGCCGCTCCAATCCAGTTCCGCGCAATCCAGCAGCAGGCGGCGCAGATCGTGATCGAAGGCCGGGATACGCGCGCGTTCGGCAAACAGGCTGCCATTGATGTACTCGAATGCGGCCAGGTCTTCATCCAAGGTGGATTGGCGCGCATCGCGCGAGGTATTCAGCACGTCGAACAGTTGCGCCAGTGCCGCGCCCAGATCGCGGCCGTCCTCGCGGCTGGCGCGTACCAAGCGCGCGAACAGGCCATTCTCGCCAAAGATGCCGGTGTCATCGGCAAAGAAACAAAACAGCAGCCGGGTCATGAAAATTTCTAGGTCATGGCCGGTGAAACGTGCATCCAGCAGGGCTTGATGGAGCTGCGAAACCCGATAAGCCGCCTTGCGGTCGATCTTGGATTCTTCCGCGATCTCGACCGCCGCGCCTTCCACAAGAAAGCCAAACCAGTCCGCGCGCTTGGGCAGCTCCTTCAAGCTGCATTCGTGCGTGGCATCAGCGCGCAGATCGGTCAGCCGAAAACGCGCGAAGTCGGACGTGATGATGTAGCGCGGGCGCTCGGCTTCCTTCAGCGCAAGGAAGTAATCGCTGGCTTGATCGAACGCCGCGGCCAGATCCCCGCCACGGCTTTTGTGTTCGACCAACAGCACGCCGGGGATGAAGCTGTCGATGTAGCCGTGACCGCCGCCGAGCTTGGGCACGGCCTTTTCGTAGATGGTGGCGGATTCCGGGCGGATGCCGAAACACTCATAGAAGCGCGCCCAAAACAGCTTGGCGTCTGCGTTTTCGCGCGCGGCGTGTTCCCATTGTTTGGCGAACGCGGACAGGCGGCGGCGTATTTCGTTGCGAGTGAAGGCGGGCATCGCTAGGTTCCCCGTACCAGAGGCGATTATGCGGCATCACCCTCGCGCGGCAAGCCTAAGCAAACTCGGATTGGAACGGCCAAGGGAATACTGCGGCTATGCGTTTGTCCGCTCCTCATCGAATTGGTGGTGATTAGAAGGATCAGCAGAAGCGTCAATCCCATGGAATGCCACGCCGCAGCGTTGTAGAGTAGGTCGCGAGTACGGCGCAATGTGGGGGCACCTTTGGGGGCATGAGCGAAATCTTGCTGCCACGAAATTCCATAGCAACAACGTTTTCAGGCGTCGATTAGATAGCCTTCCGCCCACCATATACGCCGATGGCCAGGGAGACTTGCATTCATGCATCCTGCCATGCCCGGTATCACGCCGATGTCCGGCGATCATTCTACGGATGCGTTGTTCGCTTCCGTATACGCGCGCCTGAAGGCGATGGCCGCGCGGCAACTGGCCTGTCCATTCTCGACTGACCGCTGCGGCCGCGGTACTGCTGCTCGCGTTGGCGGGCGGCGCGCACGCGCAGACGGCGCACGCTCACCATCCAGCGCCTATTCCGTTGCCGCGTTCTCCCGCGCTGATTACCTCCGACCCTTCCGGCACGCTGCAAACCAACACGCCCAGCGGCAGCATCGACACCGGCAATCCATTCTTCCAAAGCCTCGGCAGCAATGGCCGCACCTGCAACTCCTGCCACCGTCAGGCCTAGGGCTGGACGATCTCCGCGGCGGAAATACAACGACGCTTCAATGCGACCAACGGCTCGGACCCGATCTTCGCGCTGGTCGATGGCGCCAATTCGCCGCAAGCGGACGTCTCCACCGTCGCCGCGCGTACCACAGCCTATTCCATGTTGCTCAATCGCGGCGTGATACGCGTCGGCTTGCCGATGCCGGCCAACGCGGAGTTTCGCTGAGCGCGGTCGACGATCCGTACGGTTACGCCAGCGCGCGGGAACTGTCTCTGTTCCGCCGTCCGTTGCCATCCACCAATCTGATCTGGGACACAGGCGTGATGTGGGATGGCCGCGAGACCTTCGCGCCGTTCAAGCCGCCGATGGATGCCGGCATCGATCTCGAAGATATCCGCAGCAGTCTCGGGACGCAGGCGCTGCACGCCATCCTTGGTCATGAACAAGCCGCGACCACGCCCAGCAATGCCGCCATCAATCAGATCGTCGCCTTCGAATCGCATCTGTTCACCGCGCAATTCTCCGACGCCCAGGCCGGCAAGCTCAACGAGAACGACGGCATGGGTGGCGCCAACATCCTGGCCCAGCAACGCTTCTGGGTCGGCATCAACGATGTGCTCGGCAACGATCCCAGCACCGAACCGTTCGATGCCAGAACCATGCGTCTGTTCGATCGCTGGCGCAACTCCGACTCGCATTTCAACCTCGATCCGCGCTTGCGCGCACGCGCCACCGTCGCGCGCGGCGAACAATTGTTCAACACCATGCGGATCGACATCACGGGCGTCGCGGGCTTGAACGACGTGACCGGGAATCCGGTCATCCGCGGCAGTTGCACGTCGTGTCACGACTCGCCCAACATCGGCAATCATTCGGTGGCGCTGCCGATCAATATCGGCATCTCCGACGCCAGCCGGCGCACCCCAGACCTGCCGCTGTACATCTTCACCAACAACAGCACCGGAAAAGTGGTGCAAACCACCGATCCCGGCCTGGCGTTGCTGACCGGCAAGTGGGCCGACATCGGCAAGTTCAAGGGACCGATCCTGCGCGGCGTTGCGGCGCACGCGCCGTATTTCCACAATGGCTCCGCGGCGACGCTGGCGGACGTGGTGGATTTCTACGACACCCGTTTCCACATCGGCATGAGCGCACGGCAGAAAAATGACCTGGTGGCCTTCTTGTCGGCGCTGTGACCGCGCGGTCGAGACCCAAAGACAGAGGCAAATGATTCCGGATTGATTGCCTGCGCCCTTCAATTTCCATTATTGATGTTTGTCGATGTAGCGCTTCGGATTCTTGTCCCTGGCTTCAACGCCCGCGAAGTTGACGGCCTCGAAAGTGGCGAACGCAACCGCCACATCATGCCGTTGATCGAGCGTGGTGTGGCGGCGAAAATCGGCAAGGCTCTCGCGTTCCTCCTCGCCCATGTGATCGCTGTTCGCCTCCCTCGCCTTGGCGATCGCGGCATACCATTTGTCCGTACCGACTTCATGATCCGCAACCTTCGCCACCGCGTCGCGGATGTCGTTGTGGTCGCAGATCGCGTCTTTGGTCTCGGCGGCCGCGCTGTCCTTGCTGCCGGCGCCTTTGCCGACCTTGAGCAGCGCCGGATAGAACAACTTCTCCTCCGCCACGGCATGCAATTCGAGAAACGCCGCCAGACGATCCCAGACCAGGCCGAGCGCGGCGGTATCGGCGTGTGCGACCTGATCGAGTATCGCAAACTGGCGGCGCTGCTCGTAGTGATCGTCGAGAATCAGTTGAGTGATATCCATCCCTTTTTCCTTCCTGTTGAGATGTGTCAGCTTGCCATATGGATCAGCACGACTGCGTGAAGCCGTCCGATACGTGTTCGTGCGAAAATCCATCGTCACGGCCCCGTAGCTCAGCTGGTCGAAACGCAAGCGTGTTGATCATGCCTTGAAGGGCATGATCAGCTTGCGTTGATGAGGAGGCATGGATGCCGACTGGAGGTGAGCACCAGGGAAGGTTCCTGCGATAATCCCGATGCCGGCCCCGTAGCTCAGATGGATAGAGCGCGCCCCTCCTAAGGGCGAGGCCACAGGTTCGAATCCTGTCGGGGCCGCCATCCACGCACTCTGCTAAAATTGCCTGCTTTGTCGAGGCCGGCGCGCTTATCGCGTGGCCCATCACAGGAGTTCCCATGCCGCATTCCATCCTCAAGGCGCTCGGTCTGGGCGAGAGCCATGCCGGCGGCTATCTCGGCAACGGCGAATGGTCCAAGACCACCGACGCCGGCGCGATCGAGCCGATCAATCCCGCCACCGGTGAGCCATTGGCAAAGGTGCACGCAAACAGCGATGCCGATTACGAAACCATCGTCAAGAACGCGCAAGCGGCGTTCGAAATCTGGCGCAAGACACCGGCGCCGCGGCGCGGCGAAGCGGTGCGGTTGTGCGCACAGGCGCTGCGCGAGCACAAGGATGCGCTGGGTTCACTGGTCGCGCTCGAGATGGGCAAGATCAAACCGGAAGGCGACGGCGAAGTGCAGGAGATGATCGACATCGCCGATTTCGCAGTCGGTCTGTCGCGCCAGTTGTATGGCCTCACCATGCACTCGGAACGCCCCGGCCATCGCATGTACGAACAATGGCATCCGCTGGGACTGGTCGGCATCATCAGTGCGTTCAATTTTCCGGTCGCGGTGTGGGCGTGGAATGCGATGCTGGCCGCCGTGTGCGGAGACATCAGCATCTGGAAGCCATCGCCGAAAACGCCGCTGTCGGCGATCGCGACGCTGCGCATCTGCAACGATGCTTTGAAAGCCGGTGGTTTTCCGGAGATTTTTTATCTCTTCAACGACGCCGGCACCGAGCTTGCCGCGAAGTTCGTCGATGACAAGCGCGTTGCGCTTATCAGTTTCACCGGCTCGACCAAAGTCGGCCGTCTGGTCGGCGAGCGCGTGGCCAAGCGCATGGGCCGTTCGCTGCTGGAACTGGGTGGCAACAACGCGATCATCGTGGATGAATCGGCAGATCTGAAACTGGCGATCCCGGCGATCGTGTTCGGCGCGGTCGGCACCTGCGGCCAGCGTTGCACTTCGACGCGCCGCGTTTTGGTGCACGAGAATATCTTCGACGACGTGCTCGTCAAATTACGCACGGCGTACCAACAAGTGGAAAAGAAAATCGGCGATCCGACCAAGGCGGAAACCATGATGGGGCCGCTCAACAGCGCTGATGCGGTGCGCGGTTTTCTGGGCGCGATCGAGAAAGCGAAAGCCGCGGGCGGCAAGGTCGAAACCGGCGGCAACGTGATCGATGGAAAGGGTCACTTCGTGCAACCGACCATCGTCACCGGCGTCAGGAATTCGGATGAAGTGGTGCAAACCGAAACCTTCGCGCCGATCCTGTACGTGATGCCGTTCAAGAAACTGGACGAGGCGATCGCGATGCAGAACGGCGTGCCGCAGGGCTTGAGCGCGGCGATCTTCACGCAAAACCTGAAATCGGCGGAACAGTACTTGTCCGCGGCCGGCTCCGATTGCGGTATCGCCAACGTCAACATCGGCACCTCGGGCGCCGAGATCGGCGGCGCATTCGGCGGCGAGAAGGAAACCGGCGGCGGCCGCGAGTCCGGCTCCGACGCGTGGCGCGTGTACATGCGCCGTCAGACCAACACGATCAACTGGTCGGATTCGCTGCCGCTGGCGCAGGGTATCAAGTTCGAACTGTGAGCGAGGGGAATCGGTAACCCGTAACAACAATTCCGTCGCCCCGGCGTAGACCGGGGCCCAGTGGCGACACGGCACCTTCGGACGGTATCGCCACTGGATTCCGGCCTGCGCCGGAATGACGAGCAAAGGCGGGAGTGCCATTTCACGCCTGACTCTATGCAACCATACACCTGTGCACCGGCGGAGTACGCAATGAGTACCATCTACCCCCGCACCAGCACCATGGCGGTGATCAGCCTGGTGTTCGGAATCATTTGCTGGTTCGTGCTGTTCTTCGTCGGCGCGGTCGTTGCGGTGATCTGCGGTCATGCCGCGCGTGGAGAAATCCGGCGCGCACCGCCCGGCACCCTCGAAGGCGACGGCATGGCGCTGGCCGGGCTGATCCTCGGCTGGATCCACCTCGCGCTGTGGCTGATCTTCATCGCGTTCGTGTTCCTGTTCCTGGGCGGGCTCGCCTTCTTCGCCTCCTTCGCGCACTGGCTGTGAGCGCGACGCCACCGTTCGATTTCAGAAAGTACCGTGTCGTCGTCGCCGGCGGCAGCAAGGGCATCGGCCGCAGCATCGCGCTGGGTTTCGCCCAAGCCGGCGCTGCCGTTTCGGTATGCGCGCGCGGACAGGAGGACTTGGATGATGTGCATCGCGCAATCGCTGCCCACGAGGTGACCGCACACACACAGCGTTGCGATCTCGCCGATGCCACCGCAATCACGGACTATGTGCAAACCGCGGCGGCCGCGTTGGGCGGCATCGACGTGCTGGTGAACAACGCCAGCGGTTTCGGGTTCGACGATAACGAGGAAGATTGGGCCGCCGGCATCAACGTGGATCTGCTCGCGGCGGTGCGTGCCTCGCGGATGGCGTTGCCGTATCTGCAGGATTCGAAGCATGCCTGCATCATCCACACTACTTCGATCTCCGCTTACCACGCGTCCATTTATGGCGCACCTTATGGCGCCGTGAAGGCCGCGCTTGCGCAATACACCACGTCGCAGGCGCTTGCGCTGGCGCCGCAACGGATACGAGTCAATGCGATCGCCCCGGGCTCGATTCTCTTTGCCGGCGGCGTGTGGGAGCACTGCAAGCAGGAGCGGCCGGAACTGTTTGATGCAACGCTTGCGAGCATTCCGTTCGGACGTTTCGGCACGCCGCAGGAAGTTGCCAACGCGGCGTTGTTCCTTGCCTCGCCGCTGGCCAGCTGGATCACCGGTCAGACGCTGGTCGTCGATGGCGGTCAATTGCTGAACGCCTGAATCATCCGGGCATCACGAAAGTCGTTATGCTTTCGCCGATTCTCGATGCGCTTTCCCTCCCTATTCTCCGCCCCGGTATTTGAGCCGTGTACGAAAAACTGCGCCCCTGGTTGTTCAAACTGGATACGGAATCCGCGCACGGTTTGACCTTGTATGCATTGGGCGTGGCACAGCGCAGCGGCTTCGCGCGGTTTGTCGCGCACACCGCGCCGCAGGATTCCCCCGTATACGCGTTCGGCATCGACTTTCCCAACCCGGTCGGGCTGGCCGCGGGACTCGACAAGAACGGCGCGCATCTGGATGCGCTGGGCGCGCTCGGTTTCGGGTTCATCGAGATCGGCACGGTCACGCCTCGCCCGCAGCCGGGAAACCCGCGCCCGCGGGTGTTTCGGCTGCCGCAACATGAGGCCATCATCAACCGGCTCGGCTTCAACAACGATGGCGTGGACGCGCTGCTGCGCAACGTCGAACATTCGAAATACAATGGCGTGCTCGGCATCAATATCGGCCGGAACTTCGACACGCCGAACGAGCGCGCGGCCGAGGATTATCTTTACTGCCTGCAGCGCGTGTATCCGCTGGCGTCGTACATCACGATCAACATTTCCTCGCCCAATACGGCGGGTTTGCGCGAGTTGCAACAGGCCGATGCGCTGCCTCGCCTGCTCGGTGCATTGTGCGAGACGCGGGAAAGACTCGCGGTTCAACATGGCACGCGCAAGCCGCTATTGCTGAAGATCGCGCCGGATCTGGACGACGCGCAGATGGACGCAATCGCGCGCGCGGTGCTGGATGCCGGCATCGATGGCTTGATCTGCGCCAACACCACGCTCGATCGAACCGGGGTGGCCGGTGACCCGTTATCGAACGAAGCCGGCGGCCTGTCCGGCAAACCGCTGTTCGCCAACTCCACCGCGATTCTGCGCGGCATGGCGCAAAGATTGGAAAAGAGGATTCCGTTGATCGGCGTCGGCGGTATTCTGGACGGCAGCGATGCCGCGGAAAAAATCGACGCCGGCGCCGCACTGGTGCAGCTTTACACCGGCCTGGTCTACCGCGGGCCGTGGTTGGTTACCGAATGCGTGGAGGAAATCCGCCGCCAGCATGGAGCGGTTTGAAAGCTACTCTAAGAGAATAGCGATGCCGAACGAGACCGCAAGCGCGAATAACAGCGCCGCAGATTTGGAGGGTTACAAGATCACCGAGAACGTCCCGCTGCGTTCGCGCAACACGCTGCGCGTGGACGCGCGCGCAGCGCTGCTCGTCGAAGCGCGCGATACGCATGCGCTCCCGGCGTTGTTCGCATCGGCGGCATTACGCGACCGGCGCGTGTTGGTACTGGGCGAAGGCAGCAATGTGTTGTTCACCGGCGATTTCGATGGCGTAATCGTCACGCTGAAAACGCGCGGCGCCACGATCGTCGAAGAGAACGACGACACCGCCCGCGTGCGCATCGCCGCCGGCGAACACTGGAATGACGTGGTGCGCTGGTCGCTCGCGCACGGGCTATGCGGCTTGGAAAACCTGAGTCTGATTCCGGGCACCGCCGGTGCGGCGCCCGTGCAGAACATAGGCGCTTATGGCGTCGAACTGGAAAGCTTCGTGCGCACGATCGAGGCATTCGATCTGCGCGATCGTTCCTTCGTTTCGTTCAACAAGACGCAATGTGATTTTTCGTACCGTGATTCGCGCTTCAAACGCGAATCGGATCGCTGGCTGATCACCGCGCTGGAGCTGGATTTGCCGAAACAACGCGAGCCCGTGCTCAATTACGCCGGCGTGCGCGAGGAACTTGTGACAATGGACGTGCGCGAAAAGCCGACGCTATCGCAAGTTGCGCAAGCGGTGGTGCGACTGCGCACGCGCAAACTTCCAGATCCGGCGCTGATTCCCAATGCCGGCAGTTTTTTCAAGAACCCGCAGCTACCGAAAGATGCGGCGTGCACGCTTCTCCGCGGTCATACTGGCCTTCCATACTGGCCGGCATCCGGCGACGCCGTGAAACTGTCGGCGGCGTGGCTGATCGAAGCCTGCGGCTTCAAGGGCGCACGTGAAGGCGACGCCGGTATTTCCGATCGCCACGCGCTGGTGCTAGTCAATCATGGCAACGCCAGCGGCGCGCAATTGTGGGCGCTGGCGCAGCGCGTGCGCGATGGTGTGCAAGCGCGTTTCGGTATTCTCCTGGAACCGGAACCACGCGTGATCTCTTGAGCGGTTTGAAAAGCTGCTGTGCTCGGCCTCTTGCGCGCCGGCGGTGCTCGGATCAGGCCCGGTACATGGATGTACCGCTTTGGGGCCAAGGAATCCTCATGTACTGACGTGTACACTCCGGTTCCTGTGCTCCGGCGGCGCGCAACCCCGGATCAAGTCCGGGGCGGGCTCTGCTCATCCTCGCGACGCTTTCAAATCCGCTCAAAACAAAAACAAAGAGACATTCGATGAACTTCCGCATGATCAAACTCATTGGATTCGCGCCACTGGCCGCAATACTCTCGATGGCTGCGGTGGCGAAGCCGCATACACAATCCGAAAGTCAGCCAAACGTCACGCGCGCGACGCTGGACAACGGCCTGCGTGTGGTGATCGTGCACGATGCGCTGGCGCCGATGGTGACCACGCAGATCACGTATCGGGCCGGCGGTTACGAGACGACGAAAGGTTTTCCCGGCACCGCGCACGCACTGGAACACATGATGTTCCGCGACGCGAAAGGTTTGTCCGGCGCGCAGTTGAACGAGATGACCGGCAAGATGGGCGGCGACAACAACGCCTTCACCACCAACGACGCGACCCAGTATTACTTCGTCGCGCCGGCGTCGTATCTGGATATTCTGCTGCATATCGAATCCGCGCGCATGCGCGGCGCGCTGCTGACGAGCAAGGATTGGGACGCCGAGAAAGGCGCGATCGAACAAGAGGTTTCGCGCGATATTTCCGACCCGGGTTTTCTCGCCTTCGAAAAAGCAGAGGCCGCGCTGTATGCAGGCACCGGATATGAAAATGATCCGCTGGGCACGCGGCCGACGTTCGACGCGACCACCTCGAAGACCTTGCGACAGTTCTACAACGACTGGTATCAGCCCAACAACGCGATCCTGGTGATCGTCGGCGATGTCGACCCGCAAGCCACGCTCGCCAAGGTCAGGCAATTGTTCGGGCCGATCGCGAAAGGCGCCGTGCCGCAACGCGCAAGGGCCGTGCTGCAGCCGTTGAAGCCGCAAACCATCGCCAGCAGCACACCGCAGGGCACGGGCTCCGTGCAATTTCTTTACCGGATGCCCGGCATGCAAACCCGCGATTACGCTGCGGTGCAAGTGTTGATGGACGTGCTCAACAACGCGCGCAGTCCGCTGTCAGAACTGGCCGCGCAAGGCAAGGTGTTGTCGGCCGATGCGCAATTGCAGCCGTTCACCCGTGGCGGTATCGGGGTGATCGAAGCCGGGTTTCCGAAAGGCGGCGATGCGAAACAGGCGCATGCCTATCTGGACGATACGATCGCGCAACTCTTGAAGAATGGCGTTTCCGCGGAATTGGTGGATGCGGCCAAACGTTCCGAGCTTGCGCAGGCGGAGTTCGACAAGAACAGTGCGGTGACGCTGGCAAGCGCGTGGTCGCAGGCACTGGCTTGGCAGGGGCTGGATTCGCCCGCACAAGCGCAGCAGCAAATCCAGGCCGTCACGGTCGATGACGTCAACCGCATCACGCGCGAATATCTGCAACCCGATGCGCGGATCACCATCGTGCTGACGCCGAGCAACAACGGCCAGCGCCCGCCCGACAGTTCCGGCTTCGGCGGCAGCGAGACCTTCGCCGGCAACGACAAGTTGGACGTGCCGCTGCCGGATTGGGCCGCCACGGCGCTCGGCAAACTCGAAACGCCGCACTGGACGCTCGATCCTGTGACCATGAAATTGGACAACGGCCTCACCCTGATCGTGCAGCCGGAGAAAATCAGCAAGACCGTCACCGTGGTCGGCCACGTCGATCATGACGATCATTTGCAGGAACCCAAAGGCCAGGACGGCGTCGGCAAGCTGCTTGGCGCAATGTTCGACTACGGCACCACCACCCTGGATCGAGGCGCTTTCCACAAGGCACTCGATGCGATCGCCGCGAATCAATCCGGTGGCAGCGATTTCGGACTCGCGGTGCCGAGCGATGGTTTTGATCGCGGCATGCAATTGCTGGCCGACAACGAACTCAACCCCGCATTGCCGCAAGCCGCGTTCGTGGTGCAACAGCAGACATTGGCGCGCACGCTCGCCGGCGAACTGCAGTCGCCCGAATACAAAATGTTCCGTGCGCTGAAAACGGGCTTGTTGCCGAACGGCGATCCCGCGCTGCGCGAGGCCACACCAGCCACGGTGAATGCGCTGACCCTGCAGGACGTCAGGGATTATTTCGCGCAAACCTACCGCCCCGATCTCACCACGATCGTGATTGTCGGCGAAGTCACGCCGGAACTGGCGAAGATGACTGTCGAAAAATACTTCGGCGGATGGAAAGCGAATGGGCCGAAACCGAATGTGATTCCGCAATCCGTACCGCTGAATCCGCCCGGTTACACCTTGGTGCCCAACCCCTTCGCCTCGCAGGATCAGGTCCTGCTCGGGCAGACGCTGGATCTCGATCTGCACAATCCGGATCGCTACGCGCTCACGCTCGGCAACGACGTGCTTGGCGGCAACGGTTTTGCCTCGCGGCTGATGGTCGATGTGCGCGTCAAGCATGGCTACGCCTACGGCGCGAGATCGGACATGCAGTTCGACCGCTCGCGTTCGGTCTTCTACGTGCAGTACGGCAGCGACCCGAGCAAGGTCGGCCCGGTCGATATGCTCGTGCGCCAGAATCTCGACATGATGCAAAACGCACCGGTGACGCAAACCGAGCTGGACAACGCGCGCCAATACGAAATCCGCTCGATCCCGGTCAGCGTTTCCAGCGTCAACAAGATCGCGCGTTCGCTGCTGACCTGGAGCTACAAGGGCGAGCCGCTGGATCAACCGATGGTGGCGGCGAAGTATTACCTGAACCTTACCGCGCCCAAAGTGCAAGCGGCGTTCGATAAATATCTGCAGCCCAAACACCTGGTCCAGGTGGTGCAAGGTCCGGCGCCGGAGAAGCATTGAGGCGATGAAGAGGCAGTCCGGCCGCTATGGCCGGACTGCCTCCTGCTCAGGACTTGTGCGCGGACTTTTCCGTGACATCAGGCGCGGCGATGTAATACCGCTCGCCGTTGGCCGGATCCAGGTACACCGTTGTCAGCAATCCGGTTTCCGGATCGACGAAGCGCTCGCCGGTATCGATCCAGCGGGGATCGGGGCGCGTGCGCGTGACCGTCTTGTAACGCCAGCGTTCGAAAGCAACGCCGACGATCAACAGCAGACCGCCGATCAGCAGTTGCGGCACCAACAGGATGAAAGTATGGCTGAAAGCGGCGATGCCGGCGCCGATCAGCATCGCAGCGCCCAACACGTATAGCACGCCCGTCAGAATGCGCATCGCTCAGGTGTTCGGCTCGAGCACCACCGCGGTACCGTAGGCGACGATCTCGCTCATGGTCTGCCCGATCTCGGCGGAATCGAAGCGCATCATGATCACGCCGTTGGCGCCCATCGCCGTCGCGTTGGTCACCAGTCGGTCGATCGCATGCCTGCGTGCCTCCTCCAGCATCTGGGTGTATTCGTGGATTTCTCCACCGACGATCGAGCGCAGTCCGGCCATGATGTTGCCGCCGATGCCGCGGCTGCGCACCACCACGCCGAACACTTGGCCCTTGGTTTCGCGGATGCGATGACCGGCGACGTTCTCACTGGTGACGATGATCATCGGGGACTCCTCACACGAAACGACGGGATCAACGGCGCGTCTTGGACAGCAAACGCAGCAGCTCCATGTACAACCATATTAGCGTCAGCAACAGCGCGAATGCGCAGTACCACTCCATGTAGCGTGGCGCGCCGTTTGCGGTGCCGCGTTCGATGAGGTCGAAATCGAGTACGAAATTCAGCGCGGCCAGACACACCACCAGCACGCTGAAGCCGATACCCAACGGGCCGCCGCCGTTAATGAAGGGAATACCCATGTGCGCGAACGCACTCAGTCCCCATTCCGCGAGATACAGCAACGCGATGCCGCAAGTCGCCGCCACCACGCCCATGCGGAATTTTTGCGTGACCTTGATGATGCCGCTGCGATACAGCAGCAGCATCACGGCCAGCACGCCGACCGATGCCAGCACCGCCTGCACGACGATGCCGGGGTAGTGCAACTCGAACATGGCCGAAATACCGCCGAGCGCCGTGCCTTGCGCCAGCGCATATAGCGGCGCCGTCATGGGCGACCAGCGCGGTTTGAAGACGGTGACAAGCGCCAGCACCAGCCCGGCGATCAGTCCGCCCCACAGAAAAGGCGCTGTCGCGGCGATGGCGTCATTGATGCTCTGGTCGTAGGCGACGGCGCGAAAGTGTTGCCACGTCCAGGCGCCGGTGATCATCACCAGAACAAGCAGCAGGGCGGCGCGCGTGATGGTGCCGTTGAGCGTCATCCGCTCGCCCGTCGCGGAGAGATCCAGGAAAGTCTTGTCGCGCAGGACTGGATTGTTGGAACGCAGGGCCATGGAATCCTCGCTATCGGAAAGTCGCCAGCACAGTGAGCAACTCTAGCGGACAGCCCCGCTCACTGCCAGACGGTGATCAGTGATCTCACGTGATTTGCGCCGCAGGATTTAGGTGCCTTGCACGGCGTATCCAGCGTCATGCACGGGCGGTCGAATATCCGGCAGGAACGCCGCCAGCAAACCGAGCAGGGGCAGGAACGCGCAGATCTGATAGACGAAGCCGATACCGAAATCATCCGCGACCGCACCCAGAACGGCGGCACCGATGCCACCCATGCCGAACGAAAGACCATAGAACATCCCGGAGATCATGCCGATCCGATGCGGCATCAGATCCTGCGCGTAAACGATGATCGCGGGAAACGCCGAGGCGATTCCGACGCCGATCACCACGCTCAAAATCGTGGTCCACGCAAGATCGACGTGCGGCAGCAACAGCGTGAATGGCGCGACGCCGAGGATCGAAACCCAGATCACCGTCTTGCGTCCGATGCGGTCGCCGATCGGGCCGCCGATCAAGGTGCCGGCCGCGACCGCCGCCAGGAACACGAACAGATGCGTGGTCGCGTTCTGCGCAGTGAGACCGAAATGGTGGATCAGATAGAACTCGTAGTAACTGCTGATGCTCGCGAGATAGAAGTATTTGGAAAATATAAGCACCAGCAGTAGCAACAAAGTGCGGCGCACCAATGGCATGGGATAAGGAGACTTGTCGGGCCTGGGCCGGTGTTTCGCCCGCTCGCCAAGGTGGCGCCGATACCAGCGCCCGACCTGGAGCAGGATCACGATTGCCAGCAACGCCATCACCGCGCACCAACCCACGCTGCCGCGGCCGTGACGCAACACCACCCAACCCGCCAGTAACGGCCCCAAGGCGGAACCGGCGTTTCCGCCGATCTGGAATACCGATTGCGCCAAGCCGAAGCGGCCCCCCGAAGCCAGCCGCGCGACCCGCGAGGATTCCGGATGGAACACCGCGGAACCGCACCCGACCAGCGCAACCGCCAGCAGCAGGATGGAATAACTCGGCGCAACCGACAACAGCAGCAGACCGCTCAGGGTGAAGCACATCCCGACTGGCAGCGAATACGGCAGCGGGTGCTTGTCGGTGAACGTACCGACGACGGGCTGCAACAACGACGCCGTCAACTGGAACGTGAGTGTGATTGCGCCGATCTGGAAAAAACTCAAGTGGAATCCACCCTTCAACAAAGGATAGATCGCCACGATCAACGACTGCATCATGTCGTTGAGCATGTGCGAAAAGCTGATCGCCCCGAGGATGCCGAAGCGTGTGGCGTCCTCGTGCGACGCGTGCGCAGGCGCTGGAATCGCTTTCGATTCCGCCGCGGAAGAAGTACTGCGTGAACGAGAAGCTTCCATAATCTCCTGGCGTCATTCCCGCGCAAGCGGGAATCCATTTTGAGCGTGCCAAAAATCAGAATGGATTACTCGCGCCATCCTTGGCGCTCGCCCTTCGGGCCGCCTTCGGCGTTCTGCTCGGGCATCCTGCCTTCGCAGTCCGTATCGCGGCTTTGCCGCGTCCGGAATGACAACCTCTGTTCATTTGCGTATTCACTTCAACATTCCCGCCGCCGCGACGATATCCGCCTCGCCCGGCAACACCAACAGGGCCGCGCCCGCCAGCGGCGTGTAGGTATCCACGCCGACCACGCGCTTCAGTGGCGTCTCGCCAAACCCCGCCTCGACGATCGCGGTGATGACGCCCTCGCCCACGCCGGCGCTCTTGCGGCCCTCGTCGACGACGATAATGCGCTTGGCGGATTTCGCATGTGCGGCGATGAATGCATCGTTCAGTGGCACCAGCCAGCGCAAATCGACTACGCGCGTCTTCCACTTGTGTTTGATTTCTATCCCGCGCGCCGCGCGCAGGCTCATAGGCACGCCGTTGCCGAAGGTGAAGATCACCAGATCATTCGCCTTGTCGTTGTAGACGCGGCCCTCGCCCAACGGCATCGCCTGATCCGGCGGCGGATAAGCGAATTGCCACTGTCCATCGCCTGGTTCGCACAAATCCTTGGTCATGTACAACGCGATCGGTTCCAGAAACGCGCACACGCGGCCGTCGACCTTGCACAAAGCCGCCAGCGTGCGCAGCATTGTCGCCGCGTCGTCGCCGCGCGAAGGGCAGCCGACGATCAAGCCCGGAATATCGCGCAACGCGGTCACCGAGTTGTCGTTGTGGAAATGCCCACCGAAACCTTTCTGGTAACCGAGGCCCGCGACACGCATCAGCAACGGATTGCGGTACTGGTCGTTGGAAAAGAATTGCAGCGATGCCGCCTCGCCACGGATCTGGTCGCAGGCGTTGTGGAAATAGGCCAGGTACTGGATCTCGGGGATCGGCAGCATCCCCATGTTTCCGTAGCCTTGCGCGAGGCCCAGGATCATCGTTTCGTCGAGCAGCGTGTTGAACACGCGCGCACCCTTGAAAGTCTTGTGCAGACCCTTGGTGACGGTGTATACGCCGCCCTTCCGCGCCACGTCCTCGCCGAACAATAATGATTCTGGATATTTCGCCATCAGATCGTGCAACGCGGCGTTGATCTGCAGCGCGAGATGCCGCGGCGGCAATTTCTCCGGCAATTTGTTTTCGCCGCCGAAAACGGCAGCGCGCTTGTCGGCGTAATCAGTGCGTCGCGCCTCGGCATTCGCTTGTTCCGGCGAATGCGGCGCCAGCGGCGCGATCACGTCTTCGAGCTTGTCGAGTTTGGCAGTGCGATCAGCCTTCTCGGCGGCGGCGAAGCAGCGCTTGCGGATGTCCTCGTATTGCGCGAGAAGTTCTTCCTGCGAATACAAGCCCGACTCCAGCGCGATCGCGGCCGAGCGCAACAGCGGATCGTTCGCCTCGAGCGCGACCAGTTCTTCGAGCGAGCGCCATTCGATTTCGAAATCGGTGCCGGCGTGGCCCATCACGCGCATGGTTTTCAGGTGCAGGAAAGTCGGGCGTCGCGTGCGCCGGCAATGTTCGATCGCGCGTTGCACCCCGGCATAACCCTCGGCGAGATCGAGGCCGTCGGCGTGGAAGTAGTCGAGATCCTGGCGATCGCGGAAGTTGTTCGCGATCCAGTCGCCCGGCGTCTTCACCGAAATGCCGATGCCGTTGTCCTCGCATACGAACAGGATCGGCGCCGGCAATTTCTGGTAAGCCGTCCATGCCGCGGCATTGAACGCGGTCTGTGCGGTGGCGTGATTGCTCGACGCATCGCCAAACGAACAGATCGCGATGGAATCATCGGGAATCGGCAGCGCATGACCGATGCGCCTGGCCTGCTCGATCGCCACCGCGGTACCGAGCGCTTTCGGCAAATGCGAGGCGATAGTAGAGGTCTGCGGCAACACCCACAGCGGTTTCGATCCCCACACCTTGTGGCGGCCGCCGGACGCGGGATCGTCTTTGCTTGCGGCGAACGACAACGCCGAATCAGCAATCGGATCAAGACCGGGAAGTTTGCGAAAGCGCTCGGCCATGAATGCACCGGAACGGTAATGCAAGAATGCGGGATCTGTGTGCCGCGTCAAGCGCGCAACCATCGCATTGCCTTCGTGGCCGGACGATCCGATCGTGTAGAACACCTTGTCCTGCACGCGCAGCACGCGCGCCATCAAATCCAGATGCCGCGAGATCAGTTGCGATTCGAACAGTTCGCGGAAATCGCGCGCGCTGCAGGAACTGCCCTGCAGGATTGGTTCATCGTCGCGCGGGCGCAGATGAACATCACCGTGCCAGGCCCGCACGAACTCAGCAAAGTTCGCATCGACGATCTCGGCACGGTTGAAGCCCTTGTGGCGGGCGGGGATGGGATTGGGCATCTATCGATCGAGCCGAATGACTTGATTGTTCGCTGTTGTCATTCCGGCGAAAACCGGAATCCAGTTTCAAAATGTCGCGCGCAGCGCACAAAAGGCTTTGCGGCACGCCCCGTTCCTACCATCCATGGCCCTGGATCCCAGCCAATCCCTGGCCGGGATGACGAGTTTAGGGTTGGATTCCGCAATTTGACACTATGCACTGACAGTCGCCGCAAACCTTGCCGCCACTTCCGGTGACACCGCAGGCATGGAGACAAAGCACGGCGTCGCGCGTACGCGTTCCAGCCAGCCCGACACATCCGGATAACGCGACAGATCGAAACCACCATCGGCCGCGCGATCGGTATACGCGAACAGCGCGATGTCGGCGATGCCGTAAGTCTCGCCGCTGAACCAATCGTTCTCCGCCAAGTATTTTTCCATCACACCGAGCGCGTGATAGCCGCGCTCCAGACACTTTGGCAATTCCGCGCGTCGCGGCGAGTCGGCTTGCGTCCAGCCGCGGATGAAACGGGCTACCGCAATATAGGGCTCGTGGCTGTACTGCTCGAAAAACATCCACGCCAGCGCCTGCGCGCGTTGCCAGGCGTCCTCCGGAAGCAACGCCGTGCCTTGCGTCAGCCAATACAGGATCGCATTGGATTCGGCCAGGATGCGCCCATCTTCCAATTCGATGATCGGCACCTTGCCGTTCGGACTCTTGGCGAGAAATTCCGGCGTATGCGTGGCGCCGCGCGTGTTGTCGGTTTCGATCCAACGGTACTGGCGGCCGAGTTGTTCGCACGCCAGGCGCAATTTGTGGCAATTGCCGGACACAGAGTTGCCGTAAATCGTGATCACGATGCGTCTCCCGTTTTTCGCGCGAACCATTCTTCGCGCGTCTGTCCCCAGATTTCGATTGGATCGACATCATGCGGCGCCGGCATTTCGCCGGGACCGCGATTGACCGACCCCAATTTCTCCGCGACCGACTGCGAGGCGGTGTTACCGGGCGCGATGCAGTGGATGATCTGCGACCATCCGAGTTCGGCGAACACCCAATCCGCCGCCGCGATCGCCGCTTCCCGCGCGTAGCCGCGTCCCCACACCTCGCGTGCCATGGTCCAGCCGATTTCGGTACCGGGCCAGCCCTCGGGACGCAAGGGGCCGACCCGGCCCACCCACATTCCGCTGGCTTTTTCGATCACCGAGAATGGCGCAAAGCCCTGGATCTGCCACGCGCCCACCGTGGCCAGAAACTGTCTCCACGCGGTGAGTCGTGGTTGTACGCCACCAAGATGACGCATCACTTCGGCATCGATCCCGATCGCGGCCCAGGCATCGAAGTCCTCGGCGCGCGGTGGACGCAGGATCAATCGTTGCGTTTCCAGTACGGGGCCGACCGGGGGCGGCGATGGAATCTCCCAAGTCATGCGCGGAATAAACGCCGCGTGATCACTTCGCGGAATCGGCGCGATAGACGCAGCCCGGTGCGGCTTGCGCGATGTCGGGAATGTTGGGACTGATGCAAGCAAATTTCACTGCCTCTTTGCCCTTCTGCTTGCCCTTGACCAGCGTCGGCACCAAGCTGATAACACCATTGTCGGCGCCCGTGTTCGGCGCCAGATAAATGTTCAATACACCGCCCTTGCCGACGATGATGCCCTTGATCTCGGGGGTGGTCATGGTGGAAGGTGCTCCAAGCCTCGCTTCGGCATTGGTGGACGGCGCCTTGTGATTGGCATTGATCGCATTGACGACCGAGCGTTTGGACGACGCCACCAGCAGCGAATCCAGCGCCAGGTGCACCGCGTCGGCATTGGTTGCGGCAAATGCGGCGCCGCCGCCGAAAAGCGCGCCGAGGGCGATGACGGCCGTCGTCTTGTTCGAGATTTTCATTCAAGTTTTCTCCTGCGATGTGGAACGTCGCGCGATTGTGCGGCGCGCGCTTGAACCGGATCGGAATACTCAGTCAAAACGCGTTGATCCCAGTCACTTCTCGCCCGACCACCAGTTGATGCACGGTCTCGGTGCCCTCGTAAGTGATTACCGACTCCAGATTCAGCGCGTGGCGGATCGGGCAATGTTCGGTGGTGATGCCGGCACCGCCCAGGATGTCGCGGCATTCGCGCGCGATGTCGATTGCCATGCGCACGTTGTTCCACTTGGCCAACGACACCTGGGTCGGATGCATTTTGCCGGCATCTTTCAACCGGCCCAGTTGCAGCGACAACAGTTGCGCGGTGGTGATCCGGCGCGCCATGTCGGCCAGTTTCAGCTGTACCGCCTGGGTCGCGGCGATCGGGCGCTCGAACAGGATGCGCTCTTTCGCGTACTCCAGCGTCTCCTTGAAACACGCGATCGCCGCGCCGATCGGCCCCCAGGTGATGCCATAACGCGCTTGCGTCAGGCAACCCAGCGGGCCTTTCAAGCCCTTGCCGTTGGGCAGGCGCGCGCTGTCGGGCACGCGCACGTTGTCGAAAAACAACGCGGAGGTCACCGACGCGCGCAGGCTCATCTTTTTGTGGACCTCCTGCGCGGCGAAACCTTTCGCGTCGGTCGGCACCACGAATCCCTGGATGCCGTCGTCGGTTTGCGCCCAAATAATCGCGATCTGCGCGAGATTGCCGTTGGTGATCCACATCTTGGCGCCGTTGATGAGCCAATCGCCGCCGTCCTTTTTCGCGTTCGTCTTCATGTTGGCCGGATCCGAGCCGCCCTGCGGTTCGGTCAGACCGAAACAGCCGATCACCTCGCCCGCCGCCATCCGGGGTAGATACTGCGTTTTCTGTTCTTCGCTGCCATAGGCGAAGATCGGATACATGCACAAGGAAGACTGCACCGATGCGAAGCTGCGCAGGCCGGAATCGCCCCGCTCCAGTTCCTGGCAGATCAAGCCGTAGCTGACCGCGTTCATGCCGCCGCCACCGTACTGTTCCGGAATGGTCGCGCCAAGCAGACCCAGGCTCGCGATTTCCGGAATCAACTCATCCGGAAAACGCGCCTGATCGAAACAGTCGCCGATGATCGGTAGCACGCGCTCGTCGACGAAGCGCGCGACGGTGTCCTGCACCATGCGTTCCTCGTCGCTGAGTTGCGAGCGGATGTCGTAGAGATCCAGCGGGTTCAGACTGGTGGCCATGCGAGCTTCCAAGCGGCGAGGCGTAGCCGGATATTGTAGCGGAGCCGTGAATTGAGAATCGCGGCAGGAATATTGAAGAGGCGTTACAGAATCCGTCATTCCGGCGTAGGCCGGAATCCAGTGGCGGACACGCGGGAACATGCCTGATCGCCACTGGGTCCCGGCCTGCGCCGGGACGACGAGCAAAAAATATGGGGCTGTCCTAGGAAACGGCTAGTTTGAAAGCTTGATCCAAGTCTGCAGCGTCTGCAACAGTTGCCCCGGAGAGCCATAGTTGAAGCGCCATTCGCACTCTTTCAGGAACAAGTGAAAGTGCTCGCGTGGGAT
>JBDTBW010000033.1:0-44293 GCA_039923855.1 Rhodanobacteraceae bacterium | reverse complement strand
TCGCTCAGGCATGGCTCCTGGATGTCGTGCCGGACCCGCGATTGGGCCTGGCACTGCGATCCGTTGCCTACAAATTGCGGGCGCAACCTTCCGCAAAGCACGATGCGGATGAACTGCGCTACGGCATGATGCCGGTCAGTTTCAACGACAACTGTTACCGCTTATCGAAGCATTGATCCAGTTATGTGGACGCGATCACCCTAACGACGACTCGATCCGCTGCTCGATCGCGCCGAAGATCGGGTTGCCGTCCACGTCCGTCATCTCGATCTTGATGCTGTCACCGAATTTCAGGAACGGCGTCTTGGGTTCGCCGTCGCGCAGTTTCTCCACCGTGCGCTGCTCGGCGAGGCACGACGCGCCTTTCGACGTGTCCTGATTGGCGATGGTACCGGAGCCGACGATCGTGCCGGCCGTCAACGGTCGCGTTTTCGCCGCGTGCGCGATCAGTTGCGCGAAATTGAATTGCATGTCGGTGCCGGCGTCGGCCTCGCCGAACCACTGTCCGTTGATCCAGGTGCGCATCGGCAGATGCAGTTTGTCGTCGCGCCAGCGGTCGCGTAGTTCGTCGGGCGTCACCAGCACCGGCGACAGCGCCGAGCGCGGCTTGGATTGCAGGAAGCCGAAGCCCTTGGCCAGTTCGCCGGGAATCAGATTGCGCAAGGACACATCGTTGACCAATCCGACCAACTGGATGTGATCGGATGCCTGTTGCGGCGTGACCGCCATCGGCACGTCGTCGGTGACGACGATCACCTCCGCTTCCAGGTCAATTCCGTAGTCCTCGGAAGGCACGCGCACCGGATCGCGCGGACCGAGAAAGCCCGCACTGGTCGCCTGGTACATCAGGGGATCGGTGTAGAAACTCTCCGGCACCGTCGCGCCTCGTGCCTTGCGCACGCGCTCGACATGCGGCAGATAGGCGCTACCGTCGACGAATTCGTAGGCGCGCGGCAACGGCGCTGCCAGCGAGTCGAAGTCCAACTCGAAAGCGTGTTTGACAGCCTTGTGCTTGTGCAGACACAGCGCGTCGTACTGCGCGTGCAGGCGCGGCGCGAGATTGGACCAATCGTCCAGCGCGGCCTGCATCGTCGGTACGATGTCGCCCGCGCGCACCGCGTGATGCAGGTCGCGGCTGACGACGATCAGCGTGCCGTCGCGCCCGCCTTCTTTGAGACTTCCGAGTTTCACGTGCGCTCCTCGTTCAAGAACAACCTTCAACGTAATCCACCTGTGGCGGCAAACCGATACGCCACGACGTGACTTTGCCTCGGGCATCCACTTCGAATACGAGTCGCGCGGGTTCATCATGCCGCGGCCGGACACGCAGCGTTTGCGCAGAGGGATCGTACTTGTTCGGCGCGGCCTCGATGCGACCGGCATACAACTTGCGCATTGCATCGCCAGTCATGCCGATGCGGCCGCCGCCTGGCGCGATGATCGAATCCTTGCGCACATCGGCGCGCACGAATTTTCCATCCTCGATCATCAGCAACAAGGCGTAATCGTCCTTGCGCGGGCGCAAGTAATAGCACGCTTGCGTATCCTGATCTCCTGGGTCAGGCCCGCCATACAGCGGGTTACCCCATTTTTCGCGCATCATTTCCGCGGTCATGCCAAAACGCAGCGGGCCGATGCCTTTGAAATCCGGCGCGGCATCGAGCACGGAACGTGGGGGCAAGGTACCGCCGGTCTGCATGGATGGCGTTTGTGTCACGACTTGGGATGCGGGCGTCGCGCCGACCGAAGTCGGATCGTTCCGTCGATCGGACGCATTGCAAGCTCCGAGCAATGCGACGATAAAAACGGCGCCCGCGCCGATGCGAACGCGTCGCAAGAGCGGACCCTCACCCCTGCCTCGCCAAGACACCCGGCCTTGATCATCCTGATCAAGGCGTTCACCGCCGCAGCCGATGCCATTCAAGGCATCGGCTAAGCGCGGCGTTTCACCGCGGCGCGAGAGGGGTTCAATCTCGCGCATTTGTCGCGACATGTTCATCGCCGCTGCGGATCGAAGTGCTTTTTCAAGCCCGCCCAGCATTCCTGGTAATCACTCTGCAACTGCGGCGATGACAGCGCTTGCGCGGCCGGGTGGATCACGTAACGCGTCTCAAACATGAAGGCCATCGTGTCGGTAATGTGTTGCGGCTTTGACGTATCGACCGCGCCGGCCTTCTCGAAGCTCGCCGCATCCGGCCCGTGCCCGCTCATGCAATTGTGCAAGCTCATCCCGCCCGGCGCGAAACCGCCTGCCTTGGCGTCGTACTCGCCGTGGATCAGCCCCATGAATTCGCTCATCACGTTGCGATGGAACCACGGCGGCCGGAAGGTGTTTTCCGCAACCAGCCAGCGCGGCGGGAAGATCACGAAATCCATGTTGGCGGTGCCGGGCGTATCGGAAGGCGAGGTCAGCACGGTAAAAATCGACGGGTCGGGATGGTCGAAACTAATCGAGCCGATCGCGTTGAAACGGCGCAAATCATATCTGTAAGGAACAAGCGTGCCGTGCCACGCGACCACGTCCAGCGGTGAGTGATCGATTGCGGCGCGCCAAAGATTTCCCTGGAACTTGGCGATCAGTTCGAATTCGCCCTCGACGTCTTCGTAGGCCGCGACCGGCGCCTCGAAATCGCGCGGATTGGCAAGCGAGTTGGAACCAATCGGGCCAAGATCCGGTAATCGCAGCGGCGCGCCGAAATTCTCGCCAACGTAGCCGCGCGCGACATCGTCGAGCAATTCGACCCGGAAACGCACGCCGCGCGGGATCATCGCGATCTGTTGCGGTTCGATCTCCAGCACACCGAATTCTGTGGCGATGCGCAGCCGGCCCTGCTGCGGCACGATCACCAGTTCGCCATCGGCGTCGTAAAAAAATCTTCCCCGCATCGAACAGTTGCACGCATACACATGCAAGCCGCACCCGCTCTGTATTGCCGCGCCACCATTGCCCGCGACCGTGTACATTCCATCGACGAAATCCGTCGGCGCATCCGGCAGCGGGAACGGATTCCAGCGCAACTGGTTTGGCGACGTCGGCGGTTCATCGAAACGATTGTGGAAATGCGGATGCGCGAACGCCGAAAACGACTGGTGCATCGACGACGGGCGGATGCGATACAGCCAACTGCGGCGATTGGCGTGGCGCGGCGCGGTGAACGCGGTGCCGGATAATTGCTCGGCGTACAAGCCATACGGCACGCGCTGCGGCGAGTTGCGGCCCACCGGCAAAGCGCCCGGCAGCGCTTCGGTAGCGTGCTCGTTGCCGAAGCCACTCAGGTATTCCATCTTGCCTTGGCCCGGGATCATGCCGCGAGGTACAGCGCCTTGCGTGCCGCGTCGCTCAATTCAATCGGCGTGAACAGCGAAGCAGGATACAGATAGTCCTCGCCCGATTCGTCGATCACGCGCAGCATGCCGCGCTTGGCGACTTTCTCATCCACCACCACCTGGTAGATCTTGCGTGGCTCCAGGCTGGCGGTATAGCCCTCGTTGGAAACGCAAATCACAAAATTCTCGTCGCCCATGGCCCTAATCCAGTAACCGTTTCAGTTTGAACTCACGCCGGCCGATTCCGTGCGCTTCATACCAATGTAGCTCGGCGCGCCCAATCCAGCCATCCGCAAGACGAATTTCAGCGGTGCCTTTCCGTTTTCACCAATTTCCGGCGCCGTATGCTTTCACCAAGCGGCTTAATTCGCGGATCCCGCGACCCTCGGCGATGGTTTCCTCACGTTCTATCGCACCCAGAATCGCGAAATGCACGCCTACAGCACCCCGCGCTTCATCTGATCGCGCTCGATCGATTCGAACAGCGCGGTGAAGTTACCTTCGCCGAAGCCCTCGTTGCCCTTGCGCTGGATGATCTCGAAAAAAATCGGGCCGATGCAGTTCTGGGTGAATATCTGCAACAGCAGTTTCTTTTTCGTTTCCGAATCAGCGTCGATCAGTATCTTGTTTTTTGCAAGCCTGGACACGTCTTCGCCGTGATCTGGCACGCGTACGTCGATTACATCGAAATAAGTGTCAGGCGTGTCGAGGAAGGTCACACCTGCATCGCGCATTTTTTCCACCGTGTCGTAAATGGTGTCGGTGAACAGAGCGATGTGCTGGATGCCCTCGCCCTTGTACTCGTCGAGATACTCGTTGATCTGCGACTTGGGATCGGAGGATTCGTTGAGCGGGATGCGCACCATGCCGTCCGGCGCGGTCATCGCCTTTGAGACGAGCCCGGTCTTGGCGCCCTTGATGTCGAAATACCTGATCTCACGGAAATTGAACAAGCGTTCGTAATAATCCGCCCACTTGCCCATGTTGCCGAACAGCACGTTGTGGGTGAGGTGATCGATAAAGGTCAGGCCGAATCCCTGCGGGTTGCGATCCACGCCCGGCAGCCATTCGTAATCGTCGAACACCGAACCCTTGTTGCCATAGCGATCTACGAGATACAGCATGCAGCCGCCGATACCGGTGATGGTCGGCGCATCGACCGCCTTGCTGGATTCCTTGTGCGTGATCGGCTCCGCGCCGTTGGCGAGCGCCGCGGCGCGCACCTTGTCGGCGGATTGAATGAAACGAATCGCGAAGCCGCAGGCGCACGGACCATGCGCGGCCGCGAAATCCGCGGCGAACGAATCCGGCTGCTCGTTGACCAGAAAATTGCACGCTGCCTGCCGATATAGCGTGATGGCTTTCGACTTGTGTTTCGCCACCGCGGTAAAGCCCATCCGGCGGAACAACGCGCGCAGCGCCTGCGGGTCGGGCGAGGCGAACTCGACGAACTCGAAGCCGTCCACCCCCATCGGATTCTCGAATTGGGTGGGCTGCATGCCGACGTTGGGTTGCGCGCTCATGGGAAGTCTCCGCGTTGCAAGTACTGAACCCGTATTCTAGCGCCTGCGCGGGGGCGCCGCTTCCGCGCTTGCCGGCTTCGAGCCGGCGGATTAGGCTGCGCTCGACGCGACCCAGGGGCCGCTCAAAGCAAGGGGAAAACAATGGACGACCGCAACGCAATTGTGCAGGAACTCAGCACGCCATTGGCGTCGGGCCGCGGCTGGATCAAGTTTCTGGCCATTCTCACCATTATCGGCGGCGCGCTACAGGTGCTGTCGATTATCGGCATCCTGTGGGCATGGCTGCCAATCTGGCTGGGCGTGCTGTTGTTCCAGGCAGCGTCCGGCATGGAACAGGCTTCGATCAACGGCGATGTCGCTACGTTCGTGATGGCACAGAACAAGTTGCGGCTGTACTTCATGATCCAGGCGATCATGATCATCATTGCGTTCGCGCTGGCGATCCTGTTCCTTTTGTTCGGCGGCATGGCGATGATGGCGGGCTTCATGGCGCATCACGCTTCGCCGACTTTGTAATATGCAGCAGGCTATCGATCCGGTGGATGATCCGCGCCGGATAGTCACCGCACGCCGTGCATCAGGCGCGTTATCCACGGCGCGGCAATCAGATAGATCAGCGCGATCGCGACGCCAGCCCACAACAGGAACGTATAGACATGCGCGTAACCTTCGATGCCGGCCTGCGCGCCGGTGGTGGTCATCGCCGCGATACGGCCGGTAAGATCGTAGGAAACCCCCACCCCGAAAAACCAGCCGCCCATCGCCAGCGACGCCTCGTCGGGCGCGGCCAGCTTGCCGATCATGGCGTAACCGATCGGCGACAACGCCAGTTCGCCCAGCGTCGAGAGCAGATAACACAGCGCCAGCGGCCACCACGGCGTGCGCCCGCCCGCTCCTTGCAGATGATGAACCGCGTACACCATCACGCCGTAGCTCAACGCCACCAGCAGCAAGCCGATGCCGAACTTGCGCGGCGTGGATGGATTGCTGCCGCGCCTGTCCAACCATGGCCACAACATCGCCAGCAGCGGCGCGAAAATCAGGATATAGAACGGATTGGCGGACTGAAATACGGTGAAGTCGAACGGCGCGCGCACGTAATCGCGGGCAAAGAAATTCAGCGAGGTCGCGCCCTGCAGACTCAGCGCCCAGAACAGCACCATCGCAATGAACAACAGCAGCATCGCGATGTAACGCTGGTCCTGCACGCGATCGCCGCGGCGCACGCTGCTGACGATGAAATACAACACCAGCAGCGCCATCAGCAGGTATACGGCGAGGTGCAGCAAGCCCGGATGCGCCAGCAACAACGCGGTCGGCAGCAACAGAATCAGCGTGGCGACGATCACCAGAGGCGTTGACCAGCCGCGTTTGAAACGCACCGTGTCGTCGGCGCCCGGCACGCGGCGATGCCGCCACTCGAAGATCAGCGCGCCAAGGGCGGCGCCGATCGCCGCGGCGATGAAGCCCCATCGGTAACCATAACTATGGCCGATCCATGCCGCGCACACGAACGGCGCGATGAAGCCGCCGAGATTGATGGCCAGATAATAGATGGTGTAACCCGCATCACGGCGCGAATCGTTGTCGCCATAATTGCGGCCGATCAGCACCGTCAGCGGGATACTCAAGCCCGCCGCCAGGACGAAAAACGCGAGTCCAAGGGTGAATCCCGCGCGGCTCGGCCACGCCATCGCAAGCAACGCCGGCACGATCAGCCACAAGGCGACGCGCAGCGCGCGCACTTCGCCGAGCACATTGTCTGCCACCCATCCGCCGACGATCGCCGTTGCATAAGTCAGGGTGCCGAATCCGGCCAACAGCAGATTGGCCTGTTGCAGCGCCTGCGCCTTCGGCAGGTTGGCGAAAAAGGATTCGGCCGCATAAGGGGCCAGAAACGCACGGAATCCGTAGAACGCGAAGTTGAACCAGACCGTGACGATCAGCAGCATCCACAGCATGTGCGGATGGCCCCACACATCCCTGCCGCGCGGCGGCGGCATCACGGTGGCGGATTCGGCGTTCACCATGATCTGTTCACCTATAGCACCGTGCGCACTTCCAGCAGTTCTGGGAAAAAAGTCAAGTCGAGAGCTTTTCTTAAAAATGCCACACCGGACGAACCGCCGGTGCCACGCCGGTAACCGATGATGCGTTCGACCGTTTTCATGTGCCGGAAACGCCACAACTGGAAACTCTCTTCTACATCGACCAGTTGCTCGCACAGGTGATATTCCGGCCAGAAGCGCGTGGTGTCCTCGTAGATGCGCTTGAACACCGGTACCAATGTTTCGTTGCGCGCATGCGCTTGGCACCAGTCGCGCTCGAGCAGTTCCTTCGGCACGTCGTGCCCGCGTCGGCCAAGATAACGCAGGAACTCGTCGTACAGGCTGGGCGCGCGCAGCACGGCTTCCAGTTGCGTGTGCGCGCCGGGATCGTGCTCGAACACCCGCAATATGCCGGCGTTCTTGTTGCCGAGCAGGAACTCCACCAGGCGATATTGCAATGACTGGAAGCCCGACGCGGGCCCAAGCACGTGGCGGAACTGCAGATATTCCGAAGGCGTCAGCGTTTCCAGCACCGCCCATTGTTCGAACAACTGACGCTGTACCTGCTTGACCCGCGCGGTGATCTTCAGACAGGTATCGACGTCGTCGACCTGCAACGCATGAACCGCGCCGCGCAACTCGTGCACCAGCAGTTTCATCCACAATTCCGCGACTTGATGCTGGATGATGAACAGCATCTCGTCGTGATGCGGGGGGTTCGACAGCGGCTGCTGCGCCGACAGCAGACGATCCAGATGCAGATAGCCGCCGTAGCTCAAACGATCGGCGAGATCCAGTTCCAGACCGGCTTCGAGGTCGCGTTGGTTGTCGGGCATTTCGGTAAAGATGCGAAGGAGAGGCAATCTGGGAGACAATAGCAAAACCACGTCGGCCGTTGGATGGGAACCGTTCCCGCGCCCACCCATAGATATACTTGAATGATCGACCCGTCCACGGGCAGCCCTTCCATCAAGCCCAAATCGTTTCGCGGAGCCCAAGCGATGACCCTCGCCGCAAAGTTCGAAATCGAATACCTGCAATACCTCGGCGCCGACGGCAAGCTGGTGCGCAAGGACTTGCCGAAATTCGCCGAGGACCTCGGCCATATGGTCGAGCTATACAAGCTGATGGCGTCCACGCGGGTGTTCGACGCCAAATCGATCGCGTTGCAGCGCACCGGCAAGCTCGGCACCTATGCGTCCTGTCTGGGCCACGAGGCCGCGCACGTCGGCATCGGCAGCGCGATGAAACCCGAGGACGTGCTGGCGCCCAGCTATCGCGAATACGGCGCGCAGTTGTATCGCGGCGTGCAGCCACGCGAGGTGTACATGTATTGGGGCGGCGACGAGCGCGGCAACGATTATCAGAACGAACCCGCGCGCCACGACTTCGCGTGGAGCGTGCCGATCGCCACGCAATGCCTGCACGCGGCCGGTTCCGCGCTGGCGTTCAAGATTCGCAAGGAACCGCGCGTGGCGGTGTGCACGGTCGGCGACGGCGGTTCGTCCAAGGGTGACTTCTACGGCGCGATCAACATCGCCGGCGCGCAAGGCTTGCCGCTGGTGGCGGTGATCGTCAACAACCAGTGGGCGATCTCGGTGCCGCGCAAAATCCAGACCAGCGCGAAAACGCTGGCGCAAAAAGGCATCGCCGCGGGATTGCCGTCCATTCAAGTGGACGGCAACGACATCATCGCGGTGCGAAAGGCCATGGAGGATGCGCTGGATCGCGCACGCCGCGGGGACGGCGCCAGCGTGATCGAGGCGGTGACGTACCGTTTGGGCGATCACACCACGGCGGACGACGCGCGTCGTTATCGCGGCAAGCAAGAAGTGGAAGACGCCTGGGCCAAGGATCCAGTCAAGCGCCTGCGCATTTACCTCGAATCGAAAAAAGTCTGGGACGAGGCCAAGGAAAAGGCGTGGCTGGCCGAGCGCGACGAGTGGATGGACAACGAGATCAACGCGTATCTTGAAACCAAAACCCAGCCGGTAACCTCGATGTTCGACTACACCTTCGCGGAAGTGCCGGCGGATCTGGCCGCTCAGCGCGAGCTGGCGTTGTCGCTGGAGAAGCACTGATGGGCAAGCCGGGATTTGACGCGCGATGCGTTGAAGCGCATCGCGCGCCGGCGAGCGACCAGACAGGGATGTCAGGGCCGGCGCCACGCGCCATGTATGGTTATCTGTCGCTGTATCAAATAGAGAAGAATTAAATGGCACAAATAACCCTTATCGAAGCCGTCACGCAAGCCTTGGCTTGGGAGATGCAACACGACGACAGCGTGGTGGTGCTGGGCGAGGACGTCGGCGTCAACGGCGGCGTGTTCCGCGCCACCCAGGGCCTGCAGGAAAAGTTCGGCGAGTTGCGCGTGCTCGACACGCCGCTGGACGAAACCACCATCGCCGGCGTCACCGTCGGGCTCGCAGCGCAAGGCATGAAGCCGGTGGCCGAGGCGCAGTTCGAGGGTTTTATCTACGCGATGATGGAACACATCGCCTGTCACGCCGCGCGCATGCGCAACCGCACACGCGGGCGCATCACGGTGCCGGCGGTGTTCCGCGCGCCGTGGGGTGGCGGCATCCGCGCGCCCGAGCACCATTCGGAAGCCAACGAACACCTGTTCACCAACATCCCCGGCCTGCGGGTGGTGCTGCCGTCCTCGCCCGCGCGCGCCTATGGCCTGCTTCTGGCCGCGATCCGCGATCCGGATCCGGTGATGTTCTTCGAACCCAAGCGCATCTATCGTCAATACAAGGAAGAAGTCCCGGACGACGGCGAAGCGCTGCCGCTGGACGTATGCTTCGTGTTGCGCGACGGCGCCGATGTCACGCTGGTGACGTGGGGCGCGCAGGTCAAGGAATGCCTGGAAGCCGCCGACGAATTGGCGAACGAAAATATCAGCGCGGAAGTGATCGACATCGCCACGCTGACCCCGCTGGATTTCGACACCATCGCGGAATCGGTGCGCAAGACCGGCCGCTGCGTGATCGTGCACGAGGCGCCCAAGACCGCAGGCTTCGGCGCCGAGATCGCCGCGCGCATTGCGGAAGAATGCCTCTACGATCTGCTGGCGCCGGTCGAGCGCATCACCGGCTGGGACACCCACATCCCGCTGTTCCGGCTGGAGATGAAATATCTGCCCAGTACGGAGCGGATTGTGGAGGCGGCGAAGCGGGCGTTGGCGGCGAGTTGATGCTTTTCCCTTCTCCCTCGGGGAGAAGGTGGCGCGAAGCGCCGGATGAGGGTTCGGGTATCGTGTTGCATTGAGGATTTTCCGGACCCTCACCCCTGCCCCTCTCCCGGCGGGAGAGGGGTTCACTGCGACCAGGCGAGGTGATCATGGCAACCAAAACCTTCCACCTCCCCGACCTCGGCGAAGGCTTGCCCGACGCGACTATCGTCGAATGGAACGTCAAGCAAGGCGACGATATCAAGCTCGACGCGCCGCTGGTGTCGATGGAAACCGCGAAAGCCGTGGTCGACGTGCCTTCGCCCTACACCGGCAAGGTGACCAAATTGCACGGCGCGCCCGGCGACGTGATCGAAACCGGCGCGGCGTTGGCCGAGTTCGAACCCGATCCCAACGCCAAGCAGCGCGCGGAAGGCCAAGCCACAGGCCATCATCACGGCCCCCAGAAACCCACCAAGGGCGCGGGCGTCACCGCGCCGGACGATGGCGACAAGGTGATCGCGTCGGATGAAGGCGGCGAACTGTCCACGCAAGATTCGCCCCCACCCCGACCCTCCCCCGCTGGGGAAGGGAGTTTCAGCGTGCGCGAGGACGAAGGCACCGTGGTCGGCGCGATGGTCAGCGGCAGCCATGTGCACGTCGAACAGGCCGCCAGCATCGGCGGCGTGAAAGCCGTCCCTGCGGTGCGCGCGCTGGCGAAAAAAATTAAGGTCGATCTGACGCGCGTCAGCCCGAGCGGCGCCGGCGGCGTGGTGACGCTGAAGGACGTCAAAGACGCCGCTGCGGCGAGCACGGCTTCTCTCCCCTCTCCCGTCGGGAGAGGGGCTGGGGGTGAGGGTCCGGCAAGACCCGCACCCTCACCCGGCGCTGCGCGCCACCCTCTCCCGATGGGAGAGGGAACCAGAAGCACGCTCTCCCAATCCGGCAAACCCATGCGCACCACGCCGCCAAGCGTGCAGGCGACAGGCCAACCCGAACAGTTGAAAGGCGTGCGCCGCAACATGGCGCGGGTGATGGCCGACGCGCACGCGCAAGTCGTGCCGACCACCCTAGTTGACGACGCCGATCTCAACGCGTGGCTCGGCAAGCAGGACATCACCGCGCGCTTGATCCGTTCCATCGTGGTAGGGTGCAAGACGGTGCCAGCGTTGAACGCGTGGTTCGACGGCAAGAGCCTTTCCCGCACCCAGCATCCGCACGTCGATCTCGGTATCGCGGTGGATACCGACGACGGCCTGTTCGTGCCGGCGTTGCGCAACGCCGACATGCTGGACGGCGCAGGGCTACGCACCGCGATCCTGCGACTGCGCGCGCAGGTTGAGGATCGTTCGATCCCGCCGTCGGAACTGGCTGGCTACACCATCAGTCTTAGCAACTTCGGCATGTTCGCCGGTCGTTACGCCACTCCTGTAGTGGTGCCGCCGTGCGTGGCGATCGTCGGCGCGGGAAAACTTTCCCACGACGTGGTCGCGGTGATCGGCGGGATCGAGGTGCATCGGCGCATGCCGATCTCGCTGACCTTCGATCATCGCGCCGCGACCGGCGGCGAAGCCGCGCGTTTCCTGAAGGCACTGCTGGACGATCTGGCGTTGCCGCAATAACGACGAGAATCGCAAAAGCGCAACAACAAGCTCGTCATTCCGACGTAGGCCGGAATCCAGTCGCTTTGCCATCATGGCGCTGGATCCCAGCCATTCCCTGTCCGGGATGACGAAATAGAAAAGGAATGCTCTTGCAGGAATGCGCACCATGCACCATAGCCGCCTTTCCGCACTGGTGATCGATTGCAACACCGATGATCTTGCCGACGCCGCAGCGTTCTGGAGCGCGGCGCTGGGCAAGCCGGTCGTCACGCTCGATCAGGACGGCGACGGCAAATACGCGGAACTCAAAACCGCGCCGGCTGAACCTATCATCCTGCTGCAAAAAGTCGAGCACGACGCGCGCGTGCATCTGGACATCGAGACCGACGATCTGGATGCCGAAGTCGCGCGCTTGGAAAAGCTCGGTGCCAGACGGATCGCCTTCGTCAGACGCTGGTGGGTGATGCAGGCGCCAAGTGGCCACCGCTTCTGCGTGGTGCGCAAGCAGCGCGAGGAACTCGCCGCGCGCGGCAACCGCTGGGATTGAACGCGGCGCGTTACAGGTCGAAGCGATAATTCAACTTGACCAGGAATTGTTCGTCGTCGCGCAGCGAAAAACTGTCGCGAAACTGCGACGGCGCGCTGTTCGACATATCGTCGGCGAACGGATCCAGCGCGAAGCCGCCGCGCCCATACACGATGTAGAGATACGACAGCGGCGCCAATTCGTAGCGGTAGCGGATCTGCAAGCCAAGATTACGGACGCCGAAGCTGTCGACGGGATCGCTGCTGGCGACCGCATCGCCATTGGCCGTCACGCGATAGCCATGCCGCACCCGCGCATCCAGCCCGATTGCCTGCAATTTCAAACGCAATTCCTGGCGCTCACCGATGTGCCAGTCGAAGCCGCTGTCCAGTTCCAGCGTGCGCTGGTCGAACGCGCCGATCAGATTGTCATGCTGCCACACCAGCCAGCTCGGCGTGTGCTCGTAATACAAACCCGCATACACGCTGAAGGCGTCGCTGATGAACCAGGTCGGCGTGAACTTGGCGTCGTAACCCAGCAGGTGATTGCCGGCCAGCCCGCCGCTGTGCAGTTCGGCCTGCCATTTGTAAGCCCAATCGCCATGGCGCGGGCCGTTGTGCTCGAAATGCGTGTCGAACTTCGGCGGCAGATGCAACGCGTTGTGGCCGCGCGTTATCAAGTCATCGTATGCAGCGCTGTCGATGTCGATCTGCGCGAATTCGTTGCTGCCGTCGCGCAGATCGCTGTTGCGGTTGATGCGCAACTCGCGGCGCAGCGTGAGGTGGCGGTCGTCGTTGTCCAGTGCATCGATCCGGAAATGCCAATCGTGATCGGCGTAGCGCGAATCCGCCGGCAACGATGTGACGCGTTTGCGCAACTCGTAATGCGCATAATCGAAATTGTTGCGCTCGAGAAATCCGAAATCGTTGACTTGCAGCTTGTCGTCAAAATGCATACCCAGCCACTGCTGGCGCCAGCCATCGTCCATCTCGTAATCGGCGAGAAAGGTCGCACCCATGCCGCGTGAGGCGGTTCCCGATTGATCGATGTCGCTGCCGACCAGGTTGGTGCCGATGGTCAAACGCTGGGTCGGACGCCAGTGATGATCGATGCCCAGCACCGTCGCTTGCCGATCCAGGAACGGCCGGTCCACATGGGTCAGCAACATGCCCAGACTCTGATCGCCGAAATCGTGCACCACGCGTACTGCCGCGAAGTCGCGTCCGGCGTCGCCGCGTTCGTCGGCGGCCAGTACGCCATAGCCGGTGGTGCCGACACTGCCGTTGAGTTTGACCGCCGCGGTGATGTCGCCCGCGCCGTTGCCGTTGTCGGCAGGCCCGCCCACGCGGCGCGTGTAAACGAGCTGGCTGTTGTCGTCGAGCAGACTGAAATCGAAGATGCCCTGGTTCTCCGTGAAAAACGGCCGCTTGTCGCTGAAGAAGGTTTCGGTGGCGCCGAAATTGATCACCAGGTCATCGCTTTCGACCTGTCCGAAATCCGGATTCAAGGTCGCGGTCAACTGGAACTGGCCGTTGGGCTTCCAGAGCAGATCGGCGCCTTCCGTGAAACCGTCTCGGCCACTCACGTTGTCGTACAACGCCGACGCATACGGCGTGATCGCCAGCAGCGACTGGCTGTATGCCGGCAGCTCGACGTGTTCGAAATCGGACAGAAAACGCGGCTTGGTGTAGCTCGCCACCGGCCACGCCGCGCGTTCGCCGGTGGCGGCTATCACGCGATCCAGGTAGAGGCCAATCATGCGCTTGCCATTCGCGCTTTTTTGCATCGGCGCGGTATACCAGGGGATCAGCAATTCCACCGACCAGCCTTGCGCATCCTGGCTGACCGCGTGTTTCCAGATGCCATCCCAGTCCTTGTTGAACTTGCTCTGGTTGGTGATGACTTCGTCGTCCGCGGCGCCGGTGGAAGCGACCGCGAAATCGTAACCGGTGCGGCCATCGCCGTTGAAATCGATCATCACATTGACGCGATCGACCTGATCCTGGAAGTCGCGCTGCTCGCGTTGCTGCGTGCGCGACACGTTGGGCGGCTGGCTGACGCGCATCGCTACCGCCAGCCCTTCGGGCGTGGCGAGAACCCACGCCTCGACCGGCAACGCGGCCGGCTTGCCGGTCAACGGCTGGGTCTGGCGGAAATCGGTGATGTGCTTTGCGCCGCTCCACTCAGACGGATCGATATGGCCGTCGATGGTGATCGCGGCCCACGCGGGCGATGCGCACAACGCAAGGCTGACGAACACAAGGCGCAAGACAAGCATTCGATCGATTCCGCATCCGTTGAGTCGCACGCGGAAGGGGCCCCGGCGACTGATTGGCCTATCAGATGGATGCGCACGATAGCTGCAACATTTAATCGCGGCGACGGACGGAAGTCATGCGTGCCGCAAATGCTTCAGAGCACCGTGATTCCGGTTAATCTTGCAGGGAATCGAGCGCCCAGCGCAGTTTTTCGATCGCAGCGTCACGCGATGGAGCATCGGCATAAGCCGGGCTGACCGCGACGCGCTCGCCGCCCATCACCAGCGCATAACGGGTATCGTCCAATGATTCCATGACCGGCACTGCGTCGAGCGCCAGCAGCGCGCGCATGCAATCACCCGCGGCTTTCGGATCATCGAATGCGCGCGACAGCAGTAACTCCTCGCCGTCGGCGGCGAATATGCGAAAGCGAAAACCCTCCCCGTCCCGGAAACTGGCGATGCGGGCGCGTTTGCGCGACCTCCCCTCTTCCGCCGCGCTACGCGTTTCCACCTCCCCCACAAGGGGAGAGGTGGAAACTTGTCTCGCCTGATTTTGAGCCCCTCCCCCTCGATGGGGGAGGGGTTGGGGAGCGGGTGAAACCAACGCGCCCAGCCCCACCGTCTCACGCAGCCTCATCACGAACGGCGTGGCCAACATCCGCGCTTTGGCCGCGCCCGCGCGCAGGGTTTCCTCGATCTCGTCCGGTCGCGACATCAGCGTGTGATATTTCTCGCGCGCCGGCGACAACTCCACATCGATCAGCGCGAACAATTTTTGTTTGGCTTCGCCCCACGCCATACCGTGCAACAACGCATTATGGAAGCCGAGCGTTTCGTTCTCGTTGGCGAACGCACGATAAATCGCGAACAGCGACGAGCTGTCCGGATCCTTCGCCTCGCCCGGCGCGCGTGAATCGGTGACAATGCGCGCGATCGCGTCTTTCAGTTCCTTAGCCGGGCCGAACAGCGGGATCGTGTTGTCGTAGCTCTTGCTCATCTTGCGGCCGTCCAGGCCGGGCAGCATCGCCACGCGCTCCTCCAACACCGCCTCGGGCAACACGAAGGGATCGTCGTCGCGACCGCTGACCTGTCGCCACGCCGCACCGTACAGATGATTGAAACGCAGGCCGATGTCGCGCGTCATTTCGATGTGCTGCACCTGATCGCGCCCGACCGGCACCTGCTGCGCGTTGAATAAAAGAATGTCCGCGGCCATCAGCACCGGATACGAATACAAACCCAGATTGATGCCGGCGTCGGCGTCCTCGCCACGCGCGGCGTTGGCATCGACCGCGGCCTTGTAGGCATGCGCGCGATTCATGAGCCCCTTCGACGCGACGCAGGTCAACAGCCAGGTGAGTTCCGGGATTTCCGGAATATCCGATTGCCGGTAGAAGGTGACCCGCTGCGGATCGAGCCCGCACGCCAACCAGGTGGCGGCAATTTCAAGGCGCGAACGCACGATGCGCGCCGGATCGTCGCACTTGATCAGCGCGTGGTAATCGGCCAGAAAGAAAAAAGCATCGACATTGGCACGACGACTGGCAGCGATCGCCGGACGGATCGCACCCACATAATTGCCCAGATGCGGCGTGCCGCTGGTGGTGATGCCGGTTAGGACGCGGGTATTCATTGGAGATGTGTGAGTGGTGATGTCGTGAACAGAGAAAGCGTACAAAGCTCGTCATTCCGGCGCATGCCGGACTGCGTTTGCAGGATAGCAAACGCGAACGGCGCAGCCGGCCTGAAAGGCGAGCGCCATGGAGGGCGCGAGTAATCCAGTAGCGGTCACGCTCAAACGAGCCATATCGCAACTGGGGCCCCGGCCTGCGCCGGGGCGACGAACAAAATCAAGAGTGGATCGCGAAGTGTAAGCGATGAGCGCAAGGCATGGCTTCCCGCCCATGCAAAGATCTCCAGTTTCCGTTATACAGCGCATTGATCTGGATTTGGCAAGACAACATGAAACACGCATCTGCGCGGGCAAGCGCGCGCATGTCTCGCCGCGCCTGCTTGTCCGTCGTCTTGTTCGTTGTCGCCCTGCTTGCACCGCTGTGCGCTATCGCGCAGGAACAGGTCCCACAATCGCTGCCGCAGATCGACGTCTACGGCATGCGCCGAGACGAGACGCCGGCCAAGCTCGAGCACCAGATGCCGGAAGTGGACGGCACGCGGATCACGGTCACCAAGAAAACCACCGTGACCAAGCTCGATCACGTGCCCACCATCATCGACAACAACGTGCAGCAACTGTTCGTGCGCTCGCCGGGTTTGTTGGTGTCCGAACAGAGCAGCCCGACCCAATTCAATCTGAGCTATCGCGGGCTTGGCAATCCACAGGAATCCGAATACGTGCTGGTGTTGCAGGACGGCATTCCGATCGAGAGCGACTGGATCGGCTTTCCCACGCTTAACTATCTGCCGCAGCTGCAGGAGATCCGGGAGATCGAATTGATCCGCGGCGGCGCAAGCCTTCTGTACGGGCCGCAGCCAGCGCCCGCGATCAATTTCGTTTCGCGCCGTCCCACCACCGAAAAGCCATTCGCCGGCTACAGCGAAAATATAATCGGCAACCACGGCCTGTTCGGCAGCTACAACGAAATCGAAGGCAGCGAGGGCAAATTCGAATACCGCGTCGCGGGGTATTACCGCAGCAGCGACGGCGAGCGTGTCAACGCCAACGGGCAGGTGCGCGGCGTGGATGCGTACCTCGGCTACAGCCCCGATTCAACGCAACATTGGGGACTCGATCTGCACGCCAACACTGCCGACGCCGGCGATGCCGGGCGCATCGGTTTCCCGCAATATCAGCGCGACCCGCATCTCACCAACACGCCTTACAACCGCACCTGGGTGCAGCGCTACACACTGGTGCTGTCGCACGAACGCGAATTCGCCGACAACTGGCTGCTGGAAGGCAAACTCTGGAGCGGTTATCAGGATCTGGCGCAGCGTTCGGCCAATGGTTTCGTGCCGCCGCAACCACCGCCTTCGACGACGACCTTGCAGGACGAACAATTCCGCTACACCGGCGCGGATGTGCGTTTGCGCCACAAGTGGGGCCGCGGCAATGCGTTCACGATCGGCACCACGCTCTATCACGCCGATGCGCCGTTCCGGCAGTGGACGAATCCCGATCTCGCCGTGGCCCGCACCGATCATTCGGGGACCCCGCGCCTGAATCAGGCGCGGGGTCCCGATTATGCGTCGGTGTTCGCCGAAAACGTGTTCCGCCTGCCGCACCGCATCCATATCGTGCCATCGGTGCGGCTGGATCATGAAAAGATCTCGATAAACGAAGCCATCAAGCCGCCGTTCCTGACCCGGCCATTGATCGATGAAACGGTGACGCGGAGCGAGCCGCTGTTCGGCATCGGCATCGGCAACGACTTCGGCCATCAGAACGAAACTTATTTCAATGTCAGCCAGGGCTGGCGGCCGGTGCGCTACTTCGATGTCGCCTCGCCGTTCTCCAACCTGCAACCGGGCAACGTCGCGGATCCCTCCAAATCGCTGTCGTACGAACTCGGCGCGCACGGCACGCCGGTGACGGGTCTGTATTACGACGCCAGCCTGTTCTGGATCGATTTCCGCAATCGCATCGAAACCGAACACATCAACGCGACCGACGTCATTAACGTCAACACCGGCAACACCCGGCACCGCGGTTTCGAGGGCGATTTGAGTTACGACTTCCTGGCGCGCGCCGGCAATGGCGAACATCTGGAAGCCTTCGCCAGCGTGCAACTGTTGAACGCGCGCTTCACCGGCAGCATCATTCCGAATCAGATCGGGAAGACTCCCGCATTCGCGCCCAGGTATCTGTTCAAGGGTGGCATCACCTGGCGCGCGGACAAGCGTTACAAGATCGCGCTGACCGCGACCAGCGTAGCCTCGCAGTATTGGCAGGATTCGGATGCGCCGCGCATCGCGGGCGATGCCTCGCTGCCGGCGAAGATTCCGGCGTACACGGTGTTCGATCTGGCCGGCGATTGGCAGATCGCCCCGAAACTGCGCCTGCTCGGCGGCATCTCCAATCTCGGCGACCGCCGCTACTACGATCGCGTGTTCACCACTGGCCTGGAGCCCGCGCCGGGACGCACGATTTATGGCGGGGCGTCGGTGAACTTTTGATGCGCCTCGATAAGGCCGAATAATTGACAACGCAGGCCATGGATGGCCGTCAACCAAGTGAGCTACAGCGCCGTGCATGACGCCGAGCATCGCAGCGCCAGGCGGGAGCAACGCGCGCATGTTCGAGCACAGGGACGTGCGAGTTCGCGCCGCCCCGCTTGGCGCGAGAAGCGCAGGGAAACCGTGGCGACAAGGATGTCGTAAGGCCGTCATGCTGCGCGCGATGGTTTTGGCGACTTTTTGCCGAAACAAAAGTCGCACGCTCGCGGCAGCGAGCGGAACCCAAGAAATCTTGCGAAAGAGCTGGATTCCGGATCGCCGCTTCGCGGCGTCCGGAATGACGAGCAAGAGATTTCCCGCAAGAGGGAGAGGAGAAAATCAAAAACCGCGCGCTGATCGCGCGACACCAGTCCCCGTCAGTGCGTGCGATCGCGGGACGGCGGATCGCCCTCGCGCCTGTTGCCGCGTTGCTCGATGCGCGCGCGCAACAGCGCCTTGTCGGCGCGGCGCAGGGTTGAATCCAGGGGCTCGTCGCCTTCGCGTACCGCCCAGCCCAGCGAAAAACCGACCGGCTGCGCACTGGCCGAGGCTGCGCGCAGCCGCGCGGTGACTTCCTCCGCGGATTGCTCCGAGGCCTGCGCCAGGATTACCGCGAATTCGTCGCCGCCAAGGCGGACTACCGCATCGCCGGTGCGCGAATTGCGTTGCAGAAGCGCCGCGACTTCGCGCAGCACTTCGTCGCCGCGATCGTGTCCGTGACGGTCGTTGATCTGCTTGAAATGATCGATGTCGACGATCACGCAGCCCCACTGCTGATCGCGCGCGGCGCGCGTGACGAAGGTTTCCAGATAGCGGCGGTTGTAACACTGGGTCAATGCGTCGCGTACATTCTGCTCGCGCAGATGCGATTCGTACTGGTGACGCAACGTCACGTCCTGTGCGGAACCGAGCACATACGGCAGCGGTTCGGCGTCGGGGTAATACACGCTGCGGTATTGCCACACACGGCGTTCGCCGTTGCGCGCGGCCAGATGGATCACGCCTGCGTCGCGACGCAGGTTGTGGGTGCGTTCCAGGTATTCGTCAAACGCCGCCTGCGATTCCTCGGCGACGAATTCCGACAGATTGCGGCCGATCATTTCCTCGCGCTCGAATCCGAGCGCCTGCGCCATCGCCGCGTTGACGCGCAACAGCCGGCCATCGAGATCGTGCATCCACACCACGCCCAAACCCGACTCGACCAAGTCCGCGTAACGGCGTTCGCTTTCGTGCAGGTCCTGTTGCAGGCGGCGTTCGGCGGACAGATCGCGCACGATCATCAGGCGCGCCGGCGTGCCCTCGTGGCGCAAGGTACCGGTATCGGTATGCGCGTCGAATTCCTCGCCGCCCTTGCGCTTGTGCCGATATGGCACGCTGCCGGCCGGCTGTTTGCGCGCGCGTTCGCGCAGATTGTCGCGCAGACGCGCGGCGTCGGCGCTCGCGAACAGTTCCGGCAGCGTCAAACCAAGCAGTTCCTCGCGGGTGTAGCCATAGCAGCGCAGCGCAGCGGGGTTGGCGTCCAGCACGCGCAGATCAGCGATCGCGAATACCAGCACCGGCAACGGATTGCCGGCGAACAGCACGCGCATTTCCTCGGCGCGGCGTTCGGCGAGTTGGCGCAGATCCAGTTCCTCGGTGATGTCGCGGGCGATGCCGAGCAGACCGATCACTCCGCCACCGGCGTCGTGCAGCGGCATCTTGGTGACCAGGAAACTGCGCTCGCCCTGCCCCGGCACGTCCTGTTTTTCGCGGAACAGGGTCGCGATTCCACGTTGCAGACACACGCGATCGTTTTCCAGATAGGCCGCCGCGTTGCCGTTGCCGAGCAGTTCATCGTCGCGCTGACCGATCACGTCGGCCGCTTTGCGCCCGAACAGGGACGCGGTGGTGATATTGGCGAAGAGATAGCGGCTGTCGCGATCCTTGACGAAGATCGCGTCACGGCCCTCGTCGCAGATGGATTGCATCAGCTCACGAAGGCGGCGCAGCCGGCGGCGGGTCATCGCCAAACCGAGCCACGCGCCGAGCAGCCCCAGCACCCCGAGCAGGCCCAGCAACAGCCGCGTCAAGGTGATTGGCCGATACGCGCTATCCAGCGCGATCAGCAGCAACAATGCCAATGCCCCGAGCCCCAATAGTGGCTCGGCAATATGGACGATCAGCCGTGCCAGCCCGGACTTGCGGCCCGGCACGGCATCGAGCGTGTCGTCGATGGCGGGTGTCTCTTTCACGTTGCCCCCTGCGACGCATAGCGAACACTACGCGCTTGCGGTGAATCTGCAAGAGGCGTGCTAAATGGCCCGGGAATGGGCCACGCGCCACGGAGCTTCACGATTGTTGACGAAAGCGGGCGATGGGCGGTGGCGAGGAGCCGATAGACGGACTTGTTGGCCGCCGCGACTGGATATAGAGCGGATTGCAAAGCGTCGCGAGGATGAGCAGAGCCTGCCCCGGACTTGATCCGGGATTCCGCGCCGCCGCGGCGCAGGATATAGAGCGGATTGCAAAGCGTCGCGAGCGAAGGCAGGTTGCGTGCCGCCGGAGCGCAGGAACCGGAGTGTACACGTCAGTACATGAGGATTCCTTGGCCCCAAAGCGGTACATCCTTGTACCGGGCCTGATCCGAGCACCGCCGGCACGCGACATGTCGAGCGCAGTAGCTTTGCAACCGCTCTATCGACGCATCAGTGTCGACTTGCCGAACAGGCTTTCGACCAGATCCACCGCCAGGATCGCGGTGCGGTTGTGGTCATCGAACGCCGGATTCAATTCCATGATATCCAGCGATCCAAGCCGGCCCGTATCGGCGATCATCTCCATGCACAACTGCGCCTCGCGGTAATTGGGGCCGCCCGGCACGGTGGTGCCCACGCCCGGCGCGATCGCAGGATCGAGAAAATCCACGTCGAAACTGACATGCAGATGCGTGTTGCCGTCGATGCCGGCCAGCGCCTCGGTCATCGCGCGCTTCATGCCGACTTCGTCGATGTAGCGCATGTCGAAGATTTCCAGACCGATGTCGTGCACCAGCCGCCGCTCGCCTTCATCCACCGAGCGGATGCCGATCTGACGGATGCAGGAGGCGTTCAGTGCCGGCGCATCGCCGCCCAGCGTGGTCAACGGGGCCGGACCCAGCCCGCACACGCAGGCCACCGGCATGCCGTGGATGTTGCCCGACGGGGTGACGTCGGAAGTATTGAAGTCGGAATGCGCATCCAGCCACAACACGCGCAGCTTGCGCCCGCGCTCGCGGCAAAAATCCGCGACCGCGGTGATCGAACCGATCGCCAGACAATGATCGCCGCCAAGCAGGATCGGCGTTCGGCCCTGCGTCAACTCGTCGCGCACCGCTTCCAGCACCACGCGGTTCCACGCGAGCACTTGTTCCAGATGTCGGTAACCCTCTCGCGGCGGCTCGAACGGATTCATCGGGCCGACGAGGTTGCCGCGATCGGCGACGTCCAATCCGCGCGCGCTGAGCGCCTGCGCTAAACCGGCCACACGCAAGGCTTCCGGGCCCATCGAGGCGCCGCGATCGGCGGCGCCGATATCGGTGGGCGCACCGATCAGGGAAACGCGGGTGGCTGCGGGCATGGCGGTCGTCGTGCGGAAGGGTCGATCAAACAGGATAACCGCACGGCGCGATGCCCGCGAGTTTCATCCGGTATCGTCGAGCGCATCCAGCAGGCGCGCCACCAGCGGCGCCAGCACCGCAGCGTCGCGGCACGGCGATTTGCCGGACAACAGTCGGTCCAGCCGTTGCGCGATCTCGCCGACTTCATCCAGTCCGTAGCAGGGCGCGGAACCGGCCAGGCGATGCGCGTGCGATTGCAATTCGCGCCACGCCGGCGATGCGGTATCCATCGCGCACGCGCACCAGTGTTCGGCGATATCCGCGCGGCGCTGGGGCAGCGCGGCGAGATACTGCTCGCGCAACGCCTTGATGCGCGCATCGTATTCCTGCTCGAGATTTCCCCCCACGACAACCCCGGATACGTTGAGAATGGTGCCGCCGGCACCCGGCATCGAAAAGCCTATCTAAGGCTTTGATGCCAGGAACCTGTAATGCCGCCCACTGCAAAAGTTTCGCACGAATCTACTCATACAAGCACGAGCTACTCACGACCAAGCTACTACGTATGGAAGCAGAGCGTAAGCAGGCCATGCGAGTCAGCGTTGCCGCGATCGGGTTGACAAGCTGGTTTGCCTGATCTGCCAGTGAACTTTCGTCTCTGGCTGACAGCGTGACATGACTTCGCAACGTTCAGCCGCTTCAACTTTTTACATGCACGAGAGGCTGGTGCAAGCTAGGCCAGGAGGGGCCGCAATGCAGGAGAGGCCAAATCCGGCCATCGGTCTGCCCTGTCGGTTTCGTGCTGTCATCCTAGTGACATGTGAGGCCGCAATAATTGCGTCATCCAGTCCAGCACGGTGGCCCGCGTGCAAAAACGCATCCTCGTTATCGAAGATGAAGCCTCGATCCGCGATATGGTCGCCTTCGCAGTGCGCAAGGCAGGCATGGAAGCCGTGCACGCGGCAGACGCGGACGCCGCGCAAATGGAGATTGCCAAGATTGTGCCTGACCTGGTCTTGCTCGACTGGATGCTGCCAGGCATGAGCGGACTGGAATTGGCGCGCCGCTTGCGGCGGGAGGAAATGACCGCAGCGGTGCCGATCATCATGCTGACGGCCCGCAGCGAAGAGATGGATCGCATCAACGGGTTTGAAGCGGGCGTCGACGATTACGTGGTCAAACCATTCTCGACCCGCGAGCTGGTCGCGCGCGTCAAAGCGGTGCTGCGACGCACCCACGGCAGTGACGGCTCCGACATCGTCGAACTTGGAGGCCTGAGAATCGATGGTCCGGCGTACCAGGTTTCCGCCGGTGAGGAAAAGGTTGTTGTCGGTCCCACTGAATATCGCCTGTTGTTTTTTTTCATGACCCATCCGGAACGCGTCTATTCGCGTACCCAGTTGACGGATCATGTCTGGGGCGGGAATGTCTATGTCGCGGAGCGGACCATCGATGTGCACATTCGCCGTTTGCGCATGGCATTGGAGCCCTGGCAACTGGACCGATTGATTCAGACCGTGCGAGGGGCGGGCTATCGTTTCTCGACCAACCCCTGAGGCGATAACCGATGGCAATCACGCCACTGACTGAGCTGCCTTGCGCAGCCACGGTTGCGTCCATCAGAGTGTCGACCGTGTCCCGCCCTGATCGCCGCCGGCCCGCGACCCTTCCGCTCGGTATCGGAGTCCTGGGCACGCTCGCATTGGCGACGCTTGCGGGTTGGTCTTTCGGGTCGGCCGCCGTCGCCATGGCGACAACCGCGATCATCATGCTCGGGGGCATGCTGTGGTTGCGCTGGCGCGAGGAACGCTCCGGAAGATCTGAACTGCCTGCCGCAATGATCCCGTCGGCATCGGAAATTTTCGCGCGCGCGCGCGCGCGATTGCTCGGCAAACAAATGCACGCGTTGCGTGACGCGGCGAATAACCTTCCGGATGCGGTGGTAATACTGGACGCGGAAGATCGCGTTCGCTGGTTCAATCACGCAGCGGAGCGTCTGCTCGGGCTCGTGCGCGGCGTCGATCGCGGGGTCGTACTGACCCAACGATTGGGCTCGGACATCCTCACTACCTGGCTGCAAGCGGACGGCGCCACCGCACTGGATGAATTTTCGACGCCCGCGGATCCCCGTGCAAGGCTCAGCTTGGCGGCGATCCGTCTGGCCGGAAACGAGCGCCTCCTGATCGCGAGGGATGTCAGCGCGCTGCTGCACCTGGAACAGGTGCGCCGCGATTTCGTCGCCAACGTGTCCCACGAGTTGCGCACGCCGCTGACGGTGATCCACGGCTATCTTGAGATGATCGACTCCGAGGACGTCCCGTCTCTGGCCCCGGTGCTGGGTGAAATGCGTGCACAGTCCAAGCGGATGGCGCAGATCGTCGAGGATCTGCTCACACTCTCGCGGCTGGAAATGCAGCAACACCTGCGCGACGAGACGGTTGCCATGACGCCACTGCTGGCCGGACTACGCAAGGAAGCAACGGCATTGAGCAAAGGACGCCATTCGATCGCACTTGAGGACACGGCCGCTTGCAATCTGGTCGGCTCGTCCGGCGATCTGCAAAGCACGTTCTCGAACCTTGTGAGCAACGCCGTGCGCTACACACCAGCCGGCGGCAGCATCACGATCCGCTGGCAGCGGGAACCCGATGGGGGTGCGCGTTACTCCGTCATCGACACCGGTTACGGCATTCCCGCGCAGCACCTTCCGCGCCTCACCGAGCGCTTTTATCGCGTGTCTTCGAGCCGATCCCGTGAGACCGGCGGCACCGGGCTCGGGCTGTCCATCGTCAAGCACGTTCTGGCCCTGCATCAGGCCCAGTTCGAGGTGCAAAGCGAGCCGGGCAAAGGCTCGACTTTCTCCTGCGTGTTCCCCAGTGGGCGGGTGCGCGAACCCGGTACCGACGATGAGTGAAATATCACAAGCGGCGCAGACATCCGGAATACCCGCGGGCAAGCTACAGCAGAATTTCGACTTCCCGGATCTGTATTTGAATCGGGAGCAAGCCACGCTGCAATTCAATTTCCGCGTTCTGGAGCAGGCGCGCGACGCGGGCGTGCCACTTTTGGAGCGTCTGCGATTCCTGTGCATTTCGGTACGCAACCTCGATGAATTTTTCGAAGTGCAGGTCGCCGCCCTGAAGCGCCACATCGCCTATGGCGATGTCCGTCCCGGGCCCGATGGATTGTCGATGAGCGAAGTCTCCAGGCGCCTGCGCGAACACGCGACAGAACTGGTCGCCCGCCAGTACGAATGCTGGAACACAGAACTTAAACCGTTGCTCGCGGACCAAGGCATCCTGTTCCCCAGGCAGCAGGACTGGACGCCGAGTCAACTTCGCTGGCTGGAGCAGCACTTCCACGACGAAATCCTTCCGGTGCTTTCGCCGCTCGGTCTGGATCCCTCGCACCCCTTTCCGCGCATTTTGAACAAGAGCCTCAACCTGGCTGTGATCGTGCATGGGCATGATGCATTCGGGCGCGAGGGCAATATCGCGATGGTGCGGGCGCCGCGTTCGCTGCCGCGCATCATTCGCATCCCCGGCGACGAATCAGGCTCCGCCGGGGCCTTCGTATTCCTTTCCTCATTGCTGCAGCATTTTGCGGGGCGGATGTTTCCGGGTATCGAGGTCCGAGGCGCGTATCAGTTCCGCGTCACCCGCGATTCCGAGTTGGAGGTCGAGGAAGACGATATAGATAATCTTGCGCACGCCCTGAGCGAGGAACTCACCGAGCGCGGTTATGCGCACCCTGTTCGTCTGGAACTCGCCAAGGACTGTCCGCCGGCGCTCCAGGAAATGCTATTGGCCAATTTTGGCCTTACCGAGAACGATGTCTATCTTTGTTCCGGCCCGGTCAACCTGCATCGGGTTGCCGCGGTCTACGACATGGTCGAGCGGCCCGATCTCAAATATTCCGTGTTCACGCCACATGTGCCGGCTGCGTTCCTGCCAGACAGCAATATCTTCGACGCCATCTCGCAACGCGATCAGCTCCTGCATCATCCTTATGAATCCTTCGCGCCGGTGCTGGAGTTGTTGCACCAGGCCAGCGTCGATCCGCAAGTTCTTGCAATCAAGCAGACGTTGTATCGAATCGGAGAGGATTCACCGCTGGTCGGCTGTCTGATCGATGCCGCGCGTGCCGGCAAGGATGTCACGGTGGTGATTGAGTTGCGGGCACGATTCGACGAGGAGGCCAATATCCGCCTGGCCAACCGATTGCAGGAGGTCGGGGTGCAGGTTGTCTATGGCGTCGTGGGTTACAAGACGCACGCCAAACTGCTGCTGATCGTGCGGCGCGAGGGTGGTGTGCTGCGTCGTTACGCCCACTTGGGCACCGGCAATTATTACCAGGTCACCAGCAAGCTCTACACCGACTTTGGTCTAATGACGGCCGACCCCAGAATCGGCGAAGACGTGCACAAGGTGTTCCAGCAATTGTCCAGCCTGGGTCCGGTGATCGCGTTGACGCGCCTCCTGCAGTCGCCCTTCGCCTTGCACCGGGAACTGCTATGCAAGATCGATCGGGAAACAGGGCACGCGCTCGCCGGCCGGCCGGCCCGGATCATCGCCAAGATCAACGCACTCAATGAGCCGATGGTGATTGCTTCCCTGTACGCCGCGTCCTACGCAGGCGTCCAGGTCGATCTGATTGTGCGTGGCGCCTGTACCCTGCGACCGGGGTTGCCCGGTGTGTCCGAAAACATCCGCGTGCGTTCGGTGATCGGACGGTTCCTCGAACACAGCCGTGTTTACTGGTTTTCCAATGACGGGGCGCCGGAGACTTATTGTTCCTCGGCGGACTGGATGGATCGCAACCTGCTGCGCCGAGTGGAAGTGTCCTTTCCGGTTTCCGACCCGGAGCTTGCCCGGCGTGTATTCGACGAAGCGCTGCAGATCTATCTTGATGACAATACCCACGCATGGGAACTGGATGCCGATGGCGAGTACCGGCGCGCGACGCCCGGCGATGCGTCGCCGCGCTCCGCGCAGGACGAACTGCTGGCGCGTTATTCCACCTGATTCATTCTTCAGATGTTGTGCGAAGTGCCACCGGACAAGCGTTGCACGCCATGCCACAATCCGGCCGTGACGAGCTGGGGAACCGCGTGGTCAATCGCAGGAAGACGGGCACGAAGCGTGGCATACGCGAGGGAGAAGAGCTCGCGGCGGTGGATTTGGGTTCCAACAGTTTTCATATGGTGGTTGCGCGCAGTGAACACGGCCAGCCACGTGTATTGGATCGCCTGCGCGAAAACGTGCGCCTCGCTGCCGGATTGCACGGCGATGGGACGCTCGATGCGGGTTACCAAACGCGGGCGCTGGCCTGCCTGGCGCGGATGGGCCAACGTATTGCCAATCTGCCGCCCCAGCATGTCCGCGCGGTTGCCACCCACACTGTCCGCAAACTGCGCGCGCCGCAAGCGTTCCTGCGGCGGGCCGAATCCGCGCTTGGCCATCCGATCGAAGTGGTATCCGGACGCGAGGAAGCGCGACTGATTTGGCAGGGCGTCGCGCATGCGCTGCCGGCATCGCCTTCCAATCGACTGGTAATCGACATTGGCGGCGGCAGCACCGAATTCGTGATCGGCCGCGGCCTGGATCCATTGCAGATGGAGAGCGTGCAGGTCGGTTGTGTGGCCAGCACTCTACATTTCTTTCCGGGCGGTCGCATCACACGCAAATTATGGGAGAGCGCGCGCGCCGAGATTGGATTGTTGCTGCAGCAGTTCGCCGGCCAGTATCGCAAAGTCGGCTGGAACGAAGCTTGGGGCTCGTCCGGTACGGTAAAGGCGATCGGAGCAATCGCCCACGGACTGGATCCTTCAACGAATACCATCGAGCGTAATGCGCTGGCTGCAATGCGCGATGCCCTGATCAACGCGCGGCTGACAGATCGTATCGCGCTACCCGGACTGCAGGCGGAACGTGCTCCGGTGATCGCAGGTGGCGTCGTAATCCTCGAAGCGGCGTTCGACGCGCTTGGCATTCACCGGATGGGCGTGTGCGAGAGCGCGATGCGCGAGGGACTACTGTGGGACATGCTCGGTCGTGCCGGTGGGCACGATCCTCGTGACGCCAGTGTCCGGGCGCTCGCCGAGCGGTATGGCGTCGACGCGGTGCAGGCCCGAATGGTCGAACGCGTTGCGTTGAAGCTGTTCGATGCAGTCGCCGCACGTTGGCGGCTGCCCGACGAAGCGCGCGAATGGCTGATCTGGGCCGCGCGCGTGCACGAGATCGGGCTGGCAATCGCACACAGTCAGCACCATCGTCACGCGGGGTACATTCTGCGCAACGCCGACATGGCGGGTTTCAACCGCGAAGAACAACAAATGCTGGCGGCGCTGGTCGAGAACCAGCGGCGCAAAGTGGACCGCGCGCTGTTCACGGCGCTACCTGCGCGGCTGCGCGAACCCGCGCAGCGGCTCACCGCACTTTTGCGTCTGGCCATTCTGCTTTGCCGCGCGCGCGATGACCAGCCGCCGCGGCTGGCGCGGATCAGTGCTGGACCGCGTAGCTTGAAACTCGGGTTGTCACGCGCATGGAAACGTAAACACCCGCTCACCATGGCCGATCTGCTTGCCGAGCGCAGCCTCTTGGCTGCGCTCGGGGTTAGCTTGTCATTGACCGAGCCTTGAGCGCAGGCGTTTCCTGACCCCCTGGATTAGAACTTGACCTCACCCCAGGCGCCGAACTCTCGGGTCTTGGTGTCGATCTTAGTGTCGTCTTTCAGCTCATCGTTCTTGTAAGCGACCGCCACGCGCACGCCCTTGGTAACCGGGAACGCGACGCCGAGATTGTAATAGGTGTCCTTCAAACTCGGGTCGAGATCCTTGCTGGTCTTGACGCGGTCGTAGCGGGCGAACAGCGCTGCTGGGCCGAAGTCATAACTGCCCCACAGCGAGTAGCCGTCGGCCGAATCGGTAGCGGGTGTTACGACGTTGTTCCAGTTGTTGGCCTTGAAGTATTCCGCGCCCAGGCGCAGGTTGTTGGCGTTGTAGGCGACCAGCGCGTCGTAGCGATGCGCGTCGTGCAACGCCGGCGAGGTGTTGGTGTCCTTGCCCAGATCGCCGCTGTAGCCGCCGACCGCGACCACGAAGCCCTTGAACGGCGTGAAACCGGCGCGGCCTTCGAAATCCACGCTGTTGGTGCGCGTGGGATTCTTATAACCGCCGCCGTTGACCACCGATGCCTGATAGTTGAACGTGCCGTTGTCGCCGAGCAGATGCAAACCCCAATCCGCGGAGTTGCCGAACTTGGTGCGGTCGATCAGGGTGTTCTCGACGAAACGGTAACCGTACCAATCCTCGACATAGGGAATCCACGGCATGTTCGCGGAGCCCACCCGCAGCGTCGCCAGCGGGGCGAACGTACCTTGCAGATAAGCCTTCTTGACGAACACCTGGGTTTCGCCGTCGATGCTCGAGTAATTGAAGTCGGTGGTGAGATTGGCCGACCAGATGTCGTTGAACTTGTGATCGACGGAAAGATAGAAACGCTTGACGTCGAGCCCGGTACCCGATGATGCGGTCTTGGCGCCATTCTTGGTCTGGTCGATGTTGGTGAAATCGGTATACATGGTGCCGCTGAGCTTGGTGTCGTTAACCAGCTTGTCGAGCTTGTCGATCGTAGTTTCTTTGCTTTGCAGCGCCTCGACGTTCTGCTGGGTGCTGACGTTGATGTCCGACTGCGCATCGGTGCGCTGTTCGAGCTGCGCGACTTGGTTCTGCAATTGCACGAGTTGCGCTTTCAACTGCGCGATCTCATCGGCGGTCGCGTCGGCGTTCGCCGAGTTTGTCGATGAAGCGGGCGCGGCGGCTGCGGTGAAACTGGCGAAACCAAGGCTGATCGCTACCGCCAGCGCAAGCTGTTTGTGGTGCATGGAAAATCTCCCATTTATCGTTAGAAGAGGGCGATCCCGCAAGTTGAAACCCTCTGATACCTGCGGAAGCAGCCTCCATAGAATGCAGCGCTCCGGTTGCAGTTTCGTGGAGGTTTGATTACATCTAAAAGACAGCTCCGAGCGAAATGGCGCGCGCACCAATACGATGCCAGTGATCGAGTGGGTGACTCGATCCGGCTGAGATGTTGTTCGGGTAGCGCGATCTAGCTATCGCGCTGTCAGGGAGTGGGGTGCGAGCCCACAGCGCATTCGCGCGAGCTGGCAACTGCAAGAGGAATTACGAAATCACGGCTAAAACCTCAGCAGCGGTGCTTCTCAATTCAATCGCATTCATCTTTGTCATATTTCTGAAACACGATACTCATTACATTGCAATACGCGCCCTGTTGAATAGCCGTGGGCGGGCCTCGCCCGCGATGACTTCAAGGAGCCAACCGTGTTCGCCAAACAATCTTCCACGACGGTCAAGCCGTCAAAATCCAGGACATTCTCGTTTATGACGCCTTCTTTCAAGGCGCGCCTTGCCACGTTCGCGATGGCAGCCGCGCTCGGCGTTACCGCGCACGCCGCCGACATCACCGGCGCGGGTTCCACCTTCGTCTATCCGGTGTTGTCAAAATGGTCCGCCGCGTACAGCGCGCAGACAGGCAACCACATCAATTACCAGTCGATCGGCTCAGGTGGCGGCATCGCCCAGATCAAGGCCGGCACCGTCGATTTCGGCGCGTCCGACAAGCCGCTGTCCGAAAGCGAACTGCAGCAGGCGGGCTTGGGCCAGTTTCCGGTGGTGATCGGCGGCATCGTGCCGGTAATCAACGTCGCCGGTCTCGCGCCGGGCCAGTTGAAACTTGACGGTGCCGCGCTGGCGAAAATCTACCTTGGTGATATTAAGAGCTGGAACGATCCCGCAATCGCCGCGCTCAATCCTGGTGTGAATTTGCCCGACGGACGCATCACCGTGGTGCACCGTTCGGATGGCTCCGGCACCACCTTTAATTTTACCGATTATCTTTCCAAGGTCGACCCGCAATGGAAGACGAAAGTCGGCGAAGGCACCTCGGTGCAGTGGCCGGTCGGTGTCGGCGGCAAAGGCAATGAAGGCGTTTCCGCCTACGTCAAGCAGATCAAGGGCAGCATCGGCTACGTCGAATACGCCTACGCACTGCAGAACAAGATGAGCTACGCGTTGCTGCGCAATTCTTCCGGCAAGTATGTGCAGCCGAATCTGGATTCCTTCGCTGCCGCCGCCGCAACCGCGGACTGGGCGCATGCCAAGGATTTCAACTTGGTGATGACCAATGCGGCGGGCGCGGATGCTTTCCCGATCGCGGCCACGACTTGGGTCATCATGTACAAGCATCCGAAGAACGCGGCCAACAGCAAGGTCGCGTTCGACTTCTTCAAGTGGTCGCTGGAGCACGGCCAGCCGCAAGCGCAGGCGCTCGATTACGTGCCGTTGCCGGCGTCGCTGGTGGCGCGCGTTGAGAATTACTGGAAAACCGAGTTCAAACTCTGAGCGTCAATCCCGATCCCTTCCCGCCGTCGCGCATGACGGCCGGAAGGGATTTCCCATCTTCGTCACCATCGTCGCGCCATGTCCGCTGAAGCCGTATTGACGAGGAATCCGGGTAAAACACGCGATGCCGGCGGCGATCGCGCGTTCCGGCTATTGGCCGGCGGTTGCGCGTTGCTGGTGTTGTTCTCGCTGGCCGGAGCGGCGGCGTCGATGGCGTGGGGCGGGCGGCTCGCATTCCAGACGTTCGGCTGGAAATTCCTGATCTCGACCGACTGGGACGCGGTCAATCACCAATTCGGCGCGCTGGTGCCGATCATTGGCACGGTGGTTACCGCGGCGCTTGCGATGTTGATGGCAGTACCGGTGAGTTTCGGCATCGCGCTATTTCTCACCGAAGTTGCCCCCGCATGGATGCGTGCGCCGGTCGCCTCGGCGGTCGAACTCTTGGCCGGCATCCCATCGATCATCTATGGCATGTGGGGCCTGTTCGTGTTCGTGCCCTTCATGGCCGCGCACGTGGATCCATGGGTGGATGCGCATCTTGGCGCGTTGCCGCTGATCGGCATGTTCTTCCAAGGGCCACCGCTGGGGTTGGGCATGCTCACCGCTGGCATCGTGCTGGCGATCATGGTGATCCCGTTTATCTCCTCGGTGATGCGCGAGGTGTTCCTGACCGTGCCGTCGCGATTAAAGGAATCCGCCTACGCGCTCGGCGCAACTACTTGGGAAGTGGCCTGGGACATCGTGCTGCCGTATACGCGACAAGCCGTGATCGGCGGGATTTTTCTCGGGCTTGGTCGCGCGTTGGGCGAAACCATGGCGGTTACTTTCGTGCTCGGCAATGCGCACCAGTTGACCGCATCGCTGTTGCTGCCGGGCAACTCGATCGCCGCGACCATCGCCAACGAATTCACCGAGGCCGATTCAGAAATCTACCGCTCTTCGCTGATCGCACTGGGCTTCCTGTTATTCGTGGTCACCTTTGTCGTGCTGGTGATCGCGCGGCTGATGCTGCGCCAGTTGGATCGCAAAGCGGGGCGTACATGAGCGTCGCGTCGGCCAATGCGATCGCGGATCGGCTTTATCGACGCCGCAAGATTCGCAATGCGTTCGCTCTTGGCGTGTCAGGGTTGGCGACATTGTTCGGCCTGTTCTGGCTGGTATGGATTCTGTGGACGACACTGGCCAATGGCATCAGTGCCTTGACGCCGATGCTGTTCACGCAATCCACGCCCGCGCCGGTTGAGCCGGGCGGGCTTGCCAATGCGCTGTTCGGAAGCCTTCTGATGAGCGCGCTGGCGATCGCGGTGGGCGCACCGGTCGGCGTACTCGCCGGCACGTGGCTTGCGGAATACGCTCGCCGCGGCAGACTCGGCAACACCCTGCGTTTTCTCAACGATATCCTGCTGTCGGCGCCGTCGATCGTGCTCGGCTTGTTCGTGTACGCACTGCTGGTCAAGCCGTCGGGACATTTTTCGGCGTATGCCGGCGCGCTAGCGCTGGCGCTGATCGTGCTGCCGATCGTGGTGCGCACCACCGACGAGATGCTGCAACTGGTGCCCGGCGCGATGCGCGAGGCCGCGCTGTCGCTTGGCATTCCGCAGTGGAAAGTCACCGTGCAAGTGCTGTGGCGGTCGGCCCGGCCTGGCATCGTGACCGGCATTCTGCTGGCGCTCGCGCGGATTTCCGGTGAGACCGCGCCGCTGCTGTTTACCGCGCTCAATAATCAATACTGGAGCATCAACCCCAACGCGCCGATGGCGAGCGTGCCGGTGGCGATCTTCCAGTTCGCGATGAGTCCCTATGACAACTGGCACGCGTTGGCATGGGCCGGCGCGTTCGTGATCACCGCGTTCGTGCTGTTGCTCAGTCTGATTGCACGCTTAATCCTGCACCGTTACAAGGTCAACCATGAATGATATCTCTCCCATGCGCCGATTGGCGCCTGCAGCCGGGCAGACGACGCTCGCTGTAGCTGATCCTGCACAGCCGGGCGTGGCGGAACTGGCCGCGGTCAAGATCGTTGTGCGCGAACTGGATTTTTTCTATCAGGACAATCAGGCCCTGAAGAAGATTTCGCTGGACGTGCCGGAGCGACACGTAACCGCGATCATCGGGCCGTCGGGTTGCGGTAAATCCACACTGCTGCGCGTGCTCAACCGCATCTATGCGGTCTACCCAAAACTGATTGCGAGCGGAGAAGTGCTACTGGACGGGGAGGATATCCTCGACCCGCATTATCCCATCAACCGCCTGCGCAGCAAGGTCGGCATGGTGTTCCAGAAGCCGGTGCCGTTTCCGATGTCCATCCGTGACAACATCGCCTATGGCATCCGCCATCACGAGGAACTCGACCGCGGCGAAATGGATACGCGGGTCGAACAGGCACTGCGCGACGCGGCGCTGTGGGATGAAGTCAAGGACAAATTGAAGAACAATGCGCTGGGGTTGTCTGGCGGCCAGCAACAGCGGTTGTGCATCGCGCGCGCAATCGCATTGAAGCCCGACGTGTTGTTGCTGGACGAACCGACTTCTGCGCTCGACCCGATCGCCACCGGGCGGATCGAGCAGCTCATCGAGGAATTGAAACGCGACTACACTATCGTGATCGTCACGCATAACATGCAGCAAGCCGCACGTGTATCGGACTTCACTGCCTTCATGTATCTGGGCGAGTTGATCGAGTTTGGCGACACCGAAAAGATTTTCACCAAACCCGACAAGCAGCAGACCGAAGACTACATAACGGGGAGATTCGGATGAACACCCAACCCCACGACCATATCGTCAAAAGCTACGACGCGGAAATCGCGCGCTTGACTGGCGAAATCGCGCGCATGGGCGAACTGTCGGCCGCTCAACTCGATGCCGCGATGGATGCGCTCGGCAAGCGCGACAGCCGCGCCGCGCAGCGCGTGATCGACAATGACGAGGCCCTGGACGCGCAAGAACACCAGATCAGCAACGACGTGCTCCGTCTGCTCGCGCTACGCCAGCCGATCGCGCGCGATCTGCGTGAGATCCTTGCCGCGTTGCGTATCGCCTCCGATATCGAACGCATCGGCGACTATGCCGCCAATGTTGCCAAACGATCCACGGTGCTGAACATGTCCGCGCCTGTGCCATTGGCGGGCAGTCTCGGCGCACTGGCGCAACTCGCAAGCGGACTCGTGCTTGAGGTGTTGCAGGCCTATCGCGAGCGCGACGCCGAACTCGCACATTCGGTGTGGGAGCGCGACGCCGAACTCGACACGCTTTACACCAGCCTGTTCCGCGAACTGCTGACCTACATGGTTGAGGACCCGCACAGCATCACCGCCTGTACGCATCTGCTGTTCATCGCCAAGAACATCGAACGGATCGGCGACCACGCCACCAACATCGCCGAGAATATCTGGTTCGTCGAACGCGGCGAACCATTGAGCGATCCGCGCAAGAAAGGCGTCGGTGTCTTCGATCTCGACTGATTGCGCGTCCACTTTGCCGGCAAGGATTGTCCAGCGCCTCGCACGCACTGAATGGACGGGATCGTAGAACTTTGAGCCCGCGCGCAATTCAAAAAAATGTCTTCCGCGCGTCAAGGTCTTGCAACGCCGCACAGCTACGGTTGATCGCCTACCAACAGGCGATTAACGATGAAGATTCGCGATCACAATCGAGTATTGGAGATTGCTGTACTGGCCGCACTTTCGATCGGCGCCGCGGCCACCTAATGCGCAACCCACGGCCGGCGATGATCCGGCAGCTTCTCCGAATTCTGCATACAAGAAGAAGGAGCGGCCCGCGGAGCCTATCGCCCTCGATACCGTGACCGTCGTAGGGAAACGACTTGCTGGCGCGAGCGCGACCGGCAACCGCGCGGACGCGCTACAGATGAAAAAACAGGCGCCGAATATCATCGAAGTACAGCCGCTCAGCGAGATTCGCAAGCTGCCCGACATCAACACTGCAGAGGCGTTGCAACGCGTTCCCGGCATTTCGCTTGAGGCCGATTCCGGCGAAGGTAGATTCATCAACATCCGCGGTTTGGATTCGGCCCTCAACGGAACGACATACGGCAACGTACGCTTGCCTGCCTCCAATCCGAGTTCCGCGTTCGGTCAGGGCCGCGCGGTGGCGCTCGACACAGTCCCGACCGGAATGGTGGGCGGCGTTGTAGTGACCGAAACCAACCGTCCTGATCAAGACGCTGAAGCCTTGGGCGGCACGATTGAGTTGGTCCCGCGCTCCGGCGCCGAACAAGGAGGCAAGAAATTCGCGGAAGTGAATCTGGGCGGTGGGTACGAACCGCTGCACGGAACGCCGATCTACAACGCCAGCGCCACCATCGGTGGCAGCTTCGGGCTCGGCGACGGTATTGGTGGCTTGTTCCAGGGGCCCAATGCCTTCAGTGCACTACTGACCGCAACCTACTACGACGATCAGCGGGGCGTTGACGACTTGGAAGGGTCTTACGCCGATCAACAATCCGCCGGCGTACCTGACAAGCTGTATACGGATGTCGATCAACGCTACTACACCTACCACCGCCGCCGTTATGGAATTGGCGGTGAATTGGCTGCGCAAGCCAATGCCGACAACAGCTTCTATTTACGCTTCCTGCTCTCTGGCTATACCGAGGAAGCCCACAAGTATTTTCTTTCTTACCACGGTCTTGACTCGGGATGCGCGACTGATACAACGCCAGCCGATTGCTCCGTGGCGACTGATCCTGCCAATCCCAATGGATTCATAGCGCCCGATGCGCAGCTTACGCACTCCGTAACGGACGGCTTTGAACGTATTCAGACCAAGCTCGGGGAGATCGGCGGCAAAAGCCTGGTTGGTACCGCCCAGCTTGACTATCACGTTGCATTTGTCAAAGGCACGGATAGCGTTCCGCGCAACTACGGCAGTAAATTCGTCGATCCGAACACGATAAATCTCGCCTACGACAATATCAGCGATCCACGTTTTCCCCTATTTCAATCCCTCGATGGAACTAATCCCGCGGATCCTGCCAACTACACCCTCGACAGCATCGCACGTTCCACCTCTTCCTCCAGCGATCACATCCTCAGTCAAGCGCTGAATGCGACGATTCCGCTGCAAGGGTTCGGTGAGTCGGGAGAGTTCAAGTTCGGGGCGCATTTTCGCGAGCGTAAGAATTCGCACCACGAGAGCGAGGTCGACGCCGCGCCGATCGGTCCAATCGGGCTCGACCAACTTCAACTCAGCGGTCCGATAACTTTTTACAACGATCATTACGACATCGGCGGCATGCCGAACCGGTACCAACTGCGCAGCATCTTCAATAACCCCGCGCTCGTGACGTACAGTTCCGACCCGGCTGCCGATGCTGCCAATACGACAAGCGGCAACGAGAACGTTTACGCCGCTTACGCCGAGTATTCCGCCAGCTTCAACAAGCTCGGCGTGCTTGCGGGCGTGCGCGCAGAACAGACCCACGCCAAATACAATGGCAACATCTTCAACAGCGACGATGACACGAATACGCCAGCATCGCAGAGCCGCTCCTATCTCAACTACTTTCCCACCGTGCAGCTGCGCTACCCATTCCAGGAAGACTTGATCGGCCGTTTCAGTTTTTCCAGCGCCATCGCTCGTCCCGGCTTCGATCAAATCACACCGGGCGCGCAGATAAGCGTGGCCGATCAGACGGTCACCGTGGGCAATCCTGATCTCAACCCCACTAGGGGTAACAACTACGACCTATCGCTTGCCTGGTAGCCGGCGCCGGAAGCGATCGCGTCGATGGATTTTTTCGACAAGGAATTCAGCAACTACATATTGCCGAGCGTCAGCTTCACCAACAGCCATCCGAATCCTGCCCTGACTGGCCAGCGGGTTCAGGTCACCAGTTTCAACAACGGAACGGGTCGCACTTACGGCGTTGAGGCCCAGTTTTCCGACAAGTTCAGTTTTCTACCATCGCCTCTCGATCGACTCGGTGCTTCCGCGAATGTCACCTTGGTGCATTCTGAAGCGACCGTCGCCAATTCCGGATTCAGTGGGCGGCTGCCCTCGACTTCACCCGTGACATGGAACGCAGCCGTATTCTATGAGAAGGGGCCGGCCGAAGTTCGCCTCGCGGCGGATTATGTCGGGCAGAATCTGTTCGGCTTCGGCAGCACCGCGGCGCAGAACGTCTACTCGCGGCATCGGCTGACGTTGGATTTGGGTGCGCAGTATCAAATCGATAAGCAAATCAGCGTCAACTTCGCCGCCAAAAACCTGCTCAATACCCCTCTGGAGTTCACCGAGGGCAAGAGCGACACACGCCCCATCCAACGGGAGTTCTACGGCATCACGTTGACTGCCGATGTGCGGGTTTTATTGTGATCGGTCAATACCCCCACACGGTGAAAGGATTCGCCGCGTATGGATCAAGCTCTTTCTTGTCTGTGCTTGATCCGCCCCAAGCCGGATTCGGTTGCGAACCGAATTCGGCGTGCTCCGGGCACGTTCTGGATGGATTTGCCCGGAGCTTCTTTGAAGGAGAATGCTGATGTTGCGCAGTGCGCTTTTACATGCTGCCGAACGCCTCGCGCGATCGTTGTTGGCAAGCTTGCTGGTTCTGTTGGCGTGCCCTGCGATGGCCGCTCATAAACAGGTGAGCGGGCAAGAACCGCAGACCTCACCGATGCCGCGCTATGCGCACGTCTTAGTGATCATCGAGGAAAACAAGGGTTACGAGCAGATCATGGATCATCCGGATTGGACACCGGTGATCCATCGGCTGGCTCAGGAATATGGGCTGGCAACGGAGTTCTACGGCGAAGTGCATAGTAGCGAGGCGAACTATATCGCCATGCTCGGCGGCGATACCTTCGGCATCCACGACGACGACGCTTTTTTCTGCAAGCCGCACCTGAAAAACACATACTGCGAGGACGCCGATCGTCCGCACTACGCCGATCACAACCTCACCGCGCGCAGCCTGATGGATCAGCTGGCGGCAAAAGGGCTGAGCTGGAAAGCGTATATGGAGGACATCCCTTCGGCGGGCTCGCTGGTACTACGATGGCCGACGCCGGACTACCCCGTTGCGGGACAGCCTTACGAAATGTACGCGGCCAAGCACAACGGTTTCGTCAACTTCAAGAACGTCAACGAGGCGCCCTATCCCCTGCTCGCGCAACACTTCGTCGGTTTCCGGCAACTCGACAAGGATTTGGCCAACGACACCTTGCCCAACTACGCCCATATCGTGCCCAACCAGTGCAACGAAATGCATGGCCGCGGCAGCGACGACGGCCCCAACATCCCCAACGATTGCAATGATGACAAGGATCTTCCCGGTTTGATCCATCGCGGCGACGCGCAGATCGGCCGACTGGTCGACAAGATCATGCACGCCAGAGTCTGGAGCGATCCCGGCAACACCGCCATCGTCGTCACCTTCGACGAGAACAACAAGGAAGCGCGCAAGACCGGAGCGCAAGGCTGCTGCGGCTACGACCCTCACAGCTTGGCGAACTTCGGCGGCGGCCACATCGTTACGCTGGTTATTACCAACCACGGGCCGCGCCATGTCGTCGACAACATACCCTACAATCATTACTCCTTGCTGCGTACCACCGAAGCCGCATTCGGCATCGATCGGTACCTCGGACATGCCGCCGACACAGGAAAAGGCGTTGTGACAATGACCCCGCTGTTCCAAGTTAAGCATTGAACCTTCGAGTTGGCCGCGGGTTAAACGCAAGGTCTCGAGACAAAACGGCGCAAGGCCAAGCGCTCATCCCATTGCCTGAAAGGATCTGATAATCATGAACCATCTGAAGTTCGCGCTGGTGGGCGTTCTCACTTTGAGCGTTGCCGTTGCTGTGCAAGCTCTTGCCACCACGCCAAAGTACACCTTGGTTCTCAGCACACCCCTTGGGTTGCCGAACGGTTTTGACTATGTCCATTACGATGTCGCCAACCACCGTGTCTACGCATCACACGAATCGCAAATCACGGTGGTGAATGGCGATAACGGCAAGGTGGTAGGCCGCATCTTCAATATCCAGGGCGCCCACGGTGTCGTCACCATTCCATCTTTGAATAGAGGCTATGCCGACAATGGGCGTAGCGGCGAAGTCACGGTGTTCGACCTGAAGACCCTGAAGATCCTGGGCCGCATTCCCACTGACAAGGATTCCGATGGCATGGCATACGACGACACCACCGGCAAGATCGCGGTGGTCAACGGCGATTCGCGCAACGTATCGCTCATCGATGCCAAGTCCGGCAAGCGGCTGATCAATATCCCCCTGGATGGAGGGCCGGAAGGGCTGATCGCGGATGGCCATGGCAAGCTCTACATCAATATCGAGGACAAACGGCAAATCGTGCGTATTGATCTGGCTACCGATCAAATCACCGCCCGTTGGCCGATCCCCAGTTGCGAAGCGCCTCATGGGATGGCTGTCGATTCCGTCTCGCATCGATTGTTCAGCAGTTGCCGCAATAGCCGCCTGCTGGTCGTCGATGCCGATAACGGCCAAATGATCAAGACGCTTCCGCTTGGCCGCGGATCGGACACGGTCGTGTTCGATCCCGCACGCAAGCTGGTGTTCAGCTCGAATCGGGACGGCACGCTTTCTGTGATTGCCGAGAAATCAGCGGCCGATTTTGAATTTCTCGGCAATGTACCGACCGCGCCAGGTGCCAAAACCATGGCCGAAGACCCGAATACCGGCCGTGTGTTCGTAACCACTGCGGATGTACTGAGCAAAGAACCGCCCCACGATCAAGGCAAGGTGCCGGAATTCGGTTTCAAGCCGGGCACTGTCAAGATGCTGATGTTCGATCCCGTGGCAGCCCCGTGAAAACGGGATAGAACTCGCAGCGATTTGCCGATGCTTGTCGCATCGCACTGTCTCGCGCGCGTCATGCCCGCGACCTTCGCACGCAACGCTCAGACGGCATGCTTGGGCCATCGTCCAAGCGGAGCGTGTCATGCATATCGCCCTCGTCACCGAAACCTGGCCGCCGCAGATCAATGGCGTCGCCGCCACCGTTCATGCCTTGGCTTCGGGGCTTGCCCAACGCCAACATCGCGTCGAGGTGATCCGGCCCGGGACCGACGGCCGCGATGCCGGGGTGCGCATCGAACTGGTCGGCACGCGCGCCGCCAGCGTGCCGCGCTATCCCGGGCTGCGTGTCGGACTGCCGCACGGGTGGAAACTGCGCCGTCGCTGGAACGCCCAGCGCCCGGATGCGGTGTACATCGCCACCGAAGGACCGCCTGGATGGTCGGCGTTGCGTGTCGCCAACGCGCTGAGCATCCCAGTCGCGAGCGGCTTCCATACGCGTTTTGACGATTACGCGGCGCACTATGGCGTCGGCTGGCTGAAGCCGATGGTGCGTGCACATCTGCTGCGTTTCCATCGTCGCGCGCAGGCCACCATCATATCTACCCGCGCGCTCGCCGACGAGCTGCATGCAGATAGCATCCACCACGCGCAACGCATTTGTCGCGGTGTCGATGCCACACTGTTTTCGCCGCTGCGCAGGGACGAAGCGCTTCGGCAAGCATGGCGTGTGCGAGACGATGCGCCGGTACTGCTGTATGTCGGGCGGATCGCCGCGGAGAAGAACCTCGACGTCGCCGTGAAAGCCTATCGCACGTTCAAGCGCGGCTGTCGGACACGCGTATGGTCATGGTCGGAGATGGTCCGGTACGAACGCGGCTGGCGAAAGATCATCCGGATATTGTCTTCACGGGCGAATTGCGCGGCGAATCGCTCGCGCGGCACTACGCAAGCGCCGACATGTTCCTGTTTCCGAGCCTCACCGAGACCTTCGGCAATGTCGTGCTGGAGGCACTGGCTTCCGGGTTGCCGGTAGTCGCCTATCATCGCGCCGCCGCGAAAGAGCATGTCGCCAACGGGATTTCCGGACTGGTCGTTCCATCCGACGATGCGCGAGGTTTTATCTCCAGCACTTATGCATTGGTCCTGGATGCGGAGTTGCGCGCCACGCTCGCGATCAATGCGCGCATCGCCGCGCAACGTCTGACGCCTGACGATGCGATCGCGGGGTTCGAATCGCTGCTGCGCACATTGTGTAGGAAACGCACGCATGAACAGTTCCTCACTACCGTCCACGCCTGAACGTATCGCACTCGATCCGCGGTTGTGCCGCGCCGTTAATCGTTGGGGCAACCTGCGCGCGATCGGCAAGTTTTTCGGTGTCATCAGCAGGCTGGGAGACGGTTGGTTCTGGTACGCGCTGATGGCGCACTCGCCACGTTCGGCGGTGTTCGCGGCGCACGCGCCGCGCTACAGATGCTGTGCACGGGCTTTGTGGGATGGCTGCTGTATCGAACCCTTAAACGCTGGACGCAAAGACCGCGTCCGTTTCGCGCGTGCAGAGACGTGATCGCGCGCGCAGCGTCGTTGGACGAGTTCAGTTTTCCATCGGGGCATACCCTGCACGCGGTCGCCTTCAGCGTCATCGCGATTGCGTGGTTTCCGGCACTGACGTTGCCACTGTTGCTATTCGCAATGCTGGTCGCGATGTCGCGCGTCGTGCTGGGTTTGCATTACCCGAGCGACGTGCTCGCTGGAATCGCGTTGGGCGCGGTGCTCGGCGGCGCTTCGCTGTGGCTGATTGCCAAACTCTGACACTGCCAATTCGCGTGCAAAAAGCCTGCATGCTTAGCGGGTGTTAATGGCTATTCGGGATGGAGCGGGACGCGATGAAACAGGATAATGGTGCGCCAGTCGGCATCCAAAAGCCTACCTAAGCCTTTTATCCTAAACGCCTATGATGTTGCCAACTACGCAAGTTACGCGCAAAGCTACTCACATTAACGAGTACTTGCTTGGGAGTTCGCCGGATTCCACGATGACCTAGAGCAACACCCCTGGCGCCATCTGCAGGGATTGTACCTGCAAGTCCTCACGACCATGGGTCGGTGCCGGAATGCGAAACGATGATATCCGACGTGCCAACCTGCAGGTTTCGGCCAAGACGAGTCAGTCGGCGCCTCTATCACGCCGCTCCAGAGCGGTCATCGGCGGCGCACCGTCCGATCGGCGAGAGTAGACTCCGCCTCGGTCGGCAGTTGGTTTCGTGGGACACGCTGCGATCCCGTGTCTATCGCCTTCTCGTTCGATGGGAGAATTTCATGCCCGTGCATCGATTCGTGATCATCGCTGTGCTCGCGGCCGTTCCGCTGACGGCCGCCGTCTCCGTTCCCGCGTGTGCTGCGCCAGCCGCGGCGCAACCCGAGGTGACCGACGTGTTCACGCCCGTCGTCGCGACGCCGATCGGCGACCGACACGTCGCGGTGGCCGGCACCGACGGTCTCGTACACGTCATTTACGAACTGGAGTTGACCAACACCAAGCGGGCGCCGGCGACGGTGAAGCAGATCGACGTGATCGACGCCAACAAGCCGGACCGCGTGCTGGCGTCTTGGTCGGGATCGGAATTGCTCGACCACCTGCGCACCTTGCAACCGTCGCCTGCGGAATCGGCGGTGATTCCGGCCGATAGCAGCCTGATGCTTTTCGTCGAGTTGGCACTCAAGCCCGGTGCAGTACCGAGCGCCATTGCCCATCGTTTCCATCTCACCGCCGCGCCCAACCCGGGGCCGAAGGCCGTCGCCGCGCCTATGACCTACACGGTGTCGCGAATCGAGGTCAGCCGCGCGCCGCTCCCGGTGCTCGAACCACCGCTGCGCGGCGCCGGATGGGTCGCTGTCAACGGTTGTTGCAACAGCGGCATCGTCCATCGCGGTTCGCTGCAGGGCATGAACGGCGGCATGTACGATGCGCAACGTTTCGCGATCGACTGGATGCGACTGAATCCACAAGGCGAGTTCGTGCACGGCGACCCGTCCGTTGCCGGAAATTACGTGGACTACGGCGCCAAGGTGTATGCGGTCGCGGACGGGACCGTCGTCGAAATACTGGATGATCTGCCCGACCAGCCACCGGGCAAGCTGCCAGATCCCGCCTCGATCACCTTGCAAACCGTGGACGGCAACCACGTGATCCTGGACATCGGCCACGGACTGTACGCGTTCTACGCACACCTGAAGAAGGGTTCCATCATCGTGCATCGGGGCGAACACATCAAAGCAGGAACGTTCATCGGCGAACTCGGCAACACCGGCAATACCTCCGGGCCGCATCTGCATTTTCAAGTGATGGACGGCCCGTCTGCGCTCGGTTCGCAGGGCCTGCCTTATGTGATCGACCATTTCGAGCTGACCGGACAGGTCGACGTAAAGGCGTTCGACAAGTCCGACGTGCTGACCGGGCATTGGGGGAAGCGACTGACCAGGCCGGTCGCGGAGAAGGCCAGGTTCCCGCTCAACTTGAATGTGGTCGACTTCACCATGCACTGACAGACACGCGACGAAGCGATCTTCTCAACGGCAAGAGTAATGACATGGCGAAAGACGACGAGGCCCGGCAACTCGCGGCCTTGCGAGAAATGGTAGAACCTTCGGGAAGCGGAGGGTCGCGAATGTCGCCTTGGGGTCGATTCTGTTGAAAAACTCACGCCGCGCGTTTGGTGGTTAAAAAAGCACCGCTTCTCGGTAAACGTTTGACCGCGAGAGTCGGGTTAAACGTCGTTGGCGAACAAAATCGCAGCGTAACCTTTCTCTCGCGGCCGATGTTTTTTGGGCCAAATTTTCGAGTCGAGTTTTTCAACAGAAT
>JBDTBW010000032.1:0-8064 GCA_039923855.1 Rhodanobacteraceae bacterium | reverse complement strand
TTTGGCAGCCGTCACTTGTAGCAGCCCGCCTTAACGCCAATCCAACCATACGTGCTTATCCTGCGCGCTTTGACGAGGAGACCGCCATGACCACAACCGCCGTGACCCCCCGCATCCTCGCGCTGGCCGTGCTCGGCGCCATCGCCAGTTTCGGCGCACACGGGCAGGCGCAGACGACAACGGCCACGCCGGCGAGTCCCTCTACCCAGGCCGCAGCGCGAGCATCACCCGAAAGCATCGAAGCCTGCACCACAAAAGCCACCACGCTGTTGGACGCGCTGGACAGGGGCGATTACGCCGGCGCGGAAACGGATTTCAGCGACTCGATGCGTTCAGGCCTCACCACAGACCAATTGAAAGCAGGTTGGGAATCGCTGCCGCAGAAATTCGGTGCGCGTGGCGCGCGAGGCGCACCGCAGAACAGCAGCAGCAACGGTTATACCGTGATCACCGTGCCGCTGGCATTCCAGAACGGCACGCTCGCCGCGCAGGTCGCCTGTGCTTCGGACGGCAAGATCGCCGGCTTCCACGTGATGACGCTGCCATCTCCGGAACCCGCCCTTCCCTCGACGGCACCGGTACCGGCACCGACATCGACCGCAGCCGGTCACTAAGTTTTCCATGCAATCCGATTTCGAACCGCCGGCCCGCTGCACCGATGACGCAGAACGCCGTGCGCTGATCGAGCGCGCGCATGCGCTGGGCGTGCCGCGCGATTACGCGCGTGCGCGCAAACTGCGCCGTGTGCGCGAGCCGTCGCGGCTGGTCTGCATCGGCGATGACATCCACGGCCGCGCGCAATGGCTGCAACCCGCCGCCGCGCGCGCGCGCGCTGCAATGCGGAGCGCGGCAGACCGCGACGGCATCGAATTGCAGGTCGTCTCGGCGTTTCGCTCGATCGAATATCAACTCGGAATCATCGAGCGCAAGTTGCAACGCGGATTGACGATGGACGACATCCTGCGCGTCAGCGCCGCGCCTGGCTACAGCGAGCACCACACAGGGCGCGCGCTGGACTTCACCACGCCGGGTTACGCGGAACTCGAGGAAGTGTTCGAGCAGTCACCCGCGTTCGCTTGGCTTTCGAGCAACGCGCAACGATACGGATTCGCGCTGTCCTATCCGCGCGGCAATCGACACGGCATCGCTTACGAGCCGTGGCATTGGTGTTGGGGTTCATAATCCTAGCGAGGCCGTTCAACTTAACAGCGGCAGCCACTCTGCCATCCCGTCAGTCCACGCGCTGAATCGAATCACTCACCGTGTAGCCGGGCCTAGCGCGGCCAGACGACCACCGGTCAAGGCGTCCGTGCGTCCTGCGATTGCGCCTTGAGCAAGGCAACCGCCTTGCGGTCGAATGAAACGAAAGTGTCTCCACCCAGCCACCTGCCCTCGTGTGCGATCACACCGTCGGCGAAATCACCTCCCGCCTCGAGCATCCGCAGACCGGCTTCCGCGCCCTGCCGGTCGGCTTCCACATTGGCCGACGCCAGCAACGCACGGATCGCGGCCGCAATGTCCGTTACCTGCAAGCGGTACACCTTGCGCAACACCCACACGAATTCGCACAAGCTCGGCAGCGAGACTGCGATCGTCTCGGCGCCGGTCAGCGCTTTCGCCGCCGCGCGGGCTTGCGCGGCATGGTCGCGTACCACCGCGCGAATGAGTACATTGGTATCGGCGGTGATCTTCACTTTCTGCCCGTCCAGCCGCCTGCGGCCGTTTCGTTGATCTCCTTCAGCGTGGCCACTTTCCGGGTTTTGCCTGCAAGCAGCCCGACGAAATTCTTGATGGGCCTCGCGGACCGGGCAGCCTTGAGCAACCCTGTGCCATCCGGCAGCAGGTCCAGTTCGATCTTGTCACCTGGCTTGATGCCGAGGTGGCGCAGCACATCCTTGCGGAGGGTCACCTGGCCCTTGCCAGTGATGGTCAGTGCGGTCATCTCGATGCTTCCGAACGACTTGTCATGATGGTAATGCGAAAATGCATTACCAGCAACGTCAATATCATCAATCCTGCGAGCGCTTCACCGGCTTCGCCGGTTTCTTCGATGCGTTCTTCGGCGGATTCGCCGCCTCGCAGATTTTCCAGAGATAAAGGCTGGCAAGCGTGCGGTATGGTGCCCAGCGCTCACCGAACTCGTGCAATGCCAGCGGCGCGGGCATGGTCTCGAAACGATGCACGATCTGCGCGCCCTTGCGGATGCCCAGATCATGCACTGGCAGCACGTCGGGCCGGCCGAGCCGGAACATCAGCAGTATCTCCACCGTCCAGCGGCCGATGCCGCGCACCTGGATCAGATGGTCGATCAGTTCCTGGTCGGGCATGTGAGCGAGTTGCTTTGTTGTCGGCACGATCCCCGCACGCGATTTTTCCGCGAGATCGCGCAACGCGGCGATCTTGTTGCGCGACACGCCGGCCGCGCGCAATGCTTCGTCGCTGGCGGCTTCGATACCGGCGGCGGTGATCTTGTTGCCGCGCGGCATCAGTTTTTCGACGCGGCCGGTGATGGTCGCGGCGGCTTTGCCGGATAATTGTTGATAGAGGATCGCGCGCGCCAGCGCATCGACCGGCTGAAAATGTGCGTCGAAATCGCGTTGCAAGGGACCGATCCGCCGCATCCACATGGCGAGTTTCTTGTCGCGTTTGCCAAGGTGTGCCGCGGCTAGTTCGAAATCGAACCCTCGAGGTATCAAGAGCAATGCAGTCAATTCGGCCTCCTCATTCCCGTACACGTAAAAACGCGACGCCCAGCGCGATCCAGCCAGCAATGAAGGCCGCACCGCCAATCGGCGTAACGGCACCGACCCAGCGCGGCGCGCCCAGCGCCAGCGCGTACAGACTCCCGCAGAACAGCACGATGCCGAGCGTGAACATTATCATCGCGGCTTTCGCGGATCGGCCACGCGGCAACAGCATCGCGGCTAACCCCAACGCCAACGTATGCCAGAACTGATATTGCACCGCCGTATGCCAGACCTGCATCGCATCGGGCGCCAGCGTGCCGCGCAGTGCGTGCGCGCCGAACGCGCCGAGCGTAACCGCGCTCGCGCCGAAGATCGCGACAGCGACGCCAGGCCAATGTTTCATGTCATTTCCATCCGCGCGCGGCGGCGGCGGCGCGCACGCAAGCTCGCGCAGCCTAATGCAACCAGCGCCAACAGGATCGGCATCAATAAAATGTCGATGAATTTGAGGCGCGCGCCGAGGGTTTCGATGTCGGCATCGAGACGCCGTTGCACTTCACGCAATTCTCCACGGATCTGGAGTTTGCGTTGCATGAACTGCTCGACCGCGGATTTTTGCGGTGCGCTCAACGTCATGCTGCGTTCGCCGCCGCTGCTCTGCAACGCGGCGAGACGGCTCTCCGTATCGGCCAGTTCGCCCAGCAATTCGTTCTGCTTGGCCTTGAATTTCTCGTCGGCGGCACGGCGCAGATTGTCGACTGTGGTGAAGGGACGCTCCGACACCGCGCGCCCCCGGATCGCGATCAGGTCGGATGGCCCCGCCAGATTGTCGACGGCGTTGACGAAGAAATCGCCGTTGCTGGCGAACGCGTTCATCAGCGTCTGTCCGAACGACGGCGTCAATTGCACCCACAGGCGATCGGACAACATGTCGGTGTCGGCGACCAGCAGGATTTGGCAATCCTTGCCGGCTTGCGCGAGATGTCCCGGATCGTTGCGTTGCGGAAACGCGCTGGCGAAACGCCCGATCGCGCGCGCGGCGATCACGTAATGTTCTCCCGCCGGCTTGTACCCGTTGTAAAGCGAACCCGGATCGATCACATCGCGCACGCGCTGCGCGGAATCGAGCATCGCCTCGGCCGAACTCTGTATCAGAGGCACAAGCCGCGTGCGCGTGCCCACAAGCAATCCGAAATGGCCGGCGCTGGAAACGTTGATGACGCCGAGCGCGGCGGTGACCGGGTCATCGCGGTTGAGATCGGCGCCGGAAAATCCGAGCACCGCCGGATGCCGCACCGGCGGCGCATCGGGGCTCGGCTGGATCGCCAAAGCGCGCGCGCGATCTAGCACCACGCTGTGCGGGTCGAAGGCGATGCCCCACGCGCGGAACAGCTTGGGCAAATCGGAAGCGCGGCCGTCATCCAGTTCCGCGTCGGGATCGACGAACGCCACCAGCCGGCCGCCGTGCAATACATATTGATCGACCGCGTATTTCGCATCGGCAGGTAAATCGCGCGGCTGGATCAGTACCAGCACGTCGATATCGCTGTCGATTTTTTTCAGCGCGCCGGCATCCAGCATCCGCACATCGAACAACTGGCGAAGCTGCTGCAGGATCGACCACGGACGCTGTGCATCCTGCGTCGCGGAAGCCGGGCCACCGGCGATCGGCAAACCGCTGATGATGCCGACACGCGGCTTGCGCTGTTCGCTCAAGTCGTGGATCAGCTTGGCGAGATCGTATTCGAGGAAGGCTTCGCGATCTGGCAGGAAGAACGGGATCGAGCCGCTGCGGCCGGTGGCCAGGTTGCGCGCGGACAAGCCGAAGAAAAGTTTTTCGTCGCCGTTGTTGCCCGGCATCGCGGTGAGACCGGCGGCCGCGGCGCGATCCTCTGCTTCGGAATACGCTTGCGGATCGACTACATCGAGCGTAATCCGTCCGTGCGAGCGGTGCGCGATTTCCTCCAGCAGATCGCCCACGCGCTGCCGGTACGCCCGCAACCGCGGCGCCTCGCGGTTGACGCGGTCGGAAAAATACAGTGTCAATCGCAAAGGTTGCCGCAGCGTTGCGACGATGTGCCCGGTGCCCGGCGACAGCGTGTACAAGCGATCCGCGGTCAGATCGATGCGCGCGCCGCGCAGCCCCGCGCCGCTGGCCAATACCAGCAGCACATAGCACGCGGCCAGCAGCGCCAGTGCCAGCGATCCGCGCAATCGTGGATGTCCCGCCAAATGCATCAAGTGCCCCGTTTCGTATCGAGCACGATCACGCAAGCGATCAGCCAGAACGCGATCGTAAGCACGAAATACGCGATGTCGCGCAGATCGAGCACGCCGCGCGAGATAGCGTTGAAGTGCGCGTAAAGACTCAACTCCGCGAACGCATCCGCGAGCGCCGGCCAACCCAGGGCATGCAGCGGCCCCTGCACCAGTGGATAACCCGCCATCAGCAACAGGAAGCACACCGCGACGGTCAGGATGAAAGCGACGATCTGGCTGCGGGTCGCCGCCGACAGGCATTCGCCGATCGCCAGAAACGCACCGGCCAGCAGAAAACTGCCGAGATAACCGGCAAGGATCACGCCGTTGTCGGGGTTGCCGAGATAATCGACGGTGAGCCACACGGGAAACGTCAACGCCAGCGCGATGCCGATGTAAATCCACGCGGCGAGAAACTTCGACAACACCGCCTGCCATGGACGGATCGGCAGCGTCAGCAGCAATTCCAGCGTGCCGCTGCGGCGCTCCTCGGCCCACAACCGCATCGCCACCGCGGGAACCAGTATCAGATACAACCACGGATGGAACTGGAAAAACGGTTGCAAATCGGCCTGTCCGCGCTCGAAGAATCCGCCCAGATAAAACGTCAACGCGCCCGCGAGCAGGAGAAAAATCAGGGTGAACAACCACGCCACCGGCGTAATCAGATAGCCACGCAGCTCGCGCAGCAACACGCCGGCGAAAGCGCGGCCGCGCAACGGTTTGCCCTCGAACAGATTTTCGCCGGGACAGGTCACGCCGCAACCCGCGCGGGTTGCGCGGCATCCCCGGTGATCCGGCGGAACACGTCCTCCAGGCGGCCGCGTTCCAGTTGCAGTTCGTCGACATGCAGATGTTGCGCGGCCAGCAATGCCTGCACGTCTGGAAGGATCGCGCGCCCTTCGCGCGGAAATACCGTGACGCGGCCATCGGCGGAATCGACTTCCACGCTGTCCACTCCCGGCAAGCGTGCCAGCAGTTCGCGCGCCAGCGCGCTGGCCGGCGCGTGAAAACTCACCGCGCCGTGATAGCGCGATTGCGCTTCCAGTTCCGCCGGCGTGCCCTGCGCGCGCAGGCGTCCATTGCTGAGAATCGCGACACGGTTGCACACCGTGCGCACCTCGTTCAAGGCATGCGTGCACAGCACGATCGTGCGATCGCGCGCCATGCTGCGGATCAGCGCGTGTACTTCGCGCTGCTGGTTCGGGTCAAGGCCGTCGGTTGGTTCGTCCAGGATCAATGCCGGCGGATCGTGCAGCAGCGCCTGCGCCAGACACACGCGGCGGCGATAACCTTTGGACAGCGTTTCGATGGTCTGTTCCAGCACCGATTCCAGTTGCAAAAGGCCAACCATTTCGTCCAGCCGCCGGCCACGTGCGATACCGGTCAAGCCGCGCACGCGCGCGATGAAAATCAGAAATTCGCGCACAGTCATTTCGCCATAGCTGGGCGCGCCTTCCGGCAGATAGCCCAGCGCGCGGCGCGCGGCGACCGGATTTCGCACCACATCATGACCGCATACGCGCGCGCTGCCGGAACTGGGCAGCAGAAATCCCGCGATCATCCGCATCGAAGTGGATTTGCCGGCGCCATTGGGACCGAGCAGGCCCAGCACCTGCCCGGGCGTGATGCGCATGTTGAGATCATCGACGGCGGGCAATGCGCCGTAGCGCTTGCACAGGTGTTCGGTTTCGATCATCAATGCATTGTACGCATCCCTGCGCTCTTTTTTGTTTCCCGAGCGGCCCATCCCTGGCAGCGCCATCCGCTCCCTTACGGCTGGCATGGAATGCCATTCAAGGCATTCCATAAACGCCAGCCATTCGACCATGCCTCACCCGAATCTCGTTCGATCGGCGATTACTCGCGCCATCCCTGGCGCTCGCCCATCGACCAAGCTTTGCTGTTCGCGCGCGCTCCAAGCGCGCGCAGTCGACGCAGATCGCAAACGCACGAAATTCGACCATGTTTACGGGCGGCCTTTCTCGATCCGATATTGCGATGGATCAGTGGCGCTTGGCTTTTTTGGCCGGCTTTTTCGCGGGCGCGGCTTTTTGATCCGCTGCCGCCGGTAAGGGGGCAGCAGCGCCCTGCGCCCAGATCGACGGATCGAGCGGCGGCAAGGCGGGCACCTTGCCGGCGGCCTGCTCAGGCGTCTGCGCCGGCGCATCGCCTTGCAGCGGCAGGAATACCCGGAACTGCTGCTGGTCGTAAGCCACGTTCGGCAGCGACACCAATTCATCGTAAAAACGATGGGTGGTGTCGTCAAAGGTGTAGCCGTGGGTCAGCGCGTACGCCTTCAACGCAAGCCGCGTCAGCGGGATGCCGGCGCCGGTGCCATCCCAGTCGGCTTCCAGCGCGCGGCCACCTTCCATCATCATCGCGCGCACGTCTCCATCGACCACCAGATGGCCCTTGGCATCGAGGCTGCCGGCCGTGGGCAGCGGTGGCGGCGGCTGATTGGCGTTCTGATTGGCGTTCTGATCCTGCGTGGCGTTGGCGTCGACCGGCTTGGCCGTCACTTCAGGAACCTGCGAAAGATCCTGGCTCTGCCCGTTGACGCTGATCGTGGCGGAATCGATCGGCACCGCCACATCGAACACGTAGTTCTCGTCGCCGTAATCGGTGGTGAGGGTGATGCGCGGGCCGGCCTGATGCACGCCGAGTTTTTTCATCGCCGCGTCGATCTCGCCCATCGCCTTGGCGGTGGCCGTATCGACATCGTCCAGCGTGCGCGGCGCTTGGGTGGAGACGAACAGCACCGGCGTCGGCTGGGTTTCAACGATGCGCGGCGCGATCTTGGTGTAATCGACGTTGGGGATCGATGCCAGCGTGTTCTGCACGTTGTTCAGGCTGTACTGGATCAACGTATCCGGGTCGCCGCGCAGGAAGAATTGCGAATAACGGTCGAGCAGGTTCCAGCCGTAGTCCACATCGTAGGACCACGTGACATGCGTCAGGCGCTGGTTGTTGGTGGGCGTAAGATCGAGGGTGAACTTCTTGTTCCGGCCGCGCCAATCGCTGGCGAGACCCCACACGATCTGGCCTTGGCCGGTCGGGTCGAGATGGCCCGACTCGTTGGTCAGGGTGGATGTGCCGATCTTGTCGCCGCCGCTCC
>JBDTBW010000031.1:0-41604 GCA_039923855.1 Rhodanobacteraceae bacterium | reverse complement strand
CGCTTACAACAAAAATCCCAAGCCGTTCGTCTGGACGGCCAAAGCCAGCGACATCTTGCAGAAAGTCATGCGCGCCAGAAACACCCTGGATAAAATGGCTCAAACAGCGTGAAGCACTACACTAGTGTCCGCGATGGCGTGCGTCGCCCGCGCGCCGCGGTCCGCAAAAGGAATATTGCATTGCCGGCTTTGTTACTGGGTCCTATCCTGCGTTATGTCGGCAAGACCGAAGCCACGGTCTGGGTTGAAGCCGATCGGGCCTGCGAGGTGAAAATCCTCGGCCACCGCGAGCCGACCTTCGAGGTGGAAGGCCATCACTATGCGCTGGTGCACATGACCGGCCTCGAGCCGGCGCGCAGCTATAGCTACGAGGTTCAACTCGACGGCATTCAAGTCTGGCCGCAACCGGACTCGCGGTTTCCGGCCAGCGTCATCCGCACCTTCGATGCGGGCGAGCCGCTGCGGATCGCGTTCGGATCCTGCCGCGTGGCGATGCCGCACGAGCCGCCTTATACCCTGACGCACGCCGAAGACGAGCAACACGGGTTCGAAATCGACGCGCTGCGTGCGCTTACGCTTCGCATGGGCACTCAACCCGCCGAACAATGGCCGCATGCGCTGATCATGATCGGCGATCAGATGTATGCCGACGAAGTCTCGCCGACGGTGGCCGAGTTCATCCGCGCACGCCGCGATACCGAGCAGCCTCCCGGCGAGGAAATCGGGGACTTCGAGGAATATACGCGCTTGTACCGGGATTCATGGGGACAGCCGGAGATCCGCTGGCTGTTGTCGACTTTGCCGAGTGCGATGATCTTCGACGACCACGATGTCAATGACGACTGGAACATCTCGGCGTCCTGGGTACACGAAATGCGCGCGACGAAATGGTGGGACAAGCGCATCGTCGGCGCGTTCATGTCGTACTGGATCTATCAGCATCTGGGTAATCTGTCGCCGGATGAGTTGCACCAGGACCCTTTGTTCCAACAGGTCCAGCGGTCCGGCCACGGCGCCGACATGGGTCCGCGATTGCGCGAATTCGCCTTCAACGCGGATCGGCATCCCGACAGCTATCACTGGAGTTTCCATCGCGATTTCGGCGCCGTGCGATTGCTGATCGTGGATTCCAGGGCGGGCCGGATACTCGGCGCGGGCCGCCGCGACATGCTGGACGAAAGCGAATGGCAATGGATCGAACAGCATGTGCGCGGCGATTACGATCATCTGCTGCTCGGCACCTCGCTGCCGATCCTGCTGGGCCACGCGCTGCATTATCTGGAGGCCTGGAACGAAGCGGTCTGCGCCGGCGCGTGGGGCGGATGGATGGCTCGGCGTGGCGAGAACATCCGCCGCAAGCTCGATCTGGAACACTGGAGTGCTTTCGAGGCCTCGTTCCGGCGCATTGTCAGGCTCATCCGCAGCGTCGCCACCGGTGAATGCGGACGCGCGCCGTCCACGCTCACCGTGCTGTCGGGTGACGTGCATCACGTGTATCTCGCCGAAGCCACGTTTCCCGGCACGCCGATCAAAAGCGCGGTCTACCAAGCCGTGTGTTCGCCGTTCCGCAATCCGCTGGATGCGGACGATCGGCGGGTGATGCGCGCCAGTTGGTACAGGTCCGTTGCGACGCTCGCAAAAACTGTCGCTCGTCTGGCAGGCATAAAGCCGCCAGAGGTGCATTGGCGGCTATGCCACGACAAGCCATGGTTCGACAACCAGGTCGCGATACTGGAAATGGAAGGCCGCAAGGCTTCGATACGTTTCGAAAAAAGTCTGCCGGGAGACAATGCGCATCCGCGGCTGGAACCGGTATTCGAATATCGGTTGGACAGGAACCCCGCGCCCGGCAGATCGGGCCGATAACGCGCGCGTCGCGCCATGTGATCAAAGCCGGCAAGAACGGGGCTCCATGCAGGGCGATGCCTGCCGTGCGTGGTCGGAATCCACCGCGTTTTCACACCGGTCGGGTCATTCTGCAACCAAGCCGACAAGGAGATCCGCATGTCGCATACGCTTCCCAATCAGAATGCCCCGGCGCTGGAAGTCGAAACCCTGGCGGGAAAAACTTGGCGCTTGGGCGATCAAAAGCGCGAGCGCTTCACCATGATCGTGTTTTATCGCGGCCTGCATTGCCCGGTGTGCGCCAAGTACGTCGCCGAGTTGGATCGGTTGCTGGATCAATTCGCCGATCGTGGCGTGGGGGTGTTGGCGGTCAGTTGCGATCCCCTCGATCGTGCGCGCAAGGCACATGACGAGTGGGGCATCGAACATCTGGAAATCGGTTACGGCTTGAGCATCGAAACCGCCAGAAGCTGGGGACTTTATATCTCCAAGGCGGTTTCGGAAAAGGAAACTCCGCAGTTCTGCGAGCCGGGGCTGTTTCTGGTGCGCCCCGACGGCACGCTTTATTACGTCGCAATCAATTCGATGCCGTTCGGACGTCCCAAACTCGAGGAGATGGTGGGGGGCATCGATTTCGTGATCAAGAAGGATTATCCCGCGCGCGGCGAAGCCTGATTTTTATACGGGCTTGCCGCATTCACGCGACGACGGCTCACAGCGCTTCGAAAATTCCCGCCGCACCCATGCCGGTGCCGATGCACATCGTGACCATGCCGTATTTCTGTTTGCGGCGGCGCAGGCCGTGCACCAACGTGGCGACGCGGATCGCGCCGGTGGCGCCGAGCGGGTGACCAAGGGCGATCGCACCGCCGAGAGGATTGATCTTGGCCGGATCGAGATGCAAATCCTGGATGACCGCCAATGACTGTGCGGCGAAGGCTTCGTTCAATTCGATCCAGTCGAGTTGATCCTGTTTGATGCCGGTTTGCGCGAGCGCTTTCGGGATTGCCTCTTTCGGGCCGATGCCCATGATCTCGGGCGTCACGCCGGCAACCGAATATCCGACGAAACGCGCCAGCGGCGTGAGGCCGTATTCCTTGATCGCGCGTTCGCTGGCCAACAGCACCGCGCCTGCGCCGTCGGACATCTGCGAGGAGTTGCCGGCGGTGACGCTGCCGCCGTGCTTGAATACGGGCTTCAATTTCGCCAACGCCTCGGCGCTCGTGTCGCGACGCGGGCCTTCGTCGGTATCGATCAAGCGGCGATCCTCGATCACGCCGTGCGTCGCGAGATCGGGATAACGGTCGTCGAGCGGGTAGGGGGCGATCTCGTCGTCGAACTCTCCGTTGGCCTGCGCAGCCAATGCGCGTTGGTGGCTGTGCAGCGCGAAAGCATCCTGTTGTTCGCGTGTGATCTTCCATCGCGAGGCGACGTTCTCGGCGGTGATACCCATGCCGTAGGCGATGCCGATATTCTCGTCGGTGAAGATCGCGGGATTCATCGCAACTTTGTGTCCCATCATCGGCACCATGCTCATCGATTCGGTGCCGCCCGCGAACATCAGATCGGCCTCGCCCAGGCGGATGCTATCCGCCGCGGTGGCGACGGCTTGCACACCGGATGAGCAGAAACGGTTGATGGTCATGCCGGGCACGCTGTCCGGCAGCCCGGCAAGCAATGCGCCGATGCGCGCCACGTTCATGCCTTGCTCGGCTTCGGGCATCGCACAGCCGATCACCACGTCGGCGATGCGCGCGGGATCGATGCCGGCGCATTGCTCCAGCGTTTCGCGCAGCACGTGCGCGAGCAGATCGTCGGGCCGTGTGTTGCGGAACACGCCGCGCGGCGCCTTGCCGACCGGCGTGCGCTTGACCGCGACGATGTAGGCCTCCTGGATTTGACGGGTCATTTGGAATCTCCAAAAAAACGCCAGTCCGCGGATAAGCGCAAAGTACGCAAATGAAGCAAAGCTCTTTGATCTATTCGCGTTTATTTGCGTCCATTTGCGGACCATAAATGGATCCCGGATCAACGCACATCATGTGCTGTCCGGGATGAGTGCATCCTGTACTCAATTGCGCAACGGTTTTCCAGTAGCCAGCGTGTGTGCAATGCGCTCCCGGGTTTTCGGCATTTGCGCCAGTTCGATGAAATGCCGGCGTTCCAGATCGAGCAGCCATTGCTCGTCGACCAGCGATCCGCGCTCGATATCGCCGCCGCACAAGGTGTCGGCGATACGGCTGGCGATTTCGTTATCGTGCTCGGAAATGAAATGGCCGGCCAGCATGTTGACCAGTTGCGCCTTGATCGTCGCGGTACCGACATCGCCAGCCACCGTGATGTCACGCGGTGGCAGCGGCGGACGCCAACCCGATTCAGCCAGCAAGGCGGCGATGTTCTTGGCCACGTACAACAACTCGAACGCGTTGAACACAATCACATCAGATTCACGCAGCAGACCCATCTGTTTCGCCTCCAATGCAGAGCCCGACACCTTGGCCATTGCCGGCACTTCGAAGCGTTGCTTGATCCGCGGAAACGGATCGTTGTCCAGCGCCTGTTGCGAGCAGCGCAACGCGATCTCTTTCAGACCACCGCCGGCCGGCAGCAGACCGACACCGGCCTCCACCAGCCCGATGTAGCTTTCCAGCGTGGCAACCGTGCGCGCGGAATGCATCTGGAGTTCGCAGCCGCCGCCAAACGCGATGCCGCGCACCGCGGCGACGACCGGCACCAACGAGTATTTCAGCTTCATGCTGGTCGCCTGGAAGTTGGCGATCATCGATTCGAGTTGCGCGAGCTTGCCGGTTTGCAGCAGGCCCATCATGCCCTTCAGATCGGCGCCCACGGAAAACGGGACGCCGTGCTGCCACAGCACCATCGCCTTGAAATTCCTCTCCGATTCCTCGACCGCGCGTTGCAACCCGTCGAGCACGGCGTCGTTGACCGTATGCATCTTGGTCTTGAACGATACGATGCCGATGTCGTCGCCCAGATGCCACAGGCGTACACCATCGTTTTCGTACTGTGTGGTGCCGCTGTCGAACTTTTCGCCGAGCAGCGCGTCGGGGAACAATTGCCGTTTGTAGACCGGCGCGCTCGAACGCGGCAGATCGCGATTGGCTTCCGGCGACCAGGAGCCGTCCGCATGGTGGACGCCTTTGCGTCCATCCGCGACCCAAGCCGGCAGCGGCGCGTCGCTCATCGCCTTGCCGGCCACGATATCTTCCGTGATCCACTGCGCGACTTGCTGCCAGCCCGCGGCTTGCCAGGTTTCGAACGGCCCGAGCTTCCAGCCGTAACCCCAGCGGATCGCAAAATCCACATCGCGCGCGGTTTCGGCAATGTCGCGCAAGTGATACGCGCTGTAATGGAAAAGGTCCCGGAACATCGCCCACAGGAACTGTGCCTGGCTGTCGTTCGACGCGCGCAACTTGACGAATTTTTCGGGAGGATTCTTGATTGCGAGAATCGTGGCAACCTCATTGGATGCGTTTTGATTTGCGGAGCGATAGTCCTGCTTTGCAATATCCAGTACCAAAATGTCGTTGCCCACTTTCTTGTAGATGCCGACGCCGGTCTTGGCGCCCAGCGCGCCTTTGTCGATCAGCGCGGTCAACCACACCGGTGCCTTGAAATACTTGTGCCACGGATCATCCGGAAGAGTGTCGGCCATGGTCTTGATCACATGCGCCATGGTGTCCAATCCGACCACGTCGGCGGTGCGATAAGTTGCCGATTTCGGGCGCCCGATCGCGGGGCCGGTCAGCGCATCGACGGTATCGAAACCCAACTCGAACGCTTGCATGTGGTGCATCGTTGCCAGGATCGAGAACACACCGATGCGATTGCCGATGAAGTTCGGCGTGTCCTTGGCGCGGATCACGCCCTTGCCCAGCGTGGTAACCAGAAAGGCTTCCAGCGCATCGAGCAGTTTCGGGTCCGTCTTGCTGCCCGGTATCAGCTCGACCAGATGCATGTAACGCGGCGGATTGAAAAAGTGTACGCCGCAAAAACGGTGGCGCAGGTTTTCCGGCAGCGCATCGGCCAGTTTGTTGATCGACAGGCCGGACGTATTGCTGGCGAGGATCGCGCGTGCCGGCAAATGCGGCGCAATCTTCATGTACAAATCGAGTTTCCAATCCATCCGTTCGGCGATCGCCTCGATCACAAGATCGCAATCGTCGATGAGTGCAAGATTCCCCTCGTAGTCGGCGGGTAGAATCGTGGCCGCCCGAGATTTTTTGGCCAGCGGCGCGGGCGAAAGCTTTGCTAGGTTGACGATCGCCTTCGCCGCGATGCCGTTCTTCGGACCTTCCTTCGCGGCGAGATCGAACAACACGGTTTCGACGCCGGCGTTGGCGAGGTGCGCTGCGATCTGCGCCCCCATCACGCCTGCGCCCAGCACCGCAGCCTTGCGGATCAGCAACCTGTTGGACATGTTTTTGGATTCCATTGGCTGAGTGGAAGTTGGTAGTGGGAAATAGAAAGCCGGAAGTAGGAGCGCGCGCCTTTCTACTACCAACTGCCTATTGCCCAATCCCGCTTTTATTCCCGCAATCCCGCGGCGGCAAAACGGATCAGGTGAAGCGCCGCGCGTTCGCGGAAATCTCGCTCCGATTGTCCGTCACGCCGCTTGATCACGCCGAAATCCGCCATCGCATAAGTCAGCGCGCCGGCGACAATGTCAAGGCGCCAATACAATTCTTCCTTGGCCAGATGCGGCAACAGTCCGGCGAACACCGCGGCGAATTCGTGCAGCACATGACCGTAATTGTCGGACAGGAATTTGCGCAGATGTTCGTTGTGTTCGGCATAGGCGCGCGCCAATACCCGCACGAAGGCCGAGCCGCCGCTGCGATCCAGCGACAGTTCCAGCGCGGGTGTGATGAAGGCGTCCAGCACATCTTCCAGCGAGACCATGGATTTTGCCGTCACGCGAGCGAGCGCGGCCAACCGGCGTGCGTTGAGTTCGTCGAGGCGGCGGCGAAACACTTCCTCGATCAATTTGTCCTTGGATCCGAAGTGGTAATTGACCGCAGCCAGGTTGACCCTGGCGGCTGCGGTGACCTGCCGCAGGGAAGCGCCGGTGAATCCGTGCCTCGCGAATAAATCCTCGGCCGCGCCGAGGATGCGTTGCTTGGTCGAGAACAGCGGGGCTTCGGTCATGGAAGAATCAAGAGTGCGGACATGGATGGACGCAAAAGTTTGCTTCGAACGATCGTTTGAATTTTAGGCCTCCGCCAAGGCGCGGTCAAACCGGAGCAGGGGTGCCACAAGTCGGCTTGTTGGGCTAGAATCAGTGAATATTTTGTGAGCTAACTCCGCATTCGGCCGAGAGTTCCGTTGTACTCTCGCGCGCATTGGGGCTTCATGTTCACATTTCGACACACCCCAAATCCAAGCGAGGAACGCATGGCGCTCGAGCGCAGCCTGTCCATCATCAAACCCGATGCCGTAGCCAAAAACGTCATCGGTGAAATCTATTCGCGTTTCGAGCAGGCCGGGTTGAAGATCATCGCGGCGAAGATGCAGCGCCTTTCGCGCGAGGAAGCCGAGGGTTTTTATGCGGTGCACCGCGAGCGGCCGTTCTTCAAACCCCTGGTCGAGTTCATGGCATCCGGACCGGTCATGGTGCAGGTGCTGGAAGGCGAGGGCGCCATCGCCAAGAACCGCGAACTGATGGGCGCGACCAATCCGAAGGACGCCGCGCCGGGAACGATCCGCGCGGACTTCGCGCAAAGCATCGACGCCAATGCGGTGCACGGCTCGGATGGCATCGACACCGCGCGTTTCGAGATCGGTTATTTCTTCGCTGATGCGGAAGTGTGCCCGAGAATAAACCAGTGACCACTCCGATCGCCAAGACCAACTTGCTCGATTTCGATCGCGACGGTCTGCGCGCATTTTTCGCGCAACTCGACGAGAAATCGTATCGCGCCGATCAGATGATGAAGTGGATCTACCATCATCTGGAATCCGACTTCGCGGCGATGACGAATCTGGGCAAATCCCTGCGTGACAAGCTCATCGACATAGCCGTGATCGAACCGCCCAAACCAATACTGGAAAAGGCTTCCAGCGATGGCACCCACAAGTGGCTGCTGGGCACGGACGGCGGCAACGCGATCGAGACGGTGTACATCCCGGAGCCCACGCGCGGCACGCTCTGCGTTTCATCGCAGGTTGGTTGCGGTTTGAACTGCACGTTTTGTTCGACCGGCACGCAGGGCTTCAACCGCAACCTTTCCACCGCCGAGATCATCGGCCAGGTCTGGATCGCGGCCAAGCAACTCGGCAATGTCACCCATCAACGCCGCCGGATCACCAACATCGTGATGATGGGCATGGGCGAGCCGCTGTTGAATTTCGACAACGTGGTGCGCGCGATGAACCTGATGCGCGACGATCTCGGTTTCGGCCTGGCCAACAAGCGCGTCACGCTCTCGACCGCCGGGCTGGTGCCGATGATCGATCGACTGTCAGAAGTGAGCGACGTTTCACTTGCGGTGTCGTTGCATGCGCCCAACGACGACTTGCGCACACAACTGGTGCCGCTCAACAAGCGCTGGCCGATCGCCGATCTGCTCGACGCCTGCGCGCGTTACGCGGCCAGGCGCCCCCGCACCACCATCACGTTCGAATACACCTTGATGAAAGGCGTCAACGATATGCCAGAACTCGCGCGGCAAATGGTCAAGTTGATGCGCCGCTTGCCGGCCAAGGTGAATCTGATCCCGTTCAATCCCTTCCCGGGGACGCAATACCAGCGTTCGGACGAAATCGTCATCCGCGCGTTCCAGAAGATACTGCTGGACGCTGGGGTGCAGGCGATGGTGCGGCGTACCCGCGGCGACGACATCGACGCGGCCTGCGGCCAGCTAACCGGCCAGGTGCTGGATCGCACGCGTCGCAATGCGGAGTTCCGCAAGCGGCTGGCATCGTCCGCGTTGATCGAGGAGCGGGCGCATGCGGCGTAGTATTTTAATATGTTCGGTTCTTGTCGTGTTGGGGCTCGGCGTTGCCGCGTGTTCGGGCAACAAGATCATCCGGGTCGACAACGGCAGCAGCCTCAAGAGCGAGCCGCAGGAAAGCAAGCAGGACGAAAAGCGGGATGCCGCGCAAGTCCACACCCAGCTCGGCGCGCAATTGATGGAGCGCGGCGATCTCAAAGGTGCCTACGAAAAATTTCAGATGGCGACCCAGTTCGACGGCAACTACGAACCGGCGCACACCATGCTGGCGATCCTGGACGAACGCATCAAGCAACCGCAGCAAGCCGAGCAGGAATACCGGCGCGCGCTGGCGATCGATCCGAAGAACGGCGACACCAACAATAATCTGGGCTACTTTCTCTGCCGCCACGGGCGCGCGCAGGAAGCCATGCAGTATTTTCAACGCGCGCTCGCCGACCCGTTCTACAAATATCCGGCTACCGCCAATACCAATGCTGCAGCGTGTCTGATGCGCTCGAACAATGCCGCTGCGGCGGAGCCTTATTTGCGCAAGGCCTTGCAGGCCGAACCGAATTATCCCGAAGGGCTTTATCAGATGGCGCAGCTGCTGTACGCGAGGAACGACGCCTTCCGGGCGCGCGCGTTCCTGCAGCGGTTCGAAGCGCAGGGCACCGCGACGCCGGATGCGCTGCTGCTGGGTTACCGGATCGAATCACGGCTGGGCGATGCGGATGCCGCCCGGAATTACGCCAACCGCTTGCGCGACCAGTTTCCGGATTCGGAACAGGCGCAAAAACTCGGGGCCACTCCGCCATGAAAACCCCTGACCAGAATAACGACCTGTTCGCCTGCGCTGACGCGCCTCCGGCCGACGCGGCAAATAAAATCGGGTTTCCCGCCGAAGCTGTCGCGGCCGAAGCACCAGTCGGCGGTATCGGCGCCGACAGCCTTGGCAAGCGTCTCGCCGCGGCGCGCGAAACCCGCGGCATGAGTATCCATGAGTGTGGGCAGGCGCTGCGTCTGCCAGCGCGGGTATTGCAACGTCTCGAAGCGGGCGATCTCGGGGACACCGGGCAGCAGGTGTTCGCGCGTGGCGCCTTGCGCACTTACGCACGTCTGTTGGGGCTGCCGGTTGGGGTTGTCGAGGCAGCGTTGAAGGTCGAGGCGATGCCACCGCAGGAAACGGTTCTGGTGCCGACCGGCAACGTCCCGCGTGGCCGCTGGAGGCTGCAACGCTATGGTGCCGCGGCCACTTACATCGTGCTGACCGCGACGGTGGCGGTGCCCTTGGTTTGGCTGGGTTTGCGCGGCGGTCTCGATCGGCACATCACCCAGATCGCGCCCTTGGACAACGCGCCGGTCGCCGCGACCGCGCACAATGCCGATGTCGCCGCGGCGAAAACCGCGAGCGCCGCGCAAAACAACGAGCCGCCGTTGCTCGCCTCGATGACACCGTTTTCGGCGATGAACCTCGATACCGGCAATCCTGCGGCGCCGGCACCGGTGCCCGCGCCCGTGGCGGCATCGGTCGCGCCGGATCATTTGATCGAACTGCGCGCCAGCGCCGAAAGCTGGATCGAGGTGGTCGATACCAATGGCCGCAAAATCGATTCCGGCATCATGCGTGCCGGCGAGCAGCGCAGCTATCACAGCACCGTGCCGCTGGACATCACGCTCGGCAACGCGGACGCGGTGCAAGTGAGCCGCGATGGCACGCCGATGTCGCTGAAACCCTGGCAACACGCCAACGTGGCGCGCTTCCGGGTATTCGGCAGTGCCAGCGGCGCCAGCGACAACCAATAGATTCCGCTATTCTTGTGCGTCCCCGCGCCCGTCGCGGGCCGTTCTTGTGCGCAGCCTGATAGACCATAGCAATGGCTTTCGACGATTTCGACGAATACGAACAGAGCGAACAGGTACGCAAGTGGCTGCGTGAGAACGGCTTGTCGATCGTGATCGGCGTGGTGTTGGCGCTGGCATTGATCTTCGGCTGGCGGCAATGGCAGGCGCATCGCGCGAGTCACGGCGCGCAGGCGGCGGAGCGCTATGCCGCGCTGCAGACGGCGCTGGCCGCCGGACAGACCGCGCAGGCCAACAGTGCCGCCGAGACGCTGGAAAAGGATTACGCCGATTCGCCGTACGCCGCGCTGGGTGCGGCGGCACGCGCCGATCTCGCGGTCGCGCAGGGCAAGCTCGACGAAGCGCACGCCGCGCTGCAATGGGCGGTCGATCACGAGAAAACCGCGCCGCTGCATTCGCTGTATCTGTTGCGGCTGACGCGGGTCGAACTCGCGCAGGGCAATGCCAGTCAGGCATTGGCGCATCTGCAAAGTGTGCCGGCGCAGGATTATCGCGCGATCGCCCAGGAACTCCGTGGCGACGCGCTGCTCAAACTGGGACGCGCCGCCGATGCGCGCGCCGCCTACACCGTTGCGTTGGCGGCAATGTCAAAGGATGCGGCGCCGGGGCAACGCCAGTCCCTGCAAATGAAACTCGACGATCTCGCATCATCAACGCGCGCACAACAGCCGGGAAAACAAGGCACATGAATGCACGTCATCTTGTTCCACTGACCCTCCTGGCATTGCTGCCGGTATTCGCGGGTTGCAGCCTCATCACCAAGATCACCGGCGTGATCGGCGGCAAGGACAACGTGCAGCCGCCGACGCCGCTCGCGAAACATTTCACGCCGACGCTGGCGGTGCAGAAACTGTGGGATGCCCGGATCGGCGAAGGCCCCGGCCGTTCCGGTGTGCGTCTGCGTCCGGCTTATGCCGAGGGCAAGTTGTATGTGGCGAGCGTCAATGGCGATCTCGCCGCGCTCGACGCCGCCAGCGGCAAGACCCTCTGGCGCGACGACACCCGCACGCAGGGCTGGTTCGGTTTCGGACACAAACGTTACCCGGATGCGCTGTACGCTGGCGGCCCGGCGGTATCCGGCGACCTGCTGGCGGTCGGGACACTGGACGGCCACGTTTACGGTTTCGATGCGGCCACCGGCAAGCAACGTTGGGCCGCGGAACTATCCAGCGAAGTCATCAGCGCATCGGTGATCGACAATGGTACCGTCTATGCGCGCAGCAACGATGGCCGTATTTACGCGCTGGACGCGGCCAACGGCCAGCGCCGCTGGGTCAACGACCAAGCCAACGTGCCGCTCTTGAGCTTGCGCGGCAACGGGCCTCTGCTGGTCTCGCACGGCGTGGTGTTTTACGGCAGCGACGACGGCAAGATGGTCGCGTTGCGCGGCGACACCGGCGCCGCGCAATGGCAGCAGGCGATCGCCAAGGGTGAGGGACGCAGCGACATCGAGAAACTCGATGACGCCGACGGTGGTCTGCAACTGGATGGCGATACCTTGTACGCAACGGCCTACCACGGCAGCCTCGCCGCGATCGACGCGCCGACCGGCCGCGTCGATTGGACCCGTCCGTTCTCGAGCTATCTCGGCGTGGCGGTGGCCGGCAAGCAACTGATCGGCGTCGACGATGATTCCGTGGTGTGGGCGTTCGATGCCGCCACTGGCGGCGACATGTGGAAGCAGGAAGAGTTGAAATATCGCTGGCTTACCGCGCCTGCGGTGCTGGGTAATTACGCGGTGGTTGGCGATGTGGAAGGCTGGGTGCACTGGCTGGATATTTCCGACGGCAAGCTGGCCGCGCGGATGCGGTTGTCGCGCGACGCGATCCGCGCGCGCCCGCTGGTGGTGAGCGACACCGTTTACATCGAGGACATCGATGGCCATATCGGCGCGTACCGCATCCGCTCACGCAGTAACCGTTGATCGACTGATGCCGGAGGACGCCCGATCGAATGCTTCCCGTCGTCGCACTGGTCGGCAGACCCAACGTCGGTAAATCCACGCTGTTCAATGCGCTGACCAAAAGCCGCGACGCGCTGGTCGCGGATCTGCCCGGCGTCACCCGCGACCGTCACTACGGCGTGTGCCGCTTGGGCGAGCGGCCATTCGTGCTGGTCGATACCGGCGGTTTGTCTGGCGAAAATATCGACATCGATGTACTGACCGCGCGTCAGGTGCGGCTCGCCATCGATGAGGCGCAGGGCTGCGTATTGATGGTCGACGCGCGCGAGGGGCTGCTGCCGCAGGATCGCGCAATCCTTGATGAGTTGCGCCGCGCCAGCAAACCCACGCTACTTGCGGTCAACAAGACCGACGGACTGGACGCGCCGACCGCGCTGGCGGAATTCGCCGCGCTCGGTATCGCGCGCCCGCTGCCGATCGCGGCATCGCACGCGCGCGGTGTCGATGACCTCATTGCGCAATTGCAGCCGTTGCTGCCGCCGGACGACGAACCCGACGCCGATCTCGACGATGGGCGGCAAGGCACGCGCGTGGCCATCGTCGGCCGCCCCAATGTCGGCAAATCCACGCTGGTCAATCGTCTGCTCGGCGAGGAGCGTGTGGTGGTTTCCGATGTCGCCGGCACCACCCGCGATTCCATCCATGTCCCGCTGCAACGTGACGGCAGGCGTTACACATTGATCGATACCGCCGGCGTGCGCCGCAAGGGTCGCGTCGACGATGCGCTGGAGAAATTCAGCGTGATAAAAACGCTGCAATCGATCGCCGCGGCACAGGTCGCGATCGTGCTGCTGGATGCCGGTGAAGGCGTGGCCGATCAGGATCTCGCGCTGATCGGGCAGGTGCTGGACGCCGGCCGCGCATTGGTGGTCGCCGCGAACAAATGGGATGGTCTGGAAAAATACGATCGCGAACGCTGCCGCGACGGGCTCGATCGCAAGCTCGATTTCATCGCCTGGGTGAAACCGGTTTTCATTTCGGCCAGACACGGTTCGGGATTGCTCGAATTGATGCGCAGCGTCGATCGCGCCCACGTCGCGGCGACCCGCGCGATGTCATCGTCGGAACTGACCCGCGCGCTGGAACAGGCCGTCGCTGGCCACCAGCCGCCGCTGGTGCGCGGACACGCGCCCAAATTGCGCTATGCGCATCCGGGCGGGCACAATCCGCCAACGATCGTGATCCATGGCAGCCGCACCAAACACATCGCCGACAGTTATCGCCGCTATCTCGAGAATTTTTTTCGCAAACGCTTGAAACTGGAAGGCACGCCGATCCGGATCGAGTTCCGCGACGGCGAAAACCCCTACGCCGGACGCCGCAACGTGCTGACCGAAAAACAACAGAAAAAACGGCGGCGTTTGATCCGCCATGTCCGAGGGAAGCACTGATGGATGTCACGTTCACCCTTGGGGTGGTGTTGGCCGGCGGCGCGGGGCGACGCGTCGACGGACAAGACAAGGGCCTGTTGCCGCTGCACGGGCGGCCGCCCGTGCAGCGTGTGTTGGATGTGTTGCGCCCGCAATGCGACGAGGTTCTGGTCGTGGCAAACCGCAATCGCGATGATTACGCGCGCCATGCGTCGGTCATCACCGATGAGATTGCGGGAAACCCGGGTCCGCTTGCCGGTATCGCCGCCGCGCTGGCGCTGATCGTGGAGCGGGCGCCGCCCGAATACACTGGCTGCCGGTGGCTTTTGACGGCGCCGGTCGATTGCCCCGATCCGCCAAACGATCTGCGCGCGCGTCTGCAGGAGGGATTGCCTGGCGCTCCGGACGCGCCTTGCGCCTTCGCGCGGGATCAGCACAAGGTGCAGCCGTTGTTCGCGTTGTATTCCTTGAAGTACCAGAGCGAGTTGCTGGCGTCCGCTCGCGCCGCGCTGGCTCTGCACGCCTCGCCGCTGCGCTGGCACATGGAAATCGGGGCGGTCGCGGTGGATTTCTCCGACCGCGCCGAGGGCTTTCGCAATCTCAACACGCTGCGCGATTTCCGCGACTACGAACTGGGAGCCTGCTAACACTAACCCAAACGACCGCGCCGTCGGCCCTTTGTCTGCAGGGCAAGGCATCGCGAGGAAAATGTATGTCGATACACAGACGAGTGATAACGTGGCCATGCGGGCAAAGGGCCACGGCCCGAAGGGTTGCTCCGCAGCGGCCGCCATTCTGCGTTGCACGTCTTGGCCATAGAGCGGCGGAGCCCGCCCCGGACCCCGATCCGGGGGCGCGGCGGCGCGCGCCCTGTCTGGCAACCGCTGCGGAAGCAACGCGGTTCGCCTGGGTTAGTGTTAACAGGCCCTAAAGCATGACAAGCGCTGACTATCCGGCTCGTATCGGTCTGGAACAAGCCTTGCAAATCGTGAGCGCGCGTGCGGCGCTTCATCGGATGCCGGTCGAGACTATTGACTTGCTCAGTGCGTACGGCCGCGTGCTCGCACAAGACATCCGTGGCTCCCACGATCTGCCGCCGTTCGCCAATTCGGCGATGGATGGCTTTGCGCTGCGCGGCGGCGATCTTGCGACAACAGGCGAACACGCGTTTGCGCTGGTCGGCGACGTCTTTGCGGGAGCAACCTCGGTGCCGGAGATCGGCGTCGACGAGTGCGCGCGTGTCACCACGGGCGCCCCGATCCCACACGGCGCCGACACCGTTGTAATGAAGGAAAACGCGCGCGTCGCAGGCAACCGGGTATTCGTTGGCGTGGGTGAGAAGCCCGGCGCGAACGTGCGCCCCGCCGGCGAGGATTTCGCCGCGGGCGTGCTTGCATTGCCGCGAGGAACCATGCTGCGTGCGCCGCAACTGGCGGTGCTGGCCTCGCTCGGTTGCGCGCGGGTTTCCGTCCACAGCGCGCCGCGCGCGGTGGTGATCGTCACCGGCAATGAGCTGGTGCCGGTTGACCGGCCGCTCGGCTTCGGCCAGATCCACGATTCCAATGGCGTGATGCTGGCCTCACTGCTGCGCGAAGCCGGTGCGCAAGTTGTCTTGCAATCACACGTGCGCGATGAACCTGATGCATTGCGAAATGCGCTTCTGGATGCCGCCGCGCAGGCCGATTTGATCATCAGTAGCGGGGGCGTGTCGGCGGGAGAGGCCGATCACCTGCCTGACGTGTTGGCGAAGCTGGGTGAAATCCATTTCCACAAGGTACGCCTGAAACCGGGCATGCCGACCCTGTTCGGCCAGATCGGTACCAGCCTGTATTTCGGATTGCCTGGCAATCCGGTTTCGTCGGCCGTGACGTTTCATTTGTTCGCGCGGCTCGTCCTGCGCAAAATGCTCGGTGAAATCAAGGTATCCGAAGTCCGCCGCGCGCGGCTTGCCGAACCGGTGAGTAAAAGCCACAAGCGCGCGGAACTTCTGCGTTGTGTTTTGCGCAGCGACGAAAACGGCGTGCTGTGGGCAGACACGCACGCGCGACAGGGTTCCGGCATGTTGCGCGGGCTGGCCGAATCCAATGCACTGGCGTTGCTGCCGGAAGACGCGTGCGAGTTGGAGCGCGGTGATGTGGTCACCGTCTGGCCTTACGGTTGATCCCACTCCCTTTGGGAGCAGAGAAGGTGGCGCGAAACGCTGGATGAGGTCGAAATCGCTGCAGGCGATTGAGGGTAAGGCATGGATGCCGATCGGAAATCGCGCCATGGATGGCTGCTCGCAGACGCCGAACCCTCACCCCAACTCCTCTCCCGACGGGAGTGGGGCTTTGCGCGATAATACGCCCATGAGCATCCATGAAATCACGCCGCGCGAAGCGCTGGCTCGTCAGCGCGCCGGCGCGTTGCTGATCGACGTGCGCGAACCGTTCGAACACGCGACGGGTGTGCCACCTAATGCGATCGCGCTGCCGCGCGTGGACATTCCTCAACGTATCGCCGCGGTCGCACCCGATCAATCACTAACAATCCTGACAATCTGCGGCCACGGCCAGCGTTCGCTGCATGCCGCGCAGACACTGCAACAGCTTGGGTACTCCGATGTAGTTTCCGTTGCGGGCGGCGTCGCGCAGTGGATTGCCGAAGGTTTGCCGCTCAGCGAGCCGGAAGGTGACGTCGATTTTCACGAGCGCTATTCCCGCCATCTGCGCCTGCCGGAAGTCGGCGAAGCCGGGCAGCGCAAGCTGGAAGATTCTCGCGTAGTGATCATCGGCGCCGGCGGCCTCGGTTCCCCGGCGGCGTTTTATCTGGCCGCGGCCGGCATTGGCACGCTGGTGTTGGCCGACGACGATGCGGTCGCACGCAGCAATCTGCAGCGACAAATATTGCACACCGATGCGCGCGTCGGTGTCTCCAAGGTGGAGTCGGCCGCGCAAACGCTGACTGCGCTCAACCCCCGCACGCGTATCGAAGGCCTGAGCGAGCGCGTGACCTCGGCCAATGTCGAAGACTTGATCGAAGACACGGACGTGGTGATCGATGGCGCCGACAATTTTCCCGCGCGCTATCTGCTCAACGATGCCTGTGTGAAGCTGGCGAAACCCCTGGTCTACGGCGCGGTACATCGTTTCGAAGGTCAGCTCAGCGTGTTCGACGCCGGCCGCCAGCGCGGTGACGCGCCGTGCTATCGATGCCTGTTTCCGCAACCGCCGCCGGCGGAGGCGGCGCCCAATTGTTCCGAAGCCGGCGTGCTCGGCGTGCTGCCCGGCGTGATCGGCCTGCTACAGGCGACCGAGGCGATCAAGCTGATTCTGGGCATCGGCGAACCGCTGATCGGACGATTGCTGCTGTTCGACGCGCTGGAAATGCGCTTCCGCGAAACGCGCTTGGCGCCTGATCCGGATTGTCCGGTGTGCGCGCATGGTAAACCGTTTCCTGGTTACGTTGATTACGAGCAGTTTTGCGCAGGCAGTTGATTGAACCCCTCTCCCTTCGGGAGAGGGGCAGGGGTGAGGTTCGGAACAAGTCGCAACGTGTCTGCGGTCCCGAACCCTCACCCGGCGCTACGCGCCACCCTCTCCCGGAGGGAGAGGGATTTCCGTGTTGCGATGTCAGTCGCTCTTCTGTGCCGCTTCGAACGCCGCCAATTGCCCCGGCGTCGCTTCTTTTTGATACTTGGCCTTCCATTCCGCAAACGGCATGCCGTAGATCATTTCGCGGGCCTGATCTTTCGTCATTGGCGTGCCGGCGTCCTGCGCGGCTTCGCGGTACCAGTCTGCAAGGCAGTTGCGGCAGAAGCCGGCCAGAATCATCAGATTGATGTTCTGTACGTCGCGGCGATCCTCGTTGAGGTGTTTCAGCAGGCGGCGGAAGGTCGCGGCCTGCAGTTCGGTGGTGTTGATCATGGCGTGGAACCAGCGTAGTAGGGGATAATGCGCGTCTTGAACTCTAACACCGCGAGAATTCCTTGACCGCTCGCATCCTTGACGGCCGGCGGATCGCCGATGAAGTGCTGACGCGCGTGCGCGCTGGCGTGGACGCGCGCGTGGCGCAAGGCAAGTCCGCACCGGGGCTGGCGGTGGTGCTGGTCGGCGCCGATCCGGCCTCCAGCGTCTACGTCAAAAACAAGCGCCGCGCCTGCAAGCAGGTTGGGTTCGAATCATTCGATTACGACTTGCCGATCGAAACACCGCAAGCAGAACTGTACGCGCTGATCGACAAGCTCAATGCCGATTCGGCGGTGCACGGCATCCTGGTGCAATTGCCGCTGCCCGGTCACATCAATGCCAACACGCTGATCGACCGGATCGACCCGCGCAAGGACGTCGATGGATTCAACGCCGCGAACCTCGGACGGCTCGCGTTGCGCCGTTTCGGTCTGCGTCCGTGTACGCCCAAGGGCGTGATGACACTGCTCGGCCATACCGACCGCCCGGTGCGCGGCCGTCACGCGGTGGTGGTCGGCGTGTCCAATCACGTCGGCCGGCCGCTGGTACTGGAACTGCTGATCGCTGGCTGCACCACGACGTGCTGCCACAAATTCACGCGCGACCTCGCGGGCTACGTGGGGCAAGGCGATATCGTGATCGCCGCGGTCGGCAAACCGGGATTGGTCAAGGGCGAATGGATCAAACCTGATGCTGTTGTAATCGACATCGGCATCAACCGCCGCGAGGACGGCACACTGGTCGGCGACGTCGAGTTCGACGAGGCCGCCAAACGCGCGTCTTGGATCACGCCGGTGCCGGGCGGGGTAGGGCCGATGACTGTTGCGACGCTGATGGAGAACACGCTGGAGGCGGCGCAGGGGTTGGATGCGAGCTAGCAACCCGCGCTGCAAATCATCGGGCGTCAGACCCGTGTGCTTGGCGATGCGAGCGAGCATCTTTGAACCGATTTCTTCGCTGTCGTGAAAGGCGAACACATAATCGCTCCAGCCGTCACGCGCAAGCGTTTTGTGCAAAGCCGATTGGCGTTTGACGCTCCAACCGATCCTAAGCAAGGCCGCAAGAACACGCTTTGCTTTGGCGGAAGGCCAACGACTCATGCCGCAGCGAGCATGAATCGGATCGACTGCGGACGAGCCTCGCCATGCTCCAAGCGCTCCGCAAGAACTCGTAGCGCAAGCGTCTCGGCCTTGGCCATCGCTTCATCGGCCGTCGTGCCATAGGCGAGCACGCCGGGAAGTTCCGGCACTTCCGCTAACCAGCGGCCGTCGGTTTCTTGCTCGGATTGAAGGGTGAAGTCCATCGGCTCATCCTACGCGGATTTGATACGCGGGCAGTGTAGATGAACTACAAGATTCCTACGTCTCTCATCGAATCGACTGCACTTGCCGGACCGTAGCCACCATTGGACATCTGCTCGAGCAGCTTTACCACTTGCCCATCGCGGATGACGAATCTATATCCGCGCGTCCCAACGTATGCCCCAAAGCTGTTTTTGCCGTTGACCGAACAATCAAGGATGTACCCAGCTACGAAGCTGCTCTTGCTGATCCGGTTTTGAGTCCACCCCTTGTGAACTGTTCCACAATCAACGTGCAGAGAATACGGGTCTTTGGCAGTCGCCTGCATGTATGAGGTCGCTAGCGCGACAGCCGCGTCTTGTGTGATAGGAGATCCGTAATCAGCAGAACTGATTTCTTGCTGAGTAGGCGCGCTGGCACAGCTCGACAGCGCCAATGTCAATAACGCTGCAACCCCTAACATTCGCTTCATGGCTTCCCGCTCAGAACCTGATTTACACTGGGATTATGACCATCAAGGACAGCTTCCAAGGACAGCTTCGCGTATAATTCCCCATTGCCCCGTTGGATCGATCCATGCGCATCCTCGCCGAGGCCCTGACCTACGACGACGTTTACCTCGTACCCGCCCACTCGAGTGTGCTGCCGCGCGATGTCGACACGACCACGCGGCTCACCCGCAAGATCCGCTTGAACATCCCGGTGGTGTCCTCGGCGATGGACACCGTGACCGAGGCGCGCCTCGCCATCACCATGGCGCAGTGCGGCGGCATCGGCATCATCCACAAGAACATGGCCGTGGAAAGACAAGCGGCCGAAGTGCTGCTGGTCAAGAAGTTCGAGGCCGGCGTGATCCGCGATCCGCTCACGGTCGGCCCGGTGACTTCGATCGGCGAGGTGATGCAGATTACGCACTCGAACAATATTTCCGGCGTGCCGGTGGTCGAAGACGGCAACAAGCTGGTCGGCATCGTCACCAGTAGAGATTTGCGCTTTGAGAAAAAGCCTGACGATCCGGTCAAGAACATCATGACCCGCAAGGATAAGCTGGTCACGGTGAAGGAAGGCGCCGGCGAGGACGAGATCATCGCGCTACTGCACAAGCACCGCATCGAGAAAGTGCTGGTGGTCAACGATGCGTTCGAGTTGCGCGGGCTGATCACGGTCAAGGACATCCAGAAGGCGCGCGACAATCCGCATGCTGCGAAGGACGATCACGAGCGTTTGCGTGTGGGCGCCGCCGTTGGCGTGGCCGGCGATACCGAGGCGCGCGTGATCGCCCTCAATGAGGCCGGTGTGGACGTGATCGTGGTGGATACCGCGCATGGCCATTCGCAGGGCGTGCTCGACCGCGTGCGCTGGGTGAAACAAAACTTCCCGCATGTGCAGTTGATCGCCGGCAATATCGTCACCGCCGAAGCCGCACGTATGCTGGTCGATCTGGGCGTGGACGCGGTCAAGGTCGGCGTGGGACCCGGTTCGATCTGCACCACGCGCATCGTCGCCGGCGTCGGCGTGCCGCAGATCACAGCGATCGCGATGGTCGCCGATGCATTGAAAGATGAGGTTCCGTTGATCGCCGACGGTGGCATCCGCTATTCCGGCGATATCGCCAAGGCAATCGCGGCGGGCGCGTCGACGGTGATGCTGGGTTCGATGTTCGCCGGCACCGAGGAAGCGCCAGGCGAGATCGAGTTGTACCATGGCCGCTCGTACAAGAGTTATCGCGGCATGGGCTCGCTGGGCGCGATGTCGGAAGGCTCGTCAGATAGATACTTCCAGGACGAGACCGACGCCGACAAGCTGGTGCCCGAAGGCATCGAAGGCCGCGTGCCGTATCGCGGCCCCTTACGCGCCATCATCCATCAATTGACCGGCGGTCTGCGTGCGTCGATGGGCTACTGCGGTTGCGCGACCGTGGACGAAATGCGCAGCAAGCCGCAATTCGTGCGTGTCACCGGCGCCGGCGTGCGCGAGGCGCACGTACACGATGTGCAGATCACGAAAGAAGCGCCGAATTACCGGATGGACTGAGAGCGGAAGTGGGGAGTGGAGAGTGGGAAGTAAGCTCGCCGATATCCCGCTTTCCGACTTCCTGTTTCCCACTACCCACTTCCGCTTTTATGGCTGATCTCCACAGCGACAAAATCCTGATCCTCGATTTCGGTTCGCAGTACACGCAGTTGATTGCGCGGCGTGTGCGCGAGATCGGCGTGTACTGCGAGATATGGGCGTGGGATCACGACGCGAGCGAGATCGCGCGTTTCGCGCCCAAGGGCGTGATCCTCTCCGGCAGCCCGGAATCGGCGATCGAACCGAACGCGCCGCGCATTCCGGAACAGGTGTTCGTGTTGGACGCGCCGATTCTCGGCATCTGCTATGGGCTGCAGGCGATGGCGATGCAGTTGGGGGGCAGGGCGGAGGGCGGTCATGCGCGCGAGTTCGGCCATGCACGGATTCGCGCGACCGCTTCATCGCGGCTACTGGACGGGTTGGATGGAGCCGATGACGCGCCGCAGGACGTGTGGATGTCGCATGGCGATCGCGTCACCGCATTGCCGCCGGGCTTCAACACAATCGCCGAAACCGAATCGGTGCCGATCGCAGCGATTGCCGATGAGACACGGCGCTGGTACGGCTTGCAATTCCACCCCGAAGTCACGCACACCCGGCACGGCGCCGAAATCCTGCGCCGCTTCGTGGTGGATATTTGCGGCTGCGCGACCTTGTGGACGCCGGCCAATATCATCGAGGATCTGATCGCGCGCGTGCGTGCGCAAGTCGGTTCGGACAAGGTGCTGCTGGGACTGTCCGGCGGCGTGGATTCGTCGGTGGTCGCCGCGCTTTTAGAAAAAGCGATCGGCGATCGACTCACCTGCGTGTTCGTGGACACCGGCTTGTTGCGCGCAGGCGAAGCCGAGCAGGTGATGGACACGATGGCGCGCAACATGGGCGTGCGCGTGATCCGGGTCGATGCAGCCGAGCGATTCTTCGCGGCGTTGCAAGGCATCGCCGATCCGGAAGCCAAACGCAAGGTGATCGGAAAACTTTTCGTCGAGGTGTTCGACGAGGAAGCGCACAAACTGCAAGGCGTGAAGTGGCTGGCGCAGGGCACGATCTATCCGGACGTGATCGAGTCCGCCGGCGGCAGGACCGGCAAGGCGCATATGATCAAGAGCCACCACAACGTTGGCGGCCTGCCCGAGCGCATGAATCTGAAACTGGTCGAACCGTTGCGGGAATTGTTCAAGGACGAAGTGCGACGCATCGGCGTGGAACTCGGCCTGCCGCGTGAGATGGTCTATCGTCATCCATTTCCGGGGCCCGGCTTGGGCGTGCGCATCCTCGGCGAGGTCAAGCGCGAGTACGCCGAATTACTGGCGCAGGCCGACCATATCTTCATCGAGGAATTACGCCGCGCCAATTTGTATGACGAAGTAAGTCAGGCTTTCGCGGTGTTTCTTCCGGTGAAATCGGTGGGTGTCGTCGGCGACGGCCGCGCCTATGAGTGGGTGATCGCGCTGCGCGCGGTGCAGACCATCGACTTTATGACCGCTAGGTGGGCGCATCTGCCTTACGAATTTTTGGAACGTGTTTCCTTACGCATCATCAATGAATTGCGCGGCATTTCTCGCGTAGTGTACGACATCAGCGGTAAGCCGCCGGCGACGATCGAATGGGAGTAAGCGGATCAATGATTTGACGAAGTGCCTCCCCGCGGCGAGCACCACCGTGTTTCTCATGAAGCGACTGCAAATCATTGAAATGCCAAACGATGTATCGAACGCCAGTTTTTCCGATGTGGACGAGCACTGGATGCGCCGCGCGCTGGAACTTGCGACCCGCGCGCGCGATGAAGACGAAGTGCCGGTCGGTGCGGTGCTAGTGTTGGGCGTCGACATCATAGGCGAGGGCTGGAATCGGAACATCACCCTCAGCGATCCCAGCGCGCATGCCGAGATCGGCGCGTTGCGCGATGCCGGGCAACGCCTCGGCAATCACCGTTTGCCGAACGCCACGCTGTATGTGACGCTGGAACCTTGCGCGATGTGCGCGATGGCGCTGGTGCACGCGCGCGTCTCCAGAGTCGTCTACGCCGCGGCCGATCCGAAGACCGGCGCCGCCGGCAGCGTGTTCGATACGCTGATATCCGAACGCCACAATCACCGAATCGAGCTTCAGGCCGGTTTGTTGGCGGAAGAGGCAGGCGCGCTGTTGCGAGGGTTCTTCCGGAACAAGCGTTGAGTTTCCTGCAAGAACTTGCCTCTGTATACTGTTATTTTACATAATAGGCATTTGCGTCAATCGACCAAGGGTCAAACCCGAGCCGATTGCCGTTCCCGTCGTCCGCGGCGTGCACAGTCTGCACCTCGCCGCCGCTGGCTGATCTCACCGGAAGGCTTCCGCGAACTGCGTCTGTCGTGCCTGCTCGACCTGCGAGCCTGCGCGGCATTCCTCGGTTGCAGCGTGTCCACCGTGCGCGCATGGGATTGCGGCCGTGGCCGGGTTCCATGGTCGGCGGTGCGCCTGCTGCGGCTGCATCGGCTCGGTGATCTTGGCGCCTTGCACGATGACTGGGACGGCTGGGAACTGCGTGCCGGGGCGCTGTGGTCGCCCGAAGGCCATCCCTACCGCCTCGCCGATCTGTCGTGGTGGTCGCTGACGTGCCGCCAGGCGGAGTCGTTTCGGGTCTTGTACGACCGCCTGTATCCGGTGGTCGCTACCCCTGCCGAACCGGCTTTCCCCTCCAACGAAGTGGGCTCGGTCACGCCGGTTCGCGTGAAGCGTTCCCGTCAACGGAGCCGTATCGCCGGCGCCGCGGCGCCCTCGCGCAGCGAGGCCGAGCGGCAGCGGCGTTTGCTCCCGGGGCTTGTCAGCTCTAAGAAACAAGTGGAACGTCGGTGGCAAAAACCCAGCAAGAATGCGGCTTGCAGCGGAGGTGCCCTATGACCCCGCCAGCTTGTTTTCAGGGGCAAGTGTTCCACTTAGACCCCAAGGCGTTGCGCCCCCAGCGGTTGCGCCACGTGATCCGCGAGGCTGCCAAGCAATACGAGGAGGAATGCGAGGTCGAATCGGCTCGGCTCGGGCGTTCGGCGTTCCGGCGGCTGTTTCTGACCTTCACCTACGCCGCCAACACGCGCGGCAAACCGTGCGATCTCTCTGAGTGCGTGCGCCACATTCGCCAGTGGGCGGCACGGCGCGGTGTGCACGTACGTCGCGTCTGGGTCGGGGAATTGCAAAAGCGCGGAGCGTTGCACTACCACGTGTTGCTGTGGCTGCCGCGGCATTTGCGCCTGCCGATGCTCGATGTTCGCGGCTGGTGGCCGCACGGCATGACCAAGATCGAGACCGCTCGCAATGCGGTCGGCTATCTCGTGAAGTACGCCAGCAAGTGCCGTCCCGAGGATCTGAAACGGCTGCGCAAGGGCATGCGTCTGCACGGTCACGGCGGCGGCTTCCCGGCATGGCGTGAGTACCTCCGGGACAAGTTGCGCTCGCGTTGGATCACCAAGCTGCGCGAGGTTGAGCGCATGGACGCATGGATTGCCGAAGTCGAAGCGGAAGCTGACGCACAGGAACGCGAGGAAGCTCACCTCTTGCATTTGTGGTGGCCCGAGCAGTACCCCGCCCCGGATGATCTGGAACCGGATAACGACTTTCGGACGGCAGAGGAAGCCGAAGCAGACTACTACGCCGAACTCGACGCCAAGCATGAGAAGCAGGATCGCTTGGACGCCATGCCCCGCTCTGGTCGCGCTCTGCTTGCTCGTGTGATTGGTGGCTACGTCGATCGCGTGATCGGCGAGTTCTACCCCACTCCCTACGAGGCCACAGTAGAGCGTGGCCTCGTCACGTTGCGATTGAAGGAGGTGCCCGCGCCCTGTTGACACCCCCAAAAAGCGACGCCCCCGGGGGTTCAGACCGAGGGCGTCAGTACACCTTACGAGGTACCACAACCGCCGGGTCACGACCCGGCAAAGGAATGATGCATGAAAACCTCTCTCGTTGCACCTCCCCGCGCCGCTGTGCCGGGGGCTGCCCTCCTGCACTTCTACCGCGACGTGCTGGACAAGCTAGCCCTCTGGCGTCTCACCGAACGCGACGAGGCGGTGTTACAAGCCGTCTCGCAAGTCGCCGACGATCTCCTCTCGAGTTGCGCGAAGCTCACCCGCCAATTGCAGCGCGCCGGTGCGCTTCCCGCCACTGCGAAAATCGTTCGGTTGCCTTCCTCGAATAATTCGGGGAATAATCGCTCTGCACCGGGGTTCGAATAATGGACGGTTCAGCGTTTTCCAATAGTAGGCATTTGCGTCAATCGACCAAGGGTCAAACCCGAGCCGATTGCCGTTCCCGTCGTCCGCGGCGTGCACAGTCTGCACCTCGCCGCCGCTGGCTGATCTCACCGGAAGGCTTCCGCGAACTGCGCCTGTCGTGCCTGCTCGACCTGCGCGCTTGCGCGGCATTCCTCGGTTGCAGCCTCTCCACCGTGCAGGCGTGGGATCGCGGCCGTGACCGGATTCCGTGGTCGGCGGTGCGCCTGCTACGGCTGTATCGGCTCGGCGATCTCGGCGCGTTGCATGCATGACGACTGGGACGGCTGGGCGCTGCGTGCCGAGGCGCTGTGGTCGCCCGAAGGGCATCCGTACCGTCTCGCGATCTGCCGTGGTGGTCGCTGACGTCGTCAGGCCGAATCATTCGGGGTCTTGCACGATCATCTGTACCCGGTGGTTGCTATCCCTGCCAAACCTGCTTTCCTTCCAAAAGCTGACGTGGTCTCGACGCACGAGCGAGCCGCAGCGCGCGCTTGCTCCCGGGACTTGTTGGCAGCTTGTTTTCAGGGGTAATCCTTCCACCTCGATTCGGCGAAGCTTCACCCTCAACGGATGCGCGCCACGATCTGGGGAGCGCCTATTTGTGGGCACGTCAGGTCGCACGGGACTCATGCAGTTGAGATGCGTGAAGGCATCATCAGTTCGACAGGACTGCCCGCATTTGGCTTGCGAGCTTAGGGTCACCGACGCGGTCAGCCGCTTGGGCGGCGCCCATGAGCGCCCTGCGCCTACCGGGTGCAGCAACCAAGGCCACCCGATATTCTTGCAGGGCTTCTTGTGGCCGATTCAGCGATAGGAGCAGATCCCCAAGCTGTTCGCGTGCCGGAACGATTGGGCCTGGCGTCACTGGCAGCTTCTCAACCCGATCTTCTCCATCCGCCGCTTCCCGAAGTAGTTGAATCGCTTCGTTGCTATCAGAGCTTGCCGCCGCCTTCCAGGCACGCGCTTCCTTGCCCATGAGATCAACCTGCGTTGCCCAGTAGGTATCTCCGGCGGTTTGCAGCTGTTGCCGGCTCGTCTCAAGCCGGTTGATGTCCGCGTTGGCCGCTTGCGGATGGCCGGCGCGCGCATTGGCGACAGCGCGCGCCCAAAAGACAAGAGCCGCTATCTGCGGGGTGGATTCGGGCAGCGGTTGCAATGCAATAGCGGCGTCCCAATTGTCACGTTCCATGGCGAGTCGGACCGGCATGGCCGTAGCAGCGTAGCCGATTTTGAAATCGCTCCCGACCAATCCGTCCATCGTAGCTAGCGCTGCAACGACCTGCTCCGCATCAGCTTGCCGCCCGCGCTGCAGGTACGCGTACACCAGATAATCCATCGCGTGGAGTTCTTCACCCCGATCACCCTGGCTCTGCGCCGCCGCACGCGCGGCGATGTTCGAGGCAATGGAATCGTCCCACAGGCCCAGTCGAGTGAAAATGTGCGATGGCATGTGCAGGGCGTGCGGCACAGAAGGTGCGATCTTTGAATACGCGCGTGCAGCGGCCAAACCGCGTGGTGCCAACTCTGCACTGTCATTGGCGTGGATGAGATAGTGGGCTACGCCGGGGTGGTCTGGATGATCGCGATAAATCGGCTCCAGGATCGCCACTGCGCGCTTCTGGTTCGCATGAGTTCGGTCATCGGGCGGTGCGGTTGCAATCAATGACAGTGCGTAGAACACCTGCACCTCTGTGTCCGCCGGATTGCTCCGGGCGGCCTTGCCCATTGCTTCTTCATACGCTTTTGCGCGAACGCGGTGCGACAGATGATCGGAATCACCGTAATACGCCGCCGCCGCTGCAATCAATTGGCGTTCTCGCTCAGATCTGACTTTGAGCCGAAGCGCCTGACCGATCTCCGCGTTGCCCTTGCTCAGATCGACCGCGCCAGGCGGGCTCCACAGCTGGTGGTAATACGACATCGCTACGCCCCAATGCGCGATGGCGCACGTCGGATCGGCGGCGGCGACATCCTGGAAGGTCTTTTCCGAAGCGGTGTACGCGAAAGAATGCAGCAGGGCGACCGCGCGCTCGAAATCATGTTGAACGCTTGGCGCGCACGAGGTCGCGAACGTCACATGCCCCAGCTTTTCCGGAGGCGGATGCGAATGCGTCTCTTGGGGTGAAGCAGGTGGTGCACAAATGACCGCGCCGATTGCCAACAGTGCGATGACTGGCCTCATGCTTCATTCCTCGTCGCAAGAGCACAAATTGTAGTCCGATCACCGCAGCGGGCCAAACGACGTCTGCTGCGCCAAGCGATCGACATGACGCTAGGGTCTCACATCGTGTGTCCGCTTCGTCCGATTTGACCAACAGCTGTCGGCGTTTAGATGTCCCGCTTACTGCCGGTGGCGCAGGCTTTCCATCCCCGGAAGTGTCCGAGATCGCCCTGGACGTCGCCCGCGCTGTCTAACCCGCGGTCACGCATGCCACAGCACGCTTCAGGAGCAGTTCCCGTTCGCGCAGGTTCTGCGTGAGCGCGGCGGCGCGTTCAAATTGGATCCGCGCCTCGTCCATGCGGCCGAGCTTGCCAAGCAGATCGCCGCGCACGCTGGGCAACAAGTGGTAACTGGCGAGTGTGGGTTCATCGACCAGCACATCGACCAATTCGAGGCCGGCCGCAGGGCCGTCCGCCATCGACACTGCGACCGCGCGGTTGAGTTCGATCACCGGCGACGGCGCGATCGTGGCCAGTCGTGCATACAATGCGGCGATACGCGGCCAATCGATTCCGTCCGCGCTGATCGCGCGCGCGTGACACGCGGCGATCGCGGCTTGCAAAACATGGAAGCCGTTTTGGCCGTCAAGTTTTTCGGCGCGTTCCAATGAAACCAGACCGCGCCGGATCAGCAGTCGATCCCAGTGCGCGCGGTTCTGGTCGAGCAGCAGGATCGGCTCGCCCGATTCGTTGACGCGTGCATGGCTGCGCGAAGCCTGCAATTCCATCAGCGCGAGCAAGCCGTGCACTTCCGATTCAAGCGGCATCAAGCCGGCCAGCACGCGCCCAAGCCGCAGCGCGTCCTCGCACAACGCCGGACGCAGCCAATCGTCGCCGGCGGTTGCGGCGTAGCCCTCGTTGAAAACGAGATAGATCACTTCGAGCACCGAGGACAATCGCGCGGCGCGCTCCTCGCCGCGTGGCATCTCGAACGCCACGTTCGCGTTGGACAACGCGCGTTTGGCGCGCACGATGCGTTGCGCGATGGTCGGTTCTGGAACGAGATAAGCGCGTGCGATTTCCGCAGTAGTGAGGCCGCCGAGCACACGCAAGGTCAACGCGACGCGCGACTCGGTGGTCAGCACCGGATGACACGCGGTGAAAATCAGCCGCAGCAGATCGTCACCGACGTCGTCGTCAAGGTCCATGGGCGGATATGGCGTGTCATCTCGCTGCCCGGCTTCGTAACCGATCTGTTCGTGTTTTCGCTCCATAAGCTTGTTGCGGCGAAGATGATCGATCGCGCGGCGTTTGGCGGTGGTCATCAGCCACGCGCCCGGGTTGTCCGGCACGCCCGACTTCGGCCACGTCTCCAGCGCCACCACCAGCGCGTCCTGCGCGAGTTCTTCCGCGATACCGACATCGCGCGTCATTCGCGCAAGGCCCGCAATCAAGCGCGGCGATTCGATCCGCCAGACCGCGTCGATGCTGCGATGGATATCGGTCGCCGTCATGACGGCCGATCACAGCACATATTTATGCGATCGTCCATGATCGCGAGGATCAAAAAGCAGCCATTCATGGCTGCACTTCCTAATGTATGAGCAAGCCTGTTCGCATCAAGTCACGTAACATGGCGCCAACTCGCGCAGCTCGACCGTCGCGTATTCGGTGGCCGGGCATTCCTCCACGATAGAGAGTGCATCTTCCCGGCTTGTGCAATCGAGCAGGAAAAACCCGCCGACCATTTCCTTTGATTCGATGAATGGGCCGTCCAAGATGGTGCGTTTGCCATCGCGCTTGCTGACGCGCACGGCATCGCGGTCGGGCCGCAAGGCTTCCGCGGTTTGCAGCACGCCGCGCTGCCGGAGATTGTCGCGCCATCGCGACATGTCTTCGTATGCCGCCTGCCCTTCCGCTTGCGTACGCTGGTCGCGGTCGTCACGCTGTTCCAGGATCAGCAGCAGGTAAGCCATGATGGGTTCGCCAGAGTGTTGTCGGAGCGGAAGCTTATCTTGCCATCGGCCGGGTTTGATCGATTCAGACATCCTTCTCACAAGTAATCATCCACGGCACACTGAACCGGTCGACCAGCATCCCGAAGCGCGCCGCGAAAAAGGTCTTCTCCAGAGGTTGCAGCACCGTGGCCTGCTCGACCAATGCCTTGAAGATGCGGTCGGCCTCTGCCACGGAATCGACCGCGAGCGCCACCGAGATACCTTGGGGACGTTGATACGGGTGCTGTGGCGGGCAGGCATCGGAGGCCATCAGCGTCAGCTCACCGATCTTCAGGCAGGCATGGATGATCCGGCCGCGAGTCTCGGTAGACATGTCCTCGCAGCCCGGCGCGTCGCCATAGCGCATCATCGCGGTGATCTCACCGTGCAGCACCTGGGAATAAAGCTTGAACGCGGCTTCGCATTGGCCGTCATAAAAGAGATAAGGATTAAGTTGCATGGTTGGTTCCTCGCTGGTTGGACTGGCAGCCGGCACTTCGGCTCCTGTCCATGCGACGAATGGGAAATCGCGGAATCGACACGTCCGTCAATCCTCGCAGCCTACGATTATGTAATCGCCTGATCCACGATCTTCTGCGCCTCATCCAGGATCGTTTTCAGGTGCTGCTTGTCGCGGAAACTCTCCGCGTAGACCTTGTAGATGTCTTCGGTGCCTGAAGGGCGTGCCGCGAACCAGCCGCTTGGCGAAATCACCTTGATGCCGCCGATCGGTGCATTGTTGCCGGGCGCACGATCCAGCACCTTGTCGATCTTCTCCCCGGCGAGCGTGTCGATCTTGATCCCGTCCGGCGAGAGTTTCGAGAGTTTCTTTTTTTGCGGTGCATCGGCCTGCGCCTGCACGCGGTCGGCGAATGGCTCGCCGTGGGTTTGCGTCAGTTTCTTATAGCCCACCGCGGGGTCGTGGCCCTCGCGCGCGGTGATTTCCGCCGACAGCAACGCCGGCACGATGCCATCCTTGTCGGTGGTCCAAACCGAGCCATCGATGCGCAGGAACGATGCGCCCGCACTTTCCTCGCCGCCGAAGCCGAGCGAACCATCGAGCAGCCCATCCGCGAACCACTTGAAGCCGACCGGCACCTCGAACAAATTGCGGCCGAGCTGCTTCGTCACGCGATCGATCATCGCGCTGCTGACCACGGTTTTGCCGACCGCCGTGGATTTTGACCAGCGTTCGCGGCGCCGGAACAGATAGTCGATCATCACCGCCAGATAGTGATTGGGCGGTACGAGGCCCGCGCCGCGCGTGACGATGCCGTGGCGGTCGTGGTCGGTGTCGCAGGCGAATGCGACGTCGTACTTGTCCTTGAGCGCAAGCAATCGTTGCATCGCAAAGGGCGATGACGGATCCATACGGATCTGGCCGTCCCAATCCACGGTCATGAACGCGAATTGCGGATCGACCACTTCGCTGACCACGGTCAGATCGAGTTTGTATTTCTCCGCGATCGGCGCCCAATAGTGCACCCCTGCCCCGCCCAGCGGGTCGACGCCCAAATGCAATCCCGCGCCGCGGATCGCGTCGAAGTCGATCACGTTGGCGAGATCGGAAACATACGCATCCAGAAAATCATGTTCGCGCGTGGTAGCCGCGCGCCGCGCTTGCTCAAACGGCAGCCGCTTGACACCCTCGAGCTTTTTTTCGAGATACGCGTTGGCTTGGTTCTCGATCCAGCCGGTGACCCTGGTGTCCGCCGGGCCGCCATTGACCGGGTTGTACTTGAAACCGCCATTGTCGGGCGGATTGTGCGAGGGCGTCACCACGATACCGTCAGCCAGCCCGTTTTCACGATTTCGGTTATGCGTGAGAATCGCGTGGGAAATCGCGGGCGTGGGCGTGAACTCGTTGTCTTTCGCAATCAGCGTGGACACACCGTTGGCCGCCAGCACTTCCAGCGCGCTCCGGAACGCGGGTTGCGACAATGCATGGGTGTCGATGCCCAGATACAGCGGTCCATCGACGTGCTCTTGGTTGCGGTAATCGCAAATCGCCTGGGTGATGGCGAGAATGTGCCATTCGTTGAAACTGCCGTCCAGCGAGGTGCCGCGGTGCCCGGAAGTGCCGAACGCCACCCGCTGCGCCGGCTCGGATGGGTCTGGCCTTATATCCGTATAAGCGTCCAACAGCTTTCCGACATCGACCAGCAGCGACTTCGGTGCGGGCTTGCCCGCCAATGGGCTGATCTTCTCGCTCATTCGCTGTCACCAATCGGTGCGTCGCGCAGAGCGCGATAACGATGAATCAGCGCATCAGTCGAGCTGTCGTGGTCGAGCTTCCGCGGGTGCTCGTCGCGCAATTGCGGGATCACTTTTTTCGCCAGCTGCTTGCCGAGTTCCACGCCCCACTGGTCAAACGAATCAATGTTCCAGATCACGCCCTGGACGAACACGCTGTGCTCGTACAGCGCGACCAGCGCGCCCAAAACGCGAGGCGTCAACCGTTGCGCGAGGATCGTGTTGCTGGGGCGATTGCCCTCGCACACTCGGTGCGGCGCCAGCCATTTCGGCGTGCCTTCTGCGCGCACCTGTTGCAGGGTTTTGCCGAAGGCCAGCGCTTCGGATTGCGCGAACACGTTGGCCATCAGCAGATCGTGCTGTTCGTGCAGGGGATTCAGCGGCTGGCAGAACCCGATGAAGTCGCAGGGGATCAGCCGCGTCCCCTGATGGATCAACTGATAGAACGAGTGCTGGCCATTGGTGCCAGGCTCGCCCCAATAAATCGGCCCGGTCGGATAGTCCACGTGCGCGCCCTCCAGGGTAACGTGCTTGCCGTTGCTTTCCATCGTCAATTGCTGGAGATAAGCCGGAAAGCGCTTGAGGTATTGCGCGTAAGGCAGCACCGCGACGGTCTGCGCGCCGAAGAAATCGTTGTACCACGTCGAAATGAGCGCCATCAGCAACGGCATGTTTCTCTCGGCTGGAGCATGTCTGAAATGCTGATCCATCGCATGAAACCCGGCCAGCATCTCGCGGAAGTTGTCCGGGCCGATCGCCAGCATGGTCGACAATCCGATCGCCGAATCCATCGAATAGCGCCCACCGACCCAATCCCAGAAGCCGAACATGTTGTCTGTATCGATGCCGAACGCGCGGACTTCCTTTTCATTGGTGGACACTGCCACAAAGTGCCTGGCGACCGCCTGATTTTCATCATTTTGTCCGTCACCGAGTTTCTGCAGACACCAGTCGCGCGCGGTACGCGCGTTGGTCAGCGTCTCCAGCGTGGTGAAGGTCTTGGAGCAGACGACGAAGAGTGTTTCGGCGGCATCGAGATCGCGCGTGGCTTCGACGAAATCGGTGGGGTCGACGTTGGAGACGAAGCGGAATTGCATGTCGCGCCGGCTGTAATCGCGCAGCGCCTCGTAGGCCATCACCGGCCCGAGATCTGAGCCGCCGATGCCGATGCTGATGACATTGCGGATGGATTTCCCGGAATGGCCTTTCCACTCGCCACTGCGCACCTTGTCGCAGAAAGCGGCCATGCGATCGAGTACCGCGTGGACTTCCGGGGCCACGTTCCTGCCGTCCACCTCGATGCGTTCGTTGCGTGGCGCGCGCAGCGCGATGTGCAGGACGGCGCGCTTTTCGGTCTCGTTGATTTTTTCGCCCCGGAACATCGCGTCCCGCCGTGCAACAATGCCGCGTGCGCTGGCAAGGCGCTGCAGCAGGCGCAGGGTCTCGTCGGTGACCAGATTCTTTGAGTAATCGAGGTAAAGCCCCGCGCCTTCGGCGCTATAGCGGTTGCCGCGTTCGGGATCGCCCGCGAACAAGTGCTTCAATGTCGTTCCGCGCAAGCCGTGCCAGTGCGCGCACAATGCCTGCCATTGCGGCGACGCGGTCAATGACGGTGTTTTTGAACCGCGTGCACTCATCGTTGCGCGCCCCTGGATTGGCCGGGCGCGAGCTCATCGCGTTTTTTCTTGATCCGCTCCAGCAATTCGTTCCATGATTTGTCGAAGGACTGCGCGCCCTCGCGCTGCAACTGCCCGGCGAGTTGGCCGTCGTCAACGCCGGCCTTGTTGAAGCGCGAGATGACCTGCTCGGCGTCACCGCCATCCTCCGCCATCGGGTCCCCGACGCGGCCGTGCTCGGCAAACGCCAGCAGGGTTTTCTCGGGCATGGTGTTGATGGTGTCGGGCGCGGCCAGCGCTTCGATATACAAGGTGTCGGAGGCCTCGGGATCCTTGGTGCCGGTGCTGGCCCACAGCATCCGCTGCGGTTGCGCGCCGGCTTGGGCCAGCTTTTGCCAACGCGAGGATGACAGCAATTCGCGATACGCCTTGTAGGTGCGTTGCGAAATGGCAATGCCGAGACGATTCTTCAATTCCGCCGGGACCTTGTCGGCCACCGCGACATCCCACCGGCTGACGAACAAGGACGCCACCGAACCGATCTTCGGATCAAGCCCGGCGGCGATGCGTCGCTCGATTCCGCGCAGATAGGCGTCGGCGACGGCGAGATATTGTTCGCGCGAAAACAGCAGCGTGACGTTGACCGGCACGCCATTGAAGATCGATTCCTCGATCGCCGGCACGCCCGCGGGCGTGCCCGGAATCTTGATGAAAAGGTTTTCGCATTGCGCCTGCGCGTGCAATTGCGCGGCCGCGGCGATCGTGCCATGGGTGTCGTCGGCCAGCAATGGCGAGACTTCCAGCGACACCCAGCCATCGAGGCCAGCGGTCTTGTCGTGGATCGGGCGAAACAGGTCTGCCGCGCGGGTCAGGTCCTCCAGCGCGAGCTCGAAAAACAATTCCTCGCCGGATTTTCCATTGGCGGCTTTCTCCTCGATCGAGTCATCGTAGTCGTCGCCTTGCTTGATCGCATGGTCGAAGATGGTGGGGTTTGAGGTGAGTCCGGTCACCGCGTCGTCTTCGATATAACGCTCCAGCGTGCCGTCATCGAGAATCTTGCGGGTGATGTTGTCCAGCCACAGGCTCTGGCCGAGGTCATGCAATTGCTGGGTGGGGTTCATGTTCACTCCGTGGCCATTGGCCGTGCATGTTTTCAGGTGATCGTGAAATCATTCGCGTCGAGGGTAATGAGTTCGCCGACATTTTCGAGCATCAATTGCGCCGGGGGATAATCGTCCCGTGATTCGGGATCGTTCGCGTAATGGCCCTGACGCACGAATACCGTGGTAACGCGCTCGCGCCAATGCCGCTTGATCGCGTCCAGCACGCGCAGTTTGTCCTCGATCATCACGTAATGCCTCGCGGGATAACGACGCTCGACGTGATCCAGCATGGTTTCCTTATGCACATAGATCAGCGCCCTGCCTTCGAACGCATCGGCGATGCCGGAAACCGCGATCTTGCGCGGCTGCAATACCGCGTCGCCATCGGACAGCACCGCGGTGACACCGAAACCGGAAAGACGACGCACCGCTTCCAGCGCGCGCGGATAAAGGCATTCGGAGAACGGGTAATCGAGCAGGAACGCGGCGAGTTCGAGCGCGTGCGGATCGTCCTTGCGTTCCAGCCGGAATTTCTGGATCGCGCCCAGATAATCGGCATAGCCGAGTTGTTCGCGCAGCTCCTCGTAGATTGCCCAGTAGCGATCGCGCCCATGTTCGCCGAATACGCGCGCGATGTGCGCGCCAAAATCGTCGTGCACACGGTCGTTGTCGAGCAGCGTATTGTCGACGTCGAACAAGAAAACGAGATCTGCGGTAACGGTATCGCTCATGATTCCCGCACCTTGGCGACGATCGGGTCATGCCAACCTTCGCCATCGATCAATCCGTTCGCGGCGGCCGGCCCCCAAGAGTGTGGGTTATAGAGCGTGACCGGCTCCGCATCGTCGAGTGCGGGATCGATCACGCGCCACGCCGCTTCGATCCCGTCGTCGCGGCCGAACAATTCAGCGTCACCGCGCAGCGCGTCGCCGAGCAGACGCGCATAAGGCAACCGCTGGCGTTTGGGCTGCTGCCGCGCGATCAGTTCCACGTTCTCGCCGTGCATGGCTTCGCCAGGCTTCTTGACGCGCGCGCCGGCGGAGATCACCACGTCCGGACTCAGGCGGAAACGGAAATAATTGGATTGCTTCCGCGAGATATTGTCGAACACCGCCAATGGCGGACATTTCAGATCGACGAACACCTCGGTGCAGGTGACCGGCAATTCCTTGCCGGCACGGATGTAAAACGGCACGCCCTGCCAGCGCCAGGTGTCGATATGCAGACGCAGCGCCGCGAAAGTCTCCACCTTCGAGTTCTTCGCCACGCCATCCTCGCCACGGTAGCCGCGGAATTGCCCGCGCACGACCTCTTTCGGGTCGAGTGGGCGTATCGCGCGCATGAGACGCAACTTCTCGCTGCGCATCGCTTCGCCATCGTGGCTGGTCGGGGCGTCCATCGCCAAAAGCACCAACACCTGCAACATGTGATTCTGCACCACGTCGCGCAGCGCGCCGACCTCTTCGTAGAAACCCCCGCGTCCCTGCACGCCGAAATCCTCGGCCATGGTGATCTGCACGCTGTTGATGTAGGTGCGGTTCCACAAGGGCTCGAGAAAGGTGTTGGCAAAGCGGAAATACAGGAGATTCTGCACCGCCTCCTTGCCCAGATAATGATCGATCCGAAAAATCGCGTCCTCGTGGAAAATCTTGTGCAGCGTGCGGTTCAGCGCGCGCGCGGACGCGAGATCGCGGCCAAAGGGTTTTTCCACGACCACCCGCGCGCCCTCCGCACAGCCGGCGGCATCGAGGCCCTTGACCACGGTTCCGAACATGCTCGGTGGAATCGCCAGGTAATGCAGTGGATGCTGCGCCCGGCCGAGTTTCTTGCGCAGGCTGTCGTAAGTCGTCTGATCCTTGTAGTCGCCATTGACGAACTGCAGCAGTTTGCACAATTTTCCGCAGGCTTTTTCGTCGATGCCGCCATGCTCTCTTGCGCTGTCGCGGGCGCGATCGCGCAGTTTTTCCAGGTTCCAGTCCGAACGCGCGACGCCGATGATCGGCAGATCGAAGTCCTCGTCGCGGATCAGTGCCTGCAAAGCGGGGAAAATCTGCTTATAGGCCAGATCGCCGGTGGCGCCGAAAAAAACGAATGCGTCCGAGTTCCTGGTCATGCGCTCCCCCCAAGTACGACACGAATATGATGCTGCGCGCCGTCGTCTGCGAGTGGAATGGCCATGCTCGCATCTTTCAGCTCGCTGCCATCCAGTTCGACGGTGGTAACGCCGCGGCAGATACCGTGCGGATTCTCCACTGTAATGGCATAGTGCGATGAGTGATAACGGAACGCGATCTCGAAACCCGGCCATGCCTTCGGGATGCACGGGTCGATGCGTAGACTGGCGCCGCGCAACTGGAAGCCCAACATGGTTTCCAGCCCCGCGCGATAAAGCCACGCCGCCGAACCGCTGTACCAGGTCCACCCGCCACGGCCGACGTGGGGCGCGACCGAATAAACGTCCGCACAGACGACGTAGGGTTCCACTTTGTAATGCCGCGCATCTTGCGTCGTTGCACTGTGCAGGATCGGATCGAAAATCCGGAACAACTCGTACGCCTTGTCACCCTCGCCGAGTTGCGCGAAGGCGATCGCCGACCAGATCGAACCGTGGGTGTATTGACCCCCGTTCTCGCGGATGCCAGGCGGATAGCCCTTGATGTAACCCGGGTCGTGATGCGTCTTGTCGAACGGCGCGGTAAACAACGCGACCAGCCCATCGTCCTTCCGCACCAGTTGCTCGTCGACCGAGCGCATCGCGCGCGCGGCTTTTTCGGGATCGGCGCCACCGCTGATGACGCTCCAGGATTGCGCGATGGAATCGATCCGGCATTCGGTGTCGCGTTTCGATCCCAGCGGCGTGCCATCGTCGTAATACGCACGCCGGAACCATGCGCCGTCCCAGGCGTGTTTGTTCAAGGCCTCACGCAATCCCTGCGCGTGCTTCCGCCATGCGGCTGCGCGCTGCGGTTCGCCGCGCGTCTGCGCGATCGGCGCAAACTCGTTCAACACCGCCAACAGGAACCAGCCCAGCCACACGCTTTCGCCTTTCCCCTTCACGCCGACGCGATTCATGCCATCGTTCCAGTCGCCGGTTCCCATCAACGGCAGGCCGTGCTTACCGAGTGCAAGGCTAGCTTCGATCGCGCGCGCGCAATGCTCGAACACGCTGCCAGCTTCATCCGCCACGGCGGGCTGGAAGAAGGATTCGTTCTGGCCGGATTTCAACGCATCGCCGGTGAGGAACGGCGCCGATTCGTCGAGCACAGCGGAATCACCTGTGGTCGATGAATAATGCGCGACCACGTAAGGCAACCACAGACGATCATCGGTGACGCGCGTACGCACGCCCTTGCCGCCCGGCGGCAGCCACCAATGTTGCACGTCGCCCTCGACGAATTGCCGGCCCGCTGCGCGCAGGATGTGTTCGCGCGCGAGATCCGGCCGCGCCACACACAACGCCGTGACATCTTGCAATTGATCGCGGAATCCGTAGGCGCCGCTGGCCTGATAGAACGCGGTACGCGCCCACAACCGGCACGCCAGCACCTGATACAACAGGCAACGATTGAGCAGCAGATCCATCGACGGTTCCGGCGTTTTGACTTGCGCCGTGCCGAGCACGTCGTCCCACTGCGTTTCGACCTGTGCCAACGCGGTGTCGAGATCGACGCCGCGCCAATGTTCGATCGACGCGCGCGCCTTGTCCGGATCGCCTTCCTCGCCGAGCAGAAAGACGATCTCGGACGCGGCATCCGGCTGCAACTCGATGGTCGTCCGCAAGGCCGCACAGGCATCCAGTCCGGCGCCGGTACGGCCCGACAACGGGCTGGAATCTGCCATCGCCGCGGGGGATTCGGGTGATCCGTGCAGTCCGATGAATTCGCCGCGATCGCCGGTGCATGACGATTGTTTACCGCCCATATCCGCGAACGCGATCCGCTCACCGAAGGCATCGCGCCACGCATTGCGGGCGAATACTGCGCGGGTCTTGTCATCGATCGAGGTCACCCCGTACGGCGAGACGTTGGTGCCGATCGCGCCCAGCGCCCATTCGACATACGCGACGATCGACAGCCGCCGCGTTTTGCCGTTGCGGTTGCGCAGCCTCAGCCGCGAAATCTTGAGCGAACCCTCGAGCGGCACGAATTGCAGCAATTCCGATTCGATGCCGTGCGCTTCGGTCTCGAACTTCGCATAACCGGGCCCGAAACGCGTGGTGTATTCGACGCCGGGCAAGCGGATCGGCGATGCGCACGCCGACCACAGCGCGCCGCTATCGTCATCGCGCAAGTAAAACGTCTCGCTCGGCGGATCGATCACCGCGTCGTTCGACCACGGCGTGAGCTGGTTCTGCTGGCTGTTCTGCGACCAGCAATAGCCGCCGCCGGTGGTGGTCGCGAGAAAACCGAAATCCGGATTGGCGACCACGTGCGTCCACGGCATCGGCGTGCTGCAGCCATTGCGCAGGATCGTCACGTATTCGCGGCCGTCGCCGTCGAAACCACCGAGGCCATTGAAGAACTCCAGCGACCGTGACTTGACGGATGTCGCGTTGTCAACACGTTCCGCCGCCACGCGTCTTTCAATGACGCGGCGCGGATGCGTCGAGCTCTGCCGAACAGCAAGAGGAAGCGGCGGCAACCGCGACAGTTGCCGATCGAGCGTTCCGTTCTTGCCGTCCAGCACGATTCGCGCGACTGTCATCAAGCCATTGCGCAAGGGATCATCCAATTGATCGCCACGCAGAACGAATATCGCGCCCTGTGATTTGTCCGGCCTGGTTTTGCCGACAGCTTTCGCGACCGAAGCTTCCAGGGTTTTTTGCAGCGCGTCGACCTTGCCAGCGCCCGCATCGTTGAGGATCACCAGGTCGACTGGCAGATGTTTCGCACGCCAATAGTTCTGCGCGCACAGGATCTCATCCACCAAACCGATTTGCGCACTGTCATGGATGCGCAGCAAGGCGATCGGCAGATCGCCGGAAATGCCTTTCGCCCATAGCACCGGCACGCCGCCCTCGCCTTTCGCCAGCGTCCGCGGTGACGCACGCAGCGCGGAGGCGGCGTACAGGAGCGCATCGGCGAGCCGCTGAAATCCGCGCGCTTGTTGCGCATCGATGCCGAGCTTTCGCAATGATTTTGGCGGTTGCGCAGACGCGCGCTGGAACACCTTGGCGCACGCCGCGACGCTGGCATTGCGCTCGATCAGTGCAAGCGCGGCACGACGCGATTCCGCCGCGGCGGTCACGAAGGCAAGCCGCAGCGTCGAGTGTGGCGCCACGCGAACGCGGGCGCGCAGGCTGAAAATCGGATCGAGCACGGTGCCGGTCGCTCCCGACAAGCAGGCCCTTTGATCGAGCGCGCGCGGGTTCCGCAAGCTGCAGTCGCGTCCGATGAATTGCGCGCGATCGGTTTCGTATTGCAACGCGCCGATGCGCTCCCCATCAATCACCAGCGTGTGCGCGGCCCACACATCGGGATCGGACGGCTCGCGCTTGCGCCGTGTTGCCAGCAGCACGCCGCTTTCGGGAACGAATTGCGTCTGCACGAACATCTTGGAAAACGCCGGATGCGAGGCATCGGCGCCGCGCGGTCCCAGCACCAGTTCCAGATAGGACGTTACGTCGACCTCGCGCGCTTCACCGCTGTTGTTGCGCAACCCGATGCCGCGGACTTCGATCATGTGAACCGGATCAACCGCGATCTCCAGCGTGGTGGTCAAGGCGCCGACGCGGCGCGCGTAGCGCGCAACGTGATCGCGCAAATCCGATTCGATGTGATTGCCATCACCGAAGGGTTGCAGGGTCGGCGTCCACGCCGCATCCCGGCGCAAGTCGCGCAGATAGATGAAACTGCCGCAAGGATCGCGGGTTGCATCCTCGCGCCAACGGGTGATGGCGAGGTCGCGCCAGCGGCTGTAGCCGGAGCCGGATGCGGTCGTCATCACCGCGTACTCGTCATTGGCGAGGATCGTGGTATAAGGCGCGGCAGTTTGGGGTTGGCGGCTGCGACGGGGCATCGACTGTCTGACTCTCGGATCATCACAAAGGTTTCATTATGCCTTTGTGCGATGTGAAAACATTGTCGCCGCGAGACCCGCACCCGGATGATGACACCGCGGATTCACCCAACGCGGCGTATGATTCGGGGTTTACCCTACTTCAAGGAGCGCGCGCATGGAACTGGGCATGATCGGTCTGGGCAAGATGGGCAACTTCATGGCGCAACGCCTGATGAAGGCGGCCCATCGGGTGGTCGGTTTCGATCCCGACGCGGATGCGCGCAAGAAGCTGGCCGACAAGGGCGGCGATACGGCCGACGCGCTGGATGCCTTCGTCGACAAACTGAAAACGCCTCGCGCGATCTGGATGATGGTGCCGGCCGGGGACATCGTCGATCAGACGATCAATGCATTGACGCCGAAGCTGGATGCCGACGACACCGTGATCGACGGCGGCAATTCCAATTACAAGGACACCATGCGCCGCGCGCAGAATCTCGCAGCCCGAAAAATCCATTACGTCGATTGCGGCACCAGCGGCGGCGTATGGGGGCTCGATGAGGGCTACAGCATGATGGTCGGCGGCGACCAAGCCGTGGTCGATCGTCTGCGGCCGATCTTCGAGGCGCTGGCGCCCGGCAAGGATCAGGGATGGGGCCGCGTCGGTTCCAGTGGCGCCGGCCATTTCACCAAGATGGTCCACAATGGCATCGAATACGGACTGATGCAGGCGTATGCTGAGGGCTTTTCGGTGCTGCGTCACAAACAGGATTTCAAGCTCGATCTGGAACAGGTCGCGCAAATCTGGCGCTTCGGGAGCGTGGTGCGTTCCTGGCTGCTCGACTTGACCGCCGACGCGCTGAAAAAGGATCCCGACCTGAAAGACATCGCGCCTTACGTGGTCGATTCCGGCGAAGGA
>JBDTBW010000030.1:0-17778 GCA_039923855.1 Rhodanobacteraceae bacterium | reverse complement strand
TGCGGTTTCGGAATCCGCGCCACGGAGAAAACAACGGTGGAGTTTGATCCGCAAAAGAAAGTTTGGTTCTAACGCTGCAGGCCATGGATGGCCGTCAACGGTCGAGCTTTTCGCGCTGTACACGATGCCGAGCAGCGTAGCCGCAAGCGGGAGCAAGGCGCGAGGTCCGAGCACATGGACGTGCGAGTTCGCGCGGCCCGCTTGGCGCGAGAAGCGCTGGGCAGTCGAGGCAACACGACGTTGCCGAGACCATCGCGTCCAAGCGCATTGGTTTTGGCTACTTTTGCCGAAACAAAAGTAGCTCGCGCGGTAGGGACTGCGCGAAAAAAGACAGGGATGTAGAATCAACTACGCAAGAGCGAACCCTCACCCGGCGCTACGCGCCTCCCTCTCCCGGCGGGAGAGGGAGCAGAAGCGCGATTCCGCGTCACGCCCGGCGTCTGCATCAGTGATACCCAGCATCCGCAGAGACCTTGCCGCGGAATACGCGGTACGAATACGCGGTGTAGCCGAGCACTGCGGGCAGCATGATCAGCGCGCCGACCAGCACGAAGCCCTGCGAACTTGGCGGCGATGCTGCCTGCCAGATCGTCAACGATGGTGGCACGATGTTGGGCCAGATGCCGATCACCAAGCCGATGAAGCCGAGCAGGAAAAAACACAGCGACAGCACGAACGGCTGGATTTCGCGGTTACCCAGCACCGCGCGCCATAGCAGCGCGGCATTGATCAATGTCAGGATTGGCACAGGCGACAGATACAGAAAGTTCGGCCAGGTGAACCAGCGCGCCATCAGGTTCGCGTTCAAGAACGGCAACCACGAACTCACCAGCAGCATGAAGGCAATCACGCCCAGCATCAGCGGGCGGGTCAGATCGAAGGCGATGCGCTGCACGCGGTTTTCGGTTTTGAGGATCAGCCAGGTCGCGCCGAGCAACGCGTAACCGAACACCACCGCGACGCCTGTCAACATCGAAAACGGACTGAACCACGCGAACGCCTGCACGTGGATGTATTTGCCGCCCTGCAGCGGCATGCCTTCGACCAGCGCGCCGAGAATCAGACCCTGCATGAACGCGGCGATCAACGAACCCGCCGCGAAGGCGACGCTCCACACCCAGCGCGAACGCTGCGCCTTGAAGCGGAACTCGAATGCAACGCCGCGAAAAATCAGCGCGATCAGGAGCGCCAGCACCGGCAGGTACAACGCCGACAGCACGATGGCATAGGCTTTCGGGAACGCCGCCATCAAACCCGCGCCGCCCATCACCAGCCAGGTCTCGTTGCCGTCCCAGATGGGCGCGGCGGTGTTCATCATCGTGTCGCGCTGGTGCTCGTCGTCGGCGAACGGCGTCAATATCCCGATGCCGAGCACGAAACCATCCAGCAGCACATACATCATCACCGCGAATCCGATGATGAAAAACCACACGACCGGCAGAACCGTTGCGATATTCATAACGCGTCCACCGACTCGTCCGCCGCTGACATCGGCCGCGCCGCAGTCTCGGTTGCACGTTTGCGCGGCGGCGCGACCACGGGACCCGCGCGCAGCATCTTGATGAGATACCAGGCGGCGAATCCGAACAGCAGCAGATACACGACGACATAAGTGATGAGCGAAGCCAGCACGCTGCCCGCGGTCACGTTCGGGCTTGCAGCGTTCACCGTGCGCAGCAATCCGTACACCACCCAAGGCTGACGGCCGACTTCGGCCACCCACCAGCCCATCACCAGCGCGACGAAACCGCTCGGCATCATCGCCATCCATGCATACAGATACCAGCGCGACGACCACAAGGTGCCGCGCTTCCACTTCCACAGCCCCCACCACGAGATCAGCAACATCAACACGCCCAGGCCGACCATGATCCGGAACGCGAAAAACGGGATCGCCACCGGCGGGCGGTCTTCCGGCGCGAAATCCTTCAAGCCCTTGACCGCGCCGCTCCAGGAATGCGTGAGGATCACGCTGCCCAGTTGCGGCACATCGAGCGCGTAATCGTTGCGTTCGTTCTTTTCGTCGGGGATCGCGAACAGCGTCAACGGTACATTTGATTGCGTGTTCCAGCGCGCCTCCAACGCGGCCAGTTTGGCCGGCTGGTTCCGCCGCACTTCCTGTCCGGAAAAATCGCCTACGATGATTTGCAGCGGCGCCACGATCGCGACGAATACCAGCGCGCATTTCAGGCACAGCTTCGCCTTCTCCGGAAACTTGCCGCGCGTAAGATAAAACGCCGACACCCCGCCGATCACGAACGCGCTCGTCAGAAACGCCGCCAGCACCATATGCGCCAGCCGGTACGGAAATGACGGATTGAAGATCACCTGCCACCAGTCGGTCGGATAAAACACCCCATTCTTCAGCGCGTATCCGTCCGGTGTCTGCATCCAGCTATTGGCGGAAATGATCCAGAATGTCGAGATCAGCGTGCCCAGCGCGACCATGCAGGTCGCGAAGAAATGCGTGCGGTGTCCGACGCGCTGCCAGCCGAACAGCATCACGCCGAGGAACGTCGCCTCCATGAAGAACGCGGTCAGCACCTCGTAGTTGAGCAGCGGCCCGACCACGTTGCCGGCGGCGGTCGAGAATCCTGCCCAGTTGGTGCCGAACTGGAAGCTCATCACGATGCCGGTGACCACGCCGACACCGAACGACACCGCGAAGATCTTCATCCAGAAGAAATACAGATCGCGCACGCGATCCTCGCGTTTGCGCAGCCACATCGCCTCCAGAAACGCGAGCCAGCTCGCCAGCCCGATGGTGAACGCGGGGAACAGGATATGGAACGAGATCACGAACCCGAATTGCAGGCGTGACAGCAGCACGGCTTCGGTCATCATGACTGCGATTATCGCACGCGACCAAACATGATGGCCGGATACAATGCGCTCCGCGCGCGAAGAGATCGAGTCGTGAATCCGCCGGTGAATCATTGAATACGGAAACCCCCTCTGCCGGCTCTTCCTCCACACCCCGGCGCGCGTGGCTCGCACCGCTGCGCTGGCTGGTGCCGTTGCTGTTCTTGGCGGCGACGCTCTGGCTGGTCGGGCGCGGGCTGGCCGGTTTCGATCTCAAGGGCCTGCAGCGCACGTTGCTGCATGTGCGCACCTTGTACGCGGCGCTGGCGGCGTTGCTGGCGCTGTTCGCGGTCGCTTTCACCGGCAGCGTGGACATCGCAATCGCGCGTTGGTTGAAACTCGAAGTCTCCATGCTCGAATTGCTGCGGCTGTCGTTCGTCGCCAACGCGCTGGCCAACACCCTGAATCTATCCGGCGCGATCGGCTCCGGTGTGCGTCTGCTGGGTCTCTCCGGGCACGGGGTGCCGATGCGGCGCAGCGCGGCGCTGGTCGGCTTGCAGGTGTTGTCGCTGCCGCTGGGACTTTCCGCGCTGGTGATCGCGACGCTGGCATCGGGCGCGTTGCCGGTCACACCGAATGCCGCGACACATCTGTTGGCGGTTGTCGTGTTGATCGCCGCCGCGCTGTATCTGCCGCTTTATGTGTTGCTGACCGCACGCCGCGCGCTGATGCGCTGGCTGCCGGAGGATCAGGACCTGCCGCCGTTGCGATTGAAATTGCAACTGGCGTTGTTGTCGCTGCTGGACTGGCTGCTGGCGGCGGCGGTGCTGTGGTTGTGCCTCGCGTTTGCCGGCGTGCGGGTCGATGCGATGACTTTGCTCGGCGCCTACACCGGCGCCGCGGTGCTGGGGCTTGCAAGCATGATCCCGGGCGGATTCGGCGTATTCGACGGCCTGCTGTTGCTGGCGCTGACAGCGACCGGCGTGCCGGGCGAAAACGTTACCGCCGGATTGATCCTGTTCCGGGTCATCTATTACGTGTTGCCGTTGTTGACCGCGCTATGGCTTGGCGCCGGCATGTTGGCGCAGCGCGTGCCGCTGCTGACCCGTGCGCGCGCGCGATTGTCGGCGCATCCGTTGTTCGGCGTGCTGGGTTTGCCGGTAAGCCTCATCGGAAACCTCGGCGTGCGTCTGCTGGCGCTGCTCACCTTCGCCGCCGGCGCGCTGCAATTGGCCTCGACCGCGATCCCGTCGCTGCACGAGCGCGTGGTCAAGCTGCACCAACTCTTGCCGATCGAGGCGATCGAAAGTTCGCGCCTTTTGAGCGTGGTGATCGGGGTGCTGCTGTTGGGACTCGCGCGCGGTATCGACGGTCGCCTGCGCGTGGCGTATCGGATGGTGCAGTGGTTGCTGTGGTTGTCGGCGCTGCTGGCATTGACCAAGGGCCTGCACTGGATCGAGACGCTGTTCCTGCTCGCCGTGTCGGCGTTGTTGCGGACACGCCGCGCGGATTTTTCGCGCGCCGCCATGAATCTTTCGTCGGCGCGCAACTGGCGCTGGCTGACCGGTTTGCTGGTGGTGATCGCGTTGTTTTTCGCCACCGGGGTGGCAGCGGTGCTCGGCACCGACAGCTTCGATTTCTTCGCGGTCGGTCCTGGCACCCACGCCTCACGTCTGGCACGCGGCGTGACCGCCGCGTTGTTTGGCCTGGTGCTGTACCTGATCTGGCAGGCGTTCGCGGTGCGCCGCCCGAGTCTGCCGTTGCCGGATCGCAATGAGCTGCAACGCGCGCGCGTTGCTTATCTCGAGCACGGCGGCGGCGAATTCGCGCATCTCACATTGATGGGCGACAAACGCTTGTTCTGGGCGGCCGATCACGCCGCGGTGATCGCCTACGGCACGGTGCGCGATCGTCTGGTCGCGCTCGGCGCGCCGTGCGGTCCGGCAGACGCCATCGAACGCGCGATCCTCGACTTCCGCCGTTTCGCCGATCATCAGGATCGCGTGCCGCTGTTCTACGAAGTGCTGGAACCGGATCTGCACCGGTTCCACGATCTGGGTTTCGATCTTTTCAAGCTCGGGGAACTGGCGACCGTGCCGCTGGCGGAGTTTTCGCTGTCCGGCAAACGCTGGGAGGATTTGCGCGCGGCGGTCAACCGCGCCGAGCGCGAAAAACTTTTCTTCGAGATCGTCGAGCCGCCGTTCGATACCGCGCTGCTGGACGATCTGGAACACATTTCGGAAAGCTGGCTGGCCGATCGTGGCGCCGCGGAAAAGGGTTTTTCGCTGGGCCGCTACGACGCGGAATATTTTTCATGGAGCCCCATCGCGCTGGTGCGGCGCGAACATGAGTTGATCGCGTTCGCCAATCTGCAACCGCCATACGGAGCCGACGGCACTGCCAGCGTGGACCTGATGCGGCAATTGCCGGATGCACCGCGCGGCACCATGGATTTTCTGTTCGCGCAGGTGATGCTGTGGTCCAAAGTCCAAGGGCACCAACGCTTTTCGCTGGGCATGGCGCCGCTGTCGAACGTCGGCGTCAACCCTTACGCACGGGTCAACGAGCGCCTCGCCGCGCTGGCCTTCCGCTACGGCAATCGTCTTTACAATTATCAGGGACTACGCCGCTACAAAGACAAGTTCAAACCGAAATGGACCGGCGCGTATCTGGCCTACCCGCGCGGATTGTGGGTGCCCGGCCTGCTGCTGGACATCACCGCGCTGGTGGCGGGCGGCTATCGCAAATTACTGGTGGGGTGAGTCGGTACTTACTTCGGCAACGTCGCCAAAATCGCCGCACCCAGTTTGTCGTAATCGCCATCGTAGTGATGACCGCCTGGCAGTTGCACCAGGCGCGCGGGCCCGAGCCTGGCCGCCGCCGGGCACCACGCATCGGATTCGGTGACGCCCGAAACGCACACCAGGGAGATCCTGGCGTGCGCGACTTCCGGCGCCAGCGGCAGTGCGCCAGCTTGTTTCACGCTACCGAACCAGTCGCCGACCTTGATCTCGAACACCGCCGAATCATCCGGCGAGATCATCACGCCGCTGGCGATCCTGGCGCGTTGTGCATCGGGCAACCGGTTGCCCACCACCGGAACCAGGCTTGCGCCGAACGAATAGCCGATGAGCACGAACCGCGCGTTTGGATAAGCCGCCGCGTAATGCATGACGATACGGCCGATCGCATCGGTGATGTCCTGCGGCGTGCGCTTGTGCCAGAAGAATTGCAGCGACGACACGCCTACCACGCGCACGCCGTGCCGCGACAACACCGCGGCCACACCCTTGTCCAGCCCCGCCCAGCCACCATCGCCGGTCAGCATGATCGCGATGCGCGGGTCGGGAGAACCCTGCGGCGCGATTTCGGTGATCGGGAGATCCGACAGGCTGTCGTCGGTCGCGATTTCGTCGGCCTGCGGCTGGTTCAAGGCATCGAGCCCGGATGCCAGCACCACGCCATCGCCTGTTGCCGCTGCTCGCGATAACGCAAACGCATTATCAAACGCGTAGAGCAGTCCGTCACGGCACGCGCCGGGCGCAAATGGCCACGACAACCACGGCAATGGCATCGTCTTCACGGGAACAATCCGGAAGGCGCTGCCATCCTGCACGGTCGGCAACCCCGCATCGCTTGCGCACAACGGTTTTTTCAATCGATAACCGAAGTCGTAACCCAGCGTCGCCACGCCCGCGAACGTGCCCGACGGCGCCTGTGCCGCCACCGCGTAGACGAAATCGGCGCCGGCGCCTAATCCCACGATGTAGGGCGGCTGGTAACGCGGCATCTCCACATGGCGTTCCATCCAGTGCGCCAGCTCCTGGACGTGGTCGGCGGGAGAGCTGCATACGTCGCCCAACGATTCAAGTTTGGCCGTATAGGCGTCCAGATCAACGCCGATCACGGAGCTGCCTTGTTCGGCCAGTCCTTGCGCGTACGCGCGCATGGCGCCATCCACGCCGCCGCGATCGGAGAACAGCAGCACGCTGCGCTGCGTCGTTGCCGCCGGCTGCCACAAAGTCACGTTGCCGAACAGGCCGTATTGCAGCGATTGCGGCGGGGGAGTTGCCGCGAATGCTCCGATACTCAAAGCTGTCAGGAGCATGACGGAACGCATGATCGATCCAGAATTGTGGTGTTTCCTTCTCCCTTCGGGAGAAGGTGGCGCGAAGCGCCGAATGAGGGTACGGCATCGTGCGAAATTTCGCAGGCATCGGATCCTCACCCCAACCCCTCTCCCGGCGGGAGAGGGGCTTGAACTTTAAGCACCGCACATCGCCTCGATAGCGGCGATGTCTTTGGGCACCGCGGCGGTCAGCACCTCCGGATCGCCGGCGTTCACCACGACATCGTCCTCGATGCGGATGCCGATGCCGCGCCAGCGCGCCGGCACGGAAGATTCATCCGCCGCGATGTAGATGCCGGGCTCCACGGTGACCACCATGCCGGGCTCCAGCATGCGCGGCTCGCCGTCGATCTGGTAGTCGCCGACATCGTGCACGTCCAGCCCGATCCAGTGTCCGGTCTTGTGCGGGAAGAAACGTTTGTATTCGCCCGATTGCAGCGCGGCATCCGGCGTTCCGCGCAGCAATTTCAACGCGCACAAACCCGTCACGATGATGCGCAACGCCGTTCGATGCGCGGCGTCGAAGGGGCGCCCGGCGCGCACCTCGCCGATCGCGGCGGATTGCGCATCGAGCACGATGCCGTACAGCGCGCGTTGTTCGCGCGAGAACCCGGCGCCGACCGGCCAGGTGCGTGCGATGTCCGAGGCGTAGCACTCGACTTCCGCGCCCGCATCCACCAGCAGCAGATCGCCGCGTTGCAGGCGCGCCCGATTGGCCGCGTGGTGCATCACGCAGGCGTTGGCGCCGGCGGCCACGATCGGCGCATAGGACGGCACCGCGCCATGCCTGGCTATCGCGTGCAACAGCGCGGCTTCGACTTCGTACTCGCCCCGGCCGGGTTGCGCGGCGCGCATCGCGGCCAATTGCGCTTGCGACGCGATCGCCGCGGCGCGGCGCATCAGTTTCAACTCGGCGCCCGATTTGAACAGCCGCAGGTCGTGCAGGATGTGCCCCAGCGCAACGAACTCCCTCGGCACCACGCCACCGCCGCGGGCGTGGCGAAGCCTGCGCATCCAGCGCAGCAGGCGCGCGTCGAACTCCGGTTCCGCGCCGAAGTGGCAATACAAACGTTCGCGGCCTTCCAGCATGCCCGGCAGGATGTCGTCGATGTCCTCGACCGGAAACGCATCGCCCATGCCGTAATCCGCAACCGCGCCTTCCGGGCCGACACGCGGGCCGTGCAGGCGTTCGCGCGCCGGATCGCGTTCGCGGCAGAACAATACCGCCTCGCCATTGCGCCGTCCGGGCAACAACGCCAGCACCGCGTCGGGTTCCGGAAAACCGCTGAGGTAATGGAAATCCGAGTCCTGCCGGTACGGCCACGCCGAATCGGCATTGCGCAGACGCTCGGGCGCGGCCGTCACCACGATGGCGGCGTCCTCGCCAGCCATGCGCATCAGCTCGCGCCGCCGCCGCGCGAATTCAGTGGAAGAAATCATGAGCGGTTTGCAAAGCGTCGCGAGGATGAGCAGGTTGCGCGCCGCCGGAGCGCAGGAACCGGAGTGTACACGTCAGTACATGAGGATTCCTTGGCCCCAAAACGGTACATCCATTTACCGGGCCCGATCCGAGCACCGCCGGCGCGCGACGTAATGATTGGATCAGGCCGAGCGCAGTAGCTTTGCAAACCGCTCTTATCAGTGCACGCGCGCGCGTTGCCCGCCGCGCAGTTCGCCATACAGCAGCAATACGCCGATCCGGACGAATTCGAATATCTCGGCCAGCGAATCCTCATCGTCGTCCACGTCGCAGGAAAAATGCGAGGCGGCGATCGACTCGAAATCGTGCAGGATTTCCCCGCCCTCTTCCGACAACCCGCGCCGGCCGAACCCGGCCAGACCCAGACCGCCCAGAAACCCGCGGCACCAATCGACCAGAGCATCACCACGCTCGGCCAGCGGGTGTTCGGCATCGGGCAGCAACGGCGCGAAAGCCAGATCAGGATCGGCCAATTGCACCCGGGTTTGCGCGTACAACTCGGCCAACAGCGCATGGCCGGCGTCGTCGGCATGGGCGTCGTCGCTCTCCAGTTCCAGCGCGGACAGGAACGCCCGCGGCCCGGCGTCGCCCCCGCCACACAAGTAACCCGCCAGCGAACCATGCAACGCGGACGCACCGGTACCCAGGCGCATCCGCGTCAATGCGGCGGCAAGGTCGGCATGGGAGATCGGCAGCAAGGTCGTTATTCGCGAAAAAACTGCAGGTTGGGCACGATTCTAGCAGCGGGTCTCACCCTTGCCCGGAGCGTTTTGGATACACTCGGCCCAAGGGGATTTCGTCAATGCGCCTTTTCGCCCGCCTATCGCCATGCCGGGACGGCCATCCGCCGCCGCGGACGCGTCGGCGCGTGTTCGCGCTGCTGGCGTTGGCATCGGTGCTGGCACTGATGTCGGGCAACGCCTGTGCCTACCAGCGCGATTTTCATTTCCAGCGCATCGACAGCAGCGACGGCCTGGCGCAAAACACCATCCGCGTGCTGTTCCAGGATGCGCGCGGCTTCGTCTGGCTGGGCACCCAGGGCGGCCTGCACCGTTACGACGGTTACACCTTGCGCCGTTACCGGCACGATCCGCAACGCGGCGACAGCCTGCCCGACAACATGGTCAACGCGCTGGCGGACGCTGGCAACGGACGGCTGTGGGTCGGCAGCAAGGGCGGCGGTTTGAGTCTGCTCGATCCAGACGACGACGGCGTGCTGTCGCTGCCCGCATCAATCGCGCGTCCCGGGCTGGCGGTGAATGCCTTGCAGACATTGGCGGATGGGCGTTTGCTGATCGCCACTCCGTCGGGTATCGACCGGCTCGATGCCGATGGCACGTCCTATAGCTTGCATCATCTGTGGACGGCCGCCGCCAACGAACCGGCGCGCGGCACGGATTTCGCGGGCCAGGGCACGCGCGTGCAGGGATTCGCGCGCTGCCCGGACGGGGGCGCCTACGCGGCGACGGTGAACGGCGTGCTGGCACTCGGCACGGAGGCGCGGCCAACGCGCGCGCTGCTGGCGCCCGGCTCGCAGGTCAACGCGATCCTGTGCGACCGCGACGGAAACCTCTTGATCGGCGATCGCGAAGGCCTGCAACAACTCGATCGCACGCATGCCACGCTGGCGCCGCTGTGGTCGGCGGCAACGCCGGGCGCACTGAATGGTGTGAGTTCGATCGCGCAGGATCGCGCCGGCATCCTCTGGCTGGGCGTGCCCGGCGTGGGCCTGATTCGCTACGACCGCGCGCGCGATCAAACGCGCGTATTGCAACCGCAGGCGGGGCTGGCCGGCACCCTGCCCGATACCGGCATCGACAAACTGCTGGTCGATAGCTCGGGACTGTTGTGGCTCGGTACCTGGACCGACGGCGCCGCGTATACCGATCCCGCGGGCGCGCCGTTTCACAACGTGGTCGATCTCAACCCCACCCGTTTGTCCGGCAGCAATCACATCAACGCGCTGGCCGAAGCCGCCGATGGCAGCCTGTGGTTGAGCGCCGGCATGGGCGGATTGCGCCGTTACGATCCGCGCAGCGACAGCTTCCAGGATTTCGGCGAAACGCTGCAGCGCGCGGTGCCCCCGACGGACAACAGCCTGCCGGGCGTGTTCGTGTTCGCCCTCGATGAAACCGCGCCCGGGCAATGGATGCTGGCGACCAGCCGCGGCCTGTTGCAGTTCGATCCCGCGCACAACAGCGCGACCAGAACGAGTTTCGCCGATCCGCGCATCGACGCGCTGCTCGACGGCGGCGTACGCGCCATGCTGCGCGCGCGCAATGGCGACCTGTGGCTGGCGCCGTTGCGCGCGGGCCTGATGCAGATCCACAACGGAAAGCTCTTGCATCAGTATGGCGACGCGACATCGCCTGATGGCCTCGCTGACAACGCGGTGCTGGAACTGGCGCAGGATCCCGCCGGCCAGATCTGGGCCGGCACCGCCAACGGTGTGTCCCGGATCGACGCGGACAGCGGCCGTATGCGCAGCTTCCGCGAGATTCCCGGACGCCGCGACTCGCTGGCCGGCCGCACGGTGACGTCCCTGCATGCCGCCCGCGACGGCACGGTCTGGATCGGCACCCAGTCGGGCTTGAATCGTCTACTTTGGATCGACGACGCCGGCGCGCATTTCACCCGCTACGGCGCAAACGACGGTCTGCCCGACGAGACCATCTATTGCATCCTCGACGACCCGCGCGGCGACGTGTGGCTTGCCACCAATCTCGGTATCGCGCGGCTGGATCCACGCAACGGCGCGATACGCGCGTTCGGTTCCGGCGCCGGTCTGCAGGGCGGCGAATACAATACCGGCGCCTGTTTGCGCACGGGCGATGGCCGGCTGCTGTTCGGCGGCATGCACGGTTTCGACATGCTGGATCCGGCCGCGATCCACACCAGCGCGTTCCGCGCGCCGGTGGTGATCACCGCGCTGCGGCTCGGCGGCGCCGCGCAATTCATGCCGATAGCGAATGCGGCGGCGAACGCGGCCGCGGTGGATATTCCGGCGAGCGCGCGCAGCCTGCACATCGATTTCGCCGCTCTCGATTACGCCGCGCCGCGGCACAACCGGTTCCGTTACCACCTTCTCGGCGACAACGACAGCTGGATAGATGCCGGCACCCGTCACGGCGTGACGTGGACCCACCTCGATCCGGGCGATTACCGCTTCGAGGTGCAGGGCAGCAACCGCGACGGCGTGTTCGGCGGCGGCACCGCGTCGCTGCCGCTGCGCGTGCAGGCGCCGTGGTGGTGGAGCCGCGGCATGCGCGCGCTGTATCTCGCCTTTATTGCGCTGATCGGCATCGTGCTGCTGCTGGGCTGGCGCGGCAAGCGGATGCAGGAATTGCGTCACCAGCAGCAATTGCGATTGCGCGAGGATCGCCTGCGGCTCGCGCTATGGGGTTCCGGCGACGAGTTCTGGGATTGGGACATGCAAGCCGGACTCATGTTCCGGCTGGGCGCCGATGGCTTGCCGGGCGGCCATCGCGAGGAAAGCATCGCGATCGACGACTGGCGCAACTTCGCCGTGCATCCTGACGATCTCGATCGCGTCGAACACGCGCTGGCCGAACACGTCGCCGGCAACAGCGATCACTTCGAGGCCGAACACCGCCTGCTCAATCCGCGCGGCGACTGGATCTGGGTGATTTCGCGCGGCAAGATCGTCGAACGCGACGCAGCCGGCAAACCGCAACGCATGTGCGGCACCGCGCGCGACATCAGCGCGTTGCGCGCGGCCGAGCGCGACCGCCGGATCGCCGCGGAGGTGATCCGCAGCATGACTGAAGCGGTCACCGTCACCGATCTCAACTTCCGTTTTGTCTCGGTCAACAACGCGTTCACGCGCATGACCGGTTACGCCGAAGAGGAAATACTGGGCCGCGACGCATCCCTGCTCAACTGCCGCCAGCATTCGCCGGAAATCTACGGCCAGGTGCGCCAGTCGCTGGCCGAGGGCGGCCACTGGCGCGGCGAATTGTGGCAACGGCGGCGCGACGGCGGCGAGTTCCTGTGCTGGATCGAGTTGAACGAGGTACGCGACACCGGCGGCGAGCGCACCCACATGGTCAGCGTGATGACCGACATCACCGATCGCAAGCGCGTCGAACAGGAACTGCGTTATCTCGCCAACTACGACACGCTGACCGGCCTGCCCAATCGCACCTTGCTGGGCGAACGGCTTGGCCACGCGATCATCAACGCGCGTCGCGGCAATCACAAAGTCGCGGTGTTGTTCCTCGATCTCGACCGCTTCAAGCACGTCAACGATTCGATGGGCCATGCCGCCGGCGACCGGATGCTGAAAGCCGCGGGCGCGCGGCTGCGCCAATACGTGCGCGAACGCGACACGGTGGCGCGCCTCGGCGGCGACGAATTCACCGTGATCCTGGAGGACGTAGCCGACGTGCGCGACGCCGAGGACATGGCGCAGCGCCTGCTGGAAGCGTTCCAGCTACCGCTGGGTCTGGGCGGCGCGCAGGAAGTGGTGATCTCGCCTTCGATCGGCATCGCGCTGTATCCCGATCACGGGCAGGTGCCGACCGATCTCCTGAAATACGCCGACACCGCGATGTATCAGGCCAAGGATCGCGGCCGCAACACTTACGCCGTTTATCACGCGCGCATGGACACCGTGGCGCGCGATCGAGCGCGCATGATCGCCGCGTTGCGACGCGCGATGGAGCGCCGCGAGTTCGCGGTCGTCTATCAACCCAAGATGGCGCTGGGCGGCGATCGCATCACCGGCGTCGAAGCGCTGCTGCGCTGGCGCTGCGCGGAACTGGGCGACATCTCACCGACCGTGTTCATCCCGCTGGCCGAGGAGACGGGCCTCATCGCCGAGATCGGCGAGTTCGTGCTGACCACCGCGTGCTCCGATCTGCGGGCTTTTCGCGACTCCGGACTGCGCGGCCTGACCATGGCGGTGAATCTTTCCGCCGCGCAACTGGAACGGCCCGAACTCACCCTGCGCATGTGCGAGATTCTTGCCGAGCACGACATCGCCCCGGATCAACTCGAACTGGAATTGACCGAGAGCATGGTCATGGCCAACGCGGAACAATCGGTGCGCATCCTGGGCGAGCTGAAATCGATCGGCGTGAAACTGGCGATCGACGATTTCGGCACCGGCTATTCGTCGCTGGCGTATCTGAAGCGCCTGCCGATCGACACCTTGAAGATCGATCAGGAATTCGTCGGCGACATCAATGTCGATCCCGATGACGCCGCGATCACCGCGACCATCATCACGATGGCGCATTCGCTGGAACTGAAAGTGGTCGCCGAGGGCGTGGAAACGGCCGAGCAACTGGCGTTCCTGCGCGCGCAGGGCTGCGACGAAATCCAGGGCCACTGGCTGTCGATGCCGTTGCCGGCGGATGCCTGCCGCCGTTTCATCGCCGCGCGCTCCGAACGCGCGCGTAGCAGCGCGCTATGAGCAAACCGCCGCGAGTTCACCTATCATCATGCCGATGACCGACGCCGATCCCCTGCAAACCGAACTCGCTGCACTGTCCGCATCGCTGGATCGCGCCACCGAGACGTTGCGACGGCTGGGAGAGGAAAACGCCAGCCTGCGTCACAACCGCCAGCAGCTTGCGTCCGAGCGCTCGGCATTGCTGTCGCGCAACGAGCAGGCGCGCTCGCGAGTCGAGGCGATGATCGAACGTTTGAAAGCACTCGAGATTTCTGGCTGACAAAAAGATGAGCACCGATTCCATCACCGTCACCGTGAGCCTGCTCGATCGCGAGTTCCTGGTCGGCTGCGGCCCCGACGAACGCGACGGCCTGCTCGCCGCGGCGGCGCATCTGGACGGCAAGATGCGCGAGGTCAAGGGCGCCTCGCGCAGCGTCGGTTACGATCGCGTGGCGGTGCTGGCCGCACTCAGCATGGCGCACGAACTCCTGCAACTGCGCAAACAGCACGATGAGCAATCGCGCACGCTCGGTGACGGCATCGGCACGTTGCGTCGCAAACTCGAGGATGCGCTCGCCGCGACGACGGCGTAGAATCCGGCCAAGGCGTCCTCTGCGGTGTACGGCAGCGCGTCTCCAGCAATTGCCTTGTTCCTAATGTACGACCTTGGGCCGGCGGATACCGGACCGTTGCGCAAGCCCGCCACGAGCGGGAAGCCTTCAAGTCCGATGAGCCTGCCCACTTGATCCCGATGGATCAGGGTCGCTTAAGCGCGCACCGGCATCGCGGAGGACGTTTTTCGATGAAGCTTCTACGCGATTGAAGCGCGAAGGCTTCGACTTCGGAGGGTGTGCTACTTCCACAACCCCTGTCCTTGCTGCACAAGGACTGTCCCCTTAACTCAAGGGGACAAAGAGCCTGTCTCCGCGCATGGATGAACTCGACCAACGCATGCGGCTGCGCGCGCGGATGTCCGCGCGGCGGCAAGCGCTGGGCGCGGTCGAACGCATCGCCGCGGCCGATGGCGTGGCGCGAAATCTCGAACGCCTGCCGGAATTCATGGTCGACCCGTTGGTCGCCGGCTACTGGGCGGTGCGCGGCGAGGTGCCATTGAACCTCGCGGTCGCGCGCTTGCAATCGCGCGAGCAACGCTATTTTCTTCCCGTGCTCGAAAAAACCGCGCCGCGCACGTTGCGCTTCGCCGAATTCATCACCGGCGCGGCACTCACATCCAATCGTTACGGCATTCCCGAACCGCTCGACGCCGCTACCATGCTGACGCCGCGACAACTCGACGTGGTGCTGGTGCCGCTACTCGCCTTCGACGTCCACGGAAACCGGCTCGGCACCGGCGGCGGTTTTTACGACACCACATTTTCGTTTCTGCGCGAGCAGGCGCGCCCTGCGCGCCCGCTGCTGGTCGGCATCGGCTACGCTTTCCAGCAAACGGAATTCTTGCCGGCGGAACCTTGGGACGTCGCGCTCGACTACATCGCCACCGAGAAAGCATTGATCGATTGCACGGTGAATACGAACAGATGAACCGCTGGCTGATGAAAACCGAGCCCGATACATTCGGCATCGATGACCTGAAACGCAAGAAGGTCGAGCCGTGGAATGGCGTGCGCAATTACCAGGCCCGCAATTACCTGCGCGCGATGAAGCGCGGCGACGAAGTATTGTTCTACCATTCCAGTTGCGCGGTGCCGGGCGTGGCGGGCATCGCCAAGGTCGCCAGCGCGCCGTATCCCGATCCCTTCCAGTTCGATCCCGGGAGTCATTACTTCGATGCGAAAAGCGGTCACACCGATCCGCGCTGGTGGTTGGTCGATGTGCGCTATGTGCGCAAATTGAAACGCGTGATCCCTCTCGCCGAAATCAAGGCGCTGGATGGCCTGGGGGAGTTCGCGTTGATCCGCCAGCGCAGCCGGCTGTCGGTGCTGCCGGTAACGGCGGCGCAGTGGGACGCGATTCTGGATTTGGAATAACGAAAGTCGAAAATCGAAAGCCGAGAATCGAAAGTCGAAACAGCGGAATGACGACATAGTTTGTTACGCTTCAACACGTCATCACAAGACGTCGTTTCACAACTCACCAAACACCAATAACCATGACCATCGACGATCAGAAACGCGCGGCCGGCATCGCTGCAATCCGCTACGTCGAGGATCCAATCGTCGGCGTCGGCACCGGTTCGACCGTGGCGTACTTCATCGATGCGCTCGCCAACATCAGACATCGCATCGACGGCGCGGTGTCCAGTTCGGAAGCGTCCTCGCAACTGTTGCAGGCGCGCGGCATCCGCGTGCTGGACTTGAATGCGGTCGGCGACATCCCGTTGTACGTCGATGGCGCCGACGAATGCGATCCGAAAAAACGCCTGATCAAGGGCGGCGGCGGCGCGTTGACCCGCGAGAAGATCGTCGCGGCGGCGGCGAAAAGATTCGTCTGCATCGTCGATCAACACAAATGCGTGGACGTGCTCGGCAGATTTCCGCTGCCGATCGAGGTGATCCCTATGGCGCGCAGCTACGTGGCCCGCGAGATCGTGCGCGGCGGCGGCACGCCGGTGTGGCGCGATGGAGTGGTCACCGACAATGGCAACTGGATCCTCGACGTGCACGGACTCGCCATCGACGATCCCGCGAAACTCGAAGCCGAATTGAACCAGATTATCGGCGTGGTCACGGTCGGATTGTTCGCGCAGCGCGCGGCCGATGTGGTGCTGGTGGGCGACCGGGAAATGCCCTGAAAGCCGCATCCAGCCTTACTCCACCCCCCCCTTGCAATCGCGTTTTTCTCGGCGTAAAAATGTAGCTCGCAGGCTGGACTTTCGTGCGCTAACGTACATAAACGCCGCGTGCCTGTTTACCTTTCCCGGAATCGAAGCCGGGAGATCGCCGATGCCGACTACAATACGTGCCCAGACCAAACCCAATGAGCTGATCGCGGCGTTGCCTGCCGAGGATCGCCAGCGGCTCGCCGCGAACCTCGGGTCGACCGAGCTGAAGCTCGGCGAGGTGTTGTACGAGTCCGGCAAGGATCAACCCTACGTCTATTTTCCGGCCGGCAGCATCGTCTCGCTGCTGTATGTGATGGAAAACGGCGCCTCCGGCGAGATCGCGATCGTCGGCAACGAAGGCGTGGTCGGCGTGTCCTTGTTCATGGGCGGCGGCACCACCCCCAGCCGCGCGGTGGTGCAGAGCGCTGGCGCCGCGCATCGGATGCGCGCCAACATGCTGCGCAAGGAATTCGAAGTCGGCGGCGCGATGCAGCAGTTGTTACTGCGCTACACGCAGGCGCTACTGACCCAGATGGGCCAGACCGCGGTCTGCAACCGCCATCACACCGTCGATCAGCAATTGTGCCGCTGGCTATTGATGAGCCTGGACCGCCTGCCATCCAACGAATTGGTGATGACCCAGGAACTGATCGCCAACATGCTGGGCGTGCGCCGCGAGGGCGTCACCGAAGCCGCCGGCAAGCTGCAACGCGCCGGCGCGATCAAATACAGCCGCGGGCGCATCGATGTGATCGATCGCGCGCATCTGGAAACGCTGTCGTGCGAATGCTACGAGGTGGTGCGCCGCGAGTTCGCGCGCCTGCTGCCGTGGAGCTCGGTTTCCAATCGCGGAAACGGCCAGCCCCGAGATAACTCCTGAGCGTTGACGTAACGCCGCACCCGCGCACGTCGCTGGAAGGCATCTCCAAAAAAATACCGGAAAAGCGCATCCATGTGCTTTATCCGGCGTCGTTGCGAGAAAGGGGGTAGCAGAACTTCCGTGACGACTTGCCCGGCGCGTTCCATCAGGGGGTTTTCCGTTTATTCAATAAGCCGGACGGCGCGTCGTCTGCCACTCCCTGTAACCAGATTAGCCTCTAGCGCGCATGAGTTCGGTGTGGTAGCGAACATAGAGCGGATTTAGTTCGTTTTGTGATCAAAATAAATAT
>JBDTBW010000029.1:0-18471 GCA_039923855.1 Rhodanobacteraceae bacterium | reverse complement strand
GTACGGTTCGCTCGCCGCTCGGCTTGCGCGGGTGCCGGCACGAATCAATGCAGTGGCAGGCTTGGGATATGTGTTCGCCAGCAACGAGCGCAAGGCGCGGCTGCTACGGCCCTTGGTGCGTGTGCTGTTGCGCTTGGCCTTGCGCGGCAGGGGCGCGCGATTGATTCTGCAGAATTCCGACGACAAGGCATCGTTCGAGAAGTTCGGACTGATCAAAGGAGTCCGCGCGGACCTGATACCGGGCTCGGGCGTGGACTGCACGCGGTTCACACCCCGCTCCGGGCAACGTAACGTTGCGAGTGCACAGCCGTGCGTGTTGCTGGCGGCTCGGCTGCTGTGGGACAAGGGCATTGCGGAATACGTGCAAGCAGCGCGTGCGCTGCGATTGGAGGGGAGGAAGATTCGCTTTCTGCTTGCCGGGATCCCTGATCCGGGAAACCCGGCCGCGATACCGGAGCCGACGGTGCGCGGGTGGGCCGCGCAAGGTGTGCTCGAATGGCTGGGGCATGTCGACGACATGCACGATCTCTACACCTCGGTGGATGTCGTGGTGTTGCCAAGTTACTACCGTGAAGGGCTTCCGAAGTCCCTGATCGAGGCGGCCGCATGCGCGTTGCCGCTGGTCACCACGGACATGCCGGGTTGTCGCGAGGTGGTGACGGACGGCGTGGACGGGTTGCTGGTGCCGCCGCGCGATGCCGACGCGCTGGCGCGTGCCATTGCACGCTTGCTCGATTCGCCCGAACTGGCCGCACGGTTGGGGCAAGCGGCGCGCGCCAAGGCATTGGCAGAGTTCGACGAACGCATCGTGATCAAGCGAACGCAAAACGTTTACCGGGAGCTTCTGTCGGCAGATTGAACCCGCTTGGTCGATCCGTTGCGATCACGTTCAAATCCAGCCCAGGCACTGGTACTCCCACAATCCGAACAGCTCATGCAGGCACACTTCGCTGCGTTTCAGCGCGCGCTCGTGTGCTTTCCAGAAACCACCGCCTGGTTTGAATTCGGGTAGTTCGGGCGAGGGGGCGGGTACCACGTTGAAGCCCAATTTCCGGAAGCAACCGGCGGCGCGTCGCATATGGATGCTCGACGTCACCAGCAGGACATGGTTCGCGCCAAGGCGATGCAGGATAGGCGCGGAGTCGAGCGCATTTTCGCGGGTGTCGCGGCTGCGCGCCTCGGTCAGGATGCGCCAGGCCGGGACGCCTTGCGCAAGCAGTCGCGACTTCATCTGAATGGCTTCGCCCTTTCCACCCGACAACAAGATCACAGGCGCGCGGCGAGAGAGCAGCAAGAGGCGCCCCAACCCCAGCCGGGTCATGGAGCTATCTTCCGGATCCGCGTCGATCGCATCATCGACGACCTTTTCCTCGCCGCCAAGCACGACGATCGCCGCTGCATGTGGATACTCTGCCGGGTTCGACGCCGGACGCATCGCGCCGATCAAGTCGCGTTCCAACCATGAAGCCACCGCAGGCGTCGAAGCGACGATCAGGAGCACCGTTGTGGCCAGTAGCAGTACCCACGCCAGTTTGGATATACGGTCGACAAGTGATTTCATGGGGGACGCCAGGGATGCGATGGCCCGAAACAGGCCGGCCGCGTCAGGATGCCAAAGTAGAACACAAGCTTTGCAGCGGTGCGGCCCGCCCGCCATACACGTCACGCGCACCGGTCCCACTGCCACGAGACCAGAAGCTTGACAGGCAAAAGATGTCCAAGAGTAGAGCGAATCGTGTCACGACTTTGACGTAGATCTCGCCGCAACCTCACCCACCAGCCTGAAATCGATCTTGCGATCCTCCATGCTGGCGCGCAGCACCTGCACGCGCAGCTTGTCGCCCAGGCGGAAAACGACATGCGTGCGTTCGCCCTGCAACAAATGTCGCGTGGCATCGAAGTGGTAGTAATCGTTGCGCAGTTGCGAGATATGCACGAGCCCCGACACTTTCGACTCGTCCAGTTCGACGAACAAGCCGAACGAAGTGACACCGGTGATGATGCCGTCGAACTGCGCGCCGACGTGTTTCTCCATCCACGCGCATTTGTAGCGCTCGTCCACGTCGCGCTCGGCTTCCTCGGCGCGCCGCTCGGTCTGCGAACAGTGCGTGGCCATCGCCGCCATCTTGCTCTCGGTGTAGAGATACGCATCCGGCTTGCCGCCGCCCAGTGCATAGCGGATCGCGCGATGCACCAGCAGATCCGGATAACGGCGGATCGGCGAGGTGAAATGCGCGTATGCGTCCAGCGCCAGGCCGAAATGTCCGTGGTTGACAGGCTGATAGGTCGCCATGCTCTGCGCGCGCAACAGCACCGACTGGATCAATCCTGCATCCGGCCGATTTTTTACCTTCGCGAGCAACGCGGAAAAATCCGCCGGTACAACCTGCGCCAACGACGGCATTTTCAACTTGAATTCGCGCAGGAACTCCTGCAGATCCTCGTACTTGCCTTCCGGCGGCGGCGCGTGCACGCGGTACAACGCCGGAATCTTTTTCCTGGTCAGGAACCTCGCCGCTTGCACGTTGGCTGCGATCATGCATTCCTCGATCAGCTTGTGCGCGTCGTTGCGCGGCTGGCTCCCGAGCGAGGTCACCTCGCCGTGCGCGTCCAATTGGTATTTCACTTCTCCGGTTTCGAAATCGATCGCGCCGCGCTGCTTGCGCGCTTTCGACAGCGCCTTGTAAAGCTCGTGCAGGTTTTCCAGTTGCGGCAACACCTTGGCGAGTTCGCGTCGCGCTTGGCCGTTGTTCTCGCCGATCGCTTGCCACACGCGCTCGTAGGTCAGCCGCGCGTGCGAGCGCATCAGGCCGGAATAGAACTTGGCGCGCGTCACGTCGCCCTGCGCATCGACCTGCATCTCGCAACACATGCACAGCCGTTCGACGTTCGGGTTCAACGAGCAAATGCCGTTGGATAGCGTCTCCGGCAACATCGGCACCACGAAGCTTGGGAAATACACCGAGGTGCCGCGCTTGTACGCCTCGTCATCCAGCGGCGTTTCCGGCTGCACGTAATGCGACACGTCCGCGATCGCGACGATCAGCTTGAAACCGCCGCCGCGCGCTGGCTCCGCATACACCGCGTCGTCGAAGTCGCGCGCATCGGCGCCGTCGATCGTGACCAGCGGCAGTTTGCGCAGATCGACGCGGCCTGCGTATTCGGCTTTGGAAACCTTCGGTTCGACCGCTTCCGCAGCGTGCAACACTTGCTGCGGCCATTCGTGCGGCAGGCCGTGGCTCGCAATCGCCATCTCGACCATCAGCGAGGGTTGCAGGCGCTCGCCCAGCACGCTCAGCACGCGGCCGATCGGCCCGCGCTGCATGGTCGGCGGATCGGTGATCTCGGCAATCACGATCTGGCCCGCGCGCGCGCCGGCACGCGCATCCGCGGGAATCAAAACATCCTGGTGCAGACGCTTGTCGTCGGGCGCAACGACCGTCACGCCGTGTTCCTCGACGATGCGTCCGACCAGCCGCGGCGCGCGGCGTTCCAGTACTTCCGCGATCGCACCCTGGCGGCGGCCGCGTCGATCGACCCCGACCACGCTGGCGAGCACGCGGTCGCCGTGCAGCACCTGGCGCATCTGCGCGGGCGACAGATACAAATCCTCGCCGCCCTCGTCGGGCCGCAGAAATCCGTAGCCTTCCGCGTTGGCCAGCACGCTGCCGGCTATCAAATCCAACTTCCGCGCCGGCGCGAAATCGCCGTGGCGGTTGCGCAACAACTGGCCGTCGCGCAGCATCGCATTGAGCCGTTTGCCCAGCGCCTCGCGCGCGTTATTGTCGCGAATATGCAGCGCCTCGGCGATCTCATCGATGCTCAACGGACCGTCGTGCTCCGCAAGCAGGTCGAGGATCGCTTCGCGGCTGGCGATCGGGTGCTCGTAGCGCTGCGCCTCGCGTGCGGCGTGGGGATCGCGGATTTTCCGCGGCGTGGCTTTGCGCAAATCGGCACGCTTCGCGGGCCGTGCATTCTTCTGCTTGCCGCGCTTCGATGACTTGTTGTCACCTCGCTCTGCCGGCTCGGCGGTTTTCTTGCGGGGGTTTTTCGATGTTGGACGCTGGCGTTTGGGCATCTTGCTTTCCTTGCGAGTTGCAAGCCTCGCCGACCAGCGTCGTATTTGCAAGACAGGTTTGACAGTGCCTTGGCACCGCGGCTACCTTACGCGGCTCGCAGGCGTATCGCGCCGCGCTCCGAAACCTGCCCAGGTGGCGGAATTGGTAGACGCACTAGCTTCAGGTGCTAGCGCCGTAAGGTGTGGAGGTTCGAGTCCTCTCCTGGGCACCAAAATATCGTTTCACAACATTCCAAGAAAGCTTACGAAAACCTCTGAAACCCGCGCCAGTCGCGGGTTTTTTGTTTCACATCGTCTTTTGCCATCCCGTTGCAGCGTCTGCGAAATGTGGGTAACGTTGCGGGTAATTCTGTATGGGTTACCCAAGAGGACAGAAAATGGCTGCGAAGCTCACCGACGTACGCATCCGCCAAGCGAAGGCAAAGCGCAACCCTTACAAGCTCGCTGCCGGACGTGGACTGACACTTGTCGTGATGCCGCACGGCTCGAAGTACTGGCAGGTGCGCTATCGCTTCGACGGCAAGGAAAAATTGCTGTCAGTCGGTGTGTATCCTGAAGTGACAATGCAAGAAGCGCGTACGAAGTGCGACGAAGCTCGCAAGCTGCTGCGCGATGGAATCGATCCCTCTATGCAGAGCAAGACGGACAAGCTGCAGCGACGCATCCCCGCGACCAATACCTTCGGCGCGCTCGCCAATGAATGGCACGCCTACAACGCACCGCGATGGTCTCCAGCGACAACGGAGAAGTCGCGCACGTACCTCGAAAAGGATCTGCTTCCCGTACTCGGTGACCATCCGATCGCTGGCATAAGTCGCCCCGGACTTGTCGCCGCAGTGCGTCGCATCGAATAACGCGGCGCGCTGAACGTGGCGAAGAAAGTCCGTCAATGGCTGCTCCAGATTTTCCGCTATGCCATCGCGAAGGGCGTCATCGAGCACAATCCGGCGACCGATCTAGACGTGGTAGCCGCGCACGCGCCGGCTGCGAAGCCCTATGCGCACCTGCCAATCAACGAATTGCCGGCATTTCTGCGTGCTGTGGGCTACCCAAAAAACAACATGCTCCTGCGCCACGCCACACGTTTGTTGCTACTCACGGCCGCACGTCCGGGCACCCTGCGCGCCGCGCCGTGGTCCGAATTCGATCTTGATGCCGCGCTGTGGACGATCCCCGCCGAGCGCATGAAGATGCGGCGCGGGCATGTGGTGCCGCTGCCAAAGCAAGCCGTTACGATCCTGCGTGATCTGCACCGCCTAACCGGCACCTACAAGCTGGTCTTCGCCGGTCGTAACGATCCCGATGTGCCGATGAGCGACGCCGCGCTGAACAATCTTTATCATCGGCTGGGTTTCAAGGGCCGTCAGACTTCACACGGTTTTCGACATTTGATTAGCACGGCCCTCAACGAGCGTGGCTACAACCGCGACTGGATCGAGCGCCAGCTCGCACACGGCGACGCCGATGAAATTCGCGACATCTACAACCGCGCGCAATACGTCGAGCAACGCCGCAAGATGATGCAGGACTGGGCGGACTATCTGGACGCGATCGTGCACGGTGCGGACATAGTGCCGATCGGTCGCAAACGATCGCAACCCGGGTATTTGCGCTAGCTCACGTATGTGCGGGCGCCTTCTTCGGCGTCGGATGGGCTATGAACCCAGTGCAGTCTTTGCCCACAATCTGATCGCCCCGCGCTATCTCATACTGGGGTCTACGCATCCCAACTTGTAAGGTAACGTACAAGTTACTATTATGGCGAGTGTGATCCGTCTCCAAGAATATATACGCGAAGACGGAAGCTGCCCTTATCGCAAGTGGTTTTACCGATTGAACGCGGTCGCTGCAGCAAAGGTTGCCACGGTCCAAGTACGGATCAGCCTCGGCAATACCTCATCGATCAAGTGGTTCGAGGGGATCGGCGAGATTCGCATCGATTGGGGTCCGGGCTATCGCGTCTATCTGGCCAAGGATGGCGACACGTTGATGATTCTTTTCGGCGGCGGCATCAAAGCGAAGCAGAAAGCCGACATCGCCAAGGCAAAGAGACTTCATGTCGAATGCAAGGCGCGCAAACGCATTGCATCGCGGCGACCGTAGCAACCCTGCAACGAGATGACTTTTATGGCACTGACTCGAGATTTCAAAGAGACCGTAATCAAACGCGTTCAGCGCGACCCGGCCTTTGCCAAAGCCATGCTGGACGAGGCCGCGACGCTCTTTCTCAATGGCGAGCCGGATACAGCACGCGTGATTCTTCGCGACCTCGTGAACGCCACGGTCGGCTTCGAGACGCTAGCGGAAATCACCGACAAGAACAGCAAGAGCTTGCACCGGATGCTGTCGGCCACCGGCAATCCAACCATGGACAACCTGGCGGCGATATTCAGCGAAGTGCGCAAATCGTTGAAGGTCAAACTACGAGTGCACACCGACCGCACGGCATAATGAACCTGACGCAATTTATCTTCTTTGCCTTCTGCAGATGCGCAGGCAGCGCCGGGCGCGTCGCACAATATCCCCGCAATCCCTATCCCGCACTAACCATTTCTAACTCGTGAAACGTGTGGCGCGCCATACTTTTTCCGGACGACCTGCAGTTGGAACGGACGAGACGCTAGGAGTAAAGGCGTCCGCGGGCACTTGCTTTGGCGTAAGCGAGCTTTCCCAATCCCTTTTCCTTATCTGCGCCCTTCACGGCGAAGTCCACCAGTGCATGAGCGGCATTATCGACCAGTGGATCGGAGTAGCAAATCAAGTCGATAGCCTTGAACTCGCTAATCGAAACACCCCAGGTTCCACCGCAATGCGTGAGCGATTTCTGCTACAGTTACGATTATCCGGGATGCCGTGGGTCGTCCGGCGCGGTGTCGAGAGCATGGACAACCGGACTACCTGCTAGTCCAGGCACATCCTTGAGCGGGTAAAAACGAGTAGCGCTTCGACGCTCAAAAGCGCAATGTGTCGCCTCACACTTGCAGCCGATCGCCCTGCCGCGCGACCAGCGCATACAGCGCCGGCATCAGGAACATGCCGATCACCAGGCGCGTGATCATGCCCGCGACGATCACCAGCGCGAACGGGCGCTGCGAATCGGTGCCCACACCGGTCGCGATCGCCGCGGGCAGCAAGCCCAGCGCCGCTACCAGCGCGGTCATCACGATCGGGCGCAGGCGCAGCACCGCGGCCTGGTGCACCGCCTCGCCAATGTCCATGCCGTCCAGGCGCAATTCGTTGACGCAGGAAATGTAGACCACGCCCGTCAGCACCGACACGCCGAACAGCACGATGAAGCCGATGCCGGACGATACCGAGAACGGCGTGGCGGTGACCCACATCGCGAAAACGGCGCCGACCGGCGCGGACAACAGCACGCCCAGCACGGTGATGAACGGAAACTTGAAATTGCCGTACAGCACGAACAACAGGCCGAAGATCAGCAGCACGGTCAGCGGCAGGATCACCCGCATCTGCGCGGACGATGCGGTGTATTCCTTGTATTCGCCGCCCCAGTCCAGGCGGTAACCCTGCGGCAGCTTCACGTCCTTCGCGACCTGGCCAATCGCGTCATCCACCGCGCCGGCGAGATCGCGCCCCGACACCGAGAACTGCACGCCGATGTAGCGCGAGTCGTTTTCGCGATAAATGAAAGAAGCGCCGTTGGCGACCTCGATGTCCGCCAATTCCTTCAACGGGATCTGCTGGCCGCCGGACGTGGCGACCGGAATATCGCCGATCTCGCCGGGGTTGTCGCGGTAGCGGCGAGCGAGGCGGACAATCAGATCAAACTGTTTTTCGCCTTGCACCACCTGCGTGGCCACGCCGCCGCCGACGGCGGCTTCGATCAGATTGTTGATGTCGTCGACATTCAATCCGTAGCGCGCGATCTTCACGCGGTCGATCTTGATCGCGAGGTTGGGCTGTCCCAGCTCGTGCACCAACGTCACCTCGGTGATGCCGCGTACCTTCTCCATGATGGCCTTGATCTGCTTGCCCTTCTGCTGCAGCGTCTGCAGCTTGGGGCCATAGATCTTGACCGCCAGTGCGCTCTTCAAGCCGGTCTCGGCCTCGTCCACCGCATCCTCGGCGGGCTGGGTGTAGTTGATCTGGATGCCCGGAAACCGCTGCAACTTCGCGTCGATCGCGTTGATCAGCGCCTGCTTGTCGCGGTACGCGCCGTGCCACTCCGAATAGGGTTTCAGGCCGACGAAGAATTCGTCGTTGAAGAAGCCGGTGGAATCGGTGCCGTCGTCGGGGCGTCCCAGTTCGGAAGCCACGGTGGTGACGACCGGAAACGAGAGCAGCACCTTGCGGATCTGCGGCGAGATCTTCGAGGCTTCCTGGAAGGAAATCGTGTACGGCATCGTGGCGCGCACCCACAACGCGCCCTCGTCCAGGTGCGGCATGAACTCGGCGCCGATGCCGCGCATCATCACGAACGCCAGCACCAGCAAAATCGCGGAGATCGCGACCGCGCGCCATTGATGGCGCATCGAGCGATCCAGCCAGCGCACATACCACGCCTTGAATTTGTCGTAGATCCTGTTGCGCCGCTCGCGCACGCCGTGGCGCATGAAAATCGCGCACAACACCGGCAACAGCGTCAGCGTGACGATCAGCGAACCGACCAGCGCGAAGATCATGGTGTCGGCCATCGGCTTGAACAGCGTGCCCGACGGCCCGGTCAGCACATAGATCGGCAGGAAGCTGGCCACGATCACCGCCACCGCGTACACCAGCGGGCGATCCACTTCCGAGGCCGCACCCTGGATCACCTCCACGATGCCGTACTCGGTGCCGCGCCGCGCGGCGAGTTCGCGGAAGATGTTCTCGACCATGAAGATCGCGCCATCCACCAGGATGCCGAAATCCACCGCGCCGATCGAAAGCAGGTTGGCCGAGGCGTTCTTCAGATCGAGACACAGAAACGCGAACAGCAACGCGAGCGGAATCGTGACCGCGACGATCAGTCCGGCGCGAATGTCGTACAGGAAGAAGATCAGCACCGCGATCACCAGCACCATCCCGAGCAGCAGGTTGTGGCGCACCACCGCCTTGGTTTGCTGGATCAGGTCGGTCAGGTCGTAGAACGGGTGGATCTTGACGTCCCTGGGCAGGATCTCGTCGTTGAGTTGCTTGGTCTTGGCTTCGACCCGCTGCAACACGTTCTGGGTCTTCGAGCCCGTCAAGGCCAGGATCACCCCTTCCACCGCGTCGTCCTGATTCATGTAACCGAATTCGCCGAGGCGCGGCGCGATGCCGATCGTCACCTTGCCGACATCCTTCACCAGGATGGGCGTGCCATCGTGCACCGCCAGCACCACGTTGCCGATGTCCTCGGGGGTTTCCAGCCGCCCGAGACCGCGCACGTAGATGAACTGGCCGCCCTGTTCGTAGAACCCGCCACCGGCATTGCTGTTGTTGGCCGCCAGCGACGCTCCGATCTGCGTCACCGAAAGTCCCGACGCCGCGATCTTGTCGGGATCGAGCATCACCTGATACTGCATGTCGCCGCCGCCGAACGCGGAGTCATCGGCGACGCCGGACACCGAACGGTATTGCGGCGCGATCACCCAATCTTCCAGCGTCTTGAGTTCCATCGGCGAGCGGTCGGAACTCTGCAGCACGTAGCGATAGACCAGGCCCGAGGGCGGCGACATCGACGAGATCGACGGCGACACGCCGCTGGGCAAGCTAATGCCGGGCAGCCGGTTGTACGCGCGTTGGCGCGCGAAATACTGGTCGGTGCCGTCCGCGAATGTGAGCGTGACATCCGACAGGCCGTACAAGGAAATCGAACGCTTGGTCACCAGCCCCGGGATCGCGTTCATCTGCAGCTCGACGGGAACCGTAATCAGGCGCTCGATCTCCTCCGCCGAATGCCCGGGCCACTGCGTGACGAGCTCCACCATCGGTGGCGACAGGTTGGGGTACGCATCCATCGGCAGGACGTTGTAGGCCCACACACCCGCCGCCGCCAATCCAAGCGATAGCAGAATGATCAGCAATCGTTGCTGCAGCGCGAACGCGACGATGCGATTGATGATCGAAGCCCTTCGCTTCGATTCGTCTTGCGGCAAGGGCGCGTTCATTGTGTCTGCATGAACTGCACGAAGATGCCGCCTTCGGTCACCACTTGCTCGCCGGCACGCAGACCCGCGGTGATGTCGTTGCGATCATTGGCGCGATAACCCAGGGTCACGCCGCGCCGGACGAAACTGCCGCCGGATTGAACGACATAAACGAACGGCAGATTCTCATCGTCGCGCAGCACCGCGGATACCGGCACCAGCAACCCTGTGTTCTGCTGGCGCGACTGGATCTGCACGCGCACGTACATTTGTTTCTTCAGCACGTCGCCCGGATTGTCGAGCGAGACCCGCGCAGTCACCGAACGGGTGTTGGGGTCGACCAGCGCCGAGACATTGGTCACCGTGCCGGTGATGGTTCTGGAATCGCCGTCGATCGACACCCGCGCCTGATCGCCGACCCGCACCGCATCGATGTCGCCGCCGAAAATCTGCGCCATCACCCATGCGCGCGAAAGATCGGCGACGGTGAAACACGGCGTGGTGCCCGCCTGCAACAACTGACCGGGCGTGATCAGTTTTTCCACGACCGTGCCCGCGATCGGCGAACGGATCGTGCCTTCGATGCGCGCAACAACCCGGCCTGCGCGGACGTTGTCGATGGTGCGCGGATCGACATTCAATGCGACCAACGCCTGCAGCGCCGCGTCGCGGTCGGACTCGGCACCGGTGGCGTCGGTTTGCGCCTGTTCTTCTTCGCGCTGGGCGATTGCGTGGTGCGCGAGCAGATCCTTGTCGAGATCGGCCAGCCTGCGCGCCGTCGCCGCGGTAGCCGATGCCTTTCGATAGGCGGCAACGGCCGACGCGAAGTCGGGAGAATCCACCACCGCCAGCGGCTGGCCTTTCCTGACCTTCTCGCCGACAGTGACGAGCAGCCGGGTCACGGGCCCGGAAAACGGCGCCAATACGCTGGTGGCATGATCGTTGTCGAAATCCACCACACCCGTTGTATCGATCGTCTTGTGGAACGTTGACGAGGCAACGGTATAAAGATGGATGTGCTGGCGCTGCGCCGCCGTCAAGCTCACGCCGCCGGGCGTTGCCGAGGATTTCTGCGACGCGTCGCCGTTATCGCTACCGGACGAACATCCGGCCATGCTCAGGATCGCGGCGAGCATTGCGGCGACGAGCAAAAACCGGCGCGGGCGCCTGATCCGGCATTTTTCGGATGGCTTTCCGTAAAGAAGTCTATTTTTCATTGTCATTCCCGGCCAACTCCGCGCGATGCCACCAGCCGCCACCCAGCGCCTGGAACAACGCCGCGGTGTCGGCATAACGCGCCGCTTGCGCTTGCACCAGATTGATGCGCGCCTGTTGATAGGCCTGCTCGGCGTTCAACAAGGTGAGCTCGCTGATATAGCCGTCCTGCAATTGCCGTTGCGCCAGGTCCAGTGTGGTCCTGGCGGCGCTTTCGGCCGCCGCGGACGCTTTCAATCCGTCGGCGTCCTGCTGCAATGCCGTCAGGGTGTCGGCAACATTCTGGAAAGCGGTCAACACGGCGCTGCGATATTGTTCGGATGCCTGCACGTAGGCGGCTTTGGCGGCGCGTTGCTGGTGCAGCAGCGTTCCGCCCTGGAAAATCGGCGCCATCAGGTCCGCGCCCAGACCCCAGAAACCGGTGCCGGATTTGAATAACTGGCCGATGGTCAGCGCGGTGCTGCCGGCGTTCGCGGTCAGGGTGATATTCGGCAAGCGGTTCGCGGTCGCGATGCCAACCTGCGCGCTCGCCGCGTGCAGATTGGCTTGCGCCTGGCGAATATCCGGACGTTGCTCGACGAGTTCAGACGGCAGGCTCAGCGGCAGATCCTGCGGCAATTGCAGGCTCGATAATTCGAATTTTTCCTGAGGCGCCTGGCTGGGGAACTCGCCGACCAGTACCGCCATTACATGATCCAGTTGCGCCGCCTGCTTGATGAGCGGCGGCAACGTGGCGGCGACTTGCGCAAGCTGCGACTGTTGCGCGGCAAGATCCAGCCCGCTCGCATAACCCTTGTCGTATTGGTATTGCAGAATCTTGAGCGCGTCGGTATCCGCGTCGATGAGTTCACGCGTCGCATCGATTTGCGCCCGCACCGCGCTTTGCTGGATCGCCGTCACCACCACGTTGGCGGTCAGCGTCGTATAAGTGGCCAGCATCTGGAAACGCACGGCCTGCTGTTGCGCGGCCAGGGATTCGACGGTGCGGCGGTTGAGGCCGAACACATCGGGCACATAGGAAACGCTGACCTGCGGCGTGAACAGGTCGTAGCGAAACTCCTGCGGCACAACCGGGAAATTGGGCACCGGGGCGAGCAGTTCCGAGGCGCTCTGCCGACTGGCGGAAAAACTCGCCGACACGTTCGGGTAATAGGCGCCACGTTGCGCAAGGGTGTTCTCCCGGGCCACGGATAGCGCCGCTTGCGCGGCCTTCAAATCATGATTGTTGGCGAGCGCCTCATCGATCAGGGCATTGAGCGGTTTCGAGTGGAACAGCGTCCACCAGTCGCCGGAAATTTCAGCACCCGATGCGAAACGTTGCGCTTCACCAGCCGCGACGTTGGTGTTTGCGGTGGCCACGAGCGGCGTTGCGGTGTAGCCACTCACGGCGGGCGCCGAGGGCTTCTTGAAGTTGGGGCCGACCGCGCAACCGGCCATCGACAACATGACGATCGATGACGTGCTCAGCATCGCCAAGAAACGAAAAACGCGCGGCGATGAATGACGCGCGCCGTGGGGCGTGCTCCATGCTGCGCATGCGCGCCCCACGTCGATCGCTTGAAGCGCTGCGGCCCACCTCTGGTTCATGCGGTTGCGTCTTCAGGGAGAGCCCGTTCGATGCAATGATATAACGTATCAAATACGGACGGTAGCCCTGTCGAAGGTCATGGCGCCGAGCGGTCAGCGGCGGTTTTCGCTGGAAGTCAGAGCCTGCGGCGGCGCCTGCCGCCAGCCGGCGACAGGTCGATCAGCAGCGCGATCACGATGCCGATCAGCGGGATCAGGGTCCACTGGCCGCCGAACCAGTGCATCACCGCCGTGTACCACAGCAGCGTGGTCGGCAGGAACACGAACCCCAGTACCGGCCACAACGGCGTTGAAAAGATGCCATTGAACCAGGTCGAGAAAAACCACAGCAACACGATCACCACGCGCGGGATGCACAACGCGATCAAAACCAGCAGGCAAGGCATGGCGGATTCCTCGGGCTGGGGCGACAGCAAGATCGTAACCGATCCCGGCGCACATCTCATGGCAAGCCGACAGCATGGGTTACCTATATAATCGGGCGCAACGCGTGGTGGAAGAAGCGGCTCCACGCCGCTGCCGAAGGCGCAACGCCCGTAATCGCTCAGGCCCAACACCGTCACGCCCGGAACAACTCTGGAGAGACCGACCACGTCGGCGCCGAAGGGGCACGAAGCGGTTATCGCAACGATCGCTTCCAAACTCTCAGGCAAAAGGACAGAGGGGCGCTTCGCGTGCGAGCTTCGTGCGCGCCACTCGGTGCCCGCCATGTCCAACTCGCTCTCACTGCGCGAACTCGAGCAGCACGACGCTTTTATCGATCGCCACATCGGCCCCGATGACAACGAAATCGCGCAAATGCTGCGCGCGGTCGGTTTCGATTCGCTGGATGCGATGACCGATGCGATCGTGCCCGGCAAGATCAAATCGGACGGGCCGCTTGCGTTGCCGCAGGCAATCTCGGAAACCGAGGCGCTCGCGAAAATCCGCGCGATCGCGGACAGCAACGAGGTATTCAGGACTTTCATCGGCCAGGGCTATTACGGCACGCACACCCCGCCTGTCATCCTGCGCAACATCCTGGAGAATCCGGCGTGGTACACGGCGTACACGCCCTATCAAGCGGAAATTTCGCAGGGGCGGATGGAAGCGCTGATCAATTTCCAGACGATGTGCGCCGATCTCACCGGCATGGAGATCGCCAATGCCTCGCTGCTGGACGAAGCCACCGCCGCGGCCGAGGCGATGACGCTGGCAAAGCGTTCCGCGAAATCGAAATCCAACGTGTTCTTCGTCTCGAATGGCGTGCATCCGCAAACCATCGAGGTGTTGCGCACGCGCGCGGAACCGTTGCGCATCGAACTCATGATCGGCGAAGACAAGGAAACGATGCACGCCGATTGTTTCGGCGTGCTGTTGCAGTATCCGGACACCTTCGGCGATATCCACGATTACAAGGCGCTGGCCGATGCGGTGCACTCGCGCAATGGTTTGGTCGCGGTCGCCACCGATCTGCTGGCGTTGACCCAGATCGCCGCACCCGGCGAATGGGGAGCGGATATCGTGGTCGGCAATTCGCAGCGCTTCGGGGTGCCGTTCGGTTTCGGCGGTCCACACGCCGCGTTCATGGCCTGCCGCGATGCGTTCAAACGCTCGATGCCGGGCCGCCTGATCGGCGTATCGGTCGACTGCCGAGGCAATCCTGCGTATCGCTTGACGCTGCAAACGCGCGAGCAACATATCCGCCGTGAGAAGGCCACTTCGAACATCTGCACCGCGCAAGTCCTGCTGGCGGTGATGGCGTCGATGTATGCGGTGTATCACGGGCCGCAAGGGCTGACCCGCATCGCGCGGTGCACGCATCGACTGGCGGCGATCCTCGCGAGCGCCTTGCGCAATGCGGGCGTCGCGGTCGGCGAAAACTTCTTCGACACCCTGCACGTCAGCGGCGTCGACGCGTCCGCGCTCCACGACAAGGCGCGCGCGGCGCGGATCAATCTGCGCGCGATCGACGATCATGCGCTTTGCATCAGCCTCGATGAAACCACCACGCGCGACGACGTTCTGACACTTGCCGGATTGTTTGGCGCAAAGATCGACAACATCGACGCGCTGGACCGCAATACGCCGGACGCCCTGCCCGCTTCGCTGAGGCGACAATCGAAGTTCCTGAAACACCCGGTGTTCAACGCCCATCACAGCGAACACGAATTGCTGCGCTACATGCGCGCCTTGGCCGACAAGGATCTGGCGCTGGACCGCACCATGATCCCGCTGGGTTCCTGCACCATGAAGTTGAACGCCACGGCCGAGATGATCCCGGTGACCTGGCCGGAATTCGCGGATATCCATCCGCTGGCGCCGGCGGAACAGACGCGCGGCTACATGCAGTTGATCGACGGGCTGGAAGCGATGCTGGTCGAGATCACCGGCTACGACGCGGTGAGCCTGCAACCCAACTCCGGCGCGCAGGGCGAATACGCGGGATTGCTTGCGATCCGCGCGTATCACCGCTCGCGCGACGAAGAAAAACGCGACGTGTGCCTGATCCCCGAATCCGCGCACGGCACCAATCCGGCGTCCGCACAGTTGTGCGGCATGACCGTGGTGGTGACCAAGTGCGACGCCAACGGCAACGTCGATCTGGAGGACATCCGAATCAAAGCCGAAAAATATTCCGATCGGCTCGCCGCGATCATGTTGACGTATCCCTCAACCCACGGCGTGTTCGAGGAGGACATCGTCGCGATCTGCGACATCGTGCACCAACATGGCGGGCAGGTTTATACCGACGGCGCAAACTTGAACGCGCTGGTCGGCGTGGCAAAACCCGGGCATTGGGGTTCGGATGTTTCGCATTTGAATCTGCACAAGACGTTTTGCATCCCGCATGGCGGCGGCGGCCCGGGCGTGGGGCCGATCGGCGTGAAGTCTCATCTGGCACCATTTCTCCCTGGAAAGCTTTCCCTTCCCCCGCTTGCGGGGGAAGGTGGCCGGAGGCCGGATGGGGGAAATACTCGCGAGAACATTGGCATGGTCAGCGCCGCGAGTTTCGGCAGCGCATCGATCCTGCCGATCTCTTGGATGTACATCACGCTGATGGGCGCGCAGGGTTTGCGTCGCGCGACCCAGATCGCATTGCTCAACGCGAATTATTTATCGAAACGCCTTGCCGAGCATTACAAGACGCTCTACACCGGCCGCAATGGCCTCGTCGCGCACGAATGCATTCTGGATTTGCGTCCGCTGGAAAAGATCACCGGCATCAGCGCGGAAGACGTGGCGAAGCGCCTGATCGACTTCGGCTTCCACGCGCCGACGTTGAGTTTCCCGGTAGCCGGCACGTTGATGGTCGAGCCGACCGAGAGCGAATCAAAACACGAACTCGACCGCTTCATCGATGCGATGATCCAGATCCGCAACGAAATCCGCGCGATCGAGGATGGCAAACTCGACCGCGACGACAATCCGCTGAAACACGCGCCGCACACCGCGTCGATGGTGTCGCAAAGTGAATGGTCGCACGCCTACCCGCGCGAGCTCGCGGCGTTCCCGCTGCCGGTGCTGAAACTGCAGAAGTATTGGCCGCCGGTCGCGCGCGTGGACAACGTGTACGGCGACAAGAATGTTTTCTGCGCCTGCATCCCGACTAGCGATTTCGCCGGCGAGCCGGAAGCCTTCAGCGAGCCGATGGTGTCATAAGGCAAACGCCTGAGTCGCCATTCCTGTGCGCACCGGGATGGCATCGGCACAAAAGCGCCCTCCATGAAATAGGCTTGGACTATCAAGTCGATCGAATCAATCGATTTCATCATTGAATGGATGCGTATTAGGGTGGTGGACGTCACAAGCCGCCCGATCGTTTCCGGCACGGCTGCGCTTCCACGAGGGCGCACACGTGTCTGGATCTTGCGCATCGACTCCAGTCGCCGCGACATCCATGCGACCCGAAAAATAGGGAGCAAGACTATGACCGACAAGTCCAACAAACCCACCACCACCGACGCCGGGATTCCGGTTGCCAGCGACGATCATTCGCTCACCGTCGGTGCCGATGGCCCGATCGTGCTGCACGATCATTACCTGATTGAGCAGATGGCCAACTTCAACCGCGAGCGCATCCCCGAGCGCCAACCGCACGCCAAGGGCAGCGGCGCTTTCGGGCATTTCAAGGTAACGAAAGACGTCAGCAAATACACCCGGGCCGCAGTGTTCCAGCCCGGCACCAGAACCGACACGCTGAACCGATTTTCCACCGTCGCCGGCGAGCGGGGCAGCCCGGACACCTGGCGCGACCCGCGCGGCTTCTCGATCAAGTTTTACACCACGGAAGGCAACTACGACATGGTCGGCAACAACACGCCGGTCTTCTTCATGCGCGACCCGCTGAAGTTCCAGCACTTCATCCGCTCGCAGAAACGCCGCGCCGACAATGGTCTGCGCGATCACGACATGCAGTGGGATTTCTGGTCGCTGTCGCCGGAGACCGCGCACCAGGTCACCTGGCTGATGGGCGACCGCGGTATTCCCAAGTCATTTCGGCACATGAACGGCTATTCCAGCCACACCTACATGTGGGTCAACGCCAAGGGCAAGAAGTTCTGGGTGAAATACCACTTCAAGACCGATCAGGGCGTCGAGTTCCTGACCCAGGCCGAGGCGGACAAGCTGGCAGGGCAGGATGCCGACTACCACCGTCGTGATCTGTTCGACTCGATCAAGAACGGCGACCTGCCCAGCTGGACCCTGCACGTGCAGGTGATGCCGTTCGAAGACGCCAAGACCTATCGCTTCAATCCGTTCGACCTGACCAAGGTGTGGCCGCACAAGGATTACCCGCTCATAGACGTCGGCGTGATGGAGCTGAATCGCAACCCGGAGAATTACTTTGCAGAAGTCGAGCAACTCGCCTTCTCGCCCGCCAATGTGGTGCCAGGTATCAGCTTCTCGCCCGACAAGATGCTGCAGTCTCGCCTCTTCAGCTATGGCGATGCACAGCGTTATCGCCTGGGTGTCAACCACCACCAGATCCCTGTCAATGCGCCCAGGTGCCCCGCACACAACTACCACCGTGACGGCGCCATGCGTGTCGACGACAACAAAGGCTCAGAAATCGGGTACGAGCCAAACAGCAAAGGCTCGTGGCAGGAACAGCCTGACTTTGCGGAGCCCCCGCTGTCGATTGAAGGCGCAGCCGACCACTGGAACCACCGTGTGGATGAAGACTATTACTCGCAGCCCGGTGCCCTCTTCCGCCTGATGACGCCGGAGAAGCAGCAACTGTTGTTTGAGAACACGGCGCGTTCTGTGGGCGGCGCATCAACGGCGATCCAGGAGCGGCACATAGCCAACTGCGCCAAGGCAGATGCGGCTTATGGGGCAGGGGTACGCAAGGCTTTGGAAAAGCAGGCGGGAATGGGTTCGTCACCGACGCCGAACAAAGTGGTCTAGAACCGCAGGAACACATTCAGGGCCCGGCGTACATGCAACCTGGTAGCCTGGTCAGCTACCAACCACTCCCGTCGGCGACCGGTAAAAACTGCGGCGCAAGGGCCAGCCAAGTGCTACTTTTTTAGT
>JBDTBW010000028.1:0-7247 GCA_039923855.1 Rhodanobacteraceae bacterium | reverse complement strand
TGGGCATGGGTTCTCCTGACCTTGACCCGTTCGCGCTGAGCGTAGCTCGCGCAGCGAGCGAAGTCGAAGCGTCTGTGTCCTCCTTCGACTCTGCGGCCCTGCGGGCCGCTACGCTCAGAGCCTGCCCGGGACTTGATCCGGGGACGAACGGAAATAAAGCGTCGGGGCATTTGCCCGCGAGTGCACGCGCGCGGACAATTGCCGGCTCGCCGCAACCCGCAAGGGAACATCGATGACTTTCCTCCGCATGACCGATCTCGACCTCGCCGGCAAGCGCGTGTTGATCCGCGAGGACTTGAACGTGCCGATCAAGGATGGCGCGATCACTTCCGCGCAGCGGCTCGACGCCGCGCTGCCCACGATCCGCGCCGCGCGCGCGGCGAATGCGGCGGTGATGGTGATGTCGCACCTGGGCCGGCCGAAGGAAGGGGTGTTCGAGGAAGGCGAATCGCTGGCGCCGATCGCGGCGTGGTTGTCGGAAAACCTGGGTGCGCCGGTGCGGCTGGTGCGCAACTATCTCGATGGCGTTGAATGCGACGCCGAGGAAGTCGTCCTGCTGGAAAACTGCCGGATGAACGTCGGCGAGAAATCCGATGACGATGTGTTGGCGAAAAAATACGCTGCTTTGTGCGATGTGTTCGTGATGGATGCATTCGGCACAGCACATCGGGCGCAGGCCTCCACGCATGGGGTGGCCAGGTTCGCGCCGGTCGCCTGCGCCGGCCCGTTGCTGGCGGCCGAACTCGATGCGCTTGGCCGCGCATTGCAAAATCCCGGGCGACCCTTGCTGGCGATCGTCGCCGGTTCCAAGGTGTCGACCAAATTGACCCTGCTGGAAAATCTGGTCGACAAGGTCGATCAATTGATCGTCGGCGGTGGCATCGCCAATACCTTTATCGCCGCTTGCGGGTTCAAGATCGGCAATTCGCTGTGCGAACACGATCTGTTGGACGCCGCGCGCAAGGTGATGGCAGAGGCGAAAGCGCGCGGGGCGGAGGTGCCGATCCCGACCGATGTGGTGACCGCACCCGCGTTCGCCGCCGACGCGCCCGCCACGATCAAGCGCGTCGATCAGGTGCGGGACGACGAGATGATTCTGGACATCGGCCCGGAAACCGCCGCGCGCTACGCGCAGATGGTGCGGGGCGCCGCTACCGTGGTGTGGAACGGCCCGGTCGGCGTGTTCGAGTTCGATGCTTTCGGCCATGGCACCGAAATGCTGGCCCGCGCGATCGCGGAATCGAGCGCGTTCTCGATCGCCGGCGGCGGCGATACGCTCGCCGCGATCGAGAAGTACGGTGTCGAGCGCGGCATTTCCTATATCTCCACCGGCGGCGGCGCGTTCCTGGAATTTCTGGAAGGCAAAACCTTGCCGGCGGTGGCGATCCTCGAGCAGCGCGCGGCGGATTGATACGCACAAGCGGACGTTGTCGGGTTCAACGATCCTGAACCTCGTGAACTGTGCCTGAGCCGGTCATTACGAAACCGCAACAATCGTCCAGCGGGAAGGTCTCAAATCCTGCGCGCAAAACCCTGCAGCACAAACTCGCGCTTGAGGACTCCGCCAGGAGTTCGCTTCCAAAAATCCCAAGCTGGAGAAAGATAATGCGCAACACCTTGACAGCCCTCGCTGTTGCCGCGGCATTTGTCGCGGCCGCGCCTGCCTTTGCGCAGGACAACACAGGCAACACCAACAACGGCGGTTTCTTCATCAACGGCAACGCCGGACATAGCGATGTGATTTCCGGCCCGAACAGCGGCAGCGATACCGGCTACGCGATCGACGGCGGTTACCGCTGGGCGTTGACGCCGCAGTTCGCGCTGGGCGCGGAAGTCGGCTACAACGACCTCGGCAACGTGCAGGTCAAGAACGTGTTCAACAACCAACCCGTAGTCGCCAATAACAAGGCATCACTACACGGTGCCACCGTGGGTGCGACCGCGCACTACAACTTCACGCCCAACTGGTACGTTTCCGGCCGCACCGGCTTGTATGCATGGAAGGGCAAAGGCATCAGCAACGATCCGTTCCCGATCGACGAACACCGCAGCGACAACGGCTATTACGCCGGTGCCGGCGCCGGCTACGACTTCAACCGCAATTTCGGCGTCGGTCTGGCATACGATTACTACCACGCCGACAAGAGTTCGTTGAACCTCTCGACCAACCTGTTCTCGGTCAACGCGGAGTACCGCTTCTGAACATTGGCGGTTCGCTGCCGGAGCAAGTGGGGCTGGGCGCCGCAAGGCGCCCGGTTTCGCTTGGCCGCAAGATTTCCTGGTTCCGCTCGCTGCCGCGAGCGGAGTTACTTTTCTTTCGGGGAAAGTAACCAAAGCCATTGCGCGCGGGCATGACGGTCGAGACAACATCCTGTTGTCTCGACTTTCCTGCGCTTCTCGCGCCAAGCGGGCCGGCGCGAACTCGCACGTCCCTGTGCTCGAACGTGCGCGCGTTGCTCGCGCTTGGCGCTGCGATGCTCGGCGTCATGCACGGCGCTGGAATGCTCGCATGTTGACGGCCATCCTTGGCCTGTGTTGGTTGAATTTCGATGGTTATTGCACGCGCATCGGCATCAATGGATTGATGTGGCATACACTGAAGACGAAAGGGTCAAAACGCCGACACGTCGTAAATGTCGTTTTGCGGAAGCTCGCTGCCGGAGGCGCCTTCGGCGAGACGGATTTTGAGCGCGAGACCGTCGCGTGAGTCGGCCTTGGACAGCGCTTCCTCCAGTTCGATGATGCCTTCCTTGTAAAGCCGGAACAGCGACTGATCGAAGGTCTGCATGCCTTCCTGCAGGCTGCGTTCCATCGCCTCTTTCATTTCATGCACATTGCCGCGGCGCAGGAGATCGCGGATGTGCGGGGTGTTGATCAACACCTCGACCGCGGGGCGGCGGCGCCCGTCCTTGCCGACCACCAGACGTTGCGAGATCACCGCCTTGAGGTTCAGCGCCAGGTTCATCAGGATGTTCTTGTGCGCGGCCTCGGGGAAGAAGTTCAAGATGCGCTCGATGGTCTGATCGGCGTTGTTGGAGTGCAACGTCGCCAGACAAATATGGCCGGTCTCGGAAAACGCGATCGCCGCATCCATGGTGTCGGTGTCGCGGATTTCACCGATCAGGATCACGTCCGGCGCTTCGCGCATCGCGTTCTTCAATGCGTTGTGATAACCGTGCGTGTCGAGCCCGACTTCGCGCTGGTTGACCAGCGACTTCTTGTGCCGGTGCAGGTATTCGATCGGATCCTCGATGGTGAGGATGTGGCCAGAGGTGTTCTGGTTGCGGTAGTCGATCATCGAAGCCAGCGTGGTCGACTTGCCCGAGCCGGTCGAGCCGACCACCAGGATCAAGCCGCGCGGTTCCATGATGAGTTGCTTGTAAATCTGCGGCAGCAGCAGTTGCTCGATCGACGGGATCTCGCTCTTGATCGAGCGGATCACGAGACCCACCTCGCCGCGCTGCTTGAACACATTGACGCGGAAACGGCCGACATCTTTCACCGCCATCGCCATGTTCAATTCAAGCTCGCGCTCGAACAGCGGCACCTGGCCCTCGTCCATCAGCGAGTAAGCGATTTTCTTGGCCATGCCGCCGGGCAAGCCGGTGTTGCCGAGTGGGTAAAGTTTGCCCTCGACCTTGATGTGCACGGGGGCGCCGGTGGTCAGGAACATGTCCGACGCGCCTTTGTCCACCATCAATTTCAGGAAATAGCCGATGTCCATATGCGGTGTCCCAACCCGTGCCTCGTGATCGTGCAAATGCGATGCCAACGCGCCGGCGCATTGCAATGATGCCGGGCGCGTCCGACAATAGCCGGGTTCAATCACTATCCCTCGACCCCGGCAGTTTATGGCACGCACGCGGGCAAAAATCCACCGGTTGGTTCCGATTTTGGCAATCGCGCTGGCCGGCTGCGCCACCACTCCGCCGCCCACGGGGCTCCTGGATCGCGCGGATGCGCAGATCCGCGCGGCGCGAGACGCCGGTGCCACCACCCGCGCCCCCGACGATTTTGCCGAAGCGCAACGGCGCATGGCATTGGCGCAGGACGCCGCATCCAGGGGCGACAATGACACCGCCGCAGCAAGCGCCGAGGAAGCCCAAGCCGCCGCCGAAACCGCGCGGGCGCGGGCACGTGCGGCCGATCTGCAGGCGCAACTCCTAGCCAAGACCGACGAGAACGCACGTCTGCAATCCGATCTGGAACAGCGCCAGGCCGAGGCCGCCGCCGCGCAATCGGCGCCAACCGCGCCACCGCCGGCCAGCGGCACCACCACCGAATTGCCGCCGATCGATTTGGGTGCGCCTGGCTCCGCCACCGATCAACCCGCGCCGCCGCCATCCGATCAATCCGTACCGCCGCCATCCGATCAACCCTTACCGCCGCCGGTGGATTCGCAGGACACGATGCCGCTATCGCCGCCCGCCGATCAGCCCGCACCCGCGACCAGCACCGGATCGCTGGACAATGGTGGTCATGGAGCGCGACGCTGATGCGCAAACGGATTCTTCCCGCCATCGCGCTTTTCGCACTGGCTTTTGCCGTACCGTTGACCGCAAGCGCCGCGTCTAACGAAGCCGATGTCTTACGCTTGAGCGCGCAGCTCGAGCAGCTGAGCGCCGATCCGACGCTGGGCGGCTTGGCGTTGGGGGAGCAGGCGCGCGCGCGCGATGCGATCGCGCAGCTCGGTCAGGCCGGCCGTCGCGAACACGATCACGCCTTGTTCATCGCCGAGCAGCGCGTCGCGCTTGCACGCGCCGCGGCGCGGACGGAAGCCGAGCAGCGCACGCTGGACCAACTCGACCGCGAACACGACCGCATCATGCTGGAAGCCAGCCAGGCCGATGCCGCCACTGCGCGCGCGGAACTCGCGCGACAACGCCTGCAATACCAGGCCGCGGTGGAACAAGCGCAGATGCTGCAACAGCAGGGCGCGCAATATTCGCAACAGGCACAGCAGGCCCAATTGCAGGTTCAGCAAGCCCAACAATTGGCGGCCGCGCAGGGCAAAGCCGCTGCCTTGGCCAAGCGCGAGGCGGATCTGGCGGAAGCTGCTACCCGCGCGTTGCGCGGCGGCGATGCGTCCGCGGCGGGCGCGGCCAAGAGCGCGGGCAGCATCAGTCTGCCCGACGGCGCTTTCCATGCCGGCACCGCGGAGTTGTCCGCTTCGCGCGTGCGCAAACTGGCGGAATTCGCCCAAGCCCACGCGGGGCAATCGATCCGGATTGTGCCGCACGCCGGCGGCGGGATGCGCGTGCTGGCCGGACGCCGCGCAGTCGCCGTGCGCGACGCGCTGGTTGCCGGCGGCGCGGACGCGGCGCGCATCCGCATCCGCCCGGTCGCCGGGGGCGGCAGCGGCGCCAACGTGGATGTCAGCGCGGGTTGAAAAACCGTCGTGATTACAGTGATTTGGCTCGTCCACCCGCGCCACCATGCGGGTTTTCGCGCGGTTGCCAAGCCGGTGGCGAAGGTGTAGTTTCGACAGCGAATCGGGCCTACGCCGATTTCCGAGTGACGCGCTTCCTCGGCGCATGAAAAGCGATCATTCGTGATCGCACTGCTCAACAAAAAAACCGAATGAATTCCGCATTTCACATCCAGTCGCGCACCGCTTACGGCGGCGCGCGCCGCATCATGGCGCTCGATCGTATGAGCGCCCCTTGACCGAAGGAGGTTCTGCAATGTTCGAAAACACGCAGAGAGACGATGTCGAAGCGCTGATGAAGACGGACCCCGAGTTCCGCCGCCTTTATCAGCATCATCAGGAATTGGACAGCAAGGTTCGCGACGCGGAACTCGGCGTGCTGCCGTTGGACGACAACACATTGTCCGGCATGAAGAAGGAAAAGTTGTACGCCAAGGATCGCCTGACGCGAATGTGGGACCGGCGCAGCAGCGCTGCCACCGCGTATTGACGCTCCTTTTATCGCGCTCTCGTTCCTGCCGGCCCGCACAAGCGGGCCGGTTCGTTTTGCGCGGGGCAAAAATCTCCTCCCCCAGCGGGGGAGGGTTAGGGAGGGGCCCCTGGTACGCGGCGGTTTGCAAACTAGCCGCAGAAGGCCAGACACATTCGGCGTTCATCCCCGTCCTCACCTTTCCGCGTTCGGGGAAGGAAGCTAGCAGCGCGCTGCGGTGCACGCGGATGTGCGGTTATCATTACGGGCTGGCATCCGTCTTGCGCCGCGCCGCGGCCGTACCCGACCCATCCGGACCTCGCATGAGCGTCAACAACAGCGTCCTCGAGCTGATCGGCCGCACACCGATGGTGCGCGCGCAGCACCTCGATGCCGGTCGCTGCGAGCTGTTCCTGAAACTCGAGAGCGCCAACCCCGGCGGCTCGATCAAGGATCGTATCGGCCTGTCGATGATCGAGGGCGCCGAGAAAGCCGGCAAGATCAAACCTGGCGCCACGTTGGTTGAAGGCACCGCCGGCAACACCGGCATCGGCCTGGCGCTGGTCGCGCAACAGAAAGGCTACAAGCTGATCCTGGTCGTGCCCGACAAGATGAGCCGCGAGAAGATTTTCAATCTCAAGGCGATGGGCGCGGAAGTGGTCCTGACGCGCTCGGATGTCGCCAAGGGTCATCCGGAGTACTACCAGGATCTCGCCGCAAAAATTGCCGATGACACGCCCGGCGCGTATTTCATCAACCAGTTCGGCAATCCCGACAACCCGGCCGCGCACGAGGCGACCACGGGACCTGAAATCCTCGAGCAGATGGACGGGCGCGTGGACGCGATCGTGTTCGGCTGTGGTTCGTCCGGCACCATGACCGGCTTGTCACATTTTCTCGAAAAGCATTCGCCATCCACCGAATTGATCCTCGCGGATCCCGTCGGTTCGATCCTTGCGCAATACATCAACGAAGGCACGCTCTCGGAGAAATCGGCGAGCTGGATGGTGGAAGGAATCGGCGAGGACTTTCTTCCCGTCATCAGCGATTTCTCGCGGGTCAAGAAAGCCTACGCGATCAGCGACAAGGAAAGTTTCCTGACCGCGCGCGAATTGCTGAGTAAGGAAGGCATTCTGGGTGGCTCGTCCACTGGCACCCTGCTCGCGGCCGCGCTGAAATATTGCCGCGAACAACACGAAGCCAAACGCGTGGTCACGCTGGTCTGCGACACCGGCAACAAATATCTGTCCAAGCTCTACAACGATTACTGGATGCTCGACAACGGCTTTCTGGATCGTCAACCCACCGGCGATCTGCGCGATCTGATCCTGCGCCCGTACACGCAACGCG
>JBDTBW010000027.1:0-13587 GCA_039923855.1 Rhodanobacteraceae bacterium | reverse complement strand
CCTCAACGCCACCGGACTCAAACCGTGCACGCCAGCGGGCGACCCGATGGCGCGTGGTGCCAAGCCGTGCGGCAATGGCCTGGTCCGAGGCGCGCTCGGTGGCGGCCAGCACAATCAACGCGCGCGCCAGCGCACACTGACCGTGCGCGACCGACTCCATTGCTCCAGAACCTTGCGTTGGTTGTCGTCAAGCGTAAGCGGTGACTTCATCGTCCATCTTCCACGTTGCGATGAAAGCTATGACCACGCCATGGTTAAATGGTTCATTATTTGTGAAGCACTACACTAGCCTATCAGTGCAAGCATGATCGTTGCGAGAACATAATCGCGACGCAACGCCACCGCAGACGAAGTTTTTCATTTACCGTTGCAAGTACGTTCGCATGCGGCCATCTGCGACAATGCAATATGAGTGCGCTGACCGCCAACCTGTTCGATAGTTTGCCCGCTCTCGATCGTCGGGATGAGCGGCTGTGCGAAGGTGCAGTGGTGTTGCGCGGTTTCGCGTTGGCTGCCGAGAGCGGGATCATGGAAGGCTTGCGCGCGGTCATGCTCGATTCGTCCTTCCGCTGCATGATCACACCGGCGGGGAAGCGCATGTCGGTGCCCATGACCAATTGCGGCGCGCTCGGCTGGGTCAGCGATCGTCGCGGTTATCGCTACGCTTCCATCGATCCTTTGAACGGCAACCCGTGGCCGGAGATGCCGGAGGCGTTCGCACGACTTGCCTGTTCCGCCACCGCGCAAGCGGGTTTTGCAGGCTATATTCCCGACGCGTGTCTGATCAATCGCTACCAACCCGGCAGCCGGCTTTCCCTGCACCAGGACAAGAACGAACGCGACTTTGGTCAACCGATCGTCTCGGTGTCGCTGGGCGTCCCGGCGGTATTCCTGTTCGGCGGCCTGCGCAGAGCCGATCGTCCCGAGCGCATACCGCTGGCGCATGGCGATGTCGTGGTCTGGGGCGGACCTGCACGCATGCGCTATCACGGCATCGCACCGATCAAGCACGCGCATCACGAAGCTTTCGGCGATCAGCGGATCAATCTGACCCTGCGCAAGGCGGGATGATAGTTTGGTGAGCGGCAATCGCGCCATCGACAACAAGCGCTGCCCCCTCACCCAGCGCGCGGATTACCAGGACCGTGGCGATGCTCGCTGCGCGTGCGGCGCCTCAGCCCTCGATGATTCCCTTCAATCGATCCCTGGCCTGTAGCCACCAGTAATTTGCCTGCGCGGCGAGATAACCGAGCGGACGGTAGCTGCGGCTCAAGCCGAAATCAGAGAACTCGCGCCAGCCCTGGTCTTTTTCCGCGATGGCGGAGGCGAGCAGTTCGCCCGCGGCGGCGGTCGGCGCAGCGCCGTGACCCCCGAAAGCCTGCATCCACCACAAGCCGTCGCCGCGCGTGCCGAGTTGCGGCATCTGGTGGCGCGCGTAACTCATCAGCCCCGACCAGGCGTAGGCGATTTTGATGTCACGCAATTGCGGAAACACTTGTAGCAAATCACACATCAGCAGTTTCTGTACCGAGCGTGGCGAGCGATCGCGCACCGAAATGCGGCCGCCCCAAAGCAGGCGCGTGTCGGGCAATGCACGGTAATAGTCGAATGCGAAGCGCGTGTCGTAGACCGCGGCGCGCGTGCGCAGACAATCGTGCAAACGATCGCCCAGCGGTTCGGTCACCATCACGTAGGTCGCGATCGGCAACACGGCACGATCGATCTCGCGGCGCAGGTGCGCGAGATAGCCGCCGCAAGCCAGCACCACGGTCGCTGCCCGCACTTCACCGGTTTCGGTTCGAATGTGCCAATTCGTGCCGTCGCGTTCGATCTTGCGGGCACGGCTGTGTTCGTGGATCGTCACGCCCTGATTCGCCGCCGCACCTGCCAGTCCGTTGAGGTAATTCAACGGATGCAGATGCAGTGCGTTGCGTTCGTACAATCCGTCGCTGTAGCGCTCGCTGACGATGAGTCCGCGCAATTTTTCCTTCGGCAACCACTCCCATTCGACGCCGTAGCGCTCCTCCAGCAACTTCTGGCGTTCACGCAGCAACTCAGGATCGCGAAACCAGTTGGCCCAGATCACGCCAGCTTCGATCGCGTCGCAGTCGATCGCATAGCGCGCAATACGCGAACGGATCAGCTCGACCGCCGCGACTGTGCGCGCATACAGCGCACGGGCTTTGCCTTTGCCGAGTTTGTCCAGCAGCGCCTGTTCGCCCAGCGAGTAACCCGCGAACACGAACCCGCCGTTGCGGCCCGACGCGCCGTGGCCGATTGCTTCGCTCTCCAACAAAACCACATCGGGCACACCGCGCTCGGCCAGTCCCAAAGCCAGGTTGACGCCGGCGTAACCGCCGCCGACGATGACGACACACGCGTCGCGCTTGCCGACCAGCGATGCAAACGGCGGAGCCGCTGCTGCCGTGGCGCGGTAGTAGCTGGTCGTCGTAGACGCCATGTCGGGCCTGCATCCGCGTCGTGCAATGGATGAGCATAGCGCAACGCTCCCGCGCCAATCTCAGCGGGAATTCAGACGCGCGCGAGCGCCTGTTCCAGGTCGGCGATCAGAATGTCCGAATCTTCCAGCCCGATCGACAGACGGATCAGGTTGGCGGGGACCTGGCCCACCGGCTTCGGCACCACACGCGCATCTTCGGGCAGAAACGCGGCGGTGGGACAAACCAGCGATTCGTAACCGCCCCACGACACGCTCAGCAGAAACCGTTCCAGTTCATCGCACAGGCGATCTACCCCGGAGACATCCGGGCAACGCGGCGCGAACGACAACAATCCGCCCGGCGCGCACATCTGTCGACGCACCAATGCGTGTTGCGGATGCGATGGCAGATGCGGATACCAGACGTGCTCGACCTTCGGGTGCCGTTCCAGCCATTGCGCGATTTTCAGGGCGCTCGCACCGCTGCGCTCGATCCGCAAACGCAGCGTGCGCAATCCGCGCAGCATCAGCCATGCGTCGTGCGGCGACAATGCGGCGCCCAAAGTCATGAACGGGCCTTTGAACACCTCGCGCAAAATCGCCTGCGATCCACACAAGGCACCCGCGACCACGTCGCTGTGGCCATTAAGATACTTGGTTGCCGAATGCGCCACCAGATCGATGCCTAGCAGAATCGGGGATTGATTCAACGGACTGGCGTAACTGTTGTCGCACAGCGTACGCACGCCGCGCGCATGCGCGAGTTTTGCGATCGCCGCCAAATCCTGCAATTCGAAGGTCAGGGAATTGGGACTTTCCAGCACGATCAGGCGCGTTGTATCCTCGATCGCATTCTCGATATTCGCTGTCCTGGTGCCATCGACAAAACTCACGCGCACGCCAAAGCGCGGCAGCAGTTGCGCCATCAGCTTATGCGTCCAACTATAGGGCTTATGCACGCAGACCACGTGCTCGCCACTGGAAACGCTGGCGATTACCGCGGCGGAAATCGCCGCGGCGCCCGACGAAAAAACCAGGCAATCCTCGGCGCCTTCCAGCGCTGCGATCTTGCGGCGCAGGATTTCGACGGTGGGGTTATTACCGCGGGTATAGAAGTGTTCGCCGTATTCGTCGTGCGCGCGCTCGCGCATGGCGGCGACCGAATCGAAACAGAAGATCGAGCTTTGCAATACCGGCGGCGCGACCGCGTTGAAATAGCGCCCGCGCTCCTCGCCGAGGTGATTCAATATCCAGTCGAGGTCGGCGTGCTCGGACATTTCAGGGTCCCTTGCCGCCTAACCGTGCCCGGCAACAAAGGCGCGCACAACGGGCGCGAGGTCGGGATCGGCAAAGGCGAAATGCAAGGTCGCCCGCACCAACCCGGGCTTGCTGCCGCAGTCGAAACGCTCGCCCTCGAAGCGGCAAGCCAGCACTTTGGATTCGAGCAGCAGCGCCGCGATCGCGTCGGTCAACTGGATCTCGCCACCGGCACCGGGCGTGGTGCGTTCCAGCAATTCGAAAATCCTTCCAGGCAATATATATCTTCCGACCACCGCGAGATTGGACGGCGCATCCGGCGCTTCCGGCTTCTCGACAATACGCCGGATGCGTGCGGCGGCGGCGTTGCTTCCGCCGACGTCCACGATGCCGTATTTGTGGGTGTCCGCGCGCGGCACCTCTTCGACCGCCAGCACGCCCGCGTTTTCTGCCGCCGCGAGTTGCGCCATCTGTCTCAGCGCGCCGTGGCCCTCGTTGACAATCAAATCGTCCGGCAGGATCACGCCGAAGGGCTCATCGCCGATCACGGGCTTCGCGCACAACACGGCATGGCCCAGGCCCAGCGCCTGTTCCTGGGTCACGTACACGCAACGCACTTGCGGCGGCAGCAGACCCTGCACCAGCGACAACAGCTCATGCTTGCCGGCGCGCTCGAGCGTTTCCTCCAACTCATATGCGGAATCGAAGTAATCGGCGATCGCGTGTTTGTAGCGGTTGGTGACGAACACCAGGGTGTCGGCGCCGGCGTCCACCGCTTCCTCGACCGCGTACTGGATCAGCGGGCGATCCAGCACGGGAAGCATTTCCTTGGCAACCACCTTGGTCGCGGGCAGGAAGCGCGTGCCCATGCCCGCGACAGGAAAAACGACTTTGCGGATTCGTGTCACGCTCATGCGCTGTCCTTGTCCTTGGGCCTGTTAACGCCTAACCAAGCGAGCCGCGTTGCTTTCGCAGCGGTTGCCAGACAAGACGCGCGGCGCCGCATCATAGCCACTCTATGACCAAGGCGCGCAACGCCGGATGACGGCCGCTGCGGAGCAACCCTTCGGGCCGTGGCCCAGTTGGCTAGACGTTAGCAGGCCCTTGGCGCTGCAACGGCAGCACGTTGTCGGTGTCGCCCGGTTCACCCATCTGCCAGCGGTAGCCGGGCAGCAATGCGCCTACGCATTGGCGCAGCGAATCCTCGTCGAAAGCCACCGCCGCCGCAGCGCCGCGATCGATCTGCGCCAACACCAACGCAGGCGACAACTCGCGCTGCGCAGCCTGGAAAATTTTCGCATGCGCGGTGCTGCGGTAATCCTCCAGCGGATGGAACAGTTCCTCGAACAATTTCTCGCCCGGACGCAAGCCGGTGTAAACAATCGCGACGTCGCGCCCCGGATGCTTGCCGGCCAGGCGGATCATCTGGTCGGCCAGATCGCGGATACGCACGGGTTCGCCCATATCCAGCGCATAGGTCTCGCCGCCCTGCCCCATCGCGGTGGCCTGCAGGATCAATTGGCAGGCTTCGGGAATGGTCATGAAGTAACGCGAAATCTCCGGATGGGTCACGGTCACGGGACCGCCATCACGGATCTGCTCGCGGAACAGCGGCACCACCGAGCCCGCCGAATCCAGCACGTTGCCGAAACGCACCGTGATGAAGCGCGTGCGCGCGTTGGCGGCGACCGCCTGACAGACGATTTCGGCGATGCGTTTGCAGGCGCCCATGACGCTGGTCGGATTGACCGCCTTGTCGGTGGAGATCAGCACGAAGCTTTCCGCACCGTGGCTCGCCGCGGCCTCCGCGACCGCGCGCGAGGCCAGCACATTGTTGCGAAACGTCTCGCGCAATTGTTCCTGCAGCAGCGGCACATGCTTGTAGGCGGCGGCGTGGAACACCACGTTGGGGCGCGCGATCGCGAAAGCGTGCGCGCAGGTTCCGGCATCGCCGCAGTCGCCGATCAAACCGCGCAATACCAATTCCGGATATTGCGCGCGCAGCTCCTGCTCGATGCGGTAGAGGTTGTATTCGGATAGCTCGATAACGGTCAGCGAGGCAGCGCCGAGACGCGCGATCTGCCGGCACAATTCAGCGCCGATCGAACCGCCGCCGCCGGTGACCAGCACGTGGCGGCCGGTCAGCCCTTGCCGGATCGCGCTCCAATCCAGCTTGACCGGCTCGCGACCGAGCAGATCCTCGATCGCGACCTCCTTCAATTCGTTGAACTGCGCGCGGCCGGCGACCACATCCTCCAATCGCGGCACGGTGCGGAACGGCAGCCCGGTTTCCTCGCACAGTTCGACCACCCGGCGCATCTGCGTCTTGTCGGCCGACGGCATCGCGATCAGCAGCATTTCCGCGCCGGCTTCGCGCGCAAGTTCCGGCAGGCGCTCGATCCGTCCCAGCACCGGAATGCCGTGCAGACGCGCGCCGCGCAGCGCGTCGCTGTCATCGACGAAACCGGCAGGATGATAACGCGCGTCGCGCCGCAGATCGCGGATCAGCGCCTCGCCCGCGCGGCCGGCGCCGATCACCAGCACGCGCTTGCTGTGCCGTGCGTGGAACAGATCGATCCGGCTATCCTTCCAGTAGCGATAGGCAAGTCTCGGCAGGCCCAGCAATACGCACAACAGCAACGGATAAATCAGCAGCACCGAGCGCGGAATGCCGGTCAGACGGCTATACAGAAAGAGGGCCAAACCCACGCCCAATGCGCCGGCCACGCTGGCGCGCAGGATGTTCCACAGATCCGGCAGGCTGGCGAAGCGCCACAAGCCCTTGTACAACCCCGTCCAGCGGAAGATCGCGCCCTGCACCGCCAGCACGATCACGAATTCCAGGATATGACCGTGCCAGCGCTGCGGCGTCGGCAACATCGCGTAACGCAAGGTGTTGGCCAGCGCCCAGGCGATCGCGACCATCACCAGGTCGTGTACGACCACCGCCGCGCGCGGATGCACCCTGCTGATCAGCTTACGCATGGCCGCGTTGCACCGTGCGCAGACAAGCGCGCTTGCCCGCGATCCACAACACGCCGGCGAGCACGTACACCGCCGCGCACAGCACGAACGCGCGCATCGGTGGCAAATGTGCCGCGAGCCAGGCCGCGGGTGCCGCCACGATCAGGTTCCAGAGCATGTAGACGCCATCCGTTTGCGCATGATCCAAGTCCGCGCGCACCATCCATTGATACAGGTGCTCGCGGTGCGCAGTGTACCAACGCCGGCCATTCAGCACCCGGGCGAACAGCGTCAAACCCGCATCCACCAGAAACCCCGACGACAGGATCGCGCAAGCCCACAGCCATTCCGGATGCCGTTGCACCAGCAAGCCGGCGAATGCGCCGATCAACAGACCCAGCGTGCCGCTGCCGACATCGCCCATGAAAATCCGGGCCGGCGGCAAATTGAAAATGAGAAACCCCAGGCACGCCGCGGCCGCGCCGAGCGACGCCGCGGTCAACGCGAAATCTCCCGCCACCCGCGCCAGCAGCGCGTAACTGATCAACACGAACAACGCTTGCAGGCCTAGCAGGCCATCGATGCCATCCATGAAATTATGCGCATTGATGCTGCCGGCGATGAGCGGCACGATCGCCACGAGCCACCACCATAGGCGTTGATCGACGAGCGCCGCGGGCCAAAGCAGCACGAAGCCGACGCCGATCGATGCCAGCACGTGCACGCCGATGCGCGGCAATATCGACAATGGCGCATGGTCATCACGCCATCCAACGATGGCGACCGCGAGCACCGCAACGGCAATCACAGCAACCGTGACCGGTGTCCAGGTTTCCGGCTCCAATAGACACGCCGAAGCACCTGCGATCAACGCGCCGGCAACGATACCGATGCCGCCGCCACGCGGAGTAGGCAACGCGTGCGAACGACGCTGTCCGGGTCGATCGAGCAAGCCGCGTCTGCGCGCGTAGCGCAACGCGAACACCACGCATAGCGCGGAGATAAGGAATCCGCAGACGGCACTGACAACAAGTTGCGCTTCGGGCATTGCAGTGCAGGCTCCTTCGCCGGTGAGAGCGGCTTGAAAAACGTAACGAGCGAAGGCAGCTTGCGCGCCGCGGAGCGCATAAACCGAAGTGTATAGGTCAATACATGAGGATTTCGAGCACCGCAGCGCGCGACAGCTTGATTGAATCAAGCCAAGCGCTAGTTTTTCAACCGCTCACGAGATTACTCGTTGACGACGCCGTGGATGGGGCGAACCGTGCCCCAGTTCTTGCAGCTCGGGCACTGCCAATGGTGCGCCTTGGCGCCAAAGCCGCAACGGCTGCAGCGGTACATGGCCTGGCCTTCCAGCAGCTTGCGGGTGAGATCCCGCAGGATCAAAAAGTTCTCTCGCGCTTCACCAGTGGTCTTGTCCAGTGTCGCATCGATCAGCGCCATCAGTCCGCGCACCGATGGCCGTTGGCGCAATTGCCGGGTCAGGAAATCCACCGCGGCGCGCTCGCCTTCGCGGCCGGCGTAAAGGCGCATCAATGCCAGCACCGGCGAGATGCCCTGATAGCGGGCGATCACATCGACCAGGAATGTCTCGGCACGATCCATCTGCCGCGAACTCGCGTAGTTGTCGAGCAGCGGCGGAAGGATCTCCGGCACGAAGTCGACATCAGCCTGCACCGCGCGCTCGTAGGCTTTCACCGCGCCGGCATGATCGCCTTCTTCCGCCAGCAGGTGACCGGCGAGCATGTGCGCGCGCACGCATTCGGTTTCGCTGGCGAAGGCCTGATCGAGATAGCCGCGGGCTTCGTCGCGTGCGCCGTGCACGCGCGATTGCTCGGCCAGCTCGCAATGGAATTGCGCGATGGTCGGACCCTGCGATTCGCCGGTCATCACTTCGAGCCGGCGCGCATGCTCGATCGCCTTGTGCCAGTCGCGCTCGTGCTGGTAGATCGCGATCAGGTGCCGCGACGCCGACGGCGCGTGCGCGTTCATCGCCACCAGATCGTCAAACAGGGCCTCCGCGCGATCGAGCAATCCGGCGCGCATGTAATCCTCGCCGAGTTCGAGCAGCGCGACGGTCTTCTCTTCCCCGCTCAGATTGGGACGGCCCACCAGATGCTGGTGCACGCGGATGGCGCGGTCGACTTCGCCGCGGCGCCGGAACAGATTGCCGAGCGCAAGGTGCGTCTCGACCGTGTCGCGGTTGAATTCGGCGAGCTTCATGAACACCTCGATCGCCTTGTCCGGCTGCTCATTGAGCAGATAATTGAGTCCCCGGAAATAATTCGAGGACAATTCGGTCACTCGCGCGCCGGAGCGTCGCGCGCTGCTGTGGCGGCCGATCAGCCAGCCGGACCACGCCGCCACCGGCAACAGCAGGAACAAGAGATACAGTGGATGCAGCAACAACGCGCTCATTCGACGTCACCGCGATCAGGCGCGCCGCGACGGCGCAGGCCCGTGCCCGCCCAGCACAATGCGCCGCCCAGCAGCCAGCCGAACAGCATCGCGAGCAGGAACGCCGTACCCTTGGACACCACAATCCGCGCAAACAGGAAATCGTAGCCGACAGGTTCGGGATTCAACGCGCCGAACAGCGCACCCAGGATCAAAAAGGCGATCACCAGAACAACGATCAACGCGCGCATGAACAGGCTCCGGCGGACAACCGCAAGTGTCCCATAGTGCGCGTGGCTTTTGCGAGGATGATCGGAACGGGTTGGAAGCGTCGCGAACGCGGCGGCTTTCAAGCCGCTCCCTGGTTGACCCGCTCGCGCAATTCCTTGCCCGGTTTGAAATGCGGCACATGCTTCCCCGGCAACGCGACCGCGGTGCCGGTCTTGGGATTGCGGCCGGTGCGTGGCGGACGGTAGTGCAGCGAAAAACTGCCAAACCCGCGCACCTCGATGCGCTCGCCATTGGCCAGCGCGCCGCTCATCTGGTCGATAACGTGGCGCACGGCAAGCTCCACGTCGGCAAACGCAAGATGCGTCTGCCGACGGGCGAGCGCCTCGATCAGTTCCGATTTGGTCATGGCAAGCGGGTTCGCTGATTCGACATCGCTACTTCTTCAGTGACTGCCTGTTGAAAATCTCCGCAAAGCGTAGCGAGCGATGACAGGTTACGCGCCGTCACAGCGCAGTAACCGGAGTGTATGTGTCAATACATGGGGACTCCCTGGCTTGCAAAGCGGTACATCCATTTACCGGGCCTGATCCTCGCACCGCCGGCGCGCAAGGCGCTGAGTGAATCAGGCCGAGCGCGAGCTTTGCAGAAATTTTCTACTCCGACTTGCTCATCTGTTCCTTCAGCAGCGCGCCGAGCTTGGTGGTGCCGCTGCCGGCGTCCTGATAATCAGACATCGTTTCCGCCAGATCTTCCTCGTCCTTGGCGCGGATCGACAACTGCAACATGCGGCCCTTGCGATCCATGCCGGTGAACTTGGCCTCAACCTTGTCGCCGACCTTGAAGTGCTGACTGGCGTCATCGACGCGTTCCTTGGCAATGTCGCGCGCGGCGAGATAACCCTCCACGCCTTCGCCCAGATCGACCACCGCGCCCTTGGCGTCGACTTCCTTGACCGTGCCGGTGAGGGTCGCGCCACGCGCATGGTTGCCCATGAATTGGCCGAACGGATCCTGCTCGAGCTGCTTGACGCCCAGGCTGATGCGTTCGCGTTCGGGATCGACCGCCAGCACCACCGCTTCCACCTCGTCGCCCTTCTTGAAGTTGCGCACCAGCTCCTCACCCGGCGTCTGCCAGGAGATATCGGACAGGTGCACCAGACCATCGATGCCGCCATCCAGACCCACAAAGATGCCGAAATCGGTGATCGATTTGATCGAACCCTTGACCTTGTCGCCCTTCTTGAATTGCGTGGCGAAGGCTTCCCATGGATTGGCCTGGGTCTGCTTGATGCCGAGCGAGATGCGGCGGCGCTCTTCGTCCACGTCGAGCACCATCACCTCGGTCTCGTCGCCGACCTGCACCATCTTGGCGGGGTTGACGTTCTTGTTGGTCCAGTCCATTTCGGATACGTGCACAAGGCCTTCAACGCCGGGCTCCAGCTCGACAAAGCAGCCGTAATCGGTGACGTTGCTGACCTTGCCGAAAATTCGCGTGCCGGACGGATAACGGCGCGCGATATTGACCCACGGATCGTCGCCCATCTGTTTGAGACCCAGCGAGACGCGGTTGCGCTCGCGATCGAACTTCAGCACGCGCACGTCCAGTTCGTCGCCGACGTTGACGATTTCCGACGGATGCCGCACGCGCTTCCACGCCATGTCGGTGATGTGCAACAGGCCATCGATGCCGCCCAGATCCACGAACGCGCCGTAGTCGGTGAGGTTCTTGACCACGCCTTTCAGGATCGCGCCTTCCTGCAAGCGATCCAGCAACTGCTCGCGCTCTTCGGAGTGCTCGCTCTCGACCACCGCGCGACGTGATACCACCACGTTGTTGCGCTTGCGGTCGAGCTTGATGATCTTGAATTCCAGATCCTTGCCTTCCAGATAGACCGGATCGCGCACCGGGCGCACATCTACCAAGGATCCCGGCAGGAACGCGCGCACGTCCTTGATGTCGACGGTGAAGCCACCCTTGACCTTGCCGGAGATGCGTCCGGAAATCGCCTCGCTCTTCTCGAATGCATTCTCGAGCACATCCCAGACCAGCGCGCGCTTGGCCTTCTCGCGCGACAGCTTGGTCTCGCCGAAGCCATCCTCGATCGCGTCCAGCGCGACCTTGACCTCGTCGCCGACGTTGATTTCCAGGGTGCCGTCGTCCTCGCGGAACTGTTCGATCGGGACGATGCCTTCGGATTTCAGCCCGGCGTTGATGACCACGACGTCGGAGCGGATCTCGACCACGATGCCGGACACGATGGAACCGGGTTTCAGTTTGGAGATGGATTGGCTCTGTTCGAACAGCTCGGCAAAACTCTCGTTCATGGGGTTTCCAGGGTGGGAAAGGACCGCGTTGCCTGCGACACTCATCATTGAAGATTCCAGACGGCGGTCCGCCGGTAGCGGGTGCATTGGCACCATTATTGAAATCCCGCGCACACCGCGCGCGGTTGTTTGGTGGTTTATGCGCATCCTTAGCGCGTGAAAGCAGCCATCCGTTGCTGCACTTTTCGAAAAAGCATGCAATCAGGTTTGCAGCAGTGACAGCACCTTTGCCACCACCTCCGCGATCGACATGCCGGTCGTATCCACCAGCACCGCATCGTTTGCCCGCTTCAACGGCGCGATCGCGCGCGACGCATCGCGGGCATCGCGCGCCTCGATCTCGTACAAAAGACTACCTAGTGTAACCTCGAGTCCCTTTCCCTTCAACTGCTTATAACGCCTTTCCGCGCGTTCGCCGGCACTGGCGGTCAGGAACACCTTGGTTCGGGCATCCGGGAAGATCACCGTTCCCATGTCGCGGCCATCGGCGACGAGGCCCGGCGCCTTGCGGAAGGCAAGCTGTTTCTCGACAAGCGCCGCGCGCACGGCAGGGATCGCCGCGATCGCGGAAGCCGTGGCGCCTGCGGTTTCGGTGCGCAATTCATCGGTCGCATCGTGACCGTTGACGATCACCCGCGTCTCGCCACTGCCGCCGTGATCGCGAAAGCTGATCTTCGTGATCGCCGCGCAACGCGCGACGGCCCCCGCATCCGATAAATCCAGCCCTGCCTGGGCCGCGGCGTAAACGATCGCACGATACAGCGCACCGGAATCCAGCAGATGCCAACCCAACCGGTCCGCAACTGCGCGCGCGATCGTGCCCTTGCCGGAGCCGGAAGGGCCGTCGATGGCGAGTACGGGAATGACTCGGGTCATGGAATAGTGTTGATCGAACGCACAAATCTTAGCTGGCGGCGACCGCTGCTTCGTCGATGCCCGCACGCTCGCGCCGGAACGGCCCAACGATATGACGCCTTCGAATCGCCAGCAGAAAAAGCACAACCGCAGCCATTACGCAAACCGAGAAGGCCACGATCGTGACTTCGGGACCGGCCGCCCCTCCCGATAAAATCGAGGGGCCGTGGAATCGGCTTACCAGGACGCCTTGTTCCGTATGCCCCGAAGCGCTGACCCCAAATACGCCGTCTTCAACGAAGTTCCATGCCGTGAACAATCCAATCGGCATCCACAGCCGACGCGTATAGACATACACGGCCGCGAACAACGAACCGGCTTGCAGTCCGATCGTTGCGATGCTGATTGGGGTTGCTCCGGGACCGCCGGTGTGCGCGACGCCGAACGCGACAATCGTTATCGCCAACGCAGTCCACGTTCCCAAACTTTGCTCGGCAATCCGGAACACAATTCCGTAAAAGAACAGTGTCTGCAAAACACCAAGTTCCAATGCGCCAAACAGCAGCAGCCAAAGTGCAGACCATCCAGCGCCTGACTCTATCCTAGCTACACCTGCCAGCCACAGAATCAGCATGATCAGGCAAAACAGACCGCCGCCGAGCAGGAAACCGGCCGCGAATTCAGGCGCCGAGCGGCGCATTCCAAACTCCGAAGCAGGGCGCCGCTCAACCAAGCCCAGATACGCGACATACATTGCGATCAATGCAGCGATCGTAACGACGGTGGCCAATGCTCCATCAATGATTGAATGCGGTTTGAATTGGGTGACCGCAGCAATCCATTGCAACAGCAAAACCGTTACTGCCAACGCCACCGTCGCGATGATGATGCGTGTCAATGGAAATTGCACAAATCGCCAAAACCTACCGTGGACGACCACGTCGGATGCGTCGATTTTCATGCTTCAATCCCCAGCCTGTTGTGTAACTGTGTTAAGGAAACTCTGATTTTGATTCGTGGTCGAAGCGTGGACTGATCTTGAAGGATGCGCAGATGTCACACAAGCAGATGACGTTGGCGGTGCAATCGGATGCGGGTTTCGAGCAGCACCGCAAGGCC
>JBDTBW010000026.1:0-17455 GCA_039923855.1 Rhodanobacteraceae bacterium | reverse complement strand
GGCATTGATGCCGGACGCCATGTAGTGATGCGCCCTGTAGCGCAGCACGCAGACGATCTCGGTCGCCAGCGCCTCGTTGAGCAGCTTGAGTACCGTCTCGCGGTCGAGCATGTAGGTATCGGTGACGGCGCCGCGCTCGATGTGTTCGCGCGCGCGCCGGCGTAGGGTCTGGATATCGGAAAGAAACGGTTTCGCGGCCATGCCTGCCTCTGGATTCGATCGGGTGGGTGGTTCGCTGCGGGAGCATGCATCGGACCCGATGCACCGTGTTCGATCTTACGGGGAATGGGATGAACGAAAACCGGCGGCGGGAGCAGGAGCGGCATCGCGGGAAACGCTGGCGCGCCCGTCAAGCCGCGCGCGGTGGCTGCTCCTGTTATCGCGAGGCAAACCGAGCGGCGCGGTCCGCCGTGGTCGAGATTCGCTGCAACAACGGCGTGATTTCCGCCTGACGCCGACGCCACTTGCCTTCCTGGGGCGCCGAAACGGTGTGTCGCGCGACGGGCAGGCCATCGCCGACCGCCTCGTCCCAACCGAAACCGACCGCAGCGCAAAGGCGATCAATCTCGCGTCCAGGATTGTCCAGGAGCGCCTCATAGCGCGCCACCACGCAGCGGCCGGGCGGCAGCGCCGCGAGATCCTCGAGCAGGATGCGTGTCGTCGTTTCCCACTGGGCCGCGACGATGTCAACCAGAGGTCGCCCCGCCCATTCCTGCCAGCCCGGGGTCAAAAGCAGCGACCACGGCGGGCCGGTCCAGCCGCGCAGCTGCGGATAGGTGCGAAACCCGCCCGATTCCCATGCTTCCAGCATGCTGGCCAGGACCTCGCGCGGATCGCGATAGAGGTAGACGAACATCGCGTCGGGGAACACCTTGTGCAGGAACGGGATGCGCAGGGAGTTCTTCGGCGTCTTTTCCAGCAGGCGCACGGGGCCCGGCCCGGGCTTGCGCAGCTGGCGATCGAAAACCCGGTTGCGGAAGCGCTCGCGCAGCGCGGCCGCGATGGCCGGGGTTGCGTCGTTTTCGTCGAGCCGGTTCGACACGTGGCCGCGCGCCGCGGTATCGAGCTCGGGCATTCCTTCGATAAGCCCATGGCTCTCGCCGCCGATGGTGTAGGCGTCGGGACTGCGCGAAAGCGTTTCAAACAGCAGGGTCGAGCCGGACCGCGGCGGTGACACGATGAAGACGGGCCGCTCGAAGTCGTCCCGGCCATCGGCGGTTTTGGCGGCCGCGGCGTTGCGTACGGGCCCGCTGCGAGAACTTTCCTCGCTCGATGCCGGTGCATTCTCACGACGGACCGCACGCTTGAGCAGGCCGAGGATCGCGTCGGAAAGATCCGCGCCGTTGCGCAGCGCTATTCCTCGCGCCACCGGCATGACCTGGCGCAGGAATGCGTCGAGCAGCGCCGTGTATTCGGGCAGCGCTGTCTCGTTCGTGCCATGACGAAACCAGAGCGTCTGCCACCTGGAAACGAAGGCGCTCGCCAATCGGCCGACGGGCTCGAGCCGTGGCTGCGGCTCCACTTCCGCGAAGACAAAACTCATGTGTCCACGCAGCTCCCACAAGCTCATCGGCGACTGGCTGTTGACCGATTCGAACATCAGCTCCGGCACAGCGCCGCAGCCGGGCGCGACGTGTCCCGCGGCCCAGCCTGCCCTGGGCGCGGTATGCGGTCGTCCGGCGTTGACGAGATCCCAGAAATCGGCGCCGCCCACGCTGTCGACGACGAGGTGAATGCGTGGCGAGTCGTCATCATTGAGGACGTGATGCAGACGCCAGGTGTCGAAGATCCAGCACTCCCCGGCGGCCATGTTGACCTGCGCATCGCCGCAGGTGAAGCGCACCGTGGGCTGGGTCAGGATAGGCACGTGCACGCGCACGCGCTCGTTCCAGTAGTAATCCGTATCGACGTGGAGATTGACCTCGGCGCGGCCGGACAGGCGCATCAACCGGACCCGGCCGATGACGGCGCGCAGACTGCCGAGCACCTGCATCAGGTAGGGACTGGCAAGCAACGCCGGCGTCGGCCGCATCGGACCCTCCAGCGAATCCCCGCGCGCAGGGTCGCCTTCGACCGTCACCAGGGGAAGCGCAGAGTTGCCGGGCATCCCGGTCGGGTGCGGCCGCCACATGCCCTCGTCGAAAGCCGCCACCTCGGCGGCGAGCGCCGCGGCGTCGAACAGCAGCGGCAGCTGGATGAAGGGAACCGGGAGCTTCATGCCGGTCGTCCGTCGTCAGTCTCGCACCGATGACCGCGCCTTGGCGCAGCCACCGCATCGCGGAAGGATAACGGCTTCATGCACGTCGATAGACCTCGGCTCCCTGCTGGCGGAATTCCGCCGCCTTCTCGGCCATGCCTTCCTCGAGTGCCGCCGACTCGCCGACGCCATGTTCCTTGGCGTAATCGCGCACGTCCTGGGTGATCTTCATCGAACAGAACTTCGGCCCGCACATCGAGCAGAAGTGCGCCGTCTTGTGCGCTTCCTTGGGCAGCGTCTCGTCGTGGAACTCCTTGGCTTTCTCCGGATCGAGGCCGAGGTTGAACTGATCGGCCCAGCGGAACTCGAAACGCGCCTTGCTGAGCGCGTTGTCGCGCGCTTGCGCGCCGGGATGACCCTTGCCGAGGTCCGCAGCGTGGGCGGCGATCTTGTAGGTGACGATGCCGTCGCGCACGTCCTGTTTGTCCGGCAGGCCCAGATGTTCCTTTGGCGTGACATAACAAAGCATCGCGGTGCCGAACCAGCCGATCATCGCGGCACCGATGGCACTCGTGATGTGATCGTAACCCGGCGCGATGTCGGTGGTCAGGGGACCGAGTGTGTAGAACGGTGCCTCGCCGCATTTTTCCAGTTGCCGGTCCATGTTCTCCTTGATGAGTTGCATCGGCACATGACCCGGGCCTTCGATCATGACCTGTACGTCGTGCTTCCAGGCGATTTGCGTCAATTCGCCGAGCGTATCGAGTTCGGCGAATTGCGCGGCGTCATTGGCGTCGGCGATCGAACCGGGGCGCAGACCGTCGCCGAGCGAGAACGCCACGTCGTAGGCTTTCATGATGTCGCAGATATCTTCGAAGCGTTCGTAGAGGAAACTCTCGCGATGATGTGCGAGACACCACTTGGCCATGATCGACCCGCCACGCGACACGATGCCGGTGATGCGCCTGGCGGTCAGCGGCACGAAAGGTAGCCGCACGCCGGCATGGATCGTGAAGTAATCCACGCCCTGCTCGGCCTGCTCGATTAGCGTGTCGCGGAACAATTCCCAAGTGAGGTCTTCGGCGGCGCCGCCGACTTTCTCCAGCGCCTGATAGATCGGCACCGTACCGATGGGCACCGGCGAGTTGCGCACAATCCATTCGCGCGTTTCATGGATGTGTTTGCCGGTGGAAAGATCCATCACGGTGTCGGCACCCCAGCGGATCGCCCACACCATTTTTTCCACTTCTTCCGCGATCGACGACGACACCGCCGAGTTGCCGATATTGGCGTTGATCTTCACCAGGAAATTGCGGCCGATGATCATCGGCTCGGATTCCGGGTGATTGATGTTGCTCGGGATGATCGCACGGCCACGCGCGATTTCGTCGCGCACGAATTCCGGCGTGATCGTGGGCGGAATCGCAGCGCCAAACGATTGTCCCCGATGTTGTTTCAGCAGCGGCGAATCGCGCAACGCATCGAGCTTCTGGTTCTCGCGGATCGCGACAAATTCCATCTCCGGCGTGACGATGCCGCGCCGCGCGTAGTGCATCTGGCTGACATTGGCGTTCGATTTGGCTCGGCGCGGTTGGGGCAGATGCGGGAAGCGCACATCGGCCAGGCGCGGATCGATCGCGCGCTTCTTGCCGAACTCCGAGGTCGGGCCGGAAAGTTTTTCGGTGTCGCCGCGTTCGGCGATCCAGCACGCGCGCAAGGGCGGCAAGCCGGCCGTAAGATCGACATCGTAATCGGGGTCGGTATACGGCCCGGACGTATCGTACACCGCGAATGGCGCGTTGTGCTCGGCGCCGAATATCGAAGGCGTATCGGCCTGTGCGATCTCGCGCATCGGCACGCGCACGTCGGCGCGGCTGCCCGGCACATGCAGCTTGCACGAGCCGGGAATCGGGCGAACGACTTCGGCGGAGAGCGCACGCGCCGCAAGCAGCAATTCGGATGGCTGGGCGTTCATTGCGCGCTCCGTCGCGTGGGGTGGAGGTCGATTATAGGCCGTCCGTCATTTATGATTCGGTGTCGAGCGGTTCAAAAGCGTCACGAGCGAAGGCCGGTTGCGCGCCGCCGGAGCGCAGGGACCGGAGTGTATATGCCAATACATGAGGATTCCTTGGCCCCAAAACGGTACATCCTTGTACCGGGCCTGATCCGAGCACCGCAGGCGCGCTACATATCGATTGAATCTGGCCGAGCGCAGCAGCTTTTCAACCGCTCGATCGACGCGCATACGCCCGCAGAAACATCTCCACCGCGGCTTCGGCGGTGGCCTGGACTTCCTGCTCGAACCTTTCCGGGCATTGCGTGCAGCCGAACAGCCGCATCGCATGCAGATCGCCCTTGAGCAGGGCCAGGAATTGTCCGGCGGCGCGGCCGACATCGGCGATATCCAGATCGCTGCGCTTCACCGCGAGCGCGAGGAAATGTTCCATCATGGCGCGCAGCCGCCCCGGGCCTTCTTCCCACATTAATTGACCCAGCCGCGGATTGCCTTGTCTGCAATCGCCCAGGATCGCGCGCCAGGTGCCGATCGCTTCCGGATCCGTGATCGCGCGCGCATGTGCGCGGGCGATCGCGAACAGACCCTCGCGCAAGCTCGCGTGCGTTGCGTCCTCGAACACACGGTCGGGCAGCATCTGCCGGCAGCGCTCGCGAAGCGCTTCACGGAACAGGGAATCCTTGTCGCCGAAATGACTGTACACGGTGAGCTTGGACACACAGGCTTCGGCGGCCACGGTATCCATGCTGGTGCCCTCGTAGCCGTGCAGCGGGAACAGGCGCTTGGCCGCCTCCAGGATCGCGGTACGCTTCTCCATGTCCTTGGGCCGGCCGGGACCGGTGGCGCGGGTGGGGACAGCGGTAGTCGCGGCGTGATTCATGCCACTTATTATACGGGCAAGTTCAGATTTACCAAGGGCATGCTTGCCCGCGGCAAGCATATCCCGGCCTGACGGCGCGTCCGGGCTGTCCGTCGTCGCGTCCGCGGACACCCACGATAGCCAAGGCAAACCCCGCAACGCGGCGGCTTGCCTCGCATTCGGGCGACGATCACCGTTGGCCTGTCATTTGCTCTCCCATGATGGAAGTCATCCGCGTGCGATGACTTCCGGCAGTAGGGAAATGCGTGGCGCGCGGATACCGTTGCCCGCGTCAAGCCACGCGCCTATGCTTTCGAATCTTTGTCCGGTGTTTACAAATGATGAGCAACCAACTCGGGAACGCCAACCTGGAACACGTCGATCTGCAGCAGGCCCGCCGCAACATGGTCGAGAACCAGGTGCGGCCGTGGGAAGTGCTGGACGCGCGCGTGCTGGCGACGCTGGAAGCGCTGCCGCGCGAATCTTTCGTACTGCCGGCGTATCGCGCGCTGGCCTATGCGGATCTCTCGCTGCCGCTGGCGCACGGCGAGACCATGCTGAAACCGGTGGTCGAAGGCCGCGCGCTGCAGGCGCTGAATATCCAGCCCGACGATGATGTGTTGGAGATCGGCACCGGCTCGGGTTATTTCACCGCGTGTCTGGCCAGCCTCGGCAAGCATGTCGTGAGCGTGGAACGGCACGCGGATTTTGCTGCCAGCGCGCACGAGCGATTGCGCGATGCGGGGCTCGCCAATATCGAGGTGATGCACGCCGACGCGCTGGGCGATTTCCAACCCTCGCGCCAATTCGATGCGCTCGCGGTGACGGGCGCGGTGGCGCGCATTCCGCAACGTTTCCGCGACTGGCTGAAGCCGGGCGGGCGGATGTTCGTGGTGACCGGCGTGGAACCGGCGATGCGCGCGCTGCTGCTGCGCCGCGAAGCCGATGACGGTTTTGCCGAAGAGAGCCTGTTCGAAACCGATCTGCCCTATCTCGCCGGCGCGCAACCGCCGAAACATTTTTCGCTGTGACGCTTTCAAAGGACTGCATCACGATGCCGCATAGCATGACAAAACGCCCGCTGACCCTGTTGCTCCCACTGTTGATGCGCACCTCTGCGCGAAAAAACGGTCATCCGTGGCCGCGGTTTTCAATACTCGCGCTCTTGCTCGCATTCGCCACGGTGCCAGCCGCGCGTGCCGAGAACCTGATGGACGCCTATCGCGCCGCGCGCAACTCCGATCCGGTCTTGCTTCAAGCCGATGCCTCCCGCCGGGCAGTCGCGGAGAACGTCGATCAGGCACGCGCCGTGCTGCTGCCACAAATCAACGCGAGCGGCAATTTCAGCGAGGATCACGGTATCAGTACCAGTAATCAGCCAGTCAAAACTGGCAACGGTTTTCAGGTGTTCTCCACCCGCAGCACCAGTACAACACGCAACTTCAACAAGCAGGCCACGCTGGACCAGACCCTGTTCGACTTCGGCAAATTCGCGTCGCTGCGTGCCAGTCACGCCCAGGCAGCAAGCGGCGAGGCACAATACGCAGCCGCGGAACAGGATTTGATCCTGCGCACGGCAACCGCCTACTTCAATCTGTTGACCGCGGAAGACGAGCTGCGCTTCGCCAAGGCCAACGAACAGGCGCTGGCCAAGCAGGAAGACCAGGCCCAGCAGCGATTCAATGTCGGCCTGTCGGCGATCACCGACGTCGATGCCGCCAAGGCCCAGCACGATGCCGCCGCGGCCAGCGTGATCCAGGCGCAGAATGTGGTGTTCGACGACCGCGAGGCGCTGTCCCAGATCACCGGCCAGCCGGTCGGCGCACTCGACAAACTGACCGACAATCTGCCGCTGGACAAACCACAGCCCGACGCGATCGACGCCTGGGTCGATCTGGCGGTGCGCAGCAACCCTACCTTGCAGGCCCAGCGCGATCAGGTCGATGCGTTCGATCACGAAATCAACGTGGCGCGCGCCGGGCATCTGCCGACCCTGAGCGCGCAGGTCAGCTACACCGACTCACCCGCCTATGGCGACCAGCGGAGCACCACCCTGCCGGGTACCGTACATTTCGACAGCGGACGCAACGACACGATCGTCGGCCTGGTGCTGCAGGTGCCGATCTTCTCCGGCGGTCTGGTCCAGTCGCGGGTGCGCCAGTCGATCGCGCAACGCGATCAGCAGAGCGATCTGTTCGAACAGGATCGCCGCACGGTAGTGCGCAACACGCGCAGCGCGTTCAACGCGATCGAGGCGGGCATCAGCGAGGTCGAGGCGCAGCGGCAAGCCGTGACCTCCGCGCAAAAGGCGCTGGAGGCCACACAAGCGGGTTTCGAGGTCGGCACGCGCACCATCGTCGATGTGCTGATCAGCCAGCAGACATTGTTCCAGGCTCAAAGCAACTATTCGCAGGCGCGCCACGCTTTCGTGATCAACCAGCTCACCCTCAAGGGTTCCGCCGGCACACTGGACGTCAAGGACTTGGAGGCGGTCAACGGGCTGCTGCAGTGAGCGGCCGCAAAGCTGCTGCGCTCGGCATCTCGCGCGCCGGCGGTGCTCGGTCGTGGCAAGCAACCATCAATGGTGGGCTTTCCGATCGGCATCCTGCCGCACCCTCAGCCTTTGCACGCGATGCCATTCAAGGCATCGCGTAAGCGCAAAGACTTCGACCTGCGCACCGGCGGGCGCGCAACCTGCTCATCCTCGCGACGCTTTGCATCCGCTCACCTTCACTGAAAAGTTCGGGCGGCATGCCCCGCTTCAGGTTCCTGGCTCACCGCGCTGCGGCGTCGCGCGAAGATGCGCTCGATCAGGATCATGGTGCGCCGCACCGCGCCGCGCTCGCGCGCGCACACCGCGCGCGCGGCCGCGCCCATCCGCGCGCATGCCGGTGCGTCGCGCAACAGATCCAGCACCGCCGCGCCCAACATGGGCGGCGATTCGATCAAACGCGCGGCGCCGGCATCAATCAGGCTGCGGGTGATCTCCTCGAAATTGAAGGTGTACGGCCCGGTCAGCACCGGTCGCGCCAGGGCGGCGGGTTCCAGCACATTGTGGCCGCCGACAGGCACCAGGCTGCCGCCGACGAAGGCGATATCCGCCGCCGCGTAATAGCGCATCAATGCGCCCATGGTATCGATCACGAAACACTGGCAATCGATGTCTGGTGCGCCAATCCCGCTGAAGGTGGCGACGCTGAAACCCAGGTTGCGCGCGGAATGTTCGACTGTGCGGAAACGCTCCGGATGCCGCGGCGCTATCAGCAACAATGCATCCGGCAACCGCGCCAGCACCGCGAGGTGCGCCTCGAAAACCGCCAATTCCTCGCCCTCGTGCGTGCTGGCCGCAATCCATACCGGTCGCCCGGCACCCCAACCCACGCGCAAGTCTTCGCCGCGTTCGCGCACGCCACGCGACAGTGGCGTGTCGTACTTGAGATTGCCGGCCACGCTGACCCGCGCGGGATCCGCGCCCAACATCCGATAACGTCGCGCGTCCGCATGCGATTGCGCGGCGACGTGGCCGACGTTGCGCAACGCCGTTGACACCAGCGTTCGCACCGGCGCATAAGCGCGCAAGGATCGCTCCGACAAGCGCGCGTTGGCGATCACCAACGGCACCCCGCGCTTGCCGCACAGGTGAAACAGGTTCGGCCAGATTTCGGTTTCCATCACCACCGCCAGCGACGGCCGTACGCGATCGAAAAAACGCCGCACCGCACGCGGCAGGTCGTAAGGCAGATAGACGTGGAATACCTCGTCGCCAAGCAGCGCGCGCACCCGCTCGGAACCGGTAGGCGTCACCGTGGTCACCACCATCGACAAGCGCGAGTACCGCCGCTGCAGCGCGCGGATCAGCGGCAGTGCCGCGTTGACCTCACCCACCGATACCGCGTGCACCCAGATGCTCTCGCCAAAACCGGGTGAGGGAAAGAAACCGAATCGTTCGCGCCAGCGCGAGAAATAGCCGCGATAACGGAAACCGCGCGTGAACAGCCGCCACACGATCACCGGCGTGGCGAGGTAAATCGCGATTGTGTAGAGAAAGCGCAGCATGGCGGGCGAGTATACGGGCGTGCCTGGCGTCCACGGCGGTTGCTATCATCGCGCACACATGCCGAAATTGCGCACTCCCTCGTCCCGCCCGCCCTTCCGCGCATCCCTTTTGGGCCCCCGTCACTGGCCAGCGTGGTTGGGCGTCGGCGCGTTGCGCTTGCTGGTGTTACTGCCTTGTCGCGCGATCTTCTGGCTCGGCTCGATGACGGGCACGTTGCTGGCTCCATTGTTGCGCGAACGACGTCGCGTGGTCGCGCGGAATCTCGAACTGTGTTTTCCCGAAATGGATGCGAGCTCGCGCGAGCGGTTACGCAAGGCGGCGCTGCGCGACATGGGGGCGATGCTGGGCGAGTTCGCGCTGGGTTGGCTGGCCAGCGATCGCAAACTCGCGCGCCTGCCCGTTCGGATCGACGGCTTGGAATATCTGGAAACGCTGCACGCGCAGGGTCGCGGCGCGCTGCTGGTCGGCGGCCATTTTTCGCATCTGGAGCTGTGCGCGCGATTGATCTCGCGACAACTGCGCATCGCCGGCATGTACCGGCGCATGGATTCGCAGGTGTTCGAATGGGTCGTGTTGCGCGCGCGGCTGGATTACGCCGACACAATGTTCGACAAGGAGGAATTGCGCGCTTGCGTGAAATATCTCAAACGCGGCGGCATCGTGTGGTACGCGCCCGATCAGGACATGCGCGGCAAGGACAGCATGTTCGCGCCATTCTTCAGCATTCCGGCCTCGACCATCACCGCCACGCATCATCTGGCGCGCTTGTCCAATGCCGCCGTGATCCCGTTCTTCCATCGCCGCGAGCCGAGCGGCGGTTATGTGCTGAGACTGGAGGCACCGCTGACGGATTTTCCGAGCGACGACGTGATCGCCGACACCACACGCGTCAACGCGCAGATCGAACGCATGGTGCGCGAGGCGCCGGAGCAATATCTGTGGGCGCACAAGCGGTTCAAGACGAGGCCGTCGGGAATGCCTTCATTGTATTGACGTTATTTCCGTCGCCGTGCCTCGAACAACTTCGCATATTTCAGGAATACATAGAACGCGCCGATCGCGCTGGCGATGAAGCCCGCCCAACCAGACAGGAAATAGCGTTTGAACAGATACTGTCGCAGGAAAAAAATCGGCGGGTACACGATCATCATCACGCCGCTGAAGCGCTGCCCCTTGCCAAGTTTGTCGGCGACCAGCCCCGATGAATAGCGATTGACCTTGTCCACGCGGGTATGAATATCGCTATCGCCGTTGTTGACGAAATCTGCGCACCGCAAGGTTTGCACGGGTCCGTCCACTTCCACTGCCGCGTGTACCGGTACCGCGTTCATGCGCGCGCGGCGGCGATCGAACAATCGCAAATGACCGTTGCGATGGCTCCAGCGCGATTGCACCGCCCAGAAAATCCGTTCGCGGCGCGGCAGTCGAAACCCGGCGGCGCGCGGGTTTTCCAATGTGCGTTCGATCACCTCGCGCGTTCCGGGCGACAACACCTCGTCGGCATCGAGGTTCAATATCCAGTCATAGTTGGCCATGTCGATCGCGCGCTGCTTCTGCGGGCCGTAATCGTCGAACGGATGGACCGCCACGCGCGCGCCATGTCGGCGGGCGATTTCGACCGTCGCGTCGTTCGAACCCGAATCCAGCAGCACGATCTCGTCGGCGAAGTCGGCCGCGGCTAGACATCGCTCCAATGTATCGGCGTTGTTCCAGGTGATGACGACCAGCGAGAGTTTTTCACGCGGCATGTGCCGTCTCCGGAAAATCCGCATACAGGGCCGCGATCCACAGTGCCAGCAACCACCAGAACAACAGCCCCCACCACGCCGAATAAAACGCAAGATGTGTGTTCAACGGAAACAGCATGACGGCAAGCGCGACGGTCACTGGCCACGCGCGCCGGCGCGCTGTCGGCGATACGCCGCGCCACGCGCGCAGCGCGAATGCCAGGCCGGTCAGCCACAGGACAAGTCCGATCGTGCCGGTGTCGTCGAGGATTTCCAGCACGATCTGGTGCGGGTGACAGGCGCCCTCGCCCACGCCGCAGGCTTCGATGCCGAGAAAGCGATCGCCCGTGTTCGCGTATGACGGATAGGCGTAACGAAAGCCACGCACGCCAACACCGTTGATCGGGTGATCCGCATACATCCGCGACGCGGTGCGCCAGATTTCCAGCCGTCCGCTGGCCGCCATGTCGATCCCCTGTGGCGAACCGCTCAACACCAGCAAGCTGCGATCCACGCGCGTATCGAAGCGCGGCGAAGTTTTCCAGGCGATGCCGACAGCGAATGCCGCGATCACGCACGCGCCAAACGCCAACGCGGCGAACCGCAGCGGCGTGCGCGCCTCGCGCCACAAAAACGCGATCACCACCAGCGCATAGGTCAACCACGCCGCGCGCGATCCGGCTAGCAGGATCGGCCCGAGCAGGAACAGCAACGCAACGACCAATCCGGTTCGGCCGTAGCGTTCGCGCGCACTCCACAACACGAACGGCGACAGCGTGGCCAGCACGGGCCCCAGCTTCAGATCGCCCGCGCCGAAGATGCCGGAAACCCGCTGCGGATCGGCGTAGCCACCCAGACTCCAACCCGTCAGCGCCTGCACCCACGCATCCAGCGCCCACAACGCGGCGATCACGCCCACGCTGAAGCAAACCGCGCGTACCCGCGATTCGCGTCGCATCGCGAAGCAGACGTAAAAGCCGAACGGCGCGAAACGCAGAAATGCCGCGACCGTGCTCCAGCTTTTGCCCGGGTTCACCGCGTCGAGGGCGGAGATCAGTGCCGCGGTGAAATAACACGCCCACAAGATCAGCAACAACTTGACGCCCTCGTGGCCGCGCCACGCCCGCGGCGCACGCGCGAAAAAGATCGCCGCGCCAAGCATGCACACCAGCACGGCGAACTCGCTGGCGCGACCGAATGGCAGCAGGAAAATCACCGCCACGATCGGCAGCAGCGGCGATCGCAGCGCGCCGGCTGCGCGGGCGGCGAGGGAATCGGTCATGGCTCAGGCACGACAAAACACCATGCCTGATTGTAAGCGGGAGCAGGAAATGGGAAGAGCGGAGCAGGAAATCAAAAGCCGTTTTCCTGCTTCCTGTTTCCCACTTCCCATTTCCTCATTTTCGCTCCGCACCAGCCACTTCCTCGTACAAAGTCAGCGTGGCCGCCTGCATGTCGGCGAGCCGATAGCGTTGCAGAGGCGCGATCGGCGGCGCCACCCGCAATAATTCGGCCGCGCGCTCGATCAGTTTTTCCACATCTCCCGGCGGCACACGCCCGGCGGGGTAGAGTTCCGCCAGCAGTTCGCCGACGCCGCCATGCGCATAGCCCAGCACCGGACGGCACAGCGACAACGCCTCGATCACGGTGCGGCCGAAACTTTCGGGCTTGTTCGACAATTGCAGCACCAGCGAAGACGCCGCGAAGATGTCGCGCACGTCGTTGCGCGGCGGCGTGAACACCACCGCGTCGTACACGCCACGATCCTGCGCCAGTGCGTGCAGTTCGGCCAGATATGCTTCGCGGCCGCGCTCGATCGCGCCCAGCAACAGCAGGCGCGCGTCGATACCGCGCGCGCGCAGTCCCGCCAGCAGCGCGATCGCATCGGCATGGCCCTTGAGGCGCGTGCCGCGCCCCGGAAGCGTCAGCAATGGCGCGCCCGCAAGTTGCGGATATTCAGCGAAAAAATGCTGCCGCCAAAGATCGTCGGGACGATAGCCGTAGGGAAATTCGTCGGGATCGATGCCGCGCGGGATCACCTTCAGGCGCGCCGGATCGATATCGCGGTAGTGGCTCAAGACGAAATCCCGCACCGTTTGCGAGACCACGATCACGCGCTCGCCCCGGGTCATGATGCGGCTGTAATTGCCCGGCGAATTGAGCCCGTGCACGGTGGTAACGAAATGCGGCCGCGGCCGCATGCCGCGCAATGCCAGCCAGCCCATCCATGCCGGCAGACGCGAGCGCGCATGCACCACGTCGGGGCGGATTTCCTCCAGCAGCCGCCGCAACGGCCGTATGTGCCGCAATGTGCGGAACGATTTTTTCGCCAGGTCCAGCGGCACATGCTCGCTGCCCTCGGCCTGCAACCGCTGCACCAGCCGCCCGCCGGCGGAGATCACCACCGAACGATGTCCGCCTGCGACCAGCGCGCGCGCGACTTCCAGTGTGGAATGCTCGGCGCCGCCGTTGTCCAGCGCCGGCAGCAACTGGAGCACGGTCAGCGGTCGTTTGATTGGGGTTGACTCAGCCATCTTGCCGGTCGCAGCTCGCGTGCGAAACATCCGGAAGTACCAAGCAAAAAACGCGCCGCAGGAAAGTGCTGCCGTGCCGGATTGAGCGCGGCGCGCCGTCCGCGTTCAAACGGTTGCTTGTTTCAGCACATATAACGCGCCGCAATAAGGACAGGTCGATTCGCCACCGTCCTCGACGATCGGCAGATACACGCGCGGATGCGAATTCCACAGCGCCATGTCCGGCAACGGACACGACAGCGGCAAGTCGCCGCGCGTCACCTCGTAACGTCGCCGGGCATTGGCGGGTTCGGGCGGATGCGGCGAGGCCTGACTGCTCATGTCGTGTTGTTTCCTGAAGCGGGGTCCATATTTTACCGTGTACTTCCGGGTTGCCGCGCGGCCTGCTTTTCCCGCGGCAATATCTTGTCGGTGTAAGCATGCGATTCGATCGCCTCGGCGCTGATGCGCACCTCCAGTTCATCGCCGACCATCGGCACGCCGCCGCCCACCCCGAATTCACCGCGTTTGAACGTGGCGGTGGCGCCCAAACCCAGCGCCGGCGCGTCGATCATCGGATAGCTACCCACCTTGTTGAGGGTGACGTCCAGCGTCACCGGCCTGGTCGTGCCATGCACCGTCAGATTACCTGCGACGACGAAATGACTCTTGCCCGCCGGCGTCACCTTGGTGCTTGCGAAGATAATGCCCGGATATTTCGCCGCATCGAGGAATCCCGCGCCCAGCAAATCCTTGTCCAGCGCAGCAACGTGGGTATCGATGCTGTTCACCGGAATGCTCACGCGCACCGACGACTTGGCTGGATCGGCAGCATCGTAGATCAGCGTGCCTTGGGTCTTGCCGAACTGGCCGGTCGGGTGCGAAAAGCCTAGATGGCTCCACGAAAACAGCACGTAGGTGTGGTTGGGGTCGAGCGTATAGCTGACCGGCGCGGCGCTGGCCGCGGCTGTCGCGGCGATGGACGCTCCAATGAGGATGGCGGAATGGACGAGTTTCATGCGACAGCTCCTGATGCTGGCTTGCGAATCCGGGTGTTTCAGTGTCGGCGTCATCTATGCGATAAGACAGTATCCATCCTACGACGTTCGAGCTGACGGTAAATCGACCATGCGGGAAGCCTGGATCATCACCGATGGCGCGGCCGGCAACGAACGCCAGGCGCTGGCGCTGGTCGCCGCGCTGGAGCTGCCCGCGCGCGTGCTGGCGCTGCCGTTGCGCGCGCCATGGTCGTGGGCCGCACCGCGCGCGTTGCCGGGCGGACGACTTGCGCTGTCCGCGCGCGATCGCGCGCAATTCGCCGTGCCTTGGCCGCAGCTTGCGGTCGGCTGTGGCCGCAGCGCTGCGCTGTTGACGCGTCTGTTGCGCGGTTTGTCGCAACATCGTTGCTATACCGTGCAGATCCTCGACCCGCGCATCGACCCGCATCACTGGGATGCGGTGATCGCGCCGCGCCATGATCAATTGTCAGGCGACAACGTGATCGCCACGCTGGGTTCGCTCAATCCGGTGGACGATGCATGGCTCGCCGCCGGGCGCGAAGCATTTCCAGATTTTGCTGAGTTGCCGCAACCGCGCACAGCGTTGTTGCTGGGTGGCCCGCGCCGGGGTGTGGGACTCGACCAGACTTATGCGAAGGCGCTTGCCGACGGCGTCGCCGCGCGCGTGTTGCGCGAGGGTGGCAGCGTGCTGGCGACCGTTTCGCGACGCACGCCGCCGGCGTTCGCGCAAATCCTGCGCGAAAGGCTGGCGCATTTGCCCGGGGTGTTCTGGCACAAGGATGTCGATGGACCCAATCCGTATCCTGGCCTGCTCGGTTGGGCACAGCGCATCGTGGTGACGCCCGATTCGGTCAACATGTTGTCGGAAGCCGCGGCCACCGGCGCGCCGGTGCACAGCTTGGTCACCGCATCGTTGCCGGAAAAACTGATGCGCTTCCACGCCGCGTTGCGCGAACGCGGCCTGCTCAACGATCTGGAATCCGATTCCGCGCCGCCCAAGGCGCCGCTGCGCGAAACCATGCAAGTGGCCGCGCAATTGCGCGAGCGCTTCGCCGCGCGCCCCCAGTAGCATTTCAAAACAACCCGGTCGGACAACTATTTTCGCTCGAAATCGAATCCGGCCATGCACGCTATCCGCAGCACTTCCGCACAGGTTCGTGCCAGCGTTTCATCGCGCGGCACAACGCGCGGGCGCGCACCCAGCGTGCTGCCGAGAGCGCGCACCAGCAATTCCGAGTGCGCCCCGCGCAAGGTGTCCGCGTCCCGCCTCGACAACAGCGAAGCTGCGGCGCAGGCATCGATCAATTCCGGCGTGCCGGTGATCGCGGCCAACGCCGGATATTCCGCGGCGTGTAGCAACACCAAACCCTGCAACAGAAATTCGATGTCCAGCAGCGCGCCCGCACCCTGTTTCAGATCGAGCCTTTGCGCATCGGAGCGATCGCGCTCGACGCGCCATTGCGCGCGCATCTTGAGCACGTCCGCGATCACCCGGGCGGGATCGCGCGATTGCGTCAGCAACGCGGCGCGCGCCTGCGCGAAGGTGGCGATCAGCGATGGATCGCCGGCGATCCCGCGTGCGCGCACCAGCGCCTGATGCTCCCAGGTCCAGGCGCGTTCGCGCTGATAGCCAACGAATGCGGTGAGGCTCGCGACCAGCAGCCCCTTGCGGCCGTCGGGGCGCAAGCGCGTATCGACTTCGTACAAGCGTCCGCCGCGGGTGGATGCGGACAACCAATGCACCACGCGCTGCGCCAGCCGCGCGTACCAGCGCGCGCCTTCCAGAGAGCGCGCGCCATCGCTGGACCATGCGTCACGCACGGCGTCGTAGATGAAGACCAGATCGAGATCGGATGCGAAGCCCAACTCGCAACCGCCCAGACTCCCGTAGCCCAACACCGCGAAGCCGGAACCGTCGCCCGGCAATCGGCCGTGTTGCGCGATCAACTCGCGCTCGGCCAGTTGCAACACCGCGTCGACGACCGCGGCCGCGATCGCGGCCAGCCGGTGCGACGTGGTCACCGCATCGGCGTGGCCATCGCGCAAGGCCAGACCCGCGCGCAACACGACGCTGTCGCGCCACTCGGCGACCGCGGTCAGCGTTTCTCCCGGATCGTCTTCGGGGGCCTCGAGAAAGGCGAAAAGTTCAGCGGCGATGTCTTCATCGCGCCGCGGCAGATGTTCCAGCCTCGGGTCGAGTACGTCGTCCAGCAGCAACGGTTGCGCGATCACGCGCGCGGCGAGCCATGTCTGCTCCGCGCAAAGACGCGCCAGCCGCGCTCGCGCTGCGGGCTGTTCCTCGAGCAAGGCGAGATAAGCCGAGCGTCTCGCGATCGCCTGCACCAATTCGCATAACTGTGGCAATGCGCTGCCGGGAGAGGCGGTGGCAAGCGCCTCGTCGATCAGGGCTGGCATCAAATACTCCAGACGCCGCGATGCGCGCGCGGACAATCCGTGCATGCCGGCGACCTGCGCCAGCGTCTGCGCTGCGCGTTCACCCGGTACGAAGCCCGCGCTCTCCAGTTTGCGCGGATCGAGCGAATCCGCACGCGCATCGCGCCAGAGCACGACGCCCATCGTTTCCGGCGCGCCGGTGGCTGCTTCGCCCGCGGGTTTTCCGGCCTGCGGCGCCAATACCGCGGCGAAGATTGAAGACACCTCCGCCCGATGCACCGCCAAGGCGGTTTCCAGCGCCTGCCAATTGGGGTAATCCAGCGTCGCCGCCAGACGCGCGCGAAGCAGAGGATCCTCAGGTAGTTCGTGGGTCTGTTGGTCGGCCAACATCTGCACGCGATTCTCCAGGCGGCGCAGGAATACATACGCTTCGTACAACGCCTTGACGCGCGCGGCGGGGAGATAACCGCGTGCGGCGCAGGCCCGCAACGCCGGCAGCAATCCCTGTGCACGCAGCGCCGGATCGCGCCCCGCCCGGATCAGTTGCTGCAATTGCACGATGAACTCGATCTCGCGGATACCGCCGGGGCCGAGCTTCAAATGACCGGCCATATCGCGACGCGCGACCTCGGCGTCGATCAGCGCTTTCATTTCGCGCAGACCCGCGTGCGCGGT